>NZ_KB902552.1 GCF_000379525.1 Lamprocystis purpurea DSM 4197 | reverse complement strand
CGCGTGCAGCTAACCCGTACTAATTGACCGTGCGGCTTGACCATATAACACCCAAGCACTGTAGGGTGTTCCTGACTACGATCATCCGGGCCGCGTCCGCGACGGGGCCCACGTTTTTCCTGGCGGCCATAGAGCATTGGAACCACCTGATCCCATCCCGAACTCAGAAGTGAAACGGTGTATCGCCGATGATAGTGTGGGGTCTCCCCATGCGAAAGTAGGTCACCGCCAGGGCCTTATCCCAAAAACCCCCGCTCCAACGAGCGGGGGTTTTTTTTGGCCTGCAACTGCGGGTGGATCTTGCGGCCGGCCACGTTCTTTCCATGAGACTGTTATCCCCGCTGGGGCCGAGTGCCGCCACCGTGCTAAAATCAGGTCCCTAAGAAGTACCCCCCTAGCCGCTCCGGACCGAAAGCCGGAACGGCCGTTGCGCAGCCTGGAAGCCCGCTTTTCCTATGCCTGATTTTGCCCGCGAAGTTCTGCCGATCAACCTGGAAGACGAGATGCGCCAGTCCTACCTGGATTACGCGATGAGCGTGATCGTGGGTCGGGCGCTTCCGGATGTCCGCGATGGCCTGAAACCGGTGCATCGCCGGGTGCTCTACTCCATGAGCGAGCAGGGCAACGTCTGGAACCGTGCTCACCGCAAATCGGCCCGCGTGGTCGGTGACGTGATGGGTAAGTATCACCCGCATGGCGACTCGGCCATTTACGACACCATGGTGCGGATGGCCCAGCCGTTTTCGCTCCGCTATCTGTTGGTCGATGGGCAGGGGAACTTCGGTTCGGTCGATGGGGACCCGCCGGCGGCCATGCGGTACACGGAGGTGCGCCTGACGCGCATCGCCGATGCGTTGCTTGACGACCTTGACAAGGAAACAGTCGATTTCCAGGCAAACTACGACAACACCGAGCACGAGCCAACGGTGCTGCCGGCGCGCTTTCCGAATCTGCTGGTCAATGGTTCTTCCGGGATCGCCGTGGGCATGGCCACGAACATCCCGCCTCATAACCTGCGTGAGGTGATCGATGCCTGTCTGGCGTTGATCGAAAACCCGCTGGCCACGGTTGAGGACCTCATGGCCTTCATACCAGGTCCGGACTTCCCCACCGCGGGCCTGATCAACGGTGTTCGCGGCATTCGCGAAGCCTATCGCACCGGGCGCGGACGCTGCGTCATGCGTGCCCGCACCGAAGTCGAGACCCAGAAGCGCAGCGGGCGCGAGGCGATCGTCGTTACCGAACTTCCTTACCAAGTCAATAAGGCGAGGCTCCTGGAGCGCATCGCCGAGTTGGTAAAGGAAAAAAAGATCGACGGCATTGCGCACGACGGACTGCGCGATGAGTCGGATAAGGACGGCATGCGTGTCGTCATCGAGTTGAAGAAGGACGCCTACGCCGAGGTGTTGCTGAACAACCTGTTCCAGCACACGCAGATGCAGTCGGTGTTCGGCATCAATGTCGTGGCCTTGGTCGACGGGCAGCCGCGTACGCTCAACCTCAAGCAGATGCTCGAGTATTTCCTGCGCCACCGCCGCGACGTGGTGACGCGCCGGACGCTATTTCAACTGCGCAAGGCGCGTGAACGTGCCCACGTGTTGGAAGGCTACGCGATCGCGCTCGCCAATCTGGATGAGGTCATCGAGTTGATCCGTGCCTCCGGCAGTCCGGCTGAGGCGCGCGAGGGTCTGATGGCGCGTCTTTGGCCCCCTGGGGCAGTCACCGGCATGCTCGCGCGTGCCGGTGCCGATCAGACCCGACCGGACGGATTGGACGCGGTCCTTGGGCTCAGTGAAGCGGGCTACCGGTTGAGCGAGCGGCAGGCCAAGGCGATCCTGGATCTGCAACTGCATCGGCTCACCGGGCTGGAGCAGGAGAAGATTCTTGAGGAGTTCGGGGAGATCCTCGACCAGATCGCCGCGCTCTTGCTGATCCTCTCGGACCCGGACCAGTTGATGAAGGTGATCCGCGAAGAGTTGGTTGCCATCCGGGAGCAATTCGGTGACAACCGGCGTACCGAGATCCTGGTTGACCATACGGATTTGACGCTGGAGGACCTGATCGCTCCCGAGGACGTGGTGGTCACGTTGTCGCATCATGGCTATGTCAAGGCGCAGCCGATCAGCGACTACCAGGCCCAGCGCCGCGGCGGCAAGGGCAAGAGTGCGACCTCGTTCCGGGAAGAGGACTTCATCGATCGGATTTTTGTCGCCAACTCACATGATACGGTCCTATGCTTCTCCAGTCGGGGTCGGGTTTACTGGCTCAAGGTCTATGAGTTGCCGCAGGCCGGCCGCGGCGCCCGCGGGCGGCCCATGGTCAACCTGTTGCCCCTGGAGCAGGGTGAGCGCATCAACGCGGTGCTGCCGGTGCGGGCCTACGAGGAGGGTCTGTTCGTCTTCATGGTCACCAGTGCCGGGACGGTGAAAAAGACCCCGCTGACCGAGTTTTCCAGGCCGCTGTCGCGCGGCATCATCGCGATCGATCTGCGTGAGGACGAGGTTCTGGTGGGGGTGGCGATCACCGATGGGCGTCAGGACCTGATGCTCTTTACCTCCGCCGGCAAGGCGGTGCGCTTCAGTGAGGACCATGTGCGCGCCATGGGGCGCGGTGCCCACGGGGTGCGCGGTGTCATCCTGGATGAAGGCCAGCGCGTCATCGCCCTGGTGGTGCCGGAGCCCGGCACCATCCTCACCGTGACCGAGAACGGTTATGGTAAGCGGACGACCGTCGATGAGTACCCTACCAAGGGCCGTGGAACCAAGGGCGTCATCGCCATTTCGACCTCCGACCGTAACGGCGCCCAGGTGGGCGCGGTGTTGGTGCGGCCGGGGGATGAGATCATGCTGATTACCGAGGGCGGTACCCTGGTGCGTACCGGGGTGGACGGCATCCCGGTGCTCGGTCGGACGGCTCAGGGTGTCAAACTGATCAGTCTGGGCTCCGGGGAGCGACTGCGCTATGTCGAGCGCATTGTCGCCCTGGATGGCGATAATGGAGCAGACCCGGACACCAACGGCGAAGGGACGATGGACCTCGCCCTGGAAGCGCAACCGGATGACATGTTGGACCAGGCCGAGGATCCGGACAGCGGTGAAGACGCACCGGATGATCCCGACGAGAATTGAGTTTCAGACGTATTAGCGGAGATTGACGATGCCACGCGTATATAACTTCAGCGCCGGCCCGGCCATGTTGCCCGAGTCCGTGCTCCGTCAGGCGCAGGAAGAACTGTTGGACTGGCAAGGCAGCGGCATGTGTGTTGCCGAGATGAGCCACCGCGGCAAAGAGTTCATGGCGATCGCCGCCGCGGCCGAGGCGGATCTGCGTGAGCTGTTGCAGATTCCGGCAAACTACAAGGTCCTGTTCCTGCAAGGCGGGGCTTCCATGCAGTTCGCCATGGTGCCGATGAACCTGCTGCGTGGCGGGGCCGCCGCGGACTATCTCAACACCGGGTCCTGGTCGAAGAAGGCGATCGCCGAGGCGCGCCGCTTCGGCAGCGTCAATGTCGCCGCGACTACCGAGGACACGCGCTTCAACCGTGCGCCGATCCAGGCTGAACTCAAGCTCAACGGGGATGCCGCCTATGTCCACTACACCCCGAACGAGACCATCGAGGGCGTGGAGTTCCCCTATGTGCCGGACGCCGGCGGCAAGCCGTTGGTGGCGGACATGTCGTCCACACTGCTGTCCCGGCCGGTGGACATCCAGCGCTTTGGTTTGATCTACGCGGGCGCCCAGAAGAACATCGGCCCGGCGGGGCTCACCATCGTCATCGTGCGGGAGGACCTGATCGGTCAGCCTCTGACCGGCACGCCGACCATGCTCGATTATCAGACCTATGCCGATAACGAGTCGATGTATAACACCCCGCCGACCTATGCCTGGTATCTGGCGGGATTGGTGTTCCAATGGCTGAAAGGACTCGGTGGTCTGGACGCGATGGCGGTGATCAACGCGCGCAAGGCACAGCATCTCTATGCCGCCATCGACGCCTCAGGTTTCTACACGAATCCGGTCAGTCCCGAGTCCCGGTCCTGGATGAATGTTCCCTTCACCCTGCCCAGCCCGGATTTGGACGACGCTTTCATCAAGGGCGCGAAGGCCGCCGGGCTGACCACCCTGAAAGGCCATCGCTCGGTGGGTGGGATGCGTGCCAGCATCTACAATGCCATGCCGGAGGCGGGCGTGCAGGCACTGGTCGCCTTCATGCAGGAGTTCGAGCGCAAGCACGGCTGACCGGGCCTGAGGCAATTGCCGGAAATCGCCTAAGGCGATTGCCGGAAAATCCTGTACCAGATCGCGAAGGATTTTCGTCTGCCTTCAAGGAGCGCCGACAGGAGCATAGCAGGGCTATGTGACTGTTGGCGCGACGCAGAAGGCGGGCGAAAAGACGAGCGAGATGGTATAGGATTTGACAGAAATCGCCTAAGGCTCGCAACGCGTCCCCTATCCATTACAGAGTCAACCCATGTTCAAGATCCAGACCCTGAACAATATCTCAGTGGCCGGGCTCGACCGGCTGCCGCGGGACCGCTACGAGGTGGCGTCCGAAATCACGCACCCGGATGCGATCCTGGTGCGCTCGGCCAAGATGCACGATCTGGTCATCCCGGACTCGGTCCAGGCGATCGGCCGTGCCGGCGCGGGCACCAACAACATTCCGGTTCCCGCCATGACCGCGCGGGGTATCGTGGTGTTCAATGCGCCCGGTGCCAACGCGAATGCGGTGAAGGAACTGGTGATTGCCGGGATGCTGATCGCGGCCCGGAATATCGGTCAGGCCTGGCACTTCGCCCGGGGGCTGCAGGGCGACGATGCGGCCATCAATCAGGCGGTCGAGGCGGGGAAGAAGCAGTTCGTCGGTTTTGAACTGCCGGGTCGGACGCTGGGTGTCATCGGACTCGGGGCCATCGGGGTCAAGGTGGCCAATGCCGCGCGCGCACTCGGCATGAAGGTGGTGGGTTACGACCCGACCATCACCGTCCAGCGTGCCTGGCAGTTGGCGAGCGACGTTCAGCCGGCGCTCAGCATCGATGACTTGCTGTCCCGCTCCGATTTTGTGACCTTCCATGTGCCGCTCACCAACGAGACCCGCCACATGATCACCGCCGAGCGGCTCAAGATTCTCAAGAAGGGCGCGGTGCTGCTCAATTTCTCCCGTGACGGTATCCTGGACGACGACGCGGTGGTCACCGCGCTGGACCAGGGTCACCTGTACGCCTATTGTTGCGATTTCCCGAGCAACCTGTTGAAGGACCATCCGCGGGTGGTTACTCTGCCGCATCTGGGAGCCTCCACCGCCGAGGCGGAAGACAACTGTGCCGTCATGGTCGCGGATCAGGTGCGTGACTACCTGGAAGACGGGACCGTGGCTAACTCGGTGAATTTCCCTGAGATCAACCTGCCGCGCAACAGTGGATACCGGATGGCGATCGTCAACAGCAACGTGCCCAACATGGTGGGTCAGATCTCCACGGATCTGGCCGCGGCCGGGCTCAATATCCTGGATATGCTCAATCGCTCCCGCGGCAACGTGGCGGTGACCCTGATCGACGTCAATGACCGTTGTCCGGACGCGACTGTCGCCCAACTGCGCGGCATCGAGGGGGTGCTCTCGGTGCGTTGTCTCGGAAACTGAGGCCGGCTGACCACCCATGAGCACCGTCGGCAACAGCGGGGACGAACTGCGACAGGTGCGCGAGCGCATCGATGCCGTCGATATGGAGATCTTGCGTCTGATCAGCGAGCGTGCCCGTTGCGCCCAAGAGGTCGGGCGGATCAAGAATGCCGTGGTCGGCACCGGCGAGGAGGGTTCGGTCCAGTACTATCGTCCGGAACGGGAGGCGGCGATCCTGCGGCGGATCAAGGAGCGCAACCCCGGTCCCCTGGACGGCGAGGAGGTGGCGCGGCTCTTTCGCGAGATCATGTCGGCCTGTCTGGCCTTGGAGCAGCCGGTCAAGGCCGCCTACCTGGGGCCCGAGGGCACCTTCACCCAGGCCGCCGCGCTCAAGCAGTTCGGCCGCTCGGTGCGCACCATCGCCATGCCGACCATCAGCGAGATCTTTCGCGAGGTCGAGGCGGGCTCCTGTGACTATGGCGTGGTACCGGTGGAAAACTCCACCGAGGGGGTGATCAGTCACACCCTGGATATGTTCTTGTCCTCGCCGCTTCTGATCACCGGCGAGGTCAGCCTGCGGATCCATCATCACCTGATGAGTCTGGAGGCCGACACCAGCGCCATCCGCATCCTCTATTCGCACCAGCAATCACTGGCCCAATGCCGGGGTTGGCTGGATCGCCATCTACCGCACGCGGAGCGCGTCGCCGTGGGCAGCAACGCGGAGGCGGCGCGCCTGGCAAGCCGGCAGGCCGGCAGCGCCGCGGTGGCCGGACTGCCGGCCGCCGAGATCTACGGCTTGGCCGTGCTGGCGCAACGCATCGAGGATGAGCCGGGCAATACTACCCGTTTCTTGGTCATCGGCGCCAACGATGCGCCGCCCAGCGGCCAGGATAAGACCAGTCTCCTGCTCTCCTGTCGCAATGAGTCCGGCGGTCTGCACGGCCTTCTGTCGCCGTTTGTCGAGCACGGGATCAGTATGACCCGGATCGAGTCCCGGCCGTCCCGCCGGGGGATTTGGGACTATGTGTTCTTCATCGATATCATGGGCCATCAGCACGACCCCAAGGTCACTGCCGCCTTGGAAGCCCTCAAGCGCAGCGCTTTGCTGTTCAAGGTGCTGGGGTCCTATCCGGTGGCCGTACTCTAGGATTTACACCCTTCGTTATTGGTTTTTCGTTTCTCGTTTTTCGTAACCCAACGTTTGGTAGTCCTTAACTGAAAACGAAAAACCGAAAACTCAAAACCGTTCCGTATACTGTCCGCGAGTGAACGCAACATGACTTATCCTGACGACCCTTTTCTCTCCATCGCCGCGCCCGGTATCGCCGGTCTGACCCCCTATGTCCCCGGCAAGCCGGTCTCTGAGCTTGAGCGGGAACTGGGTATCACGAATTCCATCAAGCTCGCTTCCAACGAGAATCCGCTGGGCCCCGGCCCGCGGGCGCGCGCGGCCATCGCGGCGGTCTTGGGTGAGCTCGGACGCTATCCGGATGGCGGCGGCTTCGAGTTGCGGCGCGCGATCGCGAACCACCACGGGGTGTCCCCGATGGCGGTCACCATCGGTAACGGGTCCAACGATGTGCTGGACATGGTGGCGCGGGTCTTTCTGCAACCGGGAACCGAGTCCCTGTTCTCCGAGCACGCCTTCGCCGTCTATCCCATCGCCACCCAAGCGGTTGGTGCCACCGCCCGGGTGGCCCCGGCGCGCGACTACGGGCACGATCTGGAGGCCATGGCCGCCATGGTCACGGATCGAACGCGTGTCGTGTGGATTGCCAATCCCAATAACCCGACCGGGACCTGGCTTGCGGCCGACCCGCTGCGCACCTTCATCGACGGACTGCCCAAGACCTGCGTGGTCGTCCTCGACGAGGCCTACACCGAATACGTCACTGAGCCGGACTTCCCGGATGCCAGCCAATGGCTCGAGACGCATCCCAACCTGATCGTCACGCGCACCTTCTCCAAGACTCACGGGCTGGCCGCGTTGCGGGTGGGCTACGCACTGTGCGATACCCGGCTGGCCGACCTCCTGAACCGGGTGCGTCAGCCGTTCAATGTCAACAGCCTAGCGCAAGCCGCCGCGACCGCGGCGATCGGCGACCAGGAGCACGTGCGCGCGTCCGTGGCGCTGAATCGCAGCGGCATGGAGCAACTCACGGCCGCCTGCGCGCGACTTGGTCTCGGCTACATTCCCTCGGTCGGCAACTTCATCACGCTTGACTGCGGCCGGCCGGCTGGCCCGATCAACGAGGCCCTGTTGCGGCGGGGTGTGATCGTGCGGCCGGTCGCCAACTATGGCTTGCCCAACCATCTGCGGGTGAGCATCGGGCTGGCCGAGGAAAATGCCCGCTTCATCGCCGAACTGACCGATGTCTTGAAATAATGATCGAACGACTCGCCATTATCGGGGTTGGCCTGATCGGTGGTTCGCTGGCGCGGGCCTTGCGCGCGGCCGGCGCGGTGGGCGAGGTCGTAGGTTGCGGGCGTGCGCTGCCCAATCTGGAGCGGGCGGTCGAACTGGGCGTCATCGACCGCTTCGATCAGGATCCGGCCGCCGCGGTGGCGGGGGCGGATATGGTCTTCCTCGCGGTGCCGCTGGGCGCGATGCGCGATGTGCTCGCGTCGACGCGCGCGTCCTTGGGTCCGGATGCGGTCGTCACCGATGGGGGCAGCGTAAAGGGCAGTGTCGTGGCGGATGTGGCGGCAGTCTGTGGTCAGCTGCCGCCCTGGTTCGTCCCTGGACACCCGATTGCCGGGACAGAGCGCAGCGGGGTGGACGCCTCCTTCGCTGACCTCTATCGCAACCGTCGGGTGATCCTCACGCCGGTCGCGGAGACTGACCCGGCGGCGGTCGAACGGGTGGAGTGGATGTGGCGGGTCTGCGGGGCCGAGGTCAGCCGCATGAGCGTCGCCCACCACGACGAGGTGCTGGCCGCCACCAGCCATCTGCCGCACATGCTGGCCTTCGGCTTGGTCGATGCCTTGGCGCGCATGGACGAGACTGAAGAAATATTCCGCTATGCCGCCGGTGGTTTCCGGGATTTTACCCGCATCGCCTCGTCGAACCCGGTTATGTGGCGGGACATCTGCATTGCCAACCGCGAATCACTGTCCGCCATGCTTGCCCGCTTTGGCGTCGAATTGACTGACCTGGCCCAGGCCATCCGGTTCGGCGACGGGCAGTATCTGCTCGAAGTCTTCGAGCGCGCCAAGGCGGCGCGCGATCGGCACCTGGAGGGGTGAACGCCATGTCAGTGAAGCCGCCGCTCGTCCGGTCTGTCGTCACCGCGGCACTGACCCTGCTGTTGCTGGGCTGCGCGGGCGGGCTCATCGGCTACCTGCCCGTGGTGACCCAACCGCGTCAGGCGTCCGATGTGACCGTTTTCCGGGATGGCTCGCTGCCGGGGTTCGTCGGTCCGATCACGCTGCGGATCGATGGCCGGAAGATCCTCCGGGTCTGGCGCAACGAACAGTTCAGCTTTCAGCTCAATCCCGGCGAGTACCTTTTCTATTACACCATTGGTCTCAATGAGTGTCGGCGTATCGCCTACATCCAACCCAACCGCACCTACCGCTTCCGTTTAGCGCCGAACTGTGACCGCTTCGATGGGCCCTTCTGACGCCTGATCCGTCGCGTCCGTCGGCAGCAGCCGCCAGTCCGCGAAGGTCGCCGCCTGACCCAGAGACCGCCCTTGCGGATCCACCAGATTCCACACACAGGCACTTTCGATCAGGAAGCGTTGTCCGGTCGCGCTGATCCGCACCCCGCGGTAGTCATCGACAAAGCCATGCACCCTGACCTCATGCAGCAACCGCTCCCGCTCCGCGCGCTCGGGTGCCTCCGCCGTGTAGCGGGAAGGCATCCGCGTGAGCTGGTCCCAGGTCACAGCAAAGAGCCCGAGCACCGTTCGATTCCCGTAGGTCAGGATCGGATCGGCCTGAGTGTCGTGTGAGAGCAGCGCGAAGGGGGCATCGAACAGTGCTTTGGCGGCATCCGCGTCGCCCAGTGACGGATCGATCAGGTCCCGTCCGGTCAGGCGGCGGTAGCTGTCCCGCAACAGCCGGAGATGATCCGCCAGGAAGTCGTTGGACTCGGCCGGAGCGGGGAAGGGGGGTGGGTGATCGGTCATGACTGCGATTATCCCGGAAAAAGCCGCCAGCCGACCAGCGCTGGCACGTCTCCACGTCTCCGTGGGAGCGGCCTCCGGCCGCGATGGGGCCGGGCGGAATTCTGACCATCGCGATTCACCACGGTACCGCATCGCGGCCGGAGGCCGCTCCCACGAGGCGGAGTGTCTTTGTGTGAGAACGTCGCCCCCATCATCATCGGCGTGACCGCTTTCAGTGGCGTCTCTTGTACGCGCTCGGCGGTGATCGTCATCACCAAATGTTTTACCGGAGCCCCTTATCCCTATGGCGAATTTCTCCACGCACCTCAAGATCGGCGTCTTCGTCAGCGGCGGGGCCGTGCTGGCGTTGGATGGGATGGGCCTGGTGGCGCCGGACCACACCTTCGCGCTATTCGGTCTCGGGGTACTGGGCAGTCTGTTGCCGGATATCGACGCGGATGCCTCGTCCCCGGTGCGTGCCATCTTTGGACTCCTGGGTGCCGCGCTGGCCTTCGGCTGGACTCTGCCGATGGTGGGACGCTATCCGCCACTTGAACTGGCCCTGGTTTGGGGCGGGCTCTTCGTGGCGACACGCTATCTGTTGCTCATCGCCTTTGCCCGCTTCACCGTCCACCGGGGTATCTGGCACTCGTGGCTGGCGACCGCCTTCGTCGCGCTGGCGACGGTCAATCTGGCGCATTGGGTCCTGCATCAACCGTCAAAACCGGCGTGGGTTGCCGGCCTGATGGTCGGTCTGGGTTATCTCACTCATCTGACCCTGGACGAGATCTACAGTGTCGACATCTTCAACAGCCGCTTGCGTCGCTCATTCGGCACTGCGCTCAAACCCCTGAGTTTCTCCGATCCCAGAAGCAGCTTCCTGATGGCCGCCGCGGTGGCGCTGCTGTTCTGGCTGACTCCCGCGGCAGACTTTGGTCCGCTCCCCGCCTGGTCCAGCGCGACCGCCTGGGCTGAACAGACCCTGGAGCGGCTGGCCGACTGGTCCGGGACCGGCATCAAGGTGGTGCGCGTTTGGTTTGATCAATATGTGCGGATGTGATACTCCGTTCCAACTTAAGTGGCACCGTCATTCCGGCAGGATGCCGGAACCCAGTGCCATGGATGGTACGTCATCGGTCTCACCAACAGGGCGCCAGAACACTCGACATCATGCCCATGGCATCTCCCGGCAGCGGCATGGGCATGCCGCCCCAGCCGCCGCCGGACTTTAGGCGGATTACATACTCGGCCCACTGCAGCGGCCGCGGCAGGTAGCCGGTCTGGGCGGCGAGCTGGTGCAGTTCGCCGACGAAGGCGCGGTCACAGGCGGTTTCGGGGAAGGGTCCGGCGGTGCAGTAGTCGTGGCGCATGCAGGCGGCGTCGAAGACATCGACCGGCGGCAGGGCCGCCGCGGACGGGTGGCCGGGTCCGCACCAGTTGCCGTAAATCGGCAGGCACTTGAAGGCGTGCGCCTCCCCCACGGGGAGCAGCAAGGCCCCCAGTAAGGGCAGAAGCGCGGCGGTCGGCGGGATAACCCCGGTGACTTTGCTCATGGGTCTGTATCCTGAGGTTGGGTTGGGCTATTGTGCCGCACTGGCGCGCGACGGCAAGTCCGTCGACAGCCGCCCGACATTCCCCGAAGTCTTGATGATACTACTGCGGCTATGGATCTGAACTTTCTTGATTTCGAACAACCCATCGCCGAGCTCGAGGCGAAGATCGAAGAGTTGCGCCTGGTCGGGCACGACAATGAGATCAACATCCAGGAGGAGATCGAGCGGCTCCAGAAAAAGAGCCGGGCACTGACCGAGTCGGTCTTTGCCGGCCTCTCGCCCTGGCAAATCTCGCAGCTCTCGCGTCACCCGCAGCGCCCCTACCTGCTGGACTACGCACGGCGCCTGTTCGACGAGTTCTACGAATTGCACGGGGACCGCGCCTACGCCGATGACCCGGCCATCATCGGCGGCCTGGCGCGCATCGACGGCCGCCCGGTGATGGTGATCGGACATCAGAAGGGGCGCGACACCAAGGAGAAGATCTACCGCAATTTCGGCATGCCCCGTCCCGAGGGCTATCGTAAGGCCCTGCGGTTGATGCGGATGGCGGAGCAGTTCCGGCTCCCGATCCTCACCTTCATCGACACGCCGGGCGCGTATCCGGGGGTGGGCGCCGAGGAGCGTGGTCAAAGCGAGGCGATTGCGCGCAATCTTCAGGTCATGTCACGGTTGCGCACGCCGATCCTGTGCACCGTGGTGGGCGAGGGCGGCTCCGGCGGGGCGCTGGCCATCGGCGTGGGCGATCGGCTGCTGATGCTGCAATACAGTACCTATTCGGTGATCTCGCCGGAGGGCTGTGCCTCCATCCTGTGGAAGAGCGCCGACAAGGCGCAGTTGGCGGCCGAGGCCATGGCCATCACGTCCGAGAAGCTCAAGGAACAGGGCCTGGTCGATCTGGTGATCCCGGAGCCCTTGGGCGGTGCGCACCGCGACCCGGATGCCGTCGCCGTGGCCCTCAGAACGGCCCTCCTGGAGCTACTGGATATCCTCCAGCCAATGGACCTGGACGTCCTCGTTGCCGAGCGCTACGCGCGCCTGATGGGCTTCGGCAAGTTCAAAGAGTAACCGGGAGTCCGGCGGCTTGGTTCGGCCCGGATCCATTTGGGGGGCACATGGCGGTTTTCGATCCCGAGTCCTTGGCGGCGGCGCTCGCCGGCTACGCTCCGGTCGGGCGTGTGTGGATTGCCTACAGCGGCGGGCTCGACTCGACCGCGTTGCTGCGTGCGGCGGCCGCGGTGCGCGAGCGACTCCCCGGTGCCCTTTGGGCTGTGCATATCGATCACGGCCTGCATCCGGAGTCACGACGCTGGAGCGCGCATTGCCGGGCGACCTGCGAGAGTCTGGCCATCCCCTTTCTGAGCCGTCGGCTGGATCTCGGCCCCACGCCGGGAGAGAGTCCGGAAGCGGTTGCCCGGGTCGCACGCTACGGCGAGTTTTCCGTCCTGCTGGCGCCGGGCGATCTGCTGCTGACCGCCCACCATCAGGATGATCAAGCCGAGACGCTGTTGCTGGCCTTGATCCGCGGTAGCGGTGTCCACGGGCTGGCCGCCATGCCCGTAGCGGCCGAGTTGGGGCTGGGCCGTCTGATCCGCCCGCTGCTGGACCGCACGCGGGCCGACCTGGAGCACTATGTCCGCACCCTCGGCATGACCTGGGTCGAGGACCCGACCAACGGCGAACCTTCCATGGATCGCACCTATCTGCGCAATCTGGTCATGCCGTTGATGCGCGAACGCTGGCCCGCGGTCTCAGCCACCCTGGCGCGCAGTGCCGGACACTGCGCCGAAACGGCGGTGTTGGTGGACCTGGTCGCCGGGCACGAACTGGCCGGCTTGACCGGTGAGCGGCCGGGGACCCTGTCGGTCGCGGCGCTCAACCGCGTGGAGCCCGTCCTGCGCAAAGCGGTGCTGCGGCTGTGGTTGCGGCGGCGGGGGTTCCGGTTGCCCGATACCGTCCACCTGGGGCGCATCGTCAACGAGGTCCTGACGGCGCGACCGGACGCCGATCCGCTGGTGGCCTGGCCGGGGTGCGAGGTGCGCCGCTACCGTCAGGATCTGTTCGCACTGCGTCCGCTGCCCCCGGCACCGGCCGAGCTGGAGTGCCGCTGGGAGGGGCCGGTGCTCGATCTGCCCGCGGGTCTGGGGACCTTGGAGCGGTTCCCGGATGACGGCGGCTGGCCCGATGCTCAACCCGAGCCCCTGCTGGTTCGCTTCGGGGTTACTGAACTGACGTGTCGGCCATGCGACAGCGCCCACCATCGGCCGCTCAAGAAGCTCTTCCAGGAGGCCGGTATCCCGTCCTGGTTAAGGGCTTACGTTCCCCTGCTGTTTGCCGGAGACGCACTGCGCGCGGTTGTGGGGGTGTGTTGCTGCGAGCCACCCGGTGCGGCGCCGTCATCCGCGATCACGTCGGCGGACAGCGCCCCCCCCGTGCGCGCATTACCGCCCCCGCGGGTGCGCTGGAGCGGTCACCCCTGGGAGTCCCTGGGCTTCTTTCGGTGACGATCGGCGTCACCATCAAACGGATCGCGCTGGTGACCGACTTCGGTGCCGGCATCTATGTGGGTCAGGTGATCGCGCGGCTCAGCCACGGCGTGCCGGGGTTGCCCATCATCGACCTGATCCATGATCTGCCGCCATTCCGGCCCGATCTGGCCGCCTATCTGCTGCCGGCCCTGATCCGCGACCTGCCGCGCGGCACCCTCTATCTCTGTGTGGTCGATCCCGGCGTGGGCGGTGATCGGCACGGGTTGGTGCTGGAGGCCGGCGGTGACCTGTTCGTCGGTCCGGACAACGGGCTCTTGAGTCGGGTCGCGCGACGCACGCCGGACGCGCGCGCGTGCCGGATCGACTGGCAGCCGCCCGGTCAGTCACCCAGCTTCCAGGGCCGCGATTGGTTCGCGCCGGTGGCCGCGGCCCTGTGCCGCGGTGAATCCCCGGCGCTACGCCAGGTCGCCATCGACCGCCTGAGCGGCGTGGACTGGCCGGACGCCCTGCCGGCCGTCGTCTATGTCGATACCTACGGCAACCTGATGTGCGGTCTGCAAGCCGCGTGCTTCCCCGTGGATGCGCGTATGCAGGTGGGAGAGTGCAGTCTGCGCCGCGTGCGGACCTTCTGCGAGGCGCTGCCGGGCGAGGCCTTCTGGTACGAGAACGCCCTGGGTCTGGTGGAACTGGCGGTCAATCAGGGCCGAGCCGATCGGGTGCTGGGGCTGGCCCCGGGTGATCGGGTGGCGCCGCCGGAGGCGGTGTAGGCGGATGTCGTCGGCTGACCGCGCGTGTCGGCGCGGATCATTTCCGGTTCCCGGCCGCTGGAAATCCGCTGACGCGAGCGCCATGTTCACGCGCGGGCCGGGACAGCGATCTCCGGCCCCTGAAGGTCCCGACCGGACCTCACCGAATCACCACACGAGAGCGAAGCGGAGCAACCCATGGCCAATCTGAGCGACACACTCGGTACTTTCATGCAGAACATGATGTCCCAGTCCGGTGAAAACCGGGTCGGGAATGTGCTCAAAGACCTTCAGGCGAATCTCGGCAACATGGTCAACAGTCAGGGCGGAGCCTCCGGCATCCTGGCGAACGTCATGGACAAGGCCAAGAGCACCCTGGGCAGTGCCGCTCAGAACCCGGCCCAAGCCGCGGGTCTCGGGGCCGTGCTGGGGTCGTTGCTCGGCGGGGGCAGCAGTTCGGTCTCGGGGGCCGTCAAAGGCGGTGCCATGGCACTGCTGGCCGGTATTGCCTACAAAGCGTTCACCGAGTCGGGGAAAGGCCCCGCGGTCGCGCAAGCGGGCGTCCCGCAGTTCACCGGCGGTGCCGTGCCGGTCGGAATGAAGACGCCGGAGACCCCGGCCGAGGCGCAGGTCCTGGCGAACAACGCCGAATTGATCATGCGGGGCATGATCAATGCCGCCAAGGCCGACGGCGAGGTGAGCGCGGAGGAAATCATGCGGATCGTCGGCAAGCTGAAAGAAGCGGGCATGGACGGTGATGCCGAAGCCTGGATTATGAAGGAATTGCGTGAGCCACTGGATCTCGATGCCTTCGTCGCGCAGATCCCCAACCAGGAAGCGGCGGCGCAGATCTATGCCGCATCGCTGCTGGCGATCGAAGTCGATACCCCCCAGGAGCAGGTCTACCTGGCGGACCTGGCCAAGAAGACCGGCCTTGATGCCGCGGTGGTGGCGAATATTCAGCAGACGCTGGGGGTTAAGGTCTGAGTGGATAGTTGATAGTGGTTAGTGGTCAGGCGATTGCCGAAGCACGTCGGACCACCCCGGCCTGACCTCCGATAACCGGAGGCCGACGCTTTAGCGGGCGGCGGTTCGCGTCCGGCTGAAGCCTCGGCCGTAGGATGGGCAGAGCGCGAGCGATGCCCATCCAACCGAAAGGGTCGCGCATGGTCCTCAAATTAGGAACTGCTAACCCGCGTCCAGCGCGAAAAGCGTAATTTTCATGGTGTGTTCGGCCTTGGGTATTTCACCAATTTCGGTGGAAACGCTGTTTAAAATTTATATTTTTTAACACTTTAAACCGCGTCAGCTCCAGCAATCGTCGAGTCTGCCGGTGCCGATCCCATCCAAAAGCATCGCATACCGCGCTGGGCGCGGTTTAATGCCGACATTGATCACTCGCGCAAAGCCTCTCGCCGCGCGACAATGCACGGCTTTGTGATCCCCTTCACGGCCGCCTGAGACCTGCCCCATGAACCTAAGCCCGCGCCTCCTGACCACCCTCTCCGCGCCCCTGCGCCTGCTGCCGACCCTGGCCCACAGCCAGGCGCTCGCGTTGACGCTCAATCAGGTGATGAAGGACGCGATCACCGATGGCGAGCTCGATTTCCTCAAGGGCCGCACCGTCGGTATCGAGATCAGTGACCTGGGTATCCGTTACCGCCTGGGGTTCGGCGCCGGGCGCATTCGCGGCTTCGGCGAGGGTGCGCCCGCGGATGCCAGCATCTCCGGCGGGCTCCACGAGTTCCTGTTGCTGGCCGCGCGGCGGGAGGACGCGGACACCCTGTTCTTCCAGCGGCGGCTGCGGATGTCGGGTGACACCGAATTGGGACTCTATCTCAAGAACTTCCTCGACGCGTTCGAACCGCCGGCGCGGGTCGCGCCACTGATTCGCGGACTGGATCGGCTGCTGGGGCGCTGAGCTGGTGGACCTGGGTCATCGACCGCCATGAGCGAATATCAGTACTACGAATTCCTGGCCCTCGACCAACCCCTGACCAACGAGCAGATGGCCGAACTGCGGCGCTGTTCCACCCGCGCCGAGATCAGCTCCACCCGCTTTTGCAACGAGTATCACTGGGGCGACTTGAAGGGCGATCCCAGGCGCTGGATGGAGCAATATTTCGACGCCTTCCTCTACTTCGCCAACTGGGGCTCGCACTGGCTCATGCTGCGTCTGCCGGCCGCGCTCTTGCCCCCGCACCAGATCCGTGACTACGCATCGGAAGAGGCCCTGGAGATCCGGAAGGCGGGCGATCACACCATCCTCTCCTTCACGTCGGAGATCGAGGAGCCCGACTGGGAGGGCGAGTCCTACGCGCTCGGCTCACTCGCCGCGCTGCGCTCGGCGCTGATTGCGGGCGATCGGCGCAGTCTTTACCTCGGCTGGCTGAGCGGCATCCATGATGCGGAGGACCTGACCCCGGAGCCTCCAGTCCCGCCCGGTCTCGCGGAACTCGATGCGTCGCATCGCGCGCTGGCGGACTTCCTGCGCATCGGGCCGGACCTGCTCGCCGTCGCGGCCGAGCGCAGTGGTCCGCTTCAGGACGCCAGGCCGGACCGGGCCGCCTTCGCCGGCTGGGTCCAGGCCCTGTCGCCGACCCACAAGGATGCGTTGCTCACCGAGCTGCTGGTCGCCGCTGGTCCCTACCCCCTCGCCGCCCTGAGACAGCGGGTCGAGCGGGAACTGGGCGCGGCCAACCCTGCTCACGCCGGACAGGTCGAGCGCCGCACTGCCGCCGCACTGTGGCGCCGCGCCAAGCAGCTCGCCGGTAAACGCCGCGCGCATGAGGCCCGCGAGCGCGCCGCTGCCGAGGCCCGCCAAGAGGCCGAGGAGGCGGCACGCCGCCGGCTCTATCTCCAGGGCTTGCGCGGCCGTGAGGACTCAGTGTGGCAGACGATCGAGACCCTGATCGAGACCCGGCAGACCAGCAGCTACGGGCAGGCGGTCGCGAAGCTACAGGATCTGCGTGACCTGGCCGCTCTGGACCAGCAGACCGCCGCGTTCAGGGAACGCATGACCGCGCTGTCCGCCAGGCACGCGAAAAAACAGACGCTGATCCGCCGTTTCCGCGAGGCCAAGCTCTTCGATTGAGGCATATCGGTTGGCGTATCGCATTCGGACGTGATAACCGGACGTAGGGGCGGGTTTCAAACCCGCCCCTACACCAAGGGTCTGTCTGGATATCAGGCACGAAAGCGATAGCGCGATAGCGGAGGCGGTCAGCGGCAGTTCAGGCCGGGAGTCCATGGAACAAACGCCACAGGAGATCCTCCACCCGCCGGGCACCCAACTCGGTGAGCGCAAGGTCGAGCGGTGCGCGGCCCTCGAGCATCGGATGCGGCTCGTGCAGGAAGCGGCGGGCCGCGTCCCTGTCATCCCAGATAGAGTCCGCGGTCGCCACCACGCGCGCCAGCCGCTCGGTCCGCTCGCTTTCCTGTGGACTCAGGACCCGGCGGCGCTTGTAGGTCGCTTCAGAGACAATCCCGTGCAGCAGCCGACGGCGTTCGCCGGGGTCCGCCACCGCGCGCGCGACGACCTGTGTGAGAGCGGCCTTGGGCAGCCCCCGATGCACGGCCGCCTCCAGCATGCTCAGCGAGCCAATGGCCTGCCCGAGCACTGCTGCTCCACCCATGGCCTCGGCAATGCGTTGTGTTTCGATCATTTCGTCACGGCGGTATCAATTGATCCCAAGGATAGCACCAACTGCACCTTTCCGCTCATTCCGTAACACCGAGAAGGTTTCCAGCCGGAACGATGCGCGCTGCCCGCGCACTCTACTCGCCATCCGGATCGGCATAGAGCGCCGCCATCTTCGCCGCCTGCACCGCCACCACGCGGCGCAAATCCGGCGGGGCGACCACCTCGACATTGTTCCCGGCTCCCAACAGCCAGCGCAGCAATTGGCCGGTCGAGGGGACCTGCGCCCACACCCGGATCTCGAAGTCGGAGTCGAGCGGCTCGTCCTCCCACCGCTGGCCCGCCGCCAGCCGACAGTCGGTCAGCACCGCCACCAGATAGCCGCGCACCCGCAACTCCAGGTCGATCAGCTCCCCCTGGCCGAAGTCCACTTGGCCGTTCGCGATGGACTCATCCAGATCGAATCCCGCCGCCGCCCGTGCGGGCGTTTCTTCCAGCGCCTGGGCCCGGATCATCCGGTGCAGTGCATAGAGTCGCACCGGCTCCTCCTCGTCGTTCTTCAGGGCGAGCAGATAGGCAATAGGCCCGCGCTGCACCAGCGCCTGGGGATGCACGCAGGCCTCGCCGCACTCATCGTCGGCGTTTTTGTACAGCACCCGCAGGGCACAGCGCCGCGCCAGGGCCTCGATCACGGCCTCCAACACCCCCGGATAGAGGTCCACCGCTTGCAGGCGCAGGGTGTCGGGGACGACCCGCAATCGGCCCTCATCGAGCCTGGGACCCTCGGCGTTGGTCAGTAACCGCTGCCACAGCCGATCGAGCTGGCGCTGCGGCAGGGCCTCCGCCACCAGCGCGCGCATCACCAGGAGGTTGTACTCCCAGATCGCCTGGTCGTCGTCCGGTTCGTCCGTGACCCGCCGGTAGCGCAACGGCTTGCCGCCGGGGTTGACCGCCTCGATGCGTCCCGCCTTCACCAACTCGTCCAGATCGCGTTGCAGTGCACGCCGACGGGCCTGCGGCGTCTTGCCGGCATAGTCCTCACCGAGAATCGCGAGCAGCCGCGCACCGTCCGGGCAAGCGTCGGCCGCCCGCCCGCGGGCCAGCAGGGCCTCCAGGCGCTTGAGGCGCGCGATCCGGGTTTCATGGGTAGCAGGCATGGCGTCAGTGTGCGACAGAGTTTGACGTATGGCAATGGTTCAATGCGTCTCGTCTACCGCCATCCAGAGGAATCCGCCATGGCCCAGAAGAACCAAGACCTGTCGTCGCGCCAACTGCTTGACCTGATCGGTCTGAGCGAAGAGGCCCCGCTGGACCTTCTTGAGGACGAGCCGCTGGACGGGCTGAACGGCGACCTCGGTGCGATCCTGCGGGAGCGCTACCGATCGTTCATCCAACCGCATCGCTTCGCCCCCGGCGATCTGGTCTGCTGGAAGCCAGGCATGCGTAACCACCGCCTCCCGCGCTACGGTCAGCCGGTCGTGGTGCTGGAAGTCCTGGAGACACCCCTGTTCGACGCGGAGACCGATGCCGGATCGACCTACTTCCGGGAGCGGCGCGATCTCGTGTTGGGCATGATCTGGGAGACCGGTCCAGGGCGAGGCGATTTCATCAGCTTCCACTTTGACCGCCGCCGTTGGCAGCCCTGGACCCAGGAGCATTGAGCATGAACGATCACCGCACCCTCTGGCGCACCGACTTCAACACCGTACCCGCCGCCGCGCGGCGCGCCGCCCGCTATGCACTGCAACTGGCGCAGGGCGATATACGTCTCTGTCAGGACCTGAAGGACGCCGATGTCTTGGGCGCCCTCTGGGAATTGGCCCTGCCCTTGCTCGATCATGACGCCGTGGCGGCGCTGCTGTCGCCCTATGCCGATGCAGAGCATAACTGGCTGCCGTCGGGCGCGGTCGATTGGGAGGAGTGGGAGGATGTGCAACTCACACGGCTCATGGACTATGAAATCGCCCGCAGGGCCAACGATGACCGGGAATTGCCACCCAGCCCCCTCGGTGCCGATGCGCTGCGCAAGCGCCTGCGTACCTTTTTCAGGACGCTCCCGCGCCGGGTGCTGAGGCGGCTGGCGGTGGCCGACGGGGCGGCACCGACCTCCCCGACCATGGCGCTGCTCGGGGAGGCACTGGGTATCGACGCGACCGCGGTGCGCCTGCTCGATTTCCTCGAACAGCGCGAGTTGGTCGAATCGCTACGCCTGTTGCTGCGCGCCAATGGGCGCCGCGGTGTCCACATCGCCGCCCGCGTCCAACTGGGGCGACTGGCCGTTTTGCTGGGTCTGGATCGGGCGGCGGTGCAGAGCGCACTGGCCAAGCGCGCCCCGCTGCGGGCGCTCGGGCTGGTGGACTATGAGGACGGTCACAGCGATCTGGAGGACTTCCTGGCGCCCACCAGCCTGCTGCGCGAGGTGCTGGAGGCCGCCCCGCGGGATGCCGAGGCCCTGCTGGCACTCTTGATCGAACCGGCCCCGGCCGCAGCCTGGCGGCCAGCAGTTCCAAATTTGGGTGGCCGCCGCCAACAGCGTGTCGGCAGCGAGGCCAATGGTGGATGCGCTGCGCTTATCCACCCTACGAAACCGGCTTCGTTGTAGGGTGGATAAGGCGCGCCGCTCGGTGTTAGGGACCCGGTACGTCGGTTGCGCGCGCCGCATCCACCAGAGGTTGCGCGATGCCGCCCAAATTTGGAATTGCTGCCTGGCGGCTGGACGCCTTTCCGCAGTTGGCGGAGGCGGCCGGGCGCCTGCAAGGGGTCTTGCGGCACAGTGCGGCCACCGCGGCGGTCGGTGTGAATGCGCTCTTCTATGGGCTGCCCGGGACCGGCAAGACCGAACTGGCGCGGGCCTTGGCCGAGGCGAGCGGGCTGCGCGCCTACCAGGTGCGCAGCGCCGATGAGGATGGCGACGGACTGCGGCGCACCGGTCGGCTGTCCGCCTATCTGCTCGCCCAGCGCCTGCTCGGGCGCTGGCGCGACGCGGTGCTGATCTTCGATGAGGTCGAGGACGTTTTCGACCCCGGCGATGAGCCCTTCGCCTTCATGGGGGTGCGCCGCCCGACCGGCCGCCAGAAGGGCTGGATGAACCGCATCCTGGAGGACAACCCGGTCCCGGCGATCTGGATCACCAACGATGCGGCCGGTATGGATCCGGCCTTTCTGCGCCGTTTTCTGCTGCCGGTCGCCTTCGTCACCCCGCCGCGCTCGGTGCGGCGCGCCATCGTCGAGAGCCACCTGGGCGACCGCGACCTGCCGCCGGACCTGCTCGATGAACTGGCCGCCGACCCGGTCCTGGCGCCGGCCCAGTTGGGGGCGGCCCGGCGCCTGCTGGATCTGCACCCCCAGGCCCCGGCCGAGCAAACGGTACGCGCCGGCGTGGCGGCGGTCCGCACCCTGCTCTATGGGGCGCCGACGCCCCGACGGCGGACCCCGGCGACCGGCTTCGACGTGGCCTTTCTCAACCTGGCCGGCGGGATCAGCCCGAGCGCCGTCGCCCGCGCACTGGCCGAGCAGGGCCGCGGCAGCCTGTGCTTCTACGGACCGCCCGGGACCGGCAAGACCGCCTTTGCCGAGGTCCTGGCCGAGGCCCTGGACCGCGAACTGGTGGCGCGTCAGGCGTCGGACCTGATCTCGCCCTATGTCGGGGAGACCGAACAGAACCTGGCGCGGTTGTTCCGCGAGTGCGATCCGGCGCACTCGGTCCTGTTGCTCGACGAGGTCGACAGCTTCCTCAGCGACCGGCGGGCGGCCCGGCACGGTTGGGAGCGTACCCAGGTCAATGAGCTGTTGCAGCAGATGGAGCGCTACCCCGGCATCTTCATTGCCGCTACCAACCTGATGGCGGGGATCGATGCGGCGGCCCTGCGGCGGTTCGACTTCAAGCTCAATTTCCGGGCGCTGAACCCGGCGCAACGGCTCGGTCTCTTTGCACGGGAGGCCTTGGACGATACCACCGAGGCGGTCGCACCGGAGCTGGCGCGCTATCTGGAGACGCTCCAGGGCTTGACCGCGGGCGACTTCGCCAACGTCTGCCGTCAGCGCAGCCTGCTCGGGGAGGCCCTGACGCCGGAGCAATTCCTGCGGCGGCTGGCGGCGGAGTGTCGGTTGAAGCAGGAGGATGGGCGGGAAGCGGCATAGCCTCCCCGTTCTCGTGCCACCGCTGCGGCGGTGGCACGCAGGTGTCAGGCGCCGCGGGCCTCGGACGCCGATGCTCGAAATCAGGATGAAGGCCCCGGAGGTCGAGGCTTCAGCCGGTCTGGTCGGTCGTCAGGCCGACCCCCAAACCGGCGCGGCCGCAACGATGATCCAGCCGGGGGGCCTTAACCTCAGGGTCCACGACCTGGTTCCTGCAAGCTGCCGCCCGGGTGCGATCGAAACTGATGAGGTAGCTTAAAATACAGCGGTAACCGTCGACAAACACGAGGACCGCCCATGAGCACTCTGCTGCCCCCCAACGATGAGCGACTGCTGGCCCGCCTGAACCAACATCCGCAGTTGCGTGCACGGATTGAGCGACTGGTTGACCTCGTCGAGGATGCCGGTGACGACCTGCGCAAAGCGGACGAGGCGGAGCGCCGCGTGATTGAGGAGGTGCGGCGGCTCGGCCAAGAGGTGTTGGAAGACTGGGCCGACGGGCAGGTCACGAAACGGGCAGAAGAATTGGATCAAACGCCGGGGGTTTGGCGCGACGGTAAAAAAAACTCTGCTGGCACAGCACCTTCGGCGACATCGAAGTAACCGAGCCGCAATTCCGGGAGGGGACGCGGCGGCGGCGTCCCTTTGCGCAGAGTGCGCAGGTGGAGCACCGCAACTGCTCGCTGCCGCTGCAACGGGTGCTGACCGATCTGGGGGCGGATCTGCCGTTCGCGCAAGCGGCAGGCAAACTGCAAGAGCATTATGGTGTGGCGCTGTCGCCGAGCACGATCCGCCAGGTGACCGAAGGACACGCTCAGGTGCTGTTCGTGGACAGCGATGACGAACCAGCGTGGCCAACCCAGCCCGGGGTCGGAATCGTGATTGCGGAAACCGATGGGGGTATGGTCCCGTTGGTGGAGGTAGACCCAGACAGTCCGGACCGTCGGCGGGGCAAACGGTTATTGTGGAAGGAAGCCAAGTTGAGTTTGGCGCATGCACACGGCAGCACCACGCCGGTCTACGCCGCCACCTTGGGCGGCGGGGTCGCGGTGGCCGGGCAGCAACTGCTGGCCTGTGCCATCGCGGCGGGCCTGGGGACGAACACCCAAGTCCATGCCCTCGGCGATGGGGCAGTGTGGATCGCCGATCAGGTCGCGGCGCGCTTTGGCACCCAGGGGCGTTATACGGTGGACTTCTTCCATGTCTGCGATGACCTCGCTGACGCGGCGAAGCGTAGCGCGCCCGACGACCCCAATGCGTGGGTGGAGATCCAGAAAAAACGCTTGAAAAGCAATCAAATAATCCCGGTCTTAGCCGCGCTGAGTGAGGCCCTGGAGCCCGTCACGGTGGCCGATGCGGACGCCCCGGTACGGGCGTGCCATCGCTATCTGAGCAACCGGCTCGATCATCTCGATTATCAAGGCGCCCTGGCGCAGGGCTTGCCGATCGGCTCCGGCGAGATTGAAAGTGCCCACCGCTATGTGGTTCAGCAGCGCCTCAAGCGCCCCGGCGCGTGGTGGACGCCGGACAACGCGGAGGCCATGCTCGCGTTGCGCACGACCCGGGCCAACGGGAAGTGGGCAGCGTACTGGCAGGGTCTCGTTAAGCAAGCTGCGTGACAGTTCCGGCAACCACATCAGTTTGGATCGCACCCCTGCCCTGCCGCCCCGGCGACTTGACGCGCGTCCGGGCAGGGGAGAATACTGGACTGGATTGACTCGCGGTCGCCAACGACGACGCAAATCTCGAAAAGTGGCGGACTATGCTCCGGGATGCCCTGCATGAGATGGTCCTTGCCGACCGAGTGCTTGGCCGAGGGATTCCGGCTGGAAACGCCCTACTTGAACAATTACCAGTGGGGTTGGACCTTTTTCGCGAGACGGCGTGATTTCTTCTCTTGGCCTGGAGACTCCCGATGAAACCTGTACTCTCGAATTGCTCGGCCAGTCTCTCAGAGTTGAAGCGCGGCCCAGCGGCCGTGCTGGCGGCGGCGGGCGGAGCAGCGGTCGTTATCCTGAATCATGATGAACCGACGGCCTACCTGGTTCCCGCCGACACCTACGAATGGCTTCTGGATCGCATTGAAGACGCGGATCTCGCGCAGATCGTTCGGGAACGCCAGTCTCAACTCGGTGACGCGATCGAGGTGGATCTGGATCAACTCTGAGGGAGGTGCGCAGGTATGGCCTATCGGCTCAAATTACTGCCGGCGGCGTTCAAGGAGTGGGAAAAGCTGGCGCCTCCGATTCTGGCACAGTTCCAGAAGAAGTTCGCCGAACGGCTGGAGGCGCCGAAGGTGCCCTCGGCGCGGCTGCACGGATTCGACGAAGTCTACAAGATCAAACTCCGGTCGGGTACAGGCTTGCGTATCAGGTCCTGGACGACGCGGTCGTGGTCATCGTGTTGGCCGTCGGCAAGCGGGAACGGGGTAGGATGTTCAATTTGACCCGAAATGACGCCCGATCCCCTATGCAAGAACCGTGTTGCCCGGACGCACCGGGTCGGGGTTCGACGCACGGGTGGGTATGATGAAGCACGTCGCACGCGTTCATGCCCAGGCATCGACAAGTGCTCAGCGGTTGGTCACACTGCAGGAATGATGACATGACCCTGACGGAGAGCGTAGGACGTGATGAACGCATTCAAGAGTCCCGTAGCCCGTCTGGCCCACCTGTTTCAGCAATCACGCGATGCCTGGAAGGCGAAAGCGTTAGAGCGGCAGCAACGACTGCGGGCGGCGCAGGTCAAGATCCGCGATCTGGAGCACAGCCGGGCGCGCTGGAAGGCGCGTGCGCTGAAGGCGGAGCGGGGAGCGGATGCGGCGCCCACCGATGATGACGCGCCGCGCGATGCACCACCGCTGCCAGGGGACGCGCCCCCTGTCGGTCATCACTATCCGGTGATGGTCATGCAGTTGACCATGCGGATGTATCTGCACGCGGGGCTCGGCAGTCGCGGCGTGGCGCAGGTATTGAATCTGTTTGGCGCGATGCTCCCAGCGGCGGCGGCGCCGGCCCACACCACCNTGCTCAACTGGGTCTATCGCTGCGGTCTCGCGATCCTCAATCGCCCACCGGAGTGGCGCGCGGATTGGATCTACGTCGCGGATCATACGATCGCCTTGGGGGCATCGAAGTGCCTGGTGATTCTGGGCATCCCGGCGAATGCGCTGCCCCAGACCGGTTACAGCCCGCGTCACGACGCGATGCAGGTGCTGGCCGTGGAGATCA
>NZ_KB902551.1 GCF_000379525.1 Lamprocystis purpurea DSM 4197 | reverse complement strand
TATCAAATTTCTGTTGCCATCACTACGGGAGCTTTTGAAATGACGACGATGATGGTCTGCATGACGGACGCTGCGACACATCGCGCGCGAGTGCCTGATGCCGCCTTATGATCCCGAGGGTGCCGCTCTGGATGATGACCTGGCGCCCAACGCGCGCTACCCGCGTCACCTCACGCTGGATGAACGGATGATGATGGTGGAGNTGAAGCTGGATGAGATGACACGCATCTTGCAGAACTATCACAGCGATCACCAGGTCATGCGCAGCATGGCGGATGATTTAGAGCAATTGGTGCAGGGGCTGCGGTGGGCGCGGACTACCAAAACGGTGACGCTCTGGAGTATCGCCATCTTGGCGGGTCTTGCGGGCAGCATCAAATTCTTACTGCCATCGCTCCAGGAGTGGATGAAATGACGCAGCAGTGGCTTGACCCGGCGGTATTGCAACGCGCCCTGGTCGCCGCGGGCTATCACCCCGGTCCGGTGGATGGCGTGTGGGGCCGGCGCAGCATCCGCGCGTTGCGCGACTATCAACGCGACCATGGCCTGACGCCGGACGGCATTGCCGGGCCGCTGACGCTGGCGCGGCTGCTGCCGCAGTGGCAATCCAGCGTGGCCGCGTCCGCCGCGGCAGTGGCCGCCGGAATGCCCTGGTACCAGGAAGCCCAGCGCCTGCGCGGCACCCTGGAGCAACCGGGCCAGGCCAGCAATCCGGTGATTTTGGATTGGGCCAAGCAGGCAGACATCCCGTATTCCGGCGATGACGTGGCGTGGTGCGGCCTCTTTGTCGCGCACTGCATCGGCGCGACGCTGCCCGATGAGCCGCTGCCCAGCCGCCCGCTGAGCGCCCGCGCCTGGACCGGCTGGGGGCGCCAAGTGACCCCTGGCCTGGGGGCCGTGCTGGTGTTCTGGCGCGGTGTGCGGGCCGGCTGGCAGGGGCACGTCGGCTTCTACGCGGGCGAGGACGGCAGCGCGTTTTCCGTGCTGGGCGGGAATCAGTCGGATCGCGTCAGCATGGCCCGCATCAGTCGGGAACGGCTGCTCGGCGCCTATTGGCCGACCACGGCGCCCAGCGCGGTACAACTCATCCAAGCGGCGCCGGCAACCGGCGCACTCAGCCANAACGAGGCATAGGTATGAACGATAACCTTGAACAGCAGGTCGCGGCAGCACGGGGAGTGGCCGGGTCAATCGTGGCCTCGCTGCAACCCCANAAAGACCCGCTGTGGCTGTCGGCGCTGCGCGGCCGGATGCTGGCGGTGCTGGCGTCCGGTTTAGCGCTGTGGGGGTCGGCCGGGCCGGCCTGGCGCGAACTCCAGGCCATGATGACGGAGGGGCCGACCGGGGCGCATGTCGGCGCGATGCTGACGCACGCCACCGTGATGACGGATCACGGCACGGCCCTGCTGGTGGCGGGCGGCGCGCTGGTCTCGCTGCTGGCGGCGTTGGCCTCCAAGCTGCGCTCGCGCTGGCAAGCCAAACAGGCGGCCGCCTTGCTGCACCTCGCCGCCTGAGCCAGGGCCGCCGCCGATGGCCCGCACGGTCCTCATTCCCCCGGCCAGTCTGCCCGGCAGCCCNGCCACACCGGGGCCGGCCGCGGTGTCACTGACGCTGGTGGATGCGGCGGATCAGCCGGTGCCGGCCAGCGATCTGGNCAACGCGACGCTGTGGGTCGGCACCCATCACTACACCGTCAGCGACCAGCCGCTGGCGATCACAGTAGCGACCCAAGACCAGGTGCATGGCGAGACCTATTACCGAGTCGAGGTCCGGGCGGGCACCACCTGCTGGACGCGACGCGTGCAAGTGCCGACCGCGGATGGCAGCGATCTGACCTGGGCCGCGTTCGTTGGCCTGACCGCGCCGGTCGCGCCGCCCGCCAATCGGTTGCTGCCTGATGCGGCGCTGATNGCTAACGGCTGGTCGCTGACGGTCGCCCAAGGACAGCCGGTGTGGTCCCCGGTGATCCCCGGCAGCGGCGATATGCAAGCGCTGCTCTACGATCCGCGNGGGGTGCGCGCCGACGCGTTCTCTGCATCCAACCTGACCGGGGCCATCGACGGTGGCACCTTTTGAGCACCTGAGGACCTGAACCATGACCCAACGCATTCAACTGAGGCGCGGCGTCAAAGCCAATCTGCCGAGCAGCAACCTGCTGGCCGGCGAGGCGCTGATCACCACCGATCGCGGCACCCTGCACGTCGCCACCGGGGCGACGACCAAAGTGCCGGTGGTGCCGGCGCTCGATGACCTGAGCGCGATTCCGGCCGTGGATGGCGCGACCGATTTCCTGCTGATCCACGATGCCAGCGGCAGCGGACAAAAGGAATGCAAGATCACCGTCGATGCGCTCAAAACCGCGCTCAACATCCCGGCCGGGTCGAGTGACGAGAAGGTCGCGGCGGTGTCCGGCGGCACCGCGGGCTATCTGTGGGGCACCGATGGCACTGATGGCGTGTTGCGCGGCTCGGCCTCGGTGGCGCTGACCAAAGACGTGGGCAACGCCTACATGGCGTTGGCGGTGGATGTGATTGACGGCGGGACCTTCTAGCCCGTCATGGCGCAGCGCATTCGGCTCAAACGCGGGACGCGCGCCCAGCTCGCGGCGGCGGCGGCGGCCAGCGGGCTGACGGCCGGCGAGCCGTATCTGATCACCGATGAAGGCGTGCTGGCGGTCGGCACGGCCGCCGGGGCCTACGCCGATACCGGCGCCAGTGCGGTGTGGATCGGCCCGAGCGCGCCCACCAGCCAGGTCTATCGGCTGTGGTTCGATACGTCCGACCCGGCCGTGGTGCCGGGCGGGCTGTGCCTGTATGTGCGCGATCCCACAACCGGCCAGTGGCTGCCCAGCTTGGCCGACGCCCTGCTGACCCAGCCGGCGCCGGTCGCCTTCCCGGCGTCCGCGACAGCGCCTGGCGTGCGCGGCTCATGGGCGTGGAATGGCACGCACTTCGCCTTTGCGGTTGCCGATAACGCATGGGTCCAGATCGCTCCGGAGAGTTCATTCTAATGGCAACAGTGAAAGGGTTGGTCGATATTGACACCGGATTGGCGGCGCCGATTGGCACCGCCGGCTACGCGGTAGTGGCCGCCGACACACCCAACGCGGCCCGCGCTGGCCTGGAACTGAGCACGGCGGCGACCATGCATGCGTCGGCGTTTGCCGCCTTTGAAGACGGTCAGAAAGGGGTGGCGGCTTACAATTTCGGCGATCATCGCGCTGCGGACTATGTCACCGTCGATGCCGTCAACGCGATGATCGCGGTGTCGGGTGAAAACCTCACCATGTTGCCGCCGCCCTATGCTGTCGTCGGTGCGGCAACCCAAACGATTGCCAACGCGATCACGCCGACGATCATCTCCAGCCTGACCATACCGGCCGGCAAGTTGCGCCATGACGGCCAGCGTCTGAGCATCTATCACGCGGGTCGGTACGTCAATAACACGGGCGCGGTCAATGGGTTCACGCTTGAGGTGCTGATCAATAATGTTGTGGTGTGGACCTCCAGCACCGCACCGGCGCATCTGAGCAGCGCCGGTAATCCCCGGATGCTGGCGGTGGATATGGCGCTTGATCGGCGGTCTCCCACCACGGCTCAACTCCGTGGGCAGGTCAGCCTGGCGGTGGCATCTACCGAATTCGGCGATCTCACATCAACCGCATCGCGCGCGACGCCGTTTCTGGGTGCAGTGGCTGGCGAGCCGTTGCTGGCGCTGGATTTCAGCGCCACCATTGTGATTGCTGTGCGCATGACGCTATCGGTCGCCGCAGTGACGCACACATATACCGCAATCCGCTCCGATGCCTATTGCGACCGTGATGTATTCGTGGCAACGCCGCCCCCGCCCACTGTGCTGACACTTGACTGGCTGGAAGACCTCCCGGTCTATAACCCGAGCATTATCCAGCCCACGCTGCTGCCGAATACAACCGGATACCCACGGCTGTCGACCGGGACCATCAAAACGTTTGCGATGAGCGACAACCAATTGAGCATGTTCGACGTAACATGCTCAAAGCTGGCGACGGCAATGGCGGATGGTATCACCGCATCGCAGGCCATCAATGCCACGCAGATGCACGCGCGCGAATGGTCGCCGGTTGCGATCCAGAGCTATAAAGACGCGGTTGGCTCAAACGTGTCTGGCTTGGCATTTGTCTCCATCGGGCCGTCGACGACCGAAGATATTCTATTCGCTGGGCATATCCTCTACAGCGGCGGACGCGCGACGCTGAACGCAGCTATCACCGCGACCGCCACCACCGTGGCCGTCACCAATAGTAGCGCGCTTAAAGCGGGCGCATACGGGGTGATACGCCCTGCCGGCTCGTGGGCAACGGCTGAGCTGGTATATGTCGCTAGCGTGTCAGCCGCCAACGCGACGGCGACGATCACCAGGGCATACAAGTCTACTGCCCGTGATCATGTGGCTGGCGAGATCATCCAGATGGTCGAGCCCATGGCGGCGGATGCGCCAGAGGGGTTTGGGCTTAATTTGTCGAATGCGTGCCCCGTTGATGGCAATGGCAACAAGCTCAACCAGGCGCTGGCCACCATCATGGCCGCATACCATGATAAGACCGCGACCCTGGGCGCGCTGACGTGTCACGTCGATGGCATTCTGTGGGATAGCGACTGGAAATATATCTTTCATAAAGGCGCGGACAACGCTGACGTGGACCTTGATGGCGTGACCGACCACGGCATCAATCTTGCCACTGGACGCAATATGTGGGGTGACGGGCTGGTCGATCTGTCTGTCAATCTGCGCGCCGCTTTGAATGCGCGCGGGCTGACTGGCACCATCGTGATGTCGGGCGATATGAAAGCCTGCAATCAAACGGTGAATGCTGGCGGGCAGTTCGAAGGGTTTCGTCAAGTCTATTCCGAAACTGGTTCCGGCACCGCCAATAACGACTATTTCCCGAGAGACTTCAGTGCGCTGAAAAACGCAATGATGACATCCGGCTATGGCCCCCAATTTTTTTGGGACCTCCAGCTCAAAGACGGCACCCAGGCCTACCCAGGGGCTGGCAGCGCCACATCGAACGCACCATTCCGTTTCGGTTTAGGCACCGCGCTGCTCTTTGGCGCGAGCATTAGCTGCCAGAATCGCCCAGGGTCGACGGTTCCACTCGTGCCGGCAGAACCGTGGATGTGGTGGGATGAGTACAGCGTGAGCACCGTGCCCGGCGCCGACTACGGAACAGCCGCTGCGCACACCAACTTCACTGCGCTGCGCGCTGGCGTGCACTGGCTGGGGCTGCCGACGGGGCCAGCACGCAGGCTGTATGACTCCGAATTCGAGATCGAGCACAACCTGATCACCAACGGTGATTTCGACGTGAACACGACCGGGTGGTCGGGCACACGCATTACGCTCTCGCGCGATACCGCGGAAAAAGTCAACGGGACCCATTCGCTCAAGGGCGTGCTGACACTGCCGCTGACGACGCACGCGGCGTCTGGTGCAATCATCACCGGGCAAACCATCAATTTGACTTCCGGCCAGCATTACACCCTGTGTTTCGCCATTGCGTCAGAATACGATCGGTTCGTCCAACCGCAGGTATCAAACGCCCTGACCTGCAAAGGGCTGTTTATTCCAGGCGGCAGCGTGTGGAGCCGACAAGTGTGGTCATTCCGCGCCCCGGCAAACAGCAATGAAGCGCTGCGGCTGAATGTCGGCGGGATTGGCGGGGCGCTGTGGGTCGATCAGGTGAGGTTCTTCAGCGGCAATGCGGACCTGTTCCGGCGCGATTTCGACCAGGGCATCGTCATCGTCAATGCCAGCCCGATCGCCCGGACCGTCGACCTGGGCGGCACCTTCCAGCGCATCCAAGGCACCGGGCAGGACCCGGTGAACAACGGCGCCACGCTGACCGCGGTGACGGTGCCGGCGTGGGATGCGGCCATTCTCGTGCGGCCGGAGGTCTAGCACATGGACCTGCCAGCGAACCCGCAGGAAGGCGACCGCGTGACTGCCGGGCAGCGGATGCTGGAGTTCCGCGCCGGGCGCTGGATCCTGGTGGCGGAGCAGGGCACGTTGATTCCGGGTCCGGCCGGCCCGGCCGGCGCCGCTGGCGCGGCGGGGGCGGCCGGCGCCGCGGGTGCGGCCGGCCCGGCTGGGGCCGACGGCGCCGACGCCACGCTTGATCCGGTCTATCACTGGGAGCAGGCGGGCGGCAGCGGCACCTGGACCAAGCCGGCCGGGGCCTATCGCTACGCCGTCATCACGGTGATCGGCGGCGGTGGCGGCGGTGGCCGCGGCTATCCCCTGGCGGCGGCCGGCACGGCGGTGTCGGGCGGGGGCGGGGGCGGAGGCAGCGGCTGGGCGCAATACGTGGTGCCGTGGGACACGCTGCCGACGACGCTGGACTGGAGTGTCGGCGCCGGCGGGGCGGGCGGCACCAGCGGCGCTGGTGGCGTCGGGGTGGCGTCGAAGTTGGGCTTCTGGCGTGCCGGCGGCGGCGGCGGCGGCGCGGGCGGCGGCACCGGCACGGCAGCGGCCGGCGGGGCGGGCAACGCGCTCTTCGCCGGGGGATTGGGCGGCCCCGGCAATATCGGGGCGGCCGGCAACAATGGCAACTATGGCCAGGGCCTGGCGCCCAGCGGGGCGCCCAGCGGCGGCGGCATTGCGGCGAACGGCACCGCCTACAAGGGCGGGTCCGGCCGGGCGGCGGCGCAGTATTGCCTGACCGGTGCCACGGATCAGCCGGTGATCGCGGCTGGTACCTATGGCGAGGTGGGCGAACCTGGCGGTGCCGGCGGCGCCTCCACCTTGGCCGCGCCTTTTCTCGATGCGGGCGGCAGCGGCGGCGGCGGCGGCGGGGCGCTGGCGAGCGGCACCGGCGGGGCCGGCGGGGCGGGCGGCTGGCCGGGCGGCGGCGGCGGCGGTGGCGGCGCCGGTATCACCACCGGTGGGGCGGGCGGGGCCGGCGGCGCGGGCCGCGTGGCGATCGACGGGTTTTGATATTTGCGGCACCGTGAAAAGCGTTTGAACCTTCTCACCGAGCTACGATAGCGCTACAACACTGCGCGTAACGCAGTATAAAAACATTAAAAATAGCTACTTGCGAAGAATGCCCATCCAATCCAGCATGGGGGCGACGGCGAGTCGCGACATCTTGAATCCGCTTGGATTCCCCGTCGTTGCGGGATTTCCTTCCGTTAGGTTTTTCATCATGTAGCACTTCTCGCGCTCGCTTGATGAGCGAGTACGACCGAGAAACCGGATGCGGGAAAACTGCACGTCCGGGTCTGTGGCGGGGGCTCCGGGCAACCGCAGTCCCTACGCCGGAGACTCAATCTTGGCTCAATCTTGGCTTCACGGAAAATAACTTGAGCCCCTCACCTGGTCCTCTGGAAATCAGCTCAGTTTCTTGAGAATATGATTTGCAAGATGATCTTTGATTTCGACATGCCGCGGAACAGGTTGAGATGCTCCAGTCTGCGGATTCTGATACCAGTCGTGTTTCCCGCCGTGCCGTACCAAAACGCAACCCATTTGTTGAAGTCTGTCGATGAGATCACGCCTTTTCATGCGACTGCGAGTTCTCCGACACGGCGTACAGACGGAATAGTGCCGCTGCTCACTTCCTGGTAGATGTCGCGCAGGTGTTCCTGGAGATCCTCCAACGTTTCTCCCTGCGTCATGTAATCTGGATATTCTTCGAGATATCCGAGCCACATGTTTTCATCTTGCCAATAAACATACTTACGCATGGTCATCGCGAACCTCATAAGCTGGAGTGAAAATGGTGGCAAGGGGCGACGGTCAATAATCTCTCTTCTTGGCGATCAGGTTCGTCTCCGGTTTAAGGTGCCTAACGAAAAAACGCTTGTTGAACTAATCCGATCCTGGCACGGTGCCCGCTGCGGGCGCGGTCTTCCTTAAAGATAGGGGATAGTATCCCCGAGCCCAGGGTCGCCAGCCGGTGTCGGTCGGTATCTCAGTACAGGGGCGATGCTCGGAGCGGCGCATAGCGGGCATCCGAGGGGGTCGCAGGGCGACACGAGGGCGATTTTGAGTCGATTGTAGACCAGTTTCCTGCGTGTGGGCGAGCGTGAGCGCAGGCCGCGCGCGGCCTGTCTAACGTGACGGGTGAGCCCTGATGCTTAGTTGGGGCAGGCGTGTTCATCACCCGGCCACGCCGCCGCGGGGCTAGGGGTCACATGCAGGCGGCTCGGGTAGCCCCGTGATCGGTCGGGGAGGCACCGCAACATTGACCGGAAACCCGCCCTGAGGATTGGGAGGATGCCGTTTTCACCCAGGGGGGCGGTTAACCTGCGATCAAAGCGGCTCTTGAAGAACGCCGCCGCACCCGCGGCCCCAACAAGCGCCCGGTCAAGGAACAGGTGGCGATCCGGCTCGGCCCTGAGGTCTTGGCGGCGTTTCGAGCCGACGGCCCCGGCTGGCAGACGCGCATCAATGCGGTGTTGCGGCAGTATGTGGAGCAGCAGCGGTCGGCACCATGACCATGCTAACCATCGGAATGAAATGAAACCCAATCGGTGCGTCGGCTGCGAGATCGGGCGGGCCCTTCACGCAGTCATCCTGGAAAGGACGCTGAGGCTCCAGCGGCGTGCCGCTGGCATTGTCGCGCGCTTGCGGGTTCAATGGCCGACTCAGTCAGCCGACCTTGGCCTCTCCAGTGGAATCAGTCGATATCCTCAGCGTGTTGTTCCTGGTGGCCTTGCTGGCCGGGTTCGTGGACGCGATTGCCGGGGGCGGCGGACTGCTGTCCATCCCGGCGTTGCTGTGGGCCGGCCTGAGCCCGGTGGAGACCCTGGCGACCAACAAGGCGCAGGCGGTCTTCGGCAGTGGCACGGCGGCGGCCAATTTCATCCACAAGGGTCAAGTGGACCTGCGCGCGGCAGCCTTCGCGGCGGCCTGTACCTTTTTCGGTTCCGCCGCTGGGGCGCTCTTGGTCCAGCGTTTGGACAGCGCCGTTCTCGGTCAGTTGATCCCGCTGCTGCTGATCGGCTTCGCCCTGTATTTTCTGTTCTCACCGCGGGTCTCGGAGTTGGACAGCCGGCAACGCCTGGCGGCGCCGCTCTTTGCCCTCACGGTGGGGTTCTGGGTGGGCTTCTATGACGGGTTCTTCGGTCCCGGCGCCGGGACCTTCTTCGCGATGGGTTATGTGGCCTTGCTCGGGTACAACCTGCGGCGCGCCACGGCGCACAGCAAGCTCCTGAACTTGGCCAGCAATCTGGCGGCACTCTTGGTCTTTCTGCCGGCCGGGCAGATCCGCTGGCCAGTGGCGGCGGTGATGGCGGTCGGCCAGTTGCTGGGTGCTTGGCTCGGCTCTCACCTGGTGTTGCGCCACGGCGCGGCCCTGGTGCGGCCGGTGCTGGTCGCGTCCTCGCTGCTGATTTCAGCCAAGCTCTTGTTTGATCGCTGGGGCTGACCGCGCGTCAGCAGACAGGGTTCGAACGACTGCACCATCCTTACCGGCCACGGTCCACGAGAATTCCGCTCGCGGCTACTGTCAGCGGTAGCGTGTTAACACGAATCCGCCCTGGGTCAAGGGTGTTTCTATATTTACAACACTTGCCGGTGTTTCTAGAATGACAACATGCCAGCCGTCGCCATCCATGACATCCGCCGTACCCTGACCGCCGAGGCGTTCGTCGAACTGAAAGTCTGGGAGGTTCCGGAGCCGGTGCGGGGCAGCGACCACCAGTACAAATACCGCTTGGTCTTGGTTGTGAATGAACGCTGCGTGCTGCGCTATGACAACGAGGCCGGCAAGGGCGACCACAAGCACGTCGGTGCGGCCGAACTGGAAGAGCCGTACCACTTCGTCTCGCGGCAGCAGTTGCTGGACGATTTCTTTGCCGATGTCGCCACCCTGCTGCGATGAGGACCAGACGATGAGAACCCTGATGATCAATGTTTGCGATCTGGAGACCACCAAGGCGCGCATGTTGGACGCGCTGGCAGGCCGCGGGTCTGACGATGTGCTGTCCTTTCCGTCCGAGGAACTGCTGTTCACGGTCCTGACCGCGCGCCGCTGGCCGGTGCTGCGGGCCTTGACCGGTGCGGGACCGGTGGGTGTGCGCGCGCTGGCGCGGCAGCTTGGGCGCGATGTGAAGGGCACGCACACGGACACCCAAGCGCTGGTCAAGGCGGGCGTGATCGAGAAGACCGTCGACGGCAAGCTGCATTTTCCGTATGACGCGGTACGCATTGAGCTGGGTTGGCGGGTAGCGGCCTAAGCGCGTCGCGGCGCTTCTGCTCCTCGCCGGGCTTGCAGAACACCACGAGGTCAAGTCTGTGTGTGCTGCCGCACCGAGCCCGCTCTCTCTTGTCTGTAGTGTCGTGGTGTGGTGATGAGACCATCATCCCACGCCTTGGTCATGGCGAACATTGTCATGGCCCAACGTGACATCAGGAGACCCTCGATGAGAAACCAAACCCGTACCCTTTCATTGGTCCTGACCCTTGCGCTCGCCGGCCTCGGGCTATCCGCGGCCCTGCCCGCCGCGGCCGAAGAGGGCATGGCTGAAAGAACAGGTCAAAAAATTGATCAAGCGGCCGAAGTAGCGGGTGACAAGCTGGGCGCCGCAAAGGATTCGGTCGGCCGGAAAGCGGAGCAGGCCAGCGACTACATGGGTGACGCTGCGATTACTGCAAAGATAAAGTCGGAAATTCTTGTCGATTCGTCGCTGAAGGTATTGCAGATTCATGTGACGACCACGGACGGCGTGGTGAATTTGAGCGGTGCCATTGATTCGCAACTGAACATCGACCGGGCGGTGTCAATCGCCGCGAACACCCAGCATGTGAAGCTGGTGCAAAACGCCCTGGTGGTGAAGGCCGCGAACTAACTTGGTGTGTTGGCTGACGCACCGATCGATGCCTCGGATAGGGATCATCTCATGACTGTGCCGCGTCCGTTGTAACCGCTGTGCACGGTAGGGCGCGGATGCTCCAACGGCATTACCCGACGACTTCTCAAACTTCGAGGATTGACCATGAACCGTTCGATACTGATCTCCGTCCTGCTCTTAGGCTTGGGTTTGGCCGGTTGTGACAAGCAACCGACGGTGGTGAATGTTCCCGCGGCTGCGCCGGGGCCTGCTGGTCCGCAGGGCGCAACCGGGGAACAAGGCAGCAAGGGCGACACCGGCAAAGCCGCCCCGACCGCCCCTCCGGAATCGGCAAAGTAAGACAACCGCTTGATAACCTGTAGGAGGGGGCGATGAGTCCAGGTTCCATCGGCTTGGTATCGCCTTCGCATCTCCTATCCAAGCATGACTTAAGAGAAGGGCGGGTTTGAAATCCGCCCACACCTCTGGATATCGCGCTGGTCCTGAATGTCGTGCCGGCCGCAAGAGAACTGGAGGTCGAGGCTTTAGCCGGTCGACCTCGCGTATGCGCGGCCCTCGTCCGGCTAACGGCCATGGAAGGAACCGCCCCGGAAGATGAAAGTCCCCGTGGGAGCGGCGTCCCGCCGCGATGCGGTGCCGCGGTGACCTCGACGCTGCGGNTTTCACCGACGCCATGAACGTGTAGTACCGCGACTGGGCGATCACCACGCCAAACAAAGTGGCAATCGCCCGCAGCAAGTTGGAGGTGCGCGAGGCGGTGATCGGCACCAGGATCGCCTGGAGTGTCAAGATGAACCAGCGACTGCGCCGCTGGCCATGCGCGGTCGCCGGAAAGAGGGCTTGGAACTGCACGGCAAGAGCGGGTAAGATCGACATGGAATGCGGGCTCGTTTAGTTTTTAATCAATGGTTTAGTCACCCTCGATTATACGCTGAATGGAGTCCGCATTCACCGTTAAGTCGCTGAAATATCATCGCAATAAGCCGCTATTCCGCGCCCTCAGCGAGGCCGTCGAGCGGCTGATATAGTATATTAGCTATCACTAATGGACTGCGCGATACGTGTACGCTTTTCGCGTTGCATACTGTGTATTTCTCATTAATTAAAAGTAGGAAACTTCAGTAAGTAAGGGCATCTGTCCGTTCATTATCGCTATTATCCGCCCAAGATTGTGCCTCGTGTTTACCTCAGCGAAGTCTGTTCAGATCATCGGGCAAGAGTTGCCGAATATGCATCACTGCAATAACGTCGTAGATCAAATCATCCCAAGTGGCCTGAGTTGGCAAGTGGTCTATCAACTTGTGTGCAGCATCTCGAATGTCTGTTTGCATGGTGTCCTCAGGGCTCGTCGGTCCGGGGCCAGTCGACCAAATGTTGCGCGGCTTGTCAATGTTCGGGTTGGATCGATCGGTCAGGGCGTCGCGCCCGGTGTCGGGAACGAACCCCAACATCGCCGCCCGCCGATGATTGGCGTTGGGGTTCTTTCGTCACGGCAACCGGTCCTCAACCGCGCCGCCGGTCATCACCTCGGTTCGATAGGCGCGCAGCGCTTGCCGCAGGGTCGGGAAATACCGGTCGCCCAGCAGGTCCCGCGGGAGTCCGAGCCGATCCAGTTCACGCACGATCTCCCCGCCGCGGCCGGCGATGACCAGTTCAGCGCCGCGCCGGTGTAGTTCTTCGCGGACCGCTTGCACGGCGTCGAGCCCGGTCAGGTCCAGCCGGCCGAGGGGCAGAAAGTCAATGACAAACCACTTCAAATCAGGTCCCTCCATGTTCATCGCTTTCACCGCTTCGCGTTTGAAGTAATTCGCGTTGAAAAACACCAGGGCCGAATTGAAGCGCCACAGCACCAGCCCAGGCGTCGTCCGTACCGCCGGGTCAAAGTCCGTGGCGTGGAACCCGGCGTTTCCCCTGAGCAATCCCAACAGTTCCACTCGGGGCCGCGCGGTGGACTTCACAAAGCGCAGCAGAGCAAGGGCGACGCAGATCAGGATCGCGTCGATGGCACCCACCCAGACCACGCCCAGGGTCGCCACCAGCGATAGACCGAACTCCTTCTTGTCGAGCAGCCAGAAACGCTTGAGCGCGGGCACATCGATGAGTGACAGCGACGCCTTGATCAGCACCGCCCCCAGGGCCGCGATCGGAACATAGCTCAGCGGCTGGGTGAAGACGAGGAGCACCAGGGCGATAGCCGCTGCCGAGACGATGCCGGTGACTTGCGTGCGTCCGCCAACGGCATCGCTCATGGCGGTCCGCGAATCCGCCCCACTGATCGCGAACCCCTGGGAGAGGGCGGAGGAGATATTGGCCGCTCCCAAGGCGGTGAACTCACGGTCGACGTCGATATCGTAGTGGTTCTTGGCGGCGAAGCTGCGCGCGGTCAGCATGGTGCTGGTGAAGCTGATCAGGGCGATGGCAGCAGCCGCTCCCAAAACCTCGTCGATCAACTCAAGGGGGATCACGGGCAGCCGCAGGGCCGGCAGACCCGCCGGAACCGACCCGACCACGGCCACCCCCTGGGCATCCAGTCCGAACAGGGCGACCGCCGACGCGGCCGCGACGATGGCGATCAGGGCCGTCGGCAGACGGGACCACCAGCGCGGGACCAAAACCAAAACCGCCACCGTGGCCGCACCCACCGCCAGAGTCGGCAGATGCGTTGACCCGAGCTTGCCGACGAACTCCAGGCCGCGCGGAATGATGCCGGGAGCCGACAGGGTCAGGCCGAAGAGTTTACCGATCTGACCGAGGATGATGTGCAGGGCGATGCCGTTCAGGAAGCCCACCAGGATCGGATTAGAGAGAAAATCCGCGAGCGCACCCAGGCGCAGGAAGCTGGCGGCAATGCATATGAGCCCCGCGACCAGAGCCAGCGCCGCGGAGAGTGAGAGGTAGAGGGCCGGATCGGCTCCGGCCAGAGGTGCCACGCTGGCGGCAATCAGGGCGCAGGTGGCGGCATCCGGCCCGACCACCAACTGGCGGGAGGTGCCGAACAGGGCATAGGCCAACAGCGGCAACATGCTGGAATAAAGCCCGATCACCGGGTCGAATCCGGCGAGCTGCGCATAGGCCACACCCACCGGCAACGCCACCGCCGCCACCGAGAGGCCGGCGATCAGATCATCGGGCAGGTCCCGCGGCTGATAGCGCAGCAGCGCCGGCACGCCAGGGGCAACACGCCCGATCCGATCCACCCACACCGACGCACGAATCCTGTCCATGGCTGGCACCATTGACCACTGCTGTCTGACATGCGCGCGATTTTAGCAGTTCCCGACCTGATGCAAGCGTGCGGCGGCAGCCTCACCTGCCGTTGGGACCCCACGGTAACGGCCATGGAAGGAACCGCCCCGGAAGATGAAAGTCCCCGTGGGAGCGGCGTCCCGCCGCGATGCGGTGCCGCGGTGACCTCGACGCTGCGGCTGCGCGCCCGGCCCCATCGCGGCGGGACGCCGCTCCCACAGGGTCGCTGCGCGACTTTCACGGTAAAACCGCAATTTGTAGATTGGTTGCGGGACCGACGACCCCGCGGGGGCCTTGATCATCGTTCCGACCGTAGGGTGGACTAGCGATAGCGCAGTCCACCGAATCCCGCGCCGTCCCTGGTGGACTACGCTGCGCTTGTCCACCCTACGAGGCCGCGTGGCCGGAACCGTGATCAAAGCCCCCCGCGGGCAATGCGGTCGCCGGGATCATCAAGGCCGGCGTTATGCTGCGCCACAAGCAGGTATCACAACATCCCCAGTTGCAGCTTGGCCTCGTCGCTCATGTTCGACTGGTTCCAGGGCGGGTCCCAGACCAACTCGACCTGGATTTCGCCCACCCCTTCCACCGAGGCCACCGCATCCTTGACCATCAGCGGCATCATACCGGCCACCGGGCAGGCCGGGGCGGTGAGTGTCATGTCGATGTTCACGTCACCGCGATCACTGATCGCGATCTTATAGATGAGTCCCAGGTCATAGATGTTGACCGGGATCTCGGGATCATGGACTTCGCGCAGTGCGGCGATGATCGGCTCGCGTAACTCTTCCGCGTCCATCCGCTCAACGACCACATCCTCATGGTGACGGGTGTCATCCGGCACCGCGGCGTTCCGGCCGTATCCCGCGAAGCGAGCCAAACGATTCATTGGAGACCTCTCTACGACTTGCATGACGACCTCGAACCAGGCAGAGAAACCGCTAATCGATCGGCGCCTGCTCCAACCGGCTGCCCACCTGCTCCGCGACCTGATCGCGCAAGGCATCCGGGGTCAGACAATCCAGGATTTCACCGGCGAAGCCCAGACACAGCATGCGCCGGGCCAGCGGTGCGCTGATGCCGCGCGAACGCAGATAGAACAACTGTTCCGGCTCGATCTGCCCGACCGTCGTCCCGTGACTGCACTTCACATCGTCGGCATTGATCTCCAATTGGGGTTTGGTATCGACCTCGGCCCCTTCCGACAGCAGCAGATTGCGGTTGGACATGGCGGCATCGGTGCGCTGGGCGTCCTTGGCGACATAGACCCGCCCGTCGAAGACCGCCCGGCCCTTGCCGTAGAGAATCCCTTTGAAGTTCTCCCGGCTGCTGCAATGCGGCAGGCGATGATCCACATCCAGGTGAAAATCCATCAATTGACGGTCACCGGCCAGATAGAGCCCCTGGAGATCGCACTCGGCATGCTCACCGGCGAAACGCACATTCAGATCGGTTCTCGCCCAAGAGGCGCCCAGACCGACATTGACACACTGATAGCGGCTGCCGGCCCCCAGACTGAGATAAAGCCCGGCGATATGGAAGGCATTGGCGCTTTCGGTCTGAATGCGCTGGTGCTTGAGTACCGCATCCCGTCCCAAAGACAACTCCAGAACCGAATTGGTGCAGTACAGCGCTTCACCGAGACTGACATAGCGCTCGATCAGGCTGGCCTGGGCGCCGGCCTCCAGCGCGACGACATGACGCGGTTGAGCGACGCGGGGCTCATCCATGCCGACCGACAGATGAATCAGCTCGATCGGCCGTTCCACCTGGGCGCCGCGCTCCAACAGGACCACCACACCGTCATCCAGGCCGGCCGTATTGAGCGCGGCGAACAAAGGCTGCGTCTCGCCGGCGACACCATTGAGACGGTCTTTGAGCGCATCCGGGTCGGATTTCAGGATCTGAGCCAGCCCACCCACCCGCAGCCCGGCCGGCAGGTGCTGCAGGTCGGACAGTCCAGGCACGAACCGGCCGTTGACCAGCACGACGCGATACGCCTCCAGACCCGGAACCAACAGGGGTTCGAGGTCCCGCGGTTCCAGCGGGGTCGTCGCCTTGGCGGTCGGAGTGAAGCCCTGCTCCAAGAGTCGGGTCAGGCTGGTATAGCGCCACGCCTCCTGCTTGGTCGTGGGAATGCCCTGATCGCGGACCTGGGCACGGGCCTGAGCGCGGCGGCTGTCGAGCCACGCCAGCCCGGTGTCGGCCGCGGGTCCGTCGTCCGCGAGCCAAGGCGCGAAGCCGTTGCCGGGTGTCGCGTTCATGCCGCCTCCTCGGCTCCAAGCCAGCCGTAGCCCTTGTCTTCAAGCTCCAAAGCCAACTCCTTGCCGCCCGAGCGGATGATCTGGCCCTTCGCCAGCACGTGCACATAGTCGGGCTGGATGTAATCGAGGAGCCGCTGATAATGTGTGACCAGGATCACCGAGCGCTCCGGGCTGCGCAATGCATTAACGCCGTCGGCAACGATGCGCAGGGCGTCGATATCCAGACCCGAGTCGGTTTCATCAAGGATGGCGAGCTTGGGCTCCAGGATAGCCATCTGGAAGATCTCGTTGCGCTTCTTCTCACCGCCGGAAAAGCCGAAGTTGACCGGGCGTTTCAGCAATGAGTCATCCAGGTGCAGCACCTTCAGTTTTTCCTTCATCAGGCGCAGGAATGACACCGCATCCAGTTCCGGCTCGCCGCGCGCCTTGCGAATGGCATTGAGCGCCGCTTTCAGAAAATAGGTGTTGTTGACTCCCGGCAGCTCCACCGGATATTGGAAGGCGAGAAAAAGCCCCAGGTGAGCACGCGCTTCGGGCTCCAAGTCCAATAAATCCTGACCCTCGAAGGTGACACTGCCGCCGGTGACCGTATAGCCTTCCCGACCGGACAGCACATGCGCCAGGGTACTCTTGCCCGAGCCGTTGGGGCCCATGATGGCGTGCACCTCACCGCGGCCGATCTCCAGATCGAGACCCTTGAGGATCTCCTTATCACCGACATTCGCTTTCAGACCCTTGATAGACAGCATCTCAACTCTCCGAAACTGAACGCGGCCAGCGCGATGCCGCAATAAATTCGCTCGCGTACAATGCTTGAATGCGCATCAGCCCACCGCGCCCTCCAGACTGATCGACAGCAGTTTCTGCGCTTCCACCGCGAACTCCATCGGCAACTGGTTGAACACCTGTTTGCAGAACCCGTTGACGATCATGGAGACCGAATCCTCCGTGGTGAGTCCACGCGAACGGCAATAGAATAACTGGTCATCGCTGATCTTCGAGGTGGTGGCCTCGTGTTCCATCTGTGCCGACGGGTTCTTGACTTCGATATAAGGGAAGGTGTGGGCGCCGCAGCGGTCGCCGATCAGCAGCGAATCGCATTGCGTATGATTGCGCGCCCCCTGCGCCTTGGCGGCGATGCGCACCAACCCGCGATAGGTCTGCTGGCCCTCCCCCGCCGAGATGCCCTTGGAGACAATGGTCGAGCGGGTGTTACGGCCCAGGTGAATCATCTTGGTGCCGGTATCGGCCTGCTGGCGGCCCTTGGTGACGGCGACCGAATAGAACTCACCGACCGAGTCGTCTCCGCGCAAGAGACAACTGGGGTATTTCCAGGTGATGGCCGAACCGGTCTCCACCTGCGTCCAGGAAATCTTGGATCGGGCGCCCCGGCAGTCGCCGCGCTTGGTGACAAAGTTGTAGATGCCGCCGCGGCCCTGGGCGTCACCCGGATACCAATTCTGGACTGTCGAATATTTGATCTCGGCATCGTCCATAGCGATCAGTTCCACCACCGCGGCATGGAGCTGATTCTCGTCACGCATGGGGGCGGTACAGCCTTCCAGATAGCTCACGTGACTACCGGCTTCGGCGACGATGAGCGTCCGCTCGAACTGACCGGTGTTGCGGGCGTTGATGCGGAAGTAGGTGCTCAGCTCCATCGGACAACGCACCCCCTTGGGGACATACACGAAAGTCCCGTCGCTGAACACCGCGGCATTCAGGGCAGCGTAAAAGTTGTCGGTATGCGGGACGACTGACCCGAGATGCTGCTTGATCAAGTCCGGATAGTCGTGCACCGCCTCGGAGATCGCACAGAAGATGACGCCCGCCTCGGCCAGCTTGGTCCGGAAGGTGGTCGCCACCGACACGCTGTCGAACACGGCGTCCACGGCGATGCCGGACAGCGCCATCTGCTCCTCGATCGGGATGCCGAGCTTGTTATAAGTCTCGCGCAGCGCCGGGTCGATCTCGTCCAGACTCTTGGGGCCATCTGTCGACTTGGGAGCCGAGAAATAGGAGATCGCCTGGTAGTCAATCTCCGGGTAATAGACGTGCGCCCACTTGGGGGTCGCCAGGGTCTGCCAGTGGCGAAACGCCTTGAGCCGGTACTCCAGCAAGAACTCCGGCTCACCCTTGCGGGCGGAGATGGCGCGCACCACCCCCTCGTCCAGACCCGGCAGGAAGGTATCGGACTCGATCTCGGTGATGAATCCGTGCTCGTACTCTGACTCAACGATGGCTTCGACGGCTGTGCTTGCGGACATCGCACCTGGCTCCGTAACGACTGAGCGCCCATTTCTGAGCTGTTTACTAGGTTTTTAATATACGCCTCTCCGGACGCGTTTCAACACCTTTGCGCTCGGTGCAGGCGGAAATTTTCGCGCGCGGCGCCCGCACCGGGGGAGCGCGGAAGGCCCGGCATCGTTATCGTCGTGCCGACCTGCCTGATTGCAAGGTCGGCGGTCCGCACGGCGGCAGCGGGTCTAGCCCCGACCACCTCGTCGTCTGCGCTGCAGTTGGTCCGTGCAGCGGACCTTACAGATCGCAGCCTAAGCGTAGGGTCGGCTGTTCGGACCGATTACGGCCGGCCGGAACGAGGATCAGCGCCAACATATGCGTGAAGCTGGTCGCAGAACCGACAGCGCAGAGGCGCCCTCGCCTGGACAGGTGGCCTGGGATGAACTAGCGTACATATCGTGCCCACACTCAACCCGATCGGCTGTCCCCCGCTATCCTTCCACGCAGTAGGCCGTCATGAAACCTCGCCTCCCGCTCCTAGCCGTTGTGTCCTGTCTGGTGACTGTTTTATGGGCTCAGCCAGCCGCAGCGTCGCGTTACGGCATGATACACATGACCGACGCGCAGGAGCAGGAACTCGCCGATTGGTTCGATGGCCTGGAACCCCACGAGGCTCCGCCCGCCTACACGTCAATCAAAGGATCGGTCTCGGTGCTCCATCATCTGCACTACACGCCGGAGTTGCGCGACCAGACGCCAACCGGCACCTGCTGGGCTTGGGCCAGCACGGCGATGATGTCGATGTATTTCGACAAGCAGTTCGGCGGTCATCCCATGCTGCAGGATGGGCTGTCCGTTCAATTTCTGGCATCGAACGCCTGGATGGTCGGCTCGAATCTCAACTCGGGTGGGCACGTCGGCAAGACCAAAGCCTTCTACGATATGATCGGGTATGCCATTCCTTATACCAATACCGGCGCGGCCTGGGACACGGAGTTCGCTGTCGGTGAGGTCCGCCCATCGGCGATTGCCTCAGGAACCCCGTGGAGCGCATCCGGCGATAGGTCATTCCCCATCTCGCGCATCAAGAATTCGCAGGTACGCACGTGGCGCGTCCTCCAGAAGGACGCGATCAAAAACCTGAAAAGCGTCCTTGATGCCGGCCATCCGGTCGGCCTGCTGTTCTTCCTGCCGACAACCGCCGACTGGGATCGATTCGACGCGTTTTGGGAGAAGGAGCCTGCCGACACGATCATCAGCTTGGATTATGCGAAGGGCCATACCTGGGACAAAGGGGGCTGTGGGCACTGGACGGTACTCGTCGGGTACAACGACGAAGACGCCGATCCGGCCAAGCACTACTGGACCATACTGAATACCCATGGCACAGTGGATAACCGGCGGCCGGATGTGACCTTCCGTCTGGCGATGAATATCGACTACAGTGCACAATTCGATGGGAACCCGGACCCGATTCCCTTTATCTATAGCTGGGTGATCATGGATACGATCTTCGCCCCGCGGCACAGCCCAATTCCGGACAAGGGCTTAGACAGCATCTCGCTGACCGTGAATAACTCGCTACCCGCCGCCGTTACCAGCGTGCTCGTCAGCGGCGCGAGCTTCTCCGACCAACCTTCTGCGATCAGTGCCGGACGGCTGACGCTGAATTTTCTCGAGATCCCCTGCAACTCCGAAACCGGAACCTGGACTACGACCCGATCGGCATTCCGCTTCGTCTCGAAGAGCGGTTACCAACCGGCTGTTATTGTCTCGATCAATCGGCTCACCAAGAAATGGTCAGCTTTAGTACGCGGGCCTGGCCTGGACCGCAAGGTCAGTTCGTCCGACGGACTCGTCGCCAAGTTCGAGTACATGGATCTTGATGCACCCGGTGAGCCCTTCGTCCTACTCAGTCAGCGCGGCGTCGTTTACGATCAGGTGAAGACTTGGGCGAGTGCGTTGGTCAAGGGGCGATAGACGGTGCGGGCCTTGGTCACGGCTCCGGGCATGCAACATCGGGTGGACAAGCGCAACGCGGTCCGCGCCGGGCCGCTCAACCTCAGTGGCAGTTTTATCAACGCGTCCGCCAATGGCGTCAACTGTTCAGACGCAGACGCGATCGGGCAAGGCATCACCCGCCGATCCAGCCCCTATTCCACCTGAAATTTCGGGGACATCACCGCCGCCGTCACTCCGGCAGGATACCGGCATCCAGTGCCAACGGTTGGTCTCCGCAACGTCAGACTTGATAATAATAACAGTTCTCATTAATATCCGATACCGGTGTGCGCTCACCGTCGCGTGACGCCCCTTGGCCTGAAACCTATTCCCGCTCAAGGAGTGCAACCCTGTGAATGCTATCTTTCGTACCTTTGTCGTTGCCGCGGCTTTGATCCTGGGCCTGCCCGCCGTCGCCGCCGATGAAGTCAACGTCTACTCATCGCGCAAAGAGGAGCTGATCAAGCCGCTGCTGGATCGCTTCACCGCCCAGACCGGGATTGCGGTCAATCTGGTCACCGGCAAGGAGGATGCGCTGCTCCAGCGGCTCAAGAGCGAAGGAGCCAACTCACCCGCCGACCTGCTGGTCACCACGGATGCGGGCAACCTGTACCGCGCCAAGGCGGCCGGGGTGACCCAGCCCCTGGTCTCGGATGCCCTGAGCACGGCGATTCCGGCGGTCTTCCGCGACCCGGAGGGCCATTGGGTGGGACTCACGATGCGCGCCCGGCCGATCCTGTACGTCAAGGGCAAGGTCGACCCGGCGACCCTGTCCACCTATGAGGCGCTGGCCGGCCCGGACTTCAAGGGGCGCATCTGTGTCCGCTCGTCCGACAACATCTACAACCAGTCACTGGTCGCGTCGCTGATCGCCGCGAACGGGGAAGCGGCGACCGAGACCTGGGCGCGGGGGCTGGTCGCCAATCTGGCGCGTCCGCCCAAGGGCGGGGATCGGGATCAGATCAAGGCCGCGGCCGCCGGTGAGTGCGACATCGCCATCGCCAACACCTATTATCTGGCCGGAATGCTGACGGGCAAGGACCCTGCCGACCGGACTGCCGCTGAATCCGTGGCGGTCTTCTGGCCCAATCAGGACGGGCGCGGCACCCATGTGAACGTCAGCGGGGCGGCGCTGACCGCTGCCGCCAAGCACAAGAACGCGGCGGTCCAACTGGTGGAGTTCCTGGCGAGCCCCGAGTCCCAGCAGTGGTATGCGCAGGAAAACGGCGAGTACCCGGTGCGTGATGGCGTGGCCGTCAGCGCCACGCTGACCGCCTGGGGTCCGTTCAAAGCCGACTCACTGAACCTGGCGCGGCTGGGCGAACTCAATGCCCCGGCGGTCAAGTTGATGGACCGGGCGGGCTGGAAATAGCCGAAGACACCGGTTGAATACCCACTCCGCCTCGCGGCTCTGGTCCGCCGGCATCGTCAGCGTCGCCCTGGTGCTGGCGCTGCCGGTGCTGGTGATCGCCGGCTTTGTGTTCGTTCCCGCGGGCGACACCTGGCGCCATCTGGCGGCCACGGTCCTGCCGGACTATGTGACCAACTCGCTGCTGTTGATGCTGGGGGTCACGGTCGGCACCCTGATCGGCGGGGTCGGCACCGCCTGGCTCACCAGCATGTGCCAGTTCCCCGGCCGCGGGATCTTCGAGTGGGCCTTGCTGCTGCCGATGGCGATGCCGGCCTACATCATCGCCTACACCTATACGGGGATGCTCGATTTCGCCGGACCGGTGCAGACCAGCCTGCGGGGCCTCACCGGCTGGGGCCACGGGGACTATTGGTTCCCGGAGGTGCGCTCCTTGGGCGGGGCGGCGCTGATGCTGTCGCTGGTCCTCTATCCCTATGTGTATCTGCTCACGCGGGCGGCCTTTCTGAGTCAGTCGCTGTGCGTGCTCGATGTCAGCCGCACCCTGGGCAACGGTCCCTGGCAGACCTTTTGGCGCGTCGCGCTGCCGCTGGCCCGGCCGGCGATTGCGGCCGGCCTGTCATTGGCCCTGATGGAGACCCTGGCGGATTACGGCACCGTGCAGTATTTCGGTGTTCAGACCTTTACCACCGGGATCTTCCGCACCTGGTATGGGTTGGGCGACCCGGCCGGGGCGGCCCAGCTCTCCGCCCTGCTGCTGAGCTTCGTGCTGGTGCTGATCGCGTTGGAGCAAAGCTCCCGCCGCCATTCACGGTATCACCAGACGAGTCAGCGTCACCAGGCGATCCGCCGCCACCGCCTGCGCGGCTGGCGGGCGGCGGCGGCCGTCGCCTTTTCGGCCCTGCCCCTGCTATTCGGCTTCCTGATCCCCGCGGGACAACTGGCGGCCTGGGCGGCGACCATCGCCCACACCGTCTATGACACACGGTTCCTGAGTCTGGTCTTCCACAGCCTGGGATTGGCGGCGGTGGCCGCATTGGCCGCACTGGTCTTCGCCGTGCTGCTCGCCTACGGCAAACGGCTGCATCCGTCGTCCGCGGTGCGCGCGGCCGTGCGGCTCGCCGGGCTGGGTTACGCGGTTCCCGGCACCGTGATCGCCATCGGCGTCATCATCCCCTTCGCCTGGCTCGACAACACCCTGGATGCCTGGCTGCGCGCCACCTTCCAGGTGTCTACCGGGCTGCTGCTGAGCGGCACCCTGGCCGCGCTGCTGTTCGCCTATCTGGTGCGCTTCCTGGCGGTCGCGCTGCAAACGGTCGAGGCCGGGCTCGGCAAGATCCGGCCCTCCATGGACGAGGCCGCCCGCTCCATGGCCCTGGGCCCCGGCCAGGTGCTGCGGCGCGTCCATCTGCCGATGCTCAAGGGCAGCCTGATCACCGCCCTGCTGCTGGTCTTCGTCGATGTGCTCAAGGAACTGCCGGCGACCCTGATCCTGCGGCCGTTCAATTTCAACACGCTGGCGGTGCGCGCCTTTGAGCTTGCCAGCGACGAGCGGCTGGCCGATTCGGCCCCGGCCGCGCTGACCATCGTCCTGGCCGGGCTGATCCCGGTCATCCTTCTGAGCCGTTCCATCACCCGGTCCCGCGATGCCCATTCAACTTGAAGTCCGTGACCTGACCGTCGCCTATGGCGGGCGCGCGATTGTGCGCGCGGTGTCATTCGAGCTCGAGGCCGGCACCATCGGCTGCCTGCTCGGCCCCAGCGGCTGCGGCAAGACCACGGTGCTGCGGGCCATCGCCGGTTTCGAGCCGGTGACCCACGGCGCGATCCTGATCCGCGGCCGGGAGGTCTCGGGGCCGGACCACACCCTGGCGCCGGAGGCGCGCCGCATCGGCATGGTGTTCCAGGACTTCGCCCTGTTCCCGCACCTCACGGTGGCGCGCAACGTCGGCTTCGGCCTGCGCGCCCTGCACCGGCGGGCGCGCGCCGAACGGGTCGACGAACTGTTGGAGCTGGTCGGCATGCAACAGGCCGCCCAGCAGTATCCACACCAGCTTTCCGGCGGGATGCAGCAGCGGGTGGCCCTGGCCCGCGCCATGGCCCCACGCCCGGACATCCTGCTGCTGGACGAGCCCTTCTCAAGCATGGACGCGGACCTGCGCGAACAACTGGCGCGCGAGGTGGGCGAGGTGCTGCGGCGCGACGGGGTCACCGCGGTCCTGGTCACCCACGACCAGTTCGAGGCCTTCGCCATGGCCGATCAGATCGGCGTCCTGGGTCAAGGCCGGATCCATCAATGGGGGACCGGATTCGATCTCTACCACGAACCGGCCGACCGCTTCGTGGCGGACTTCATCGGCCAGGGCGTCATCCTCCCCGGCGAGGTCGTCGATGCGCTGCGGGTGCGGACCGAACTCGGGCGGGTGGCGGGGGCGCACACCCACGGGCTGCAAGCCGGTGATGCGGCCGAAGTCCTGATCCGCCCCGATGACCTGATCTACGACGAGTCCAGCCCGCGCCGCGCCACCGTCGTCGCCCGCGCCTTCCGCGGCGCCGAGTATCTCTACACCCTGCGCCTGGAGAGCGGGACCCAATGTCTGTGTTTGGTCCCCAGTCACCATCAGCACGCCATCGGCGACAACATCGGGATCCGTCTGGAGGCCACGCACCTGGTGGTCTTTCCACGCGGCGCCGCGGGCGCGTCGGCGTAGCGCGGCGGCGGGGTCCGGCCCCGACTATGGTAAAGTCGCGACCCAGCGATCGACACAGACACGGAGACCCCTGATGACCCTGCCGCAGACCGTTCGCGCCATTTATCTCAAGGCCCGCCTCATCGGGTCCGTCGCACTGCTCGCGCTCGTGGTCGGCTGCAGCCAGGGGCTGTACGAGAAACGGTTGATCGAGCCCGACGCGTCGCAGGGTCAGTCCTGCCGGAACCGTTGCGAGTTGCTCAAGACCCAGTGCCGCCAGCGCCAGGAGACCCGCGAGCGCGCCTGCCAGGACTGGTACAACCAGGCCAAGGAGGACTACGACCTGTGCCGCAACGGTGGGGCGGGAAAATGCCGATCGCCTCAAACCTGCCTGGGGGCGGACATGAGCATTTGTGACCGGCAGTACGAGGACTGCTTCATCACCTGCGGAGGCCGCATCGAGAAACGGATCAAGCTCAGTCCGGACACCAAGTCGAAGACCGAAACCGCCGCAGCCGGCAAGGCGGCGGCGACCAACTGAGATAGCCTTTTCGCCCCATCCTGCTAGAATTCGCGGGCCCCGCGGACGCCGATCCGCGCACGCCCCCACGCGCTGCCTAACCCGCCGGAGCAAATGCTGTCCCGGCGGACTCGACCCTAAACCTGGAGGACAACTTCGATGGCCCAACTCTTTTCCGCCGACTGGATGAACGAACTCAAGGATGCCTGGAACAACGAACCCGAAGTGTGCGAGAAGCTGGCCGAGATCGGCTTCGACTCCGTGATCTACTGTGGTTTCAAGAACGAAGAAAATCCCCGCGGGATCTTCGTGGTCGAAAAAGGCACCTGCGTGCGTGCCGGCGCCTGGACCGCGAGCGACCCGGAGGCCAACTGGGACATGCGCGCTGATCTGAAGGACTGGCTCAAGTGGGTCGAGAACGGCATCGGCATGGCCGGCATGGGCATCGCCTTCGCCACCGGCAAACTCAAGTTCAAAGTCGGCGACTACAAGGGCATGCTCAAGGACCCGCGCATGGCCAACCCCTTCGTCAAGAGCTTCGGCCTGATGCAGCTCATCGGCGCTGACGAACTCGCCTGAGGCATCCGCTGCTCCGCCGTGCAGAAGCCCGCCCACGTGGCGGGCTTTTCGCCACGGTTGACCGCCGTCAGACTACCGCTGTGACGCAAGGAGGCCGACGCTTTAGCGGGCGGCACCTAGACGTACGGCTACAGCCATAGAACGAACATCAGCCACCCCGGACGATGCCTGTTCCCGTGGGAGCGGCGTCCCGCCGCGATGCGGTGCCGCGGTGACCTTGAACACTGCGGTGATACGCCCAGCCCCATCGCGGCGGGACGCCGCTCCCACAGGGTCGCGGCACGACATACAGGGTTGCAAATCCGGCACGCCACGCCACAATTGCAACCATGATCACCCGCCAAATCCAGCCCCTCCTGAAACGCCGCCTCCGCCAGTTCCCGGCCGTTGCACTGCTCGGCCCACGCCAGGTGGGCAAGACCACGCTGGCCCGCACCTGTCCGGCTGCCGCAGGCGCGCTGTACCTGGACCTGGAAAACCGAGCCTCTAGCGGTGTCCGCAACCCCCTGAACTGAAAAGCCGCCCGGCGGTGGAAAACTTTCGTTTACCCCAGCCCGGAACGAACAATCAGTCAGTTGCGCGGGTGGGCTGGGGCGGCGGGCGAAAATTCNCCCCAGCGTNGCGGCGGGGTCGTGCAAAAAGGCGGCCGCCAAGGGATCATATCGTTATCGAGACGATCCTTTGCAGGAGGACCCCATGGCGGCCATTGAACCGAGCTTATTTGACTGGCGCGATGTTGACGCGCGCAGCGACCTGGAGCGGTTGTATCTG
>NZ_KB902550.1 GCF_000379525.1 Lamprocystis purpurea DSM 4197 | reverse complement strand
CGCCTGCTGGCCCAGCCGTTGCAGCTTCAGCTCGAATAAGCGCCGCCGGGCACGGCGTCGGATTCCGCTCGCCGGCAACCACCGGCGCCGGGAATCGCTTGCCTGGCGACCGTGACACCGGCGCGAGGACTGATTCGACCACCCTCCCGGCACCCGCCAGGGCGTCCCGCTGCCCCCCTGGTTAGGTCAAACCCACTCCGCAACGGCCAACGCCAGCGCCGACCGGTGCCGACGACGCCCGATGTCAGCTGGCGGCAGGGTTATGCTTCAGGGCTGCGCTCTGCGCGATGGCCTGGACAGTGGCCGACTGTTGTGTCTGCAGGCGGGCGACGATGCGCTCCGGATAGGCGACGACCTCCACCCGCCCGCGCACCGCCAGCTTCACCGGGTCCAGGTCGACGCCGACCTGGGTGACCTCACCGGCAGGCAAACCGAGCAGCGTGAGCGGCGCGCCGATGGACAGCCCGCGCAATGACTCGCTGAAAAAGAACACATAGTGTCTGGCGATGGTGTCCGGCTGCTTCATCGCCGTGGTCCGGTCGGCGTAGAGGGGGAAGGTGCTGTCCGCGGCGGCGGTTTCACTCGCGGCGGCGAAGCTGGGAGACTCGAACGCGATGCCGCCGATCAGCAGCGACACCAGCGATTGCGTGCGCAGATCCAAGCCGTCGGCGCCCAGCGAGAGGTCGACACCGCCGGCATTCCAGAACCGCGTATCGGTGCCGACGAACCGATCGTAGGGGGCGTTGACGAAGACCTGAATGCTGACGGACTGCCCGTCGTCGGCAAGCGCATAGGCGATCACCTGGCCGACCTGAAGACGGCGAAAATACAGCGGCGACCCGACCCCCAAGGAGCCCATATCGTCGGCCTTGAGCTGGAACTGCCGACCCGGCTGATCGATGGTCACGGCCGGCGGCACCTCCAGCCCGACGAAGCGGCGCCCTGCCCGCTGCGAATGGCCCTGCTCGAAGCCGATGTAGTTGCCCGCCAGCAGCGTGCTCAGGCCCGAGACCCCGCTCAGTGTCACACGCGGCGCGACCACCCAGAAGTTGGCGTCTTCGACCATCAGCCCTTCCGCGTGCTTGTCGATCCTGGCGGTGACCATGACCTTGGAGTAGTCCTGATGGAGTTCCACCGCCGTCACCTGACCGATCTTCACGTCCTTGTATTTGATGAAGGTCTTGCCGGCCTCGACACCCTCCGCCGAGTTGAAGACGATGGTGATGGTCGGCCCCTGATTCATGATGCGGTTGACCGCAATCCCGATCGCCACCGCGGCGGCGATCAGCGGGATGAGCCAGATGGCCGAGATCCGCCGCCGTGGCGGCGTCCGGGTGGCGCGGGGCAGTGTCGCGTGGTCGATCGGGTCAGGCAACATCAGGCTCCGTCGTGGTGTCGGCATCCCAGATCAGGCGGGGATCGAAGGACGCGGCGGCGATCATCGTCAGCACCACCACCGCCGCGAAAAAGACCACTCCCGCGCCAGGCTGCACCGACATCAGAGGCGAGAGCTGCACCAGCGCGACGGTGAAGGTATCGACAAAGACATCGAGCATCGACCAGCGCCCGATGAACTCGACCAAGTGATAGAGCCGGGTCCGCTCCCGGTTGCCCGCAATCGAGCCGCGCTGCACCGTGATCAGCAGATAGACAAGCGCCAACAGCTTGCCGAGCGGCACCATCACGCTCGCGATCAGCACGATGAGTGCCAGCGGCCAGGACCCGGAGGTGTAAAGGAACACCACACCGCCCATGATGGTGTCGTATGCGGTCGACCCGAGCGTGGTAGTGCCGAGCACCGGCAGCAGGTTGGCCGGGATGTAGCAGATGGCCGCGGCAATGACGAGCGCCCAAGTGGTCTCGAGTGACCCCCGGCGGCGCGATGCCAGCCGCGCGCCGCAGCGCGGGCAATGACCGGGCGCGGCGCGGCTCACCTGCTGCGCGAGCAGGCCGCAGGTCCCGCAGGACACCAGTCCGGCCCGCGCGGCCGTGAGCGTGGTCGTCGTCATGGTGCCGACCGCGGGTCCGGGGTGCCGACGGCCTGAACCGCGCCGTCCGCGGGGAGTGACCCGTCGTCGGCCCAGGTCACCCGCTGCCAGATGGCTTCCGGATCAAAGCTGGACTGGATGGCCGGGATGAGCAGCATCAACACACCCACCGCATACATACCGACATCGGGCTCCACCGTGGCCAATTCCGCAATCTTGATGAGTGCGACCAATATACCCAGCATCATCACCTCGACCATCGACCAGGGCTGCATGGCCTCGGCCCAACGCAGCAGCTCCCCGACCCAACGCGGCGCGGGCGGGCGGCGGGCGGCGAGCAGGACCGCCAGCGTGCACAGGAGATAGGCCGCCGGGGCGAACACCGCGCAGAACGCCACGACGACAGCGGTCAGCTCCTGACCCTGGCGCCACATCTCCCAGGAGCCGCCGACAATCGTGGTATCCGCCTGCTGCCCCACCACCGAAAGCCCCATCAGCGGCGCCGTGTTGGCCAGGATCAGCACCAGCAACGCGGCGATGCTGAGCGCCAGTGGGCGTTCGATCGGGTCCGCCATCTGCGTCACCAGCGTCCGACCGCAGCGCGCGCAGCCTGCCTTGGCGCCGGGCGGGAGTTCCGGCACAACCTGCAGCAGATCGCAATCCGGGCAGGCAAGGGTCTCGGTGTTCCCCGTGGACTCCGGCCAGTTGTCGATACCAGAAGGACCTGTTGGCACGCTACCGGTCATGAGAAGACGTTGACCCGCCCCGCAAGATGAATATCTCCCGTGGGAGCGGCCTCCGGCCGCGATGCGGTGCCGCGGTAACCGCCGATGCGCGCGATCCCGCGAGACCCCATCGCGGCCGCAGGCCGCTCCCACCGGGTCGCCGTGTGACGCACCCCGGATGAGAATGATGATGGACGCAGATCTTACCAGCGAAATGTGACACCAAGCGCCGGACCGGTGAAGCGCAGGTTGGCATCCTGCTCGTCGAAGTCATAGGAGAGCGAGCGCAGCGCAAGTGTCGCATCGCCCCAGTCAAATCGGTACCCGACCCCCACCAGGGCCTGCCAGGTCCAGCTTGACGAGCCGGTTCCCACATCCAGGTAAAAGGGCATGAACCAGCGCGGATCGCCGAACAGAATCTCACCCTTGGCCCCCACGAGACCAACCCAGTCCTCCCGGTTCTCGGAAACCTTGCCGGTCCGGTCGAGCAGACCGTAGCTGCCCGCGAGTTGCCACTTGAACTCGGTATCCAGGCCGAGGTAACGGAACCCCGCGAGCAGATCGACATTCCCCCAAGCGCCGTGGGCCAACGTATAACCGCCGCCCAGGGTCCAGACCGTTCCGCTCACACTGGTCTCGGCCTGGTGGGCCAGATTGGTCAAGGACTCGCCACGGAAGCCGCGGACCGTGCGGATGCTGGAGTCCTGATTGCCCAGGTCCAGGTAGATGATATCCGTGTAGACGGACCACAAACCCTTACGCGCCTCGCCGCTCACCATTAGCGCGAATTGCAGGTTGGAGAGATAGTCGTTGGGTCCGATCTCGGTGCTGAGTTGGGTGGCCCCGGATTGCAGCAGGGCCGCCGCGCGGGGCCGCAGATCATAGTTTAGATCGGCGTTGATATTCGGCAGCCAAAGATACGGAGTAACGCTGAAGCGCCAATTGCCATCCAAGGGGTCGACCGCCGCCGCGGCGGGGATTGCGACCAAGGATCCGGCGAGCAAAACAGCAGCCTGAACCAGTATCGCGGGTGGGTGTTGCGGTTGCTTCATGTGTCTCATTCGAATTGGAAGCAGAAAGAGCCGCACCGCTGCGCAGCGATGCGGCTCATTCGTTATCGCCGCTCAGCGCTTGATGTCATCCGGTCGGCCGAAATGATGATCCACGCCAGGAGTTGCGCGTCAGCGGCAGCACAGCCGATTACTTCTTGAGATCCTCGGCCGCCTTCTGCGCCGCCGCTGCTTTACCTTCCATCCCGCCGGCGACGGCGGCGGCATCGACCGCCTCTTCGGTCTTGATCTTGGCGGCGCGCTCGTTGGCAGCGGTCGGATCGGCTTTAGCCTTGGCCTTGGCCGCGGCGGCGTCCTGGGCTGCCTTGTCGGCTTGGCCCTGCCGCTTATCGGCCTCCGCTTGCTCGGCGGCGGCGCCGGTCATCACCGCATCCGCGGCCGCTTTTTGCGCCGCGGATTCGGCGGCGGCAGCGCCGGCCAGGGTGAGTACGAGTGCAGCGGTCGCGGTCACGATCAGGTGCTTCGATTTCATGTGGCTACTCTACCAGTCAGTGGATGGTTGAAATCTACCGCGGTTGCGGCATAAGGATTCAATCGGGCGCTTCACCTGGCCGTCCTGGTCGCGATAGCGCCGCTCGGCACGAGGTCTGCGAATTCCATTCGCTGACCTGAATCTTACAGCAGCCCCCCGCTTTGTGCTACAGGGCCATCACCGGCGCGGAGACGGCTCGCCCATTGACATCACTTAGAAACACAATTGAATATGCGCATCGATCTGCCGGTCGCAACCGTCGTTGGGCATAACCATTCTTGCTTGGATAGTTGCCTCGCACAAGCTATCCCCGAACGGCCGGATCATCACCGCCGCCAGGCGCGGCGGGCCGCGCCGGCATAGGAGATGGGAGTCAGGGGCATCCCGATGATGTCGATGAAAAGGACCGCAACACCCGCCTTGGCGGGGATCTTGCCCTCCAGAATCTTGACGTTATAACTCAGGTCGTCCCCGGTCAGGACCGGATCGTGCAACACCACCACCGCGTCGACCAGCGCCTCGTCTTCAAGGAAGGACAGGGTCGCATTGGGCGGATCCTTCAGAAAGCTGTCCTTACCCTCGCTCCAGAAAGGCACGAACTTCGCGGTGGCCATATGCGTGGCGAGGCGCTCCGGGCGGTCGGCGAACATTACCGTGGCGGGGCTGATACCTTTGAGAGTCAAGCGGCCGTCGGCGTAGGTGATTCCCTGGGCATTCTGGACAAAGAGAAAGTCCGCCTGCTTGGGCGCCTCATGGCCGGCTTTCTCATGTGCCGGTTTCCCTTCCGCCGCCATCGCGGACCTCAGCCCGAGGGCCAAGGGGATCAGGGCAGCAGCGCCCAGTAGTTCGCGTCTGTTCGTCATCGTCATCTCCGATTCAGTTACGATACTTGAATCTATCAAAGGGGCTGCCAGACTACCTTGCAATTCCGGCCATGTCTGACCGAGCCCGAACCATGGCCAACGGCACCCTCGAGGAGACCGCGTTCTTCAACGGCGCGCCGGTGGTCCTCGGCCGCGTCGGCTCGGAGGGACTCAAGACCTTCGCGCGCGCAGGCGCCAAGCTCTGGGCGCGTTTCGGCTACACCACGGCGCAGGAAGGCCGGTCCACGCCCCAGATCGTCGAGATGCTGAAGCAGGTGGCTGCCGAAGGCGGCTTCGCGAACGACGTCAATACCTATCCGGACGTGCTCGTCGACCGCGCCTACATCCAGGCCAACGCATGATTTTCTCCAGCCACCACGACGCGCCGGTCGCCTTCCCGGATTCGATGCGCGTGCTCGACGCCACCGTCACCCGCCTCGCCCGCGGCTCCGGCCGCATCGTCGGCCCGGACCAGCGCGTCGATGTCATCACGGCACTGAAGGCCATGACGCTCTGGCCCGCGTATCACCATTTCGAAGAGGCGACGAAAGGCAGCCTGGAGCCCGGCAAGCTGGCCGACTTCGCGGTCCTGTCACAGGACCCGACGGCGGTCGAACCCACCGCCATCGCCGATCTCCAGGTCACCGAGACGATCAAGGAAGGCGTCACGGTGTTCCGCCTGACGGCGGAGGAAGAGCGCAAGGCCGAGCGGATGCTCCACCCGGGGCGCGACGGCCGCGATGTGTTCGCACGCTTCCTCACGGCCGCCGCCGCGTCCCGCGACCTGGCGCAGATGCCGTCCTTCGCGCGGCGGCCCGTGGCCTTGGCCCAACTCACCAAGGCCCCCCACGACAACGCCTGCGTCGCCGGGGTGCTTGGCGACTTGGTACAGGCGATGGTCCAGGCGGAGGAAGCACCGGCGGGGCAGTGATGCCTCAGCGATAAGGGGAGAAGGACGCCTTTGATGCAATCCCGCTTCTCGCACTTGGCCTCGCTGTCGTAACGCTCGTTGAACTCGCTGAGGGACATACCGTCAGCAGTTCCAAATTTATGTGGCCGCCGCCGGCAGCGTGTCGGCGGCGCGGCTGATGGTGGATGCGCTGCGCTTATCCACCCTACGAAACCGGCTCCGCTGGAGGGCGGATAAGGCGCGCCGCTCGATGTCAGGGACCCGGCACGGCGGTCGCGCGCGCCGCATCCACCAGGGGTCGCGCGATGCGGCCTAAATTCGGAATTGCCGGATAAATCCTTGACTGATTTCGTTATTGCACGAGGTTCTTATAGACTACGCCGTCCTTCATGATCACCAGAAAGTGAGCGGGGTCGGCGACCAGGTCGATGTTGACCAGGGGGTCCCCGTCGACCAGCAGCAGATCCGCCAGGGCGCCCTCCGCGACGACCCCGAGCTTGCCCGGGTAGGGGCTGCGGGGGCCGGACAGGGCCAGCAGCTCGGCGTTGTCCGCGGTTGCCATCTTCAATGCGCCCGCGGGGCTGTACCAGCGGACCATTTTCGCGAGCTGCTGTCCCTGCTTGGCCGAGGTCTCGGCGCTGAAGAGGATGTCCGTGCCCCAGGCGGTCTTGATCTTGTGCCTTTTCGCCAACGCATACGCCTGGTCGGTACCGCTGAACATCTGCAGTTGCTTGAGCCGGTTGGGGGAGCCCTCCGCGAAGGCGGACGGCCCGTCGCCCGTGAACGGTTGCAGGCTCCACCACACGCCCTGCTCGGCCATCAACCGCGCGGTAGCCTCATCCAGCAGGTGGCCGTGGTCGATGCACTTCACGCCCGCCTCGATCGCCTGCCGCACGGCCCGTGGCGTATAGGCATGCACGGCGACATAGGTGCCCCAGTTCTCCGCCGCCTCGACCGCCGCACGCAGCTCGGCGACCGTGTATTGGGTCACGTCCAGGGGGTCAAAGCTCGACGCGACCCCGCCGCCGGCCATCAGCTTGATCTGGGAGGCGCCGAGCGCGAGCTGCTCCCGTGCCCGCTGACGAACCGTGTCCGGACTGTCGGCGATAGCCGCGGCGCCGATGCGTTCGCTGAAGGAGAAATAGCCCGGTGGAGCCGGCAACTCATTGGCCAGCCGGAAGTCGCCATGGCCACCGGACTGAGAAATGAAGGCCCCCGCGGGCCAGATACGCGGGCCCACCACCAACCCTTGATCGATGCCGCGCTTGAGACCGAAGACCGGGCCGCCCAGATCACGGATGCTGGTGAAGCCGCGCATCAGCATGTCCTTCGCGGCCTTGGTGGCGGCGACGCTGATGTATCCGGCATCGCTGCTCAGGATCACGTGCTGGGGCAAGGTCGCGAACATGATGTGGGTATGGGCGTCGATCAGCCCGGGCATGAGGGTGCGACCGCCACCGGCGATGCGGGTGACCGAGGCGTCAGGAGGATCGGGGATGGGGTCCCTGGAGAGCGTCGCGATGCGATTGCCCAGCACCAGAACGTTGGATGGCTCCGACAGCCGATCCGAGGTGCCGTTGAAGATCCGCACGTCCTCGAAGATCACGGCCGTCGCCTGAGGGTCCTGGCCCCGCGCGAGCTGGGCGAAGCCAACCGCGAACGCGATGAATGCCCCCAATCCGGTCATCATGTAAGGTCGCATTGTGTTCCCATCCGTTGCCTGATCTACAGAGTTCGGAGTCTTGCCTGTCGCTGCATGGGAATCAAGTCCCGGCGAGATCGCCGGCTAAGATCGGTAGCCTTGCAGGCTGTCCCCAAAGCCTGCCTCAGTGACTCAGTTATAGCATTCGGACGTGATAACCGGACGTAGGGGCGGGTTTCAAACCCGCCCCTACGCCAAGGGTCTGTCTGGATATCAGGTACGAAGGCTATACGTGCTTCGCCACCGGTCAGCGCCGCAACCCTCGCACCGGCGCGGTAAAAAAGAGCACGACCAGACCCAGCAGCGCGCACCACAGCAGGAACAGACTCAACCGATAGACCAGGCGCCAGCCGGGGTTGGCCGGTCGGATGATCTCGAAGCGCTCGACATAGACCGTCTCGCAGGCTCCATTGCCCTGGTCGGTGCGGGTGGTGCTGGTCCCCCGCTGAAAGCCGCCGCCGTGTGAATAGCGCGCCAACTGGCCGGTGAGGCGGATCTGGTCGCCGATGACCGCGGACTTGATGGCCCGCTGGACTTGGGGGTCGGCGCTCAGCAGGTGATTGTTGGACAACTGGTCCCAGGCGAACCACTGGGCCGCCGGAGCGTTGCGCGGCCCCACCCAACAGGTCCAGGTCGTATTGCTGTAGCTCATGGCGCGGAAGGCGTCGCTGCGGACATTCGCGCCCCAGACCACACAGAGGTCACGGATGTTGATGAAGTCTTGCCAATCCTTGAAGTGATAGATATCGGAAATGACGTCGCTGTCATGCAGGCTTACGACCACGGCCTCGAGCACATAGTCGTAGAGCGGCTCAATGGTATAGAGGATGCCCTGCGCCTGCACGGTGAAGGGCTGCCGCGTCGTGGGGGTCTGGCGTGGCGCGGCCAGTTGGGCTTGGTCATAGAACGCGGGCGCCGGCAACTGCGCCTTCTTCCAGTGACTCCAGAGGGCGACCCCCAGGCTCGACAGAAAGACCAGTAATACCAGTTGCGTGACCACCTTGAACGGAAACTCGGGGTCGCTGGCCGACGCCGCCGCCCTGGCCGTCGGGAGCGCTGGACGCGCTAAGCCGAACTTGGCGAAGACGATCCCGCACCGCCGACACAGGTCCGCCTCGGGCTGCTCCTCGCCACAGTTGGGACACCGTTTCGTCGGGGCCGCGACCTCGAACCTGCTCGGGCGCGCCCAGACCTCGGCCGCCGTGGCCGGCGCTGCCGCGGTGGCCGTTGACCAGGGGCGCACCAGCGCGACCACCCCCGCCTGCTCGCAGCGACGACGCACCTGCTCCGCCGCGGCGGCCGAGAGCGGCCCCCCCAGCGTGCGCGGACGACCGTTGAGCAGCGACTCGGCCTGCGGCGCCGGCAGCTTGAGCATCGCGGCCAGAACCGTCACCGCCACCGCCCGGTCGGCACCGGGGAGCAGGTCGCCCGTCAAGGTCAGTGAATATTGAGTCACGGTCGGAGACTCCGCAGGCAATAGGGGCGCAGTAGGGTCCGCTGCGCGGACCGACGACCGTGCCGATCGCGCGGTCGCCGGGTTTATGACCAAGGCCCTCGTGGAGATACCTTAGGACCTGTCCCCCCACTGACGCCCTATTATGCCGCCGTCGCCCGCGGCTTCACCACCCGCTGCCGTGCCGCCAAACAGTGGCTTGTTCCCCGCTGCTCCCCGTCGGCCGCCAGCGGATCGCAGTTTGCCCTTGCCGAGCCCTTCCTTCAATGCTACGGTCTTTGGCAGCGAAATCCGCCTGGCATTGCCGGAAGCGACCATGAAAAAAGCATTGATGGCTTTCCTGTTGATGTGCTGCTTTAAACCATTGTTTGCTTATGGCCCCGACACCGTCGCCTTTGCGGATCGGTCGCTATGGCCGGAAACAATGAATTCAACCGCTGCCTTTGATCGGGCGTCGAGAGCGGAAATCCTGGTAAAGGGGTGGGCGGTTAGCTCCTCCACCCACAACATGTTGTGCTTGATAAGTTGCCGAGAGGCTGGCGATGCGAGTATTTTCAAGCCATTGTGTCGTTGCCCTTGAACCTGGAGGAGCTAACCGCCCACGCCGTTCCTGGTATTTGCTGCTGCGCTGGCCGAAGTGGCGGAACAAGACGCCGCGACATTAAAAACCAAACTGAACATTAAACAGGTGGATGCCGCTTCGGTCGCGCGGGTGCGCAATCAGTTGACCGCACAGCTGTTGCAAAACTGGCGGTTTGCCGCGGCTGACTGCGCTAATTCCGAGGTCTTTTGCGACAACATCAGCACGGCGGATGAACTTCTGACCGCCGCCGAAGAATTAGAAGAAAGATTGCCGGAGTCCTATCGCAACTGGCACACCAAAGCCCGGGTTTTCCATAACAGCTATGCCGGTGAATTGATTAGGCTGGCTGCACTGTTCCCGAAGGTCAGCAGTGAAATTGATACCTTTTCCGCGCTGGAACACACCGGCTTTGAACTTCCGGATCGGCATTTTGTATTGACCTTTGATGATGGCCCTTCGCAACCCGATGGCAATACCGATAAACTGCTTGCGTTACTGACAAACAATAATCTTCACGCCTCGTTTTATCTGCTGGGCGAGCGGTTGCAAGCCCGGCTGAAACAAGCGGAGCCGGCCACGCCGGCAACGCTGTTTCACGGACAATGCGCCGCGATGCACGGCTGGCGACATGAATCTCACGCCAAATGGGAGAAATGGCAAAGCTCAATTATCGATACCCGCGATCTGGTTAAAGCAACTTTCCCGCAGTCCTATCAGCCCTGGTTCCGTCCGCCTTATGGACAACGCCGCGCCGACAGCGGTGAGTTCTTCAGCAAGCACGATCTGAAAGTAGCGCTGTGGAATATCGACTCGCAGGATTGGAATAGTCGGGTCAGTGGCGAAGACGCGGCCCAGCGGATTATGACGCTGATGCTGTTATGGCGGCGCGGCGTCATTCTGTTTCATGACATTCATCCCAAGGCGCTGGTCGCGGTGCCCTGGTTGCTGGATCATACTCGACAAACCGGAGTGGTCTGGCAAGATTGCCGGCAGTATTAATAACCAGGAACCTGCCCGTTTTTCAAGAATCACGGCGCAGGTGTCTGGGCGAAGGCGCACCGAATCCGGAGCAGCGCCGGAGATTACGGCTGCAATTCGAAATCGCTCGGCCGCCAGGTCTGATCGAACCAGGGCTCCAGCGGCCCATAGAGCCGCAGCAGCACGTTGTAGCCCTTACCAGACATGGTTTGCACCCAGTTCGCTTCCTCGCCGGGCGGCGGCTTGGGTCCAAACCAGACGGTGGCGCCGCCGTCCGGATTCTTTTTCATCTCCGGCACAGTGCTGTCGAGCCCCGCAAGCTTTTGGTCGGTCGGCAGCAGGGAGCGGGTCTGGTTATCGTAGACCGTAAAGGACCAGAAATCCTTCGCCGGGATGGGTCCCGGCAGGTCGACCTTGTAGGTGCGTCCGCCGTCCAAGTAATTTCCAGCGGAATCGCGGAAGAGCCCCGCGTAAGCCGAGCCGGTGCCCGGCTTGGCCTCGCTCATGGCTGGCGTAATACCGGTGGCGTAATAGAAGAACATCATACGTGCATCGAGCAGACGCTCGGCCCCGTCGAGAAATTGGTAACTGCCGCCCACGAACGGCGTCAGCCATTGCCGGTCGGAGAAAATCCGGGTCCGCGGGTCGCGCGAAGCAAACAGGTTCACGCGTGCGATCGCATTCGCTACGGCCACCGACTCGGTGAGGGTCTTCTTCATCCGCTCGTCGGGCGCGAATGGGTGACCCTTGCGGATGCCGATGGCGGCATAGAGGCCCACCGTATCCGGGTCGACCCAGTCCGCGGGCTCGTTCTGCACCACGCCGTTCAGCTCCTCGTAGAAGCTGAAGTCGTTGGCGCTGATCGTGTTGTATTGTTTGCCGGAAACGTTGACGAATTGAGTCGCCGGGGGCTTGGGCGCCGCTGCGAGCGGATAGACAGCCGCCTTCGACTTGACCCCGTCCACCGCGGCGGCGATGTCCCCCTTCTCGACAAAGGCGCGATAAAACACGAGTACCCTGTTGGTACGCGGCTTGGCGACGTGATAGCCGCTCTCCGGGAGCTTGCCCTTGTGGCCCGGCGGGACGAACAGATACTTGCCGCCGTGTCCCTTGTCCGGACCCGTCAGGCCGACGTCCGTCACCCAGCGGAAATCGGCGTCGTCCACTGGACCCAGCACCCGCGGCGGCACCTGCAACACCACGGGTCCATTATTGAGATTCAGACAAGCCAAGACGTAGACAGTGGTGGTGTTGGGCGTCAGAAACAGCGACCGCGCATCGAGCAGGTCCTCGCTGATACCGATGCCCCGATTGGCCTCGATGCCCGCCTCCGCGAGGCCGCGGCACACGGCGTAGACAGATGTGGCCGACATGCCGCGCAAAAAGGCATCGACGCCGCGACCGAAATCCAGTTGATCGTAGGCCAACTGCACTGTCGCGGGATCGGGGGCACCGTCCTTGAAGCGCAAAGTGCCGATGCGGGTCTCAGCCATATCGGGCGTCGTAATCTTGGCCGGCACCTCGGGCGCGAATCTCGGTGAGTCCGCGAGCGCTTGCGCATGGTTTGCGGCGGGGGCCGCCAGGACCGCCGTTACCAAGGCAAGGCGGGATAGCGTCTGCTTCAGTATGACCATTGGCTGTCTCCTCTGTTTTGTTGGTGACCCTCCTGCGCGGTGCCGCCCGTCTCGGGCGACCCGCGCGCGGGCCAGGGTCCGTGCCGGGCTATTCCCTGGCCGCCGCCGCCTTTGCCTCCCCTTCCTTCAGTTGTTGGATGTCTGCGGGCGAGAGTTCCGGCCGGTCGACCGCGATCGTCAGCTTGTTGAGCTTGGCCGTGAGCGGGAACGGCGGCTGGTAGTCGGCGTCGTTCACGCCGGTGAGCGTATCCGAACCGATGTCGAAGCTCTCGTCCCACTGCAGGATGATCGGCAGCGTCTTCGGCAGGGTCTTGGTGTCGACCACCTTGCCATCCACCTTGAGCGTGCCGGTGCCGGGGCGACCGAGCCCGCTGAAGCTGTTGAACACCAGCGTGCCCACGCCGAGCCCGTCGTACTTGAAGTCGAACTCCAGCGTATGGCGTCCCGGTGACAGTGCCGCGGTGCCCTGCCACTTGGGGCGATCGAGGTCGATCAGATTCCACAAGAATACCGGCTTGCCCTCGAGAAGATAAAAGCCGTAGCCGGCGAAGCGCCCACCCGAGGTCAGGATCATGCCCTCGGCACCACCGTCCGGCACCTCGATGTCGGCGGTGATGGTGTAGGAGGTGTTCAGCAGCATCGGCGAGTCGCCCTGCGGCAGGCCGACCATCGGGCGCGTATAGACGAACTCGGTGCGCCCGGCGGTGATGTTCGGGCGCGGCGCGATGACCCGCGCCGCCACCGATCCGTCGAGCGGGAGGACCTGGTATTTCTTGGCCTCGGCAAGGAACCGCGCGCGCAGCGACTTGACCTTCTCCGGGTGCTTGGCGGCGATGTCGTTGGACTGGGTGAAGTCCTTGGTGAGATCGTAGAGCTGGAACACCTGATTGTTCAGCGGGTCGGCGTTGGCCGCGCCGAAGGCCTCCCAGGGTGCGCGATCGACCTTGGTGCTGAGCAGCCAGCCATCCTCGTAGAGTGCCCACTGACCCATCATCTCGAAGTACTGGGTCTGGTGGCGCGACGGGGCCTTGGCGTTCACGGCGTCGAAGGTATAAAGGAAGCTGGTACCCTCGATCGGCTGTTGCTTGATGCCGTCCACCAATTCGGGGGCGCGGATGCCGGCAGCTTCGAGGATCGTCGGCACGACGTCGATCACGTGCACGAACTGCTCACGCAGGGCGCCCTTATCCTTGATGCGCGCCGGCCAGGACACGACCATATTCTGGTTGGTGCCGCCCAGGCGCGAGGCGTTCTGCTTGAACCAGTCGAAGGGTGTGTCGAAGGCCCAGGACCAGCCGGCCGACATGTGGTTGTAGGTCTGCTCGGTGCCCCAGACGTCGTACCACTTCATCTGTACGTCCACCGGTACGGTGACGCCGTTGAAGAAGGCCACCTCGTTCGGCGTCCCGATCGGCCCGCCCTCGGCGCTGGTGCCGTTGTCGCCGTTGATATAGATGACCAGCGTGTTGTCGCGCTTGCCCAGGTCCTCGAAGGCCTGGATCACGCGGCCGATCTCATGGTCGCTGTAGGCGGAGTAGGCGGCGAAGACCTCGACCTGGCGGATGAAGAGCTTCTTCTCCTCGGGCGTGAGCGCATCCCAGGGCTTCAAGACCTCCTTGGGCCAGGGCGTGAGCTGCGCATCCTGGGGGATCACGCCGAGCCGCTTCTGGTTCTCGAAGATACGCTCGCGCAGCTTCTCGTAGCCATCGTCGAACAGGTGCATGGCGCTGATCTTGTCTACCCATTCCTTCGTCGGATGGTGCGGTGCGTGCGTGGCGCCGGGCGCGTATTTGATGAAGATCGGCTTGCTCGGGTCGGTCTGATGCATCCGCGTCGCCCAGTCGATGGCCTCGTCGGCCATCCCGGTGATCAGGTTCCAGGTACCGGGCTCCTTCCCCAGGAAGGGGTAGATCTGCGTGGTATTGCGGAACAGGTTGGGCTCCCACTGGTTGGCGTCGCCGCCGACGAAACCGTAGAAATACTCGAAGCCCATGCCGGTCGGCCATTGGGTGAAGGGGCCGGTCTGGCTCGCCTGGAAGGCGGGCGTGTTGTGGTCCTTGCCGAACCAGGAGGTGTTATAGCCGTTGTCGAGCAGGATGCGGCCGATGGTGGCGTTGTCCACACCGATGATGCTGTTGTAGCCGGGAAAACCGGTCGACTGCTCGGAAATCACGCCGAAACCGACCGAGTGGTGGTTGCGCCCGGTGATCAAGGCGGCACGCGTCGGCGAGCACAGCGACGTGGAGAACATCCGGTTGTAGCGCAGACCCTCATTGGCGATGCGGTCCATGGTCGGCGTCGGGATGACGCCGCCGAAGGTGCTGGGCACGCCGAAACCGGCGTCGTCGGTGATGATGAGCAGCACGTTCGGCGCGCCCTTGGGCGGCACGACGGCCGGCGGCCACCACGGCTTGGACTGCAGGGCGCCGTCCTTGATGACACCGCCGAACTTGGGATCGGGCGGCGGCAGTTGATTCCCGGGGATGGTCGTGGTGGCGCCGGGCGAACCGGGGACGCCGGTCACCTGCACAGCACCGAACGCCGTGTGTGCGACCGCAAGACCAACCAGTAGGATCAGGCCCAGCCAGCCGACGCGTCGCCACGGAAAGATCATGCTGGACTCACGCATCTTCGGTTGCCTCTTGGTGAATGTTCAGTTAAACGGCGAAATCGTGGGAAGGACGCCCCGCCGGTCGTGCACCTGGGCGCCGAGCTTGCCGGCCGCTCGACCGCAAACCTTGGCCTTTGAATCTAACAAAGCGGCTGCTAGTCTACCTTGCAATTCCGGCCTCACCTGACCGAGCCGGACAGCAATGTCACAGGATTACAGCACCATGACGGCTCAGTCCCCGCCCTCCGGCGATGACACCGCGGCCACGGGAACCCCGCGTCGGTTCGGCGACCTGTGGGTGGGGCCGATCCGTACGCTCCCGGCTGTCTTGACCGATCTGGGCGTCCGCCCGGAGCGTGCATTTTCCGAGGCTCAAGTCGATCCCGAGCTGTTTGAAGACCCCGACGCACGCATCGCGATCGAGTCGCTCGGGCGACTGTTGGACACCTGCGTCGCGCTCACGCGGTGTGACCACTTCGGGCTCCTGGTCGGCGAACGCTTCAGCCTGGAGGCGCTGGGTCACCTCGGCTTACTGATGCGTCATTCCGCCACGGTCGGCGACGCCATCCGCAGCCTGCTGCTGCATCTGGACCTCACCGACCGGGGTGCGGTGCCGATCCTGCTGACCCCGGACCCCTCCTGCGTCACGCTGGGGTATTCGATCTATCGCCACGGAACACCGGCCACCGCGCAGATCGCCGACGGCGCGATCGCCATCGCGTACCGTATCCTGCGCGCACTCTGCGGTCCCGCGTGGCAGCCGCTGCGCGTTCAGTTCGCGCACGGCCGCCCCGGCGACCTCGCCCCGTATCGCCGCTTGTTTGGGACGAGCCTGACCTTTGATGCCGAGGTCTCGGCGATCCTGTTCGCCTCCTCCTGGCTCGCGCAGCCCATTGCGGGTGCCGATCCGCTGCGCCATGCCGCCCTCACCCGGACCATTCGCGAGGCGGCGGCCAGTAACCCGATGCGCTTTGCCGAGCAGGTGCGGGGCGTCTTGCATCAGATGATCCGCGGCGGGACCGCGTCGGCCGCCGCGATTGCACGCCTGTTCGGCATCCGCGAGCGAACGCTGCGGCGACGCCTGGCGGATGAGGGAATGCACCTGCAGCAACTCATCGATGAAGAGCGCTTTGAGATCGCCAAGCAACTGCTCGACAGCACCAGCCTGCCGATCGCGGAGATCGCGGCGGCCTTGCACTATGCCGATCCGAATGCCTTTTCACGCGCCTTTCGGAACTGGGCCAAGTGCAGCCCGCGGGAATGGCGCGCGCGGCGTTGATCGCCTGGTCACAAGACGGACGCAATACCGTTGCTGTCCACGGATCAGTGCCACCTGCTCTGCGTCTGCCGACACGCCTTTGGGACCTTTTGTCCGGGATACGCGTAGTTACAAAAAAATTGACGACCGACCCTTTACGCACTAGTCTTTTAGTGTTCATGACCTACACGGAGCGCGGCAGCGATCTTCACGTGATCAGCCTGAGAAAAGCAAAACGCCATGAAATCAAAGCATTTGCCCGATGGGTTTCCGGACAGTCCTGACGCATGGGACAGATTGATCGCGGCGGCCCCACCTCCGGTCGATGAGCCCGAGTGCCCTTATGACCCCAATGACCCGGCAGCGGTCGAGGCGTATTGGCGTGACGCGGTGCTGGTCAGCAAAGGCGGCGTACCGGCAATCCGCGCGGCCCTGGACGCGCGTCGCACCCGCGGCCAGCGGGGGCCGCAGCGCCGCCCGACCAAGGTCTCGGTCACGGTGCGCTACAGTCCCGAAGTAGTGGCCTGGTTCAAGTCCACGGGCGAGGGCTGGCAACGGCGCATGGATGCCGTGCTGCGGGACTATGTGGCTCGGCAGCAATAAGCAACAAGTCAGACAGGAGTTTTGTCGTTTTGTAGGGTGGATAAGCGCAGCGCATCCACCATCAGCCCCGCCGACGGCTCCACGCTGGATGCTGCCGCCCAAATTTGGAACTACCGACGCCGTGTCGCCAGCATCGTAGGGTGGACAAGCGCAGCGCAGTCCACCAGCGGCGGCGCGGGGTTCGGTGGACTGCGCTAGCGCTTGTCCACCCTACGGCCGAAACGATGATCAAGGCCTAACCGGACGTAGGGGCGGGTTTCAAACCCGCCCCTACACGAAGGTCTGTCTGGATATCAGGTGCGAACGCTATAAGGTAGATCCAGCTTCCGGATCACCCGCCGGGTGAATCGCACAACGCCGATCACGCACTGAAACACCTTGGCGAGCTTGGCGCCTTGGCGTGACAACGTCTTTACTGGACTGACCGGTCGCGGACGCCCCCGATCGCGGTAACGCCCGCCCCGCCTTTACATGCCGTCGGTCAACACCATAGTCACGGGAATGCCGTTATTCGGAGGCCGGCGACCATGGGCACAGCGACTCCAATCTTGTTCGAGCGCAAGGGCCATTGGCTCCTGGGCGCCCTTGGCGCATTTCGCGAGGACCGTCTGCGCTTCCTTACCGACACCGCGCAGATGGGACCCATCGTGCGGTTTCGACTCGGGCCAAGGCGCTGCTATCTGGTGTCGGACCCGGACCTGGTCCGCGAGGTGCTGGTGACCCGGCATCCACAGATGGCGCGCGATCCGCTGGTGCGGCGGATTCTCGAGAAGACCCTGGGTGGCGGGCTGCTCACCAGCGACGGCGCCTATTGGAAGCGCCAGCGCCGCATGATCGCGCCGGCGCTGCATCTGCAACGGGTCCGCGGCTATGCGGACCTGATGGTGGAGCATGCGCTGGCCGCGGCGGGGCACTGGCGTGACGGCGAGGAGACCGATGTCGAGCAGGCGATGGATCAGCTCACGCTGTCGATCGTGACCGCGGCGCTGTTCCGGGTCGACAGTCGCGTCCACGCCGCGACGGTCGCCGAGACCCTCCCAGGGTTGCAGGAGATCGCACGGCGTCAGTTCGATCGCCCGGTGCAGATCCCGGACTGGCTGCCGACGCCGGAGCATCGCCGCCAGCGGGAGCTGTCGGCGCGGCTGAACCACATCGTGATGGAGGCCATCAGCGCGCGCCGCGCGCGTGTCGGCGAGGGCGACGGCGGTGACGACCTGCTGACGATGATGGTGCAGATGACCGACGCCGAGACCGGCGAGCGCATGACCGACGAGGAGATCCGCGCCGAGGTCATCACACTCTATCTGGCCGGGTACGAGACCACGGCCCTGACCCTGACCTACGTCTGGTACGAGCTGGCGCGGCAACCGGCGCTCGCGGCGCACTTCCAAGCGGAACTCGAGCGGGTGCTGGGCGGCCGCCCGCCGCGGATCGACGACCTGGACCAACTGCACTACACCCGCATGCTCTTCAAGGAGGCGTTGCGCCTGTATCCGCCGGCCTATTTCATGGTCCGGGCCGTGGCCGAACCGATCACACTCGGCGGACATGCCATCCCGCGCGGCAGCGTGCTGCTGCTGAGCCCGTTCGCGATGCACCGCGACCCCAGCCTGTGGGACGCGCCCGAGCGGTTCGACCCGACGCGGTTCGCCGACGATGCCGAGCGCACCTGGCACAAATTCAAGTACTTCCCGTTCGGCGGCGGTCCACGCATCTGCATCGGCAACCAGTTTGCGCTCGTCGAGGGTCAACTGCTCCTCGCCACCCTGGGGCAACTGGTCGAGTTCGAGCTCCTGCAACCGGACCAGCCGCTGACGCTCGAACCCCAGATCACGCTCGGCCCCAAAGGCGGCATGCCGATGCGCTTGCACCGGCGGGCGCGGCCGACGACCGCCGGCGCCACCGCGCCCGCGTGACCCCGCAAAGAGCGGTTGTCACGCCAAGCGCCTTACCACTCCAAGGGCGGCAACGCGCAGAAGATCTTGCGCGTGCCCTCGAGCCATTGGCGGGTCAGCGCGTCGAAGTAGGCGTCACCATCGGCGAAGCGGCGCTTCATGGTGACCCGCAGACTATCCTTGGCGTAGCACAGCAAGTCGATCGGCATGCCCACCGAGAGGTTGCTGAGCATCGTCGAGTCGAAGGACACCAGCACGCACTTGGTGGCGTCCTCCAGGGACGCGCCGGCGCTCACCCCCAGGTCGAGAATCGGCTTGCCGTACTTGGCCTCCCCGGTCTGCAGAAACACGGTGTCGGTGCCGGCCTCGATGAAGTTACCCTCGGCGTAGATCCGAAACAGACGCATGTCCTCGCCGACGATCTGGCCGCCGAGGATGAAGGACGCGTTGAACTTCAGGCCACCGCTCTCCAAAAACTTGCCGTCGCGACGCTCGATGTCGCGCATCGCATCCGACACCAGATTGGCCACGTCGAACAGTGAATCGACGCTCCAGAGGTGCGGCGGGGCACCGGCCGCGCGCCGGCGCAACAGGTTGATCACCGTCTGTGTGGCCGCCAGGCCGCCGGAGCTGAGCAGCACCAGCACCCGGTTTCCAGCGCGCTCGAACACCGTCATCTTGCAGAAGGTGGCGTAATTGTCCACGCCCGCATGGGTGCGCGAATCGCTGGCGAGGATCAGCCCCTCGTCGAGCTTGACACCGACGCAGTACGTCATGGCCCGACGACCGCGTCGGTCCAGACCTTGAATTGGTATTCCATCTCGAAGCCGACATGAATCTGCATGGTACTGGCCGCTCCATTGCTGCTGAGCCGGGGGTTTACGAATGATAGGCCGATATCTTCGGCAGGTCTGTTCGTCAGCGTACGCCCGGGACGCAACAGGCAGGGCCCCCATGCCGATGGCACCGGCAGCAGTTCCAAATTTGGGTGGCCGCCGCCAACAGCGTGCCGGCCGCGAGGCTGATGGTGGATGCGCTGCGCTTATCCACCCTACGAAACCGGCTCCGCTGTAGGGTGGATAAGGCGCGCCGCTCGGTGTCAGGGGCCCGGCACGGCGGTCGCGCGCGCCGCATCCACCACGGATCGCGCGATACCACCCAAATTTGGAATTGCTGTGGCACCGGCGGCGCGCTTGACCAGGTTCTTGATGAATGTGGTCGAGTTCCTGCTCGCTTGCCACGTTCATCAACTCGGCGGTGAGTTCCAGGAGTTCGTCCTCATTGAAGACCTGTCCGCACCTGGACGCCGAGGCTCTAGCCGGTGGCGATTCCCGAGATCTCAAATAAAATCAGTGGTGCCTGCGCGCCGAACCGGCTAAAGCCTCGACCTCCAGTGGCCGGAACGATGACCAAGGCCCTGACGGCGAAGCGGATTTCGCCCAGGGCCAATCACGCGCCGAACCAGCGAAGCGGGTTTCGGTTGGATTGGGCCGATCGGCACCGCGGAGTCCGTCGGCGTCGGCGCTTGGGGTTCCGCACTACCGCATTCACGCTTACACTGCCGGAAGGCACCTAGCCCGACAACTTGGACCATTGCTGTTCAAAACGGACGACCAAGAAGGGGCGACGAACGCTTCCGCAGCGGATCGACAGGAAATGACGATTCTCGGAACCTGCAACACGAGACGCACACACAATGAGCGAGCCGACCGTTTGGGACTATCGGGACAATCTGGACTACGACCTCCCTTTGAACCCAGGCGACCCGCGCCTGGTCCCGCTGAACGACGCGCGCGGCGATGGCACTGGAGCGCTATCGCGCCTTGGATAATCCCCGCGGCGTCGCCGCCGCACTCGGCGTGATCGCCGACGGATTGGAGACGCAAGACCGGATTGGGGAAGCCCTGCGCATCCGAACCGAAGAGCAAATCCCGGTGCTCCTGCGCCTGGGAGATAAGCAAGCTGAAGGAAAGGCACTCAACAAGCTTGGCAAGACTTACGCCGCTCTGGGCGAGTTCGAGAAAGCGGCCGGCTGCCATGAACAGGCACTGATGATCGCCCGCGCGGATGGCGACCACCTCGGCGAGGCCGATACGCTACTTGCCATCGGCCGCCTCGCACTGCGCACCGATGATCACAACGCCGCCCGCGACGCCTATCAGCAGGCCCTATCGCTCTACCGCGCCGACAACGTCCACTTGGGCGAAGCCAATACCCTGAAGGCCATCGGCGACCTCGCCCTGCGCACCGCCGATCTCACCGCCGCCCGCGACGCCTACCGGCAGGCCCTGCCGCTCTTCCGCGCCATCAAGGACCGCCGCGGCGAGGCCAATACGCTCCAGGCTGTCGGCGACCTTGCCCAGCGCACCGACGACCACCCCGCTGCCCGCGACGCCTACCAGCAGGCACTATCGCTCCAACTGGAATTGATAAACACGATGGAGGGCTACGCGGCGACGGCCTTCCGGAGTTTCGTCGAGTTGTGGGCGACTTTCCAGTCGATCGGTGACCACCTTGGCATCCAGTCGGCCTTCGCTTACATGGCCCGCGCCGCCGAGGCCCTAGGCCAAATCGACCGTACGCTCTTGCTGGCGGGCGAGTCCTTAGCATTGGGCCGCGCCGCGAACGACCGCTTCGGACAATCCATCACGCTGAAATTGATGGTCAGGCTCTTGCAAGACGCCGGGGATGCGGCAGGTTGGCCCGCCGCGCTGGTGCTCTACCGCGAACTGTTGGCCGGGGTGGGCGACATGCGCACGCTGGCCCAGACCGATGCACTCTGGCAGCAAGTCGCACAACAGGTGCCCGCGGCCGAACTGGAGCGGCTGCGCACCCAGGCCCCCGCGCTCCTGGAGACCGCGCTGGCCGCGGCGCGCGAGCGCTTCGGCGGCGGCGACCCGACCCGGTTGGACTAATTACAACAGCCCCCGCTCGGCAAGCGAAGTCCCCTGCCCATCGCCGATGATCAGGTGATCGAGAACGCGCACGTCGATCAGCGCCAGGGCGTCCTTCAGCCGCTGGGTGATGCGCAGATCCGCCTGGCTGGGTTCAGCCACGCCCGATGGATGATTGTGTGCAAAGATCACAGCCGCGGCGTTGGTCGCGATGACGCGGCGCACGACCTCGCGCGGGTGCACGCTTGCTCCGTCGATGGTGCCTGTAAAGAGTACCTCGTAGCGGATGACTCGGTGCCGATTGTCCAGGAACAGGCAGGCGAAGACCTCATACGGCAGCCCGTAGAGCTTGAGCCGCAGATAGTCGCGGGTCGCCTCCGGGCTGGTCAGGCAGTCTTGATCGGCCACCTGGGTCAGGAGATAGCGGCGACTGAGTTCCAGCACCGCGCCCAGTTGGGCGATTTTCGCCCGACCCAGGCCCTTGACCTCACTCAAACGCCGTTCATCCGCCGCCATCAGTCCAGGCAGCCCATCGAAGGCGGTGAGCAGTTCCCGCCCCAGATCGACCGCACTCTTGCCCTGAATGCCCGTCCGCAAAAAAATCGCCAGGAGTTCGGCGGTGGACAGTGCCGCGGCGCCATGCTCCAGCAGTTTTTCGCGCGGGCGTTCATCTTCCGGCCAGTCAGTGATCGCCATCGGGTCCCTCGCTACGGAATCCAGCCGAGTCTTGTTGGCCGCGCGCAACGCCGGGTACATCACGGCGCTGACGGCGCGGATCAGTTACACTTTCGACCATTCATGAACCATCATCAAGGTCGACTCCCTCATGGTGCCAGACTCCGGCCCGCGCGTCCTCCTCGGAGTGAGCGGCGGCATCGCGGCCTACAAGGCGGCGGACTTGGTGCGCCGTCTGCGCGAACGCGGCTGCGTGGTCCGCGTGGTGATGACCGAGGCGGCGACCGCCTTCGTCAGTCCCCTGACGTTTCAGGCACTCTCCGGCGCGCCGGTGCGAATTAGTCTGCTCGACCCGGCGGCCGAGGCCGGCATGGGGCATATCGAACTGGCGCGCTGGGCGCAGCGCATCCTGTTCGCGCCCGCCACCGCCGATCTGATCGCCCGGCTCGCCGCCGGCCTGGCGGACGATCTGCCAACCACCCTGGCACTCGCCACGCGCGCGCCCCTGTATCTGGCGCCGGCGATGAATCAGCAGATGTGGCTGCATCCCGCGACCCAGGACAACCTGGAGCGGCTGCGGGCCCGCGGGGCGCGCATCCTGGGGCCGGCGCAGGGCAGCCAGGCCTGCGGTGACCTGGGGCCTGGGCGGATGCTCGAACCCATCGAGATCGCCACGGCCCTGCTCGCCGACCTCCTCCCGGATGCGGTGAATCCGCCGCCGTCCACTGCCGCCGCGGGCCCGCTGGCGGGCGTACGCACAATGGTCACCGCCGGTCCCACGCGGGAACCGCTCGACCCGGTGCGTTTTCTGGGCAATCGCAGTTCCGGACAGATGGGTTATGCCCTGGCCGCGGCCCTGGCGCAACTGGGCGCCGAGGTGTGTCTGATCAGCGGCCCCACGGCGCTTCCCGGCCCGGCGGGGGTCACGCGCGTCGACGTGGAGACCGCCGCACAGATGCATGCGGCCGTGTTCGAACGGATCGGCACGATCGACCTGTTCGTGGCCGCCGCGGCGGTGGCGGACTATCGGCCGGCCGCACCCGCCGAGCGCAAGATCAAGAAAGAGACGGCGGAACTGACGCTGCAACTGATCCGCAATCCGGATATCCTCGCCGAAGTCGCCGCCCTGCCCCACCCGCCCTTCACGGTCGGATTCGCCGCGGAGACCGATCAGGTGGAGGCGCACGCCCTCGCCAAACTCAGCGGCAAGGGACTGGATCTGATTGCCGCCAATCAGGTCGGGGGAGATCAGGGCGGCTTTGAGCGCGCCGAAAATGCCCTCATCTGCCTGTGGCGCGAGGGTCGGCGCGTGTTACCGATGATGCCCAAGACCCGGCTGGCCGGGGAACTGGCCCAGTTGATCACCGAGCGCTATCTTGCCTGATCCCACCGTGCATCGTCTTGAGGTCAAGGTCCTGGACCTGCGTCTGGGCCGCGAGTTTCCGCTGCCGCAGTACGCGACCGCGGGTGCCGCCGGGCTCGACCTGCGGGCCATGTGTGACGCACCGATCGACCTGCCCCCGGGGGGCAGCGTGTTGATTCCGAGCGGCATGGCGATCCATATCGCCGATCCGGGGGTTGCCGGTCTGGTGCTGCCGCGCTCGGGACTCGGCCATCGTCACGGGATCGTGCTCGGCAATCTGGTCGGCCTGATCGATGCGGACTACCAGGGGCCGCTCTTGGTGTCGTGCTGGAACCGGGGGACCGCGCCGTTCCGTATCGAGGTCGGCGAACGCATTGCCCAACTGATTCTGGTTCCGGTGCTGTGCGCACAATTGACGCTGGTGACCGAGTTCGCCGCGTCGGTGCGCGGGTCCGGCGGATTCGGGCACACCGGCAAACACTGACGACAGCGCCGGCCGGTCCGGCGCCAGGTTGCATTTTGGCATCGATTGCGCGGCGAGGAGGCAGGCCATGGTAGCTCCGCGGAGGGAGGACGCCCGGCACAAGGCGGCGGAGGGCGATTCCCCGCCTGGGATCAAGCGTTTCTGGATCGAGAGCTTCATCGGCATCGCGTTGGTGTTGCTGCCGACCGCGCTGCTGCTGCTCTATGTCTGGGCCGCCCGCAGCGCGGCGGATAGCCGGCTGCTGCTGGAAGGCGCCACCGACGCCTTGGCCGTCACTGTGGCGAGCGAGATGACCCGGGTTCGCGGGGTGGTCCAAGCGTGGCAGGAGGACCCGCAATTGCGCGCGGCCTTCGCCGCGCCCGGTAAGCCCGAGACCCTCAAACAACGTGAGGAGGACTTGCGCAAGCGCCTGCCCGAGGCGCTGAACATCCACCTGTTCGCACCGGAGCAAATCCATGCGGTCGAGGGTATCCCCTTCATGAGCTACGCGGGGCTCGACCTGGCACGCCAGGCTGCCCAGGCGCGTACCCTGACCCTGATCGAGGTCCACAAGGTCGGCCAACCGGACATGCACCTGGCCGTGGCCGCTCCCGTGCTCGACGCGGCGCATGAGCGGGTGTTGGGGGTCGTCCATGTCGCGCTGCCCATGAACCTGCTGCCCAATCCCTTGGGTTCAACCGGGGATAGCGGTCTCATCCTCTATCAGCAAGTGGTGGGGGATGCGGTCGCCAACCTTGAGCGCATCGACGCGCCCGATGGCCCGCCGGACCATACAGCGGCCATCGCCGGCACCCGCCTGCGGACCGCCGTGTGGATCAAAGGCGCTGCGTTGGTGGACCCCTGGCTGATGGGCGGGGTCGGGGCGGGCTTTCTCGTGGTCATGGCACTCATCGGTGCCGTACTCTGGCTCGGCTACAGCGGCCTGCGACGCGCTTTACTGTTGGACTGCAAAGGCTTCGTCGCCCTCGTCGATGACGCCGTTCACCAACGTACGGTCCGGCGCATCAAAACGCGCCTCGCCGATATTCAGGAAGCACATCAGGAGACACTGAATCTGTTGCGCGGTCTCCAGCCGACCCGCGCACCGTTGCGCGGCACGGCGGCAGCGCCCGCACCCCGCGCGCCGGCGCTGCCGGATACCGAAGGCGATGGTCTGAGCCCGACCTCGACCCTTAGCGAATCCAGCATCGAAGTCGAGGAGTTGGATCTTTCAGTCTACGATTTGGATCTGCCGGTGGAGGCGCTGAACCTTCCAGAGGGATTTGACCCCTATGCCACGCCGATCGAGCAAACTCCCGAAGGTGCGCCAAGCCTTCAGGAGGCCCTGGACGCGGGAATCGCGTCCTACGGGACCACCCAGGCGGACGTTCCCGCCGAGATTTTCCGCGCCTATGACATTCGCGGCCTGGTCGACGATCAACTCACCGCCCCAGTGATACGCGCTATCGGCCAGGCGGTGGGCAGCGCGGCGGCGGCCCTGGGGGACCCCACGGTCGTCGTCGGGCGTGATGTCCGCCCGTCGAGTGCCGCCCTGGGCGACGCCCTGATCCAGGGTATTCGCGGCACCGGCGCGAATGTGCTGGACTTGGGTGTCGTCCCGACGCCCCTGGTCTATTTTGCCTGCGCTCACCCGCAACCGCAGACCGGTGCCATGGTCACCGCCAGCCACAACCCGATCACCTATAACGGTGTCAAGATCGTACTCAACGGTGAGAGCGCCCAAGCCGATCAGATCCAAGCCTTGTATCGGCGCATCCTGGTCGGGGACCTGGTGACCGGCCGCGGCGGCTATCAGGCACAGGACATCATCAGGAGCTATCGCGCGTATCTGGAGCAGGACGTGAATCTGGCACGTGGTCTCACGGTCGCCATCGATTGCGGTAACGGCACCCTATCGGCAGTCGCTCCGGCGCTGTTGCGCGCACTCGGCTGTCAGGTTCTGGAATTGAACTGCGACCTGGAGTCCCCCCTCCCCGATCCCATACCGGACCCCGCACTACCCGAATGCACACGCGATCTTGGTGAACTGGTCCTGTCTAAAGGGGCGGACATCGGACTGGCGTTCGACGTGGACGGCGATCGGCTGGGCGTCGTCGACTCCCAGGGTCGGTACATCAGTGCGGACCGCGTGTTGATGCTGCTCGCGACGGATGTTCTGGCCCGGCACCCAGGAACCGATATCATCTACGATGTCAAGTGCAGCCGACACTTGGCCCACGGCGAATCCGTTCTAGCCCACCGTGGCTGGCCGTCCCCGCGGGCGGCGGCGGGAGTTTTCCGTCATGCCCAGGTAGTCGAACACCAGGCGGACGTTGCGTGCCAGGCGTTGGATGGTGGCGGCGACCGTGTCGCGGGATTTTGACTTGATGGCGCCGATGGCGAAGCGACGTAGCGCGGTGATGTTGGCGGGGCCGTGGCCGGTGCGGATGGTGCATCGGTCCTCGTCCCAGTTCCAGTCGAGGATGTAGTGGCAGCTGTTCTCGATGCTCCAGTGACA
>NZ_KB902549.1 GCF_000379525.1 Lamprocystis purpurea DSM 4197 | reverse complement strand
GGTGCGACTCGCCCCCTTTGCGATCGGTCAGACCGAGGTCACCTTTGCCCAGTACGATGCCTTCTGCGCGGCGACCGGGCGACAGCCGCCGGACGACCGCAGCTGGGGGCGGGGTCAGCGGCCGGTGATCAATGTCAGTTGGGAGGACGCGGTGGACTATGCCGCCTGGCTGTCCAACGAGACCGGGGCGGCGTATCGCTTACCGACCGAGGCAGAATGGGAATATGCTGCGCGGGCCGGAACCACCACGCCGTTCTGGACCGGGCGCTGCATCACGACCGACCAGGCGAACTTCAAGACCGACCAGGCGAACTACGACGGCAACTATGACTATTATGCCGGCTGCGGGGCCAACACTGGGGTCTACCGAGCACAGACGGTCCCGGTGGGGAGTCTGCCGGCCAACCTCTGGGGCCTGCATGAGGTGCATGGGAACGTCTTGGAGTGGGTGCAGGATCGGTATCATGGCCGCTATCAGGGTGCGCCCTCGGACGGCCGTGCCTGGGAGGCGGGGGGCATGTCCGCGCGGGTGGTGCGCGGCGGGTCTTGGAGCCTCAACTCCGGGAGCGCCCGCGCCGCCTACCGCGGCAGCTACGGGCCCGTGAGCCGCAGCGGCAATCTCGGTTTGCGTCTTGCCAGGACTTTATCCCCTTAATACCTTTACCCCTTTACCCCCTGTCAACAGACCATAGCCAGCGCGCGAGCCGGGGGCGGTCTTGGGGGGCCAGGGGGACGCGCCACCTAGTCGCGAAATTTTTTTCGCACCCGCCGCGAACGATGAGGGTCGCGCAAGGCCGCCCACACCTGGAATTGCTGGAGACGATCACCGCGCGCCCGCCATCCGGGGGTAAACTGTCCCCCATGGCACCATCCCCCCGCAAACCCTGGCACCGCTGGTTCGGCATTCTGTTGGTTCATCGGTTCCGAACGCCGCCTGACGGCGGCGGGCCGGCAGGCTGCCGGCGGTCCCGCGCGCGGCGCTCAGGTCTCACGCAGGCATTCGGCGGCATCGACCCGGCTGGCGCGGTAGCCGGCGGCGCTGGCGGCCAGCAGGGCGACCAACAGGGTGATGCCGACAGCGGCGAGCAGGTGTTCCGGCGCGAGCCGGCAGACGAAGCCGCGACCCGCCAGGTTCTGGCCGAGGTTCTGGTTGAAGGCGGCGGCGCCGGCGAGGTAGCCGATATAGGCGAAGCAGAACCCGCCGACGGCGATGGCCACTGATTGGGCCAGCGGCACCAGCACGACGGTGCCGTTGCCGAATCCGTAGAGCCGCAGGAGGGCGAGGCTGCGGCGCTTGCGGTCCACATTGACCCACAGGGCACCGCCGAGGGCCAGTACGCCGCCCAGGGTGCCGATGAGGGCAATGACCTGGAAGACGAAGCCCAGGGTGTCCGCCAAGGCCATGACGATGTGGATCCGCTCCGCCTGGGTGCGAATCTCCAGGCCGTCGGCGCGCATGGCGGCGGCCAGGGTTTCGACGCCCGGCAGATCCCTGGCATAGACGCGGGCGTTGGCGTACTGGGTGCGGGCGCTGGCCAGCGGACCAGCCAGGTCCGCGGTGGTGAGGCTGGCGCGGAGCCCGTCGCGGTAGTCCTCGGTGGCGACGAGGAGATCCAGACGACAAAAGACGGCGTCGCCGGCGAAGCGGTTCTCCGGTACCGTGCCGGTGACGCGCAGTTGCAGGACGGCGTTCTCGCGGTTGCTGCCCGTGCCGCGGCGCACCACGGCGGTGACGGCATCGCCAGGGGCCAGGCCGAGTTTTGCGGCCAGGGTGGCGGTGAGCAGCAGTTGATCAGGCGCCGCCGGCGGGTCGACGCGGGCGGCGGGCAAGGGCTGGTCGGGGGCCGGCGGCGGCAGCCAACGGCCCAGCAGGCGGGTGATGAAACCGGGGGGTTGGGGCGGCGGGTCGACGGGCAACAGGGGGTCGCCAACGGCGCTGGGGATCATCTCGACCGCGGCAACCTGGCGGTGCCCGTCGGTGTTGGCAAGATCGATGGTGGCACTGATGGTGCGGGTGGTCGGCAGGATGAAGCCCAGGTCGGGGCGGGCGGCATAGCGGGCAAACCAGTCGGACTCCAGGCGGGTATTGCCGTAGACCGTGACTTCGAGCGTGCTCGGCTCTTTGAGCAGGTCGTCGATCATGGTGGCGACGACGCCGTTCTTGAGCCCGAACAGGAGCAGGACCGGGGCGACGATGGCCGCGACGGTGAACAGCAGGACCAGGGTGGTGCGCCGATCATGGGCCAGGTCCTGAAGCGCGAGGCCCAGACCCTCGCGCCAACGGCGGCGCAGGCGACGTTCAGGGGATTGTTGCTGATCCATGGGTTAGTCCGCAAAGCGCCAGGCGAAGCCGGTCGCCGGTTTCTGGTCAGTGCCGCTGACGGTCCGCAGGCCCAATTGCGCCACCCGGTCGACTTCGTGGGTGGCGATGAGCACGGCGATGCCGTGCTCTTTGGCCTGCGCCAGCAACAAGTCCATGACCCGATCGCCGAGACCGGGGTCCAGGGCGGAGGTGGGCTCGTCGGCCAGGACCAGGGCGGGGCGGTGAGCCAGCGCGCGGACGATGGAGGCCCGCTGCTGTTCGCCGACGGAGAGTTCATGGGGCTTCTTGTGGAGTTTTCCGCCAATATCGAGCCGTTCGATCATGGCATCCAGGTGGGCATCGCGCGGCGGCAGGCCCAGCGAACGGCGGATCAGGGCCAGGTTGCCGGCCACGGTCAGGAAGGGGAGCAGACCATGAGTCTGGAGCACGAAGCCCATGGAGGTGCCGCGGATCTCGGCCAGAGCGCCATGGGCACGACGGTTCCAGAGCTTACCGAGATCGATGTTGCGGCCATGTCCCCGCCACAGGAAGCGCCCGTGGCGGTGGGGCGCACTCAGGAGCCCCAGTAACTCCAGCACGGTGCTCTTGCCCGAGCCGCTGCGTCCGGTGATGGCGACCAGTTCGCCGGGGCGGAGTTTGAGGGCGGGGACCTCGACCGTGAAGCGCTGATTTCCCGCGCCGCGGCTGAAGGTCATGCCTTCGACGTCCAGCAGCAGGGACGGCGGCCGATGGGTCAGGGCGTGGCGGCGCGCGGGAGGGGGGAGTTTGAGCATGGGCGGCGCCTCACGGCATGTCGGCGAGCGGCACCGGGTAGACAAAGTCTCCCGAGGCGTCCGCGGTTTGGGCCGGGTTGACCCAACCCTCCCAGTCCTCGTTGTAGCGGGCGTACTGGCGCAATTTGCGCTTGAGATCGTTGGTGAAACCCACCTGCTTTTCGGACCCCCAGCTGGTCCAGGTGTCCTGACTCAGCGCCATAACCTGGCTCTGGTAGGGAAGGTCACCCAGGTATTCGTCGAGCAGCCCGAGATCCGCCAGCTTCTTGGCGTTCTCGCTGCGCGCGAGCGCCGGGTCGCGGCCGAACTGGGTGGCGATGGAGCGCAGCGTATCGAAGAATTGGACCGGTTTGAGCATGCCCTCTTCCGCCCCGTTGACGATTTTCTGGAGAATCATCTGCAGATCGCTCAACTGGTTCTTGGTGAGCAGGACGCGCACCTCCACCGTCTCCTTGGTGGGGTCGGCGAAGTCACGGTCACTGATCCAGGCGTCGAACAGGATGGGGGCGCGGGTGTCGGTCCGGTTGCCCAGGTAGCGCAGGCGCATGGCCTGCCCCAGGGCGTTGGCGATCTCGCGGATGTTGCGCTCGGTGGCGTCCGCCGGGGCCGGCTGCGCGGCCGGGCGCGGCGGGGTACGGCTGGCGGGTGCGGCCGCGGTGCCGATGCCCCCGGTGTTGTCGCCGACGTTGGCAACGATGGCCCCGGCCAGGGTATCGACGGCACGGCGGAAATCCTTCTCCGAGCCGCCGTCGATGGGCAAATAGGCTTCGGTCTGAAAGCGTGAGTTGCGGGCGAGTTCACGGTACTGGTCCGCGGCGCGCTGGTGGTCGCCGACACCGGCCGGGGTCTTGAGGTGCAGGATAGTGATGGCAACCTGCTTTTCGCCGGCCAGGGAGGCGAGCCGCGCCGCATCCAGGCCGGACTTGGACTCCACCCGCAGGCCGTCCGCCATGGTGCGGCCGTCGAGCGCCCCGGCGTCGGTGATCAGCACGATGAAGCGGGCATCGAAGTCCTGCCAGGGGGTCTTGTCGAGGGCCTCGGCCACGCCCGCAAAGGCGTCCTCGTCGAAATAGTCGGTGGACCACTTCGCCTCTTTCAAGCCTTTCACCCGCTCAATAAACGCCTCGGCGTCGTCGGCCTGGGAGGGATCCACAAAGGCGCGGGCGACGTATTCGAGATCGCGGGTCCGGGCATCGTCCTTGGCCTCGGCACGAAAGGCGACCAGCCCGAAGCGGACCCGATCGATGACCTGGGCATCGCGTAAACGCTGGTAGACGTCGGCGACGGCTTGCTTGGTCTGCTCAATATAAGGCCCCATGGAGGTGGTCGAGTCGATGACGAAGACGACCGCCGCACGAAACTGCCGCGCAGGTTCGGAAGGTGCCGCGGGTGCGCTGCCGGCCGTGGTCCCGGTGTGCGGCGCGGGGCCGCCGTCCGCTTCCTGCTCGGTGACGGAGGCGATCCGCAGCAGCCGCACCGATTCGCCGGAGGCCAGGGTGGTCTGGACGTGATCGAGGATGGGGAGCAGGTAGAATTTCTCCCGGATGTCGACATAGGTTTCCGGTTCCAGGGCGACGACCCGCGGGTCGCGGCGACCTTGTGCGATGTCGCGCACGAGCGGTCCGACAACGTCACCTGGCCGCGGCGATTTCAGGACCTTCTCCAGGCTGGCACGGGAGTCGAAGAACACCAGGCGGTCGCGCACCGCCCCGGGGTTGGTCAGGACCAGGATGAGCTGCTGTTTCCATGGCACCGTGTCCTTCTCGGCGACCCAACCTTGGTTGGCCCCCTTGGTATCGGTGCCGACCCGCAGCCAAGGCGCTCCGCCGGCCCGGCGCCGCTCATAGACATAAAGCTGGCTGAAGGCGGTGAGCAGCCGGGTATCGCCATTGGCGACCTCCCCCGGGGTTTCGCTCAGGCGCGCGCCGGGGCGGGTGAGTACGCGTTCGAAAAGGGACTGCTTGCCCGGTTGCAGGATCGGCGTTTCGTTCGCCGCACTCATCCCGGCCAGGGGCACGAGGAGCAGCGTCAGGGCGACGAGGAGGAGGAGCGGTGCGAAGCGTCTCTGATGCATGATTCCGATGCTCTTATTGTCTGGTGCGGGCGGGCGTGCGGAAGATCACTGACGGTTCTCCCAGGTGCGGATGGCGGGCCGCGGCTGACCCTGAGTGCGCAGCGCATCCAGGGCGGGCTGGGCGGCCGGGACACCCCCCTCGGCGGCCAGCTCATAGTATTCCCGCGCATTGTTCGGGCTGGGTTGGGTGATGCACGGCGAGGGCTGGAAGCCCACCGGGTCATACAGGCGCGCGACCTGGGCGGCGACCTCGGGGTTGGTCCGGGCGGCGCGGTCATAGAGCAGGATGACGGCCGGACAGTCCCCCTGGCTGGCTCGCCGCTCGGCCTGGGCTTGGTAGGTGGCCGCGTCCGGTGCCTGGTCGACCAGCCAGCTCACATACTCCGGGCCTTTGAGTTGGGGGGCGTCGTAGGGGGCGGGGGCGGGCTCGCTGGCCGTCATGCCGCCGCTCGGGCTGTCGCTACCGCCAGGACCCGGCGTCTGCGCGCCCTGGTCGTTGGGCGGCGGCGGGTCACGGATGATCTGAAGGTCCTTCTCGCCGTCGGTTTGGGTTTCCTGGGGTCCGGCCGGGGTCGCTGCGGTGCCCGTCACCTGGCCCGCACCCTCTGCGGCGGGGTCCGGCACCGATGGGGTCTGAGCCGTGCCCGGGTCCGCGGGGGCGGGAGCGGTGCCCGTTTCGGCTGGCGCATGAGCAGTCGTCTGGACCTGGCCGTTAGGGAGGGCGCCGAGCCACAGGGCGCCCGCGGCGACCACGACGGCGATGCCCAAGCCGGCAACGCCGGCCAGCAAGGCCCAGCGGCGGGGGACGCGCTTCCAGAGGGGTAGGCCAGGGGTTTCACCCGGCGGGAGGAGGCGCGTATCCGAGCCTATGATCTCGCCGTTGATTCGCAGGCGGCCATCTCCCTGCCCGCCATGCCAGCGCGCTGAGGCGCGAAAACTGTCGGCACGGTAACACTGCACCAGGGCATTGACGATGTCCGTGCCGACGCGAAAAGACCGGTTGGCCGGGTCGGGGAGCATCTCCAACCGGTGCCAATACCGCTCATTCTGCCAGTCGACCCCGCTGCCGATGTACTTTTCATCCGAGCACCGCTGGATGGCACAGTCCAGGCCCTTGTCTTTCGCCGGAATCGCGAGGCCGTTGATCCGGATGCGGGCGTACCCAGGTGTGGTGGACGTGAGATCGAATTCCGGGGTTTCACCTACCGAGGTGAGGCGCGCATCCGAGCCCATGAGTTCGCCGTTGATTCGCAGGCTGGCATCGCCCTGCCCGCCCTGCCAGCGGGCCGAGGCTCGAAAACTGTCGGCACGGTAACACTGCACCAGGGCATTGACGATGTCCGTGCCGACGCGAAAAGACCGGTTGGCCGGATCGGGGAGCATCTCCAGCCGGTGCCAGTACGGCTCATTCTGCCAGTCGGCCCCGCTGCCGATGTACTTTTCATCCGAGCCCCGCTGGACGGCAAGGTCCAGGCCCTTGTCTTTCGCCGTGATTGCGAGGCCGTCGATCACGATGCGGGCTTGGCCGGGCGCGGTGGACGTGAGGTCGAATCTGGGTGCCATGGTCAACGGGTTCCTGTGGGCTCATGGATGGGGTCCGCGGCGGTGAAGCGACGCGGCCTGGTGGCGTCCGCTGACCGATCAGGGTCGTCGGTCGGCGCGGCTGGCTCTTGCTGGGGCAGGCGGCTGACCAGGTCATCCAGAATCGCGCCGAGACGCCGGTTTTCTTCCGGCGGGATCTCCTGCCCGACCGCATGACCCGTGTTGTTGACCGCCAGGGCGACGAGGGCGCGCAGCCAGTCGGTGGCGTACCGCGTGGTGAAGGGCTCCGGATCGGGCGACAGGTCCGGCACCTGGCCGCTGGTGATGGGCGGCGGCGGGGCAAACAAGGATGCGGTCGCGGACGCGCGCGCTGCCGGTTGGCCGGCCGGCGCGGACGTGCTGCCGCCGGTCGGAGCCCCGGTCGGGGGCGGCGCAAAGGCTTCCAGCGAATCGATGAAGGCGCACAGGATAAAAAAGACGGCGTCGACCTGGCGGGAGGCCAATTGGTGGCGCGTGCCGCCTGCGATATTTTCGTTCCGCCGCAGGGCGGTCGCGATGAGCGGCTCCAGACCGTGCCGGTCGGCGCCGGTGACAAGTTCATCGATCAGGTCATCCCACCGTTCCCGCGCAAGACCGAAGTAGGTCTGAACCGGCGGCTGGTCGGCCAGCTCTTTGAGCTGCTGCACCCAGGTACGCATGGCGTCCCTGGCAAAGCGGGCGGCCCGGTCCGGGGGCGGACTGAAGGGCGCTTGCCCGGGGGCCGCGGGCATTCCATCGTTGAGGATATCCGCGAGTGAGATGGAGAGATCACTGGCCAAGGCCGCCGGAGGGACGGCCTCGCCGCCGTCGTCTTCGATACCGGTGCGCAGGTACAGCGCGCGCATCTGGTCGCGGGACGGTTGCAGCAGATAGATGAGATCGCCGAGCAACTGCGGTCTGGCTGCCAGCGGCTGCATGATGGCCGCGGCCAGCGCCTTCTTATCAGTGACCGCCACCGCGCCCTCGGCCCGGTAGAAGCGTTTCAGCCATTTGTCCGCGATCTCGGCGGCCCGACTGTCGAGCTGGTCGCGGATGCGGCGCAGGCGCGCTTCGTGGTCGACCGCCAGGGTCAGGTGCTCCAGCAGTCGCGACACGCCCCCATCGTTGGCCGTGATCATGGCATCCCAGGCGACATCCGGGTCCCGCAGGTGTTTGCGCACCAGGGGGTGCTCGCAGAAGGTCTTGCGCAGGAGATGCAGGCGTTCGGTCTGGGCCGGGAGCAAGTCAAATTCCTGCTCGCCCTCGGTGCGGATCACGGCGCCGGCTTTGCCCGGCTTGCGGACCGGGAACAGGTTGTCGAAACATTGGCCCGGGGTCCACTCATGCAGCCACTGATATTTGCCGAAATGCTCCAGGAGCGCGAGCTTGATCAGCCCCTCCCAACTGCTGCGCAGGGTGTCCGTGGTCTGTCCGGGCACCACGTCGAGGCGTTGGTCGAACTTGGTCAGGGCCCAGACCAGGCCCGGGCGATGCCGCGCCCGCGCGGTCGGGTCGGCGCCCTGGGTGGTGTTGATCCAGGACGCGATGACTTCGCCCAGATCGCTGACATCGCTCTGTTGATTGGCCGGAGTACATAACACCAGGGCGCTCATGGCCTGGCCTTCGGTATACCGCTCGAACAGATAGGCCACCTTGCCGCGCAGCAGGAGCTGGGCCACCGGATCGAGTTGATCATCGCGGAGTTGCCGGCGGACGTCCGCCAGATCGGTGATGGCCAGGCGCCCGCGGTATCCGGGGAAATCGAGCAGATCGACTTGCCTCAGCAGGTCGGCTTTGGGCGGGTCCGCAAGGAGCAACTCGATCTCGGCGGTCAGGGCGGCCAGGACCGAGCGCGGCACGGAGATGGCGTCGGTCGGTCCCGCGGCCCCGGTCGGAAGGACGCGCAGCGTATCGTCCAGATCTTTGCCGAGCCGCTCCAGCACATCCACATCGACGATGCTTCCAGCCGGGGTCCAGCCGCCTTCGGGGGACGGGGCGACCAGGGCGGCCAACTGGCAGTCGACCGTGGACGCATAACCCAGCTTGGTCAGCGAGCGGTAGAGCAGGCGAAAGGTCTCGGTCAGCTCCGGTACATTACCCCATAAGAGCGCGAACAGTTCGGCCCGATCATCCCCTTCAAGATGGCCGACCAGCGCGCTGGCGGTTGGCCAGAAATCCGCCTTCAATGGATAGGTACTATGCGCAAACCGCTGTTCGAAATAGTCCTGAATCTCGATGACGTCGTCGGCGTCCAGGCCTGGCACGGGCTGAGGACGGCGGCGCTGCGCCAGCGCGGCGAGCTGGTCGCGGACCTTGACGCCATCGATCTCGAAGGGGGCGCGTTCGCGGTCGAAATCGTTAAAAAAGGCGTTGCCGAGAATCTTGACCAGATCGGCCGCGCAGAGCAGGTGGAGGCGGACCGGAAATCCAGCCGCCGTGGTGAACGGGCGGCCGGTCAGGCGGGTGACAAGGCCGGTGGCCTCTTTGCCGCCACCAGGGGGGTTGACGTGGGTGAGGAAATTCAGACGTTCGCCGCCGACGGCAAGGTCGAGCTGACCGGCCGGATTGGCCGCCAGCGCGGAGATCAGATACGACTTGCCGGCTTGCGACAGGCCAAAGAAACCGACGGTGAAGGGCCGGTCGGCGGTGCGGGCCAGCGCGCGTGCGCTGTTGCGGACGCGCCGCAGGTGCAGCGTCAGGGCCGTCGATTCCTGATCGAGCCGCGGGGATTTGCCGCGGTTAGCGTCAACCCAGGCAATGGCGGCGGCGCCGGCGTTACGAATTTGGAGGCATCGTTGCATGGCGCTCCCCTAGGCGGTGGGAATGTAGATACTGCCGCTGTCCAGCCAGTAGTTGTCGTCGTTCAAACCGACGGTGGTCAGGGTGTTGAGCCGCAGGTGAACCGTGTCGCGGCTGATCGGGCGGCCCGCTTCGTCTTCCACGCGGGCGACACACAGATATTCCTCACGCCCCAGGCCCGGACAGCGTTCCAGCCAGACGCGCAGCCCCCGGACCAGGTTTGACATCGGGCTTTGAGGCTCCTGGTCGACTTCGACCTGATACAGCGGTGAGGCCGTCCAGCGATCCACCGCGATCTGTCGGTAACCCAGGCGGGTGGGTCCGAGGAGCTTGAACGGGCGCGACGGCAGCTCGTAGTCCGCTTGGTCCAGCCGCAATTGGGAATACAGCAGATCCTTTTCCTCGATCTTCATCGTGTTGTCCATGATGCCCAGATTGCGCACCGTGGAATAGGGGAAAAACCGCGTGGAGTCCAGAAAGAAATTGGTCAGGTGTCCCTGTCCCAACATGCACAGCATGGCGCCGACCGCGGCGGTGGTCTTGGGGTCTTCGATCAGACCGCGACGGTGGAACGGATACCAATTGCCGGTGCGGTAGTGATGCAGTGGGATGATCCGATCCGGCGGCAGCGGGAGCAGCGAACGGATGAGCGACTGAATGCCGGGCAGTCGCGACGGACGCCCGGTCAGCAGCAGCACGTCGCAATCATATCGGTAGATCACCTCGCACAACGAACGGATGGGTTTGCCCAGTTCGAATTGATCACCCAGAAACAGCCGATGGACCCGCGCCAGATCGATGGCGACCGGGATTGCCATGGGATCAAAGGTGTTCCCGTCGGTGGTCGCATGAGCGCCCATGATGTTGTGCACGAACTCGAGCACGGTCGGGGATACCGCGCTGCCGCCGCCCTGGGCGATCAGGTCGCTGATCGTCAGGGTTCGGGGACCGATGCCGCTCCAGGGGTCGTAGTCCTCGATGAGCGCCAGCAGCGCCAGGCCGGCGGGATACAGCAATTGCACGACCAGTTGTTGCCGCAACACGCGGTCACGCGCGTCCAGATGCTCCGCGCCCATCATGCGCGCCAGCAGTGGCGCCGGGTCCGGTACCCCGGCCGCTTTGAGAGCACGTTCAAATGCCGGTATCAATAGGGTGCGAATAATCTGGAGGACAATGTCGTCACCGGCGATTCGGAAACCGTCGCGAAAGCGCTGTTCGGGCACGATGAAGGCGTTTTGTCCGCTGCCTTCGCTATCGTAGACATAGTCGTTGATCACCAAGTCCGTGGTGCCGCCCCCGATATCCATGGTCGCAATCGTCAGGCGGCGACCCTGGTCGACGCCTTGTCGGCGGGCGGCGCGGAGGAAAAATTCATTGACCCGGCCGCCGTAGTTGTTCTGCGTTTCGTTATAGAGGTAGACAACCTGGCCACAGGTCGCCTCGTCCCAGCCGATCTTGATGGCCGGCAAGGGCGGCCAGGCGGTCTGCTCGCCGTCGCCGTCAAGCGGGTCGTCCTCCGGATGCCAGCGCAGCGCCTTCCAGACGATGCCGACGGCTTCGCGGACGCGACTCTCGAAGATATCGCGCTCCTGCTTGGGCATGGATGGGGGGATGGTCAGGACGATGGAACGCAGGTGACGCGGCAGGTCGGAGTAGTCCATGCGCAACCGCTGATCGGGGCTGTTGATCTGCCGCACGGCCTGGGCCAGGACCTCGGCGATCATGAAGGTCATCATGGAACTGCGCGAGTAGTGCGGCTTGAAGACCGGGATGCGCTCGTCCTCGGGCAGTGTGAAGAGGGCGCGGCCCTCCTCATTGACGAGCATGGAGACGGGCGGGGCCACCGCCTTGGGTTCGATCGCCGCGCGGGCAAAGGCGCTGTTGAAGCGCCAACCCGTCGGGAAGCGCTCGGTGTCCCACAGGTAACGTTTGGGGCTGGAGATCCCGGTCGCCCCCCCGGTGCCGCGCCGGCCGCCGGCCAGCCGGGCCGCTTCGGGTCCGACGCGGCCGATCGTCGGCCACTGGAATGCCCCGCTGCGGCCACTCTTGGCGGCCCAATGTTCTTTTCCGAAGAGTGGTTGAGCCAGCTCCAACCGGCTCTCGAAGGGCTCGCGATAGGTCTGCTCACTGCGCGAAAGATCGCGGAGTTCCAGTTCATAGCGGTGCTTCAAACGGTCCGGTTCCCGCGGGTGCTGCTCGACCAGAATGCCGCAGGAACGGGAGTTGCCGATATCCAGCACCATATCGACACTCAGGACCGTCCCTTGGTCGTCGCGGCGATCACTGATGAGCTTGATCTCCGGCACCTGGGCCGCGGGTCCGATGACGGCGAGCAGGTTCAGGTGGTGTGCCTGGTGAACCAAGCGGCTCTTGGCCTGTTCCAGATCGCCCGGTGCCAGATGCAGCTCGGTTTCCGCGCCTTCGTCCAGACATTCGCGAAGCCAGCCGTCGACCCAGGGCAACGCGGAGAACCAGTTGACATGGTCGGAGTGCCGGGCGGCATCGGGCAGCTGGAAAATGGCGCCCGCCTGGACGTCTGGGTCGGTTGGCGCCAGGTAACGGCGCTCGGGATCGTCCGCAAACACGGTGGTGTCGACGGCCAGGGTGAGCCGATGGGTGTGCCCGTTGTGGTCCTGCTCAGACGGGGCGAGTGCGACGAGTCGGGCGCGCGCCCAGGTCTCGGGGCCGTTGGCGTAGCGATAGGGCGGGTTTTGACGCAGGAGCGGCACCGGCAACCAGACGCCGTCGAACAAGCGCAGTGATTCGTCGAGCCCCACCTGAAATTGTGGCTTGGCGGTCTGTGCCGGCTGGTCGGGGCGTTTGAAGGTCCCCGCCTGGTCGTCATAGACCAGCCGTAACAGCCCCGGTCCGGCGTCGTTGGCAATGAACTGGCCGGTCTTGCGATGCGGGTCCAACGTGAGTCCAAAATCCAGAAACTGCACGCCGCTGTTCATGATCAGCGTGACCCGCGCCTCGAATAGTTCCAATCGTGCAAGCATGTCTTTCGCTCCGGGTCTGGTGCCCGCTCTCCGCTACTGTTGTCTGCCGAGTTCAACCTGGAAAACCGTGCCGTTGGGAAAGCTCCCGGTGCAGGCGGCCCGGCGGTCGGTGCTGGGCCGACAGGTGACGGTGACGCCGAAAAATGGCGCCCGATCCGGACAACGGATCTCGTCGCGGGGGATCAGCGTCAGGGTATCGTCGGCGAACGCCGCATCGATCGACGCACGGCAGACGGTACCCGATTGCTCGGTGATCAACACCTCGCCGACACCGTCCTGAAGTTCGTAGGCGAGCGCGATCGGGTGTTTGCTCTCGGAGTCGATCAGTGCATCGCTGCGCGCCTGCCAGCGACCGGTCAGGAAGCTCAATGAGCCGGTCTCCCCGGTGACGGACGGAAACACGAGTGGATCCAGGGGCGGCTCGGCGGGCGGCGTCGGGACGGCCACGGCGGCAACGTCCGTGGGACCTGTCGGCACTGGCACCAGTGTCGATTGATACCAGATGAGTCCGGCGAGCAGGATGATGGTCAACAGCACCAACAGGACCGTCCACCACCACCCACGGCCACGGCTTCTTGCGGGCCGGTTGGGGTTCCGGTCCAGCGTCGACGGCTCCGTGATTGCGTCTCCGGGGGCGGGCTTGGCTGGTTGCCGGGATGGGCGGATGGTGACGCCGCCGGCCGGCACGCCGGTGGACGACTCGCCGCCGCGCTGCCGAAAGCCCCAGAAGGCCAGCACCGGCCGACTGCCGACGCGAAAGATGTGCGACTGATCGGGGATGGTCGCCGCGTGTTCCAGCAGCCGGCCTAAAGTCTGCCAGGCGGGCCGGTCGTCGCCGATCAGTTGTCGGCTGAGGTCGAGCACTTGGGTGCGTAGCGCCTCGACCTGCTCCAGGATGGCAGATCGCTGCTCATCGGCGAGCCCGTTCCATGGGGTGACGGCGCCGGGCTCAGGCGCGTACCAATCCAGCGTGTCGCCGTAAGCGTTCTGCTGTGGCACGGCAAACGACGCGGCGACCTCCGCGCCGAGGCGGCGCTGCATCGCGCCGCGTAGCTCGGTTGCCGACCCGAATAAGGTTTCACCGCCGACACCGAGTGGCTCAAACTCAGTCAGGGTGCCGCTTTCCAACAGGGGGCCGACCATGCCGTTCCTCGCTTAACTATCGGCGATTTTCGCTGAGAATCCTGTATGCTGATTTAACCACAAATCTGATCAAGGATTCGACCCCAAACTTGAGTCCCGACTTGAGTCTTTCAGGGGACACTGAAAGGCGACGACAGCAATTCGAAGTTTAAGGGTCTCGTGCGGCCCATGGTGGATGCGGCGCGCTTGACCGACGTGCTGAATCCAGAACAGCGTGCGGCGCGCCTTATCCACCCAACGGAGCCCGTTTCGCCGGCTGGGTTGGGCGCGAGCGAAACCCAGCGTTGGCGCTATACTCCTGCCATCGCCACGACCGGAGGGAGCAACCCATGGCCACGACCGCCGATGATGTCTTGGCCTTGTTGCGCGAACTGACCGCAGCGCAACGAGAGACCGAGCGGATGTTTCAGGAGACTGACCGCCGGTTTCAGGAAACCGACCTGCAATTTCAGGAGCTTGCCCGCGAGCGGCGCGAGACCGATCGCCAGATCAGGGAGCTGGGCAAACAAATCGGCGGCCTGGGCGAGAAATTCGGCAGCTTCACCGAGGGGCTGGCCTTACCCTCCATGGAACGGCTGCTGCGCAAGCGTTTCGGCATGGAGGTCATCAGTCCCAGCGTGCGCGCCACCAAAGACGGGCAGCACCTGGAGATCGATGTCCTGGCCTACGCCAACGGCGCCGTCAACGCGGCCTATCTGGTCGAGGTCAAGAGTCACCTGCGCGAGGAGGCGATCACCCAGTTGCAGAACCTGCTGCGCCGGTTTCGGGACTTTTTCCCCGAGCATCGGGAGAAACGGCTCTACGGCATCCTGGCCGCGGTGGATCTGACGCCCACCTTGCGCGAGCGGGTTCTGCGGGAGGGTTTCTATGTCGCGCGCATTCATGATCAAGTCTTCACGTTGGAGGTTCCCGCCGGTTTTGAGCCTCGCGCCTATTGAACCCTTGGCGTCGCCGCGGTGAAGCCGAATTTCCTGATGATGTCGCTGGAATGTTATGCCTAATCCCGTGCCCAGGATGATTCAAGAGCAAGTCTCTCTCCTGCCGTTTAACACGTTACGTCTGGATGTCAACGCGCGCTACTTCGCCGCGGTGCAATCGGTGGCTGATCTGGAGCGGCTGCTCAAGGACCCGCGTGTCGCGGACAACGCGATCCTGGTGCTCGGTGGGGGGTCCAATATCCTCCTGTCGAAGGACTTCGACGGCGTTGTTCTGAAAATGGAGATCAGCGGCCGGTCGGTCGTTTACGAGGATGACGATGTCGTCGATCTCGCGCTCGGTGCCGGCGAGGATTGGCCGTCGGTGGTGGAGTTCGCCGTCGCCCACGGCTGGGGCGGGATCGAGAATCTCGCGCTGGTGCCCGGCACCGCGGGCGCGGCGCCCGTGCACAACATCGCCTGTTACGGCCACAATTTGCACGAGAGCCTGTTGTGGGTGGAGTCGCTCGATCGCAACAGCGGCGCGCTGTGCCGGTTTCGTGTCGACGACTGCGGTCTGGGATACCGCACCAGTATCTTCAAGCAGGAACTCAAGGGACGCCATATCGTCGTGCGCATCTGTCTGCGCCTGCGTAAGCGTCCGATTCTCAACACCAGCTATCAATCGCGCTATGAATCCGTTGCCGGCGAACTGGCACGGCTCGGGCCGCCGCCGTATGGGGTACGCGAGGTCTTCCAGGCGATTGTCGGCATTCGCCAACGCAAGCTGCCGGACCCGGCAAGGGTGGGCACGGTTGGCAGTGTCTTCATGAATCCGACAGTGACCGTTAAGCAGCTTCAGGCGATCAAGGCCCTGTGTCCGGAGATTCAGTCTTATCCGGCGGAGCAGTTGGTTTACGGCGATTTTTCCGTGGATCAGGACGGCGACAATGCGCGGGTCAAGATCCCGGCGGCCTGGCTGATCGAGGATATGGGATGGGCGGGAAAGCAGGTCGGACACTGCGGGGTCTGGAAAACGCAGCCGCTCAACATCGTCAACTATGGCGGTGCGACGCCCCGCGAGTATCTCGACTTCTTACAGGCAGTGCAGGATGCAGTCTATCAGCGGTATGGGGTCAGACTCGATCCGGAAGTGGTCATCATTTGACTGGTGCTTCCCATCGCGGAGCATTAGCCTCGTAGGGTGGACAAGCGCAGCGCAGTCCACCAGCGACGGCACGGGATTCGGTGGACTGCGCTAGCGCTTGTCCACCCTACAGCCGGAACGATGATCAAGGCCCTGGAGCGCCTGCTCGACACTCCCACGCTGGAGCGTGGGAGCGAGAGGCAACAATCCGCCGCATCAACCGGCCGCATCGGCGTCCGAATCGCGCGACGCTCTCAGCTTGCGCCGGCTCCGGTTGGCAATGGCTGGCACCGACTGCGGGGCCTCGATGATGTTCAGAGCCTTTTCCTGCTCAGACAGCCGCCGGTTGGCGATCAGCTTTTCCTGGCGGACTCGGACGCCGTAGCCGAGCGCCGCGCCGCCGGCGGTGGCGAGTGTGAGCAACCCCAGGGCCATGAATTGGGTGAGCATCATGGCGACGCCCAGGCCGACGGCGCCGCCGACGACCACCCCCGACTTCAGACTCATGCCCGCGCCGAGTCCGCCGCGCGCGGCCTTGGCGATGCTGCGCACGTCCTTGATCCGCTGTTGTTCGGCCTTGACGCGGATCTGTTCGCGCTCTTTGGAGAAGCGCTCCGAGGCACGCGAGACCACGTGCTTGCGTTCGGCGCCGACGATGGTGCTGAACCAGAGTGCGACCAGAAAGCCGATCGACAATCCGAGGATCAGGAACAGCGGCCAGGTGGTCTGCCAGTTCGTGGTCAGTGCGATGTAGACCAGCAGCCCGGTCACGCCCTGCAAGAGCACGATCCCGATGAGAAAGCGGATCAGGTTGGGAATCCCGAAGTTGATCATGACCTGCGCACTGCCTTGGTTGACGCACGTTTAGGAACTTTCTTGGCGGGCGGGGCGGGCTTGGCCGCGGCCTGGTTCGCCGCCGGCGCACTGTTGCCTGCAGCCGCGTCGGCCGCGTCGGCCGGCCCGGTGAGCGCGGCGGGCTGAGCGCCGAGCCGGAAGACCCAGGCGTCCTTGAGTGCCGGGCTCAGATCGACCGCGCTGACCTTCCGGCTGAAGAGTCCCAGGAGGCGGTCGCGAATCGCGGTAAGGCCCTCGGGTCGGCCCTGCTGCTCGGCGGGAACCGGGCGGTCATAGGCATCGACCACGGCATAGAGATACTCGGTACCGATATTCGACAGGTCGGTGACCAGCCGCGGCGCGACCGAGTTGCTGGGCAGCAGACGCGGTTCCAGACTGGAGATCAGAAAGGGGCCGGGGAGCAATGTCAGCCGCTCCGCCAACTCCGCCTGATTGCGGCTGCGCAAATAACGACTCAGGTCGCCGCGCATCCCTGCCGAGAGTTCAGGCGCGCTGCGCTCGATGAGCGTGGTGTCGTCGTCCTCCTCGGGTCGGATGGCGATCAGAAAGGCGTGGGCCTCCGGGGTGGGATTCTGCGGCGTCGCCGCGCCGGCCAGGACATAGGTCTCGATGATGCGCAGCAGTTCGGCGTACCGGGCGCGCTGATCTTCCACGGCGGGATCGAAGGCGCCGCCCAGCAGGACGAAGGTATAGATCCCGAAACCGGGGGTGGCGTTGCTGTACAGGGTGCCGGGTGCGGCGGCGCTGGCGACCCCATAGGCGGCGGCCTGGGATGGAAAATAGGCCATGGAGTAGGCGAGGGTGCCGGTATCGCGGGCCGGTTCGGAACGTTGCACCGGGGTCACCAGATCCTGTTTCAGCCCGCTGGAGGCAGCCGCCCGGATGGTTCCCTCGGCACCGGGACCGCTCAGGAAGAGCGCGCGATTCAGGACCGCGGCAACCACCGTCGTGCCGCCCTGGGCCACCAGTTCACGCACGACGGCAGCCAGCGAGCCGCAATCGCCCTGGATCAGCGCCTCGGTGGCGAAGGCCGGATCCACGTTGGACAGGTACAGGTCGGTCACCAGCGGCTTGAGATAGTCCTGTTGCTTGTTGATCCGCGCCGAGCCGCAGATCAAGGCCACCTCGCGCCGCAGTTCGGGCAAGGTCTGACTGAAGGGTGTAAAAATCGGGCCGCCCTCACCGACCGGGACCGGTTCCGCCGCCGGCGTATTGAGGCCCAGGGCCTCGCGTGTCGTGCGCCATTGGGGGGCGGGAGGGGCGCTCAGGTCGGGTGGCGTGGCCGCGGGCGTCGGTGTTGACGCCGCGTCCGCTGTGGTCAGGGTCGGCGCGGTCTGGGCCATTGCGGGAGCCGGGCCGATCCGCGCCCAGGCGGGTAGGCGCATGGCGCAGCCGCCCAGCGTCAGCACGGCGAGCAGGCCGACGCCGAGCACTGCCCGGGCGGCCCGGCGCCGCGGCCCGCGCCGTCGGGGCTGGACCGGCCGATCGCGTCTTGGTGGGAACTGGCTCAAGGTCAGGGTTCCATGGTGTGGGTGCGCCGCATGATAGCGGATCAGACGGCACCCGCGCGGGCATCGATGTACGCCAGCGCCCGGTCGATCCGGCGCAGGACGGCGTCTTTGCCGACCAGTTGCAGCGTGACGTCAATGCCGGGCGAGGCGGCGCGCCCGACGATGGCGACCCGCAGCGGCTGCGCCACTTTGCCGAGTTTCTCGCCAAGTTCCTCCGCGACACCCTCGACGACATGATGCAGGGATTCGGGCGTCCAGTCCTCCAGGGCCATCAGTTCGAAGGCCGCCTTGAGCCGGGTCAGGGGTTCGCGGGCCACCGGGCGCAGATGCTTCTTGGCGGCATCGGGATCGTAGTCGGCGAAGTCCTGGTAGCAAAAGGCGCTGATCGCGGCTAATTCGACCAGAGTGCGGGCGCGTGCGGCCTGGGCCTGGACCACCAGCACCGGGTCCGGTCCGACCGTGGGGTCGATGTCGAGCCGACCCAGGTGGGGGCGCAGCAGGTTGGCGACATGGCTCGGGTCGGCGACCTTGATATATTCCTGGTTGAGCCAGTCGAGCTTATCGGTGTTGAAGCTGGAGGCGGCCTTGTTGACGTCCGTGATGTCGAACAGGTTGATCATCTCATCCATGCTGAAGATCTCCTGGTCGCCGTGTGACCAGCCGAGCCGCACCAGGTAGTTGAGCAGGGCCTCGGGCAGGTAACCGGCGTCGCGGTACGCGATCACGCTGACCGCGCCATGGCGCTTGGACAGGCGTGCCCCGTCGTCGCCCAGGATCATGGGAACATGGGCATACTGGGGCGGCTCCACCCCCATGGCGCGCAGGATATTGATCTGGCGCGGGGTGTTGTTGATGTGGTCGTCACCGCGGATGACATGGGTGATCGCCATGTCGGCATCGTCGACGACCACCGCCAGGTTGTAGGTGGGTGAGCCGTCGGTGCGGCGGATGATCAGGTCATCCAACTCCTGGTTGCTGAAGACCATCCGGCCGCGGATCAGGTCATCGACCACCACCTCGCCGTCCAGCGGGTTGCGGAAGCGGATGACGTGGGGAGTGGCGGGGTCGACTTGATGTTCGCGGCAACGGCCGTCATACCGGGGTTTGAGTTTTTGCGCCATCTGCTCCTCGCGCATGGATTCCAGACGCTCCTTGGGGCAGTCGCAGCGGTAGGCCAGGCCGCGGGCCAGGAGGTCGTCGATGACCGCGTGGTAGCGGTCGAAGCGCTGGGTCTGATAGAAAGGCCCTTCGTCGTAGTCCAGGCCGAGCCAGGTCATGCCTTCCAGGATGGCGTTGACCGACTCGGCGGTCGAGCGCTCCAGGTCGGTGTCCTCGATGCGCAGGACAAACCGGCCGCCATGTTTGCGTGCATGCAGATAGCAAAAAAGTGCAGTGCGGGCGCCGCCGACGTGCAGATAACCGGTCGGGGATGGAGCGAAACGGGTACGGACGGTCATGATCGCACGGGACTCCCTGGGAATTGGCCCGGACATTGCGTAACGCATGGCCTGGGCGTTGGACAAGAGCGGGATTCTAGCAGTATGTTGCCGTCATGAGATTTGCCGAAACGAACGACAGCGCTGTTTATCTGGTCCAGGCCTACGGGCCCGAGGGGATCCGCGTCGGCGGGCGCACCCTCACCCGTGGTCTGATCCTGACCCCGGAGCAGATCATCGAGGACTGGGGGCCTCGGCGGATCGCCGACCTGGATCCAGGGCATCTGCAAACCCTGATCGCGTTGTCACCGGAAGTGATCGTATTAGGCACCGGTGCCGTACAGGTGTTCCCCGACCCGGCGTTGTACTTTGCGGTGCTGGAACGGCGGATCGGCTGCGAAGTGATGGACACCGGCGCGGCCTGCCGCACGTACAATATCCTGGTTGCCGAGGGTCGACGGGTGGCCGCCGCGCTGCTGCCCTGGTGACGCCCGGCGCCGGTTTTCAATTGCTAATCCTTAATCTCAGGAAGTCGTCCCAACTCATGGACCGTAAAATTATCCTCGGCGTGCTGACTGCCGCCATTCTCGGTTTTGTCGGCGTGCTGCTCCTGATGCCTCCGACCATTCAAGACGAGGTGGTACGCCTGCCCTGGCGGGTGACCACGGACCAGACCGGCCGCACCCAGGTCTTCGGCTTCACCCTGGGCAAGACGACGCTTGGCGAGGTGCGCAAGTTCTTCGGCGAGGACGGCAGCATCAACCTGTTCCAGGCGCCGGACGGCCCCGAGCCGCTGGGCGTCGAGGTCTTTTTCGAACAGGTTTATCTGCAGAGCCTGCGCGCCGACTTCATCGTCACCCTGGACGTCAGCCAACGGACCCTGGCACCCATGTATGAGCGCGGGCTGCGCATCAGCCAGATGGAAAGCGGCAGCAAGCGGGTGAAACTCGACCCAACCGATGTGGCGACCCTGCTCGCCAGTCCCATCCGTACCATCACCTATCTACCCCAGGCGCGACTCAGCACGGAGGTGATCGAGAAACGCTTCGGTGCCCCGGCCGAGCGCCGCATCGAGCCCGAAACCAACGTCGTCCACTGGCTCTATCCCGAGCGCGGCTTCGACCTCGCCCGGCACCCCAAGGGCAAGGTCGTCATCCAGTACGTGAACCGGGCGGACTTCGCGCGGCTGGTGCAACCATTGGGTGGATCCTGATCCTCACCCGACGTACTGCTGCAAATTGCTGCCGAACGGTATCCGAATCAGACAATTCCTACCTCAAACTCAGCCATCGACAGGCAGCTTTGCCTGACTGCTTTAGTTAGTATCGAAGTTGACAGGTTGGCTGGAAGACTTTGGTAAAGACCGGAGGCTGGGATCATGAACAGGCGAGTCGATGTCGCCGTTATCGGCGCGGGTCATGCGGGTTTGAGCGCGATCAGAGAGGTCCGTCAGTCGAACAAGCGCTTCGTGCTGATCAACGGCGGCGGCCCCGGCACCACCTGCGCCCGGATCGGCTGCGTGCCGTCGCGCGTTGCGCTCCATCTGGCGGAGGTCTGCAACGGCCGGCGTGCCGCCGACTGGCTTGGCCGCACGGGCGGCGCGTCCTGGGAGGTCGACCCGACCGCGGTGCTGGACCACATGCGCGTGCTGCACGATTCCTATATCGATTCGGCGCTGACCGGCGGCGTCGATGCGCTGGGCGATGCGCTGATCGAGGATTATGCCCGGTTCATCGGCCCCAACACGCTGCGGGCCGATGGCCAGACCATCGAAGCCGCCGCCATCGTCATCGCGACCGGTGCGCGCAGCGTCGTCCCCTCCGATTGGCAGGAGCGACTGGGCGACCGGGTCCTGACCATTGAAACACTGTTCGAACAGGACCAGCTGCCCGCGGCGGTGGCGGTGGTCGGCTTGGGGCCGATCGGTCTGGAGATGAGCCAGGCGTTACATCGACTGGGGGTGCGGGTGATCGGCATCGATGCCGGTGACCGCGTCGCTCACCTGCCCGACCCGATCGTCAATCAGGCGGCGGTGGCGATGCTGCGCAATGCGTTTCCGATCTGGCTCGGCGCGCGCGCCACGGCGGAGCGCAGCGGTGACAAGGTGCTGGTCCGCGCCGGGCCGAATCAGGTCCTGGTGGATCGGGTTTTCATCGCGACGGGTCGTCATCCCAACCTGGATCGCCTGGGCCTGAACATGGCCGGTTGTGCCACCGACAGCCGTGGTGTGCCGATCCATCACCCCGCAACCCTGCGGGTCGGCCGCCTGCCGATCTATGTTGCCGGCGACGCGGGCGGCACCCCGGCCAATCTGCAACTGGCCGCTGAGCAGGGTCGGGTCGCGGGCTACAACGCCTCTCACCACACGCCCATCACCCTGCCCGCCAAGACCCCCATGTCCATCGTCTTCAGCGAGCCGAGCATTGCGTGGGTGGGTCCCGACTGGTCCGCGTTGGATCATAGCCAGGTTCTGGTCGGGCAGATGCGCTTCGGTCCGCCGGGGCAGCCCGTGTCCTGCGGTCCGCATGGTGCGCTACTGCGGGTCTACGCGGATCGCCGGGATGGCCGCGTCATTGGCGGTGCCATGGTTGGACCTGGCAGCGAGCATTTGGCCCACCTGCTGGCGTGGGGTGCCCAGCAGTGCCTGACCGTCCACCAGATGCTGGAAATGCCCTTCTACCATCCGGTGGTCGAAGAGGTTCTGCAGGACGCCCTGAAGGAACTGGCGCGGCGGATTCCTCCGGTACGGTCGCGCGCGTCCACGCTGGGTCGATTGATCACCTGGCGGGGGCGGGCGGCACACGCGGCCTGATCGGCGAGGGTCGCGCCGCCCGCTCATCCGGCGTGATGGCGTCTCGGTCGTTGTCGGTTACTGAGCCTTGAGACCGCCCGTCCGCCGCGGTCACCGCCTCCACCAACATCCGGCAGTTCTTCACCAAATCGTCGCCCCGGTGCAGATCGCCGCCGATCAGGAGCATGCAGTCGCGGCCGTAGAAGTCGATCAGCTCGGGTACCCGCTCGAGACGCAGACCGCCCGCCGGTACCGGGAAAATCGGTCTGAAATGGCCCATGGGACGGACGGCGCCGTCGACGACCGCGCGGCAGTCCTCCTGGGTAAAGGCGAAGCGTCCGCCATAGCTCGGAAAGATGGTCGCGTCGGCCCCGGCCAGCCGGTTGAGTTGACCATAGAGGCAGCCGTGGGCGACGCCGCTGCGCGGGTCCAGGGTGAAACTGCCCTGGAAGGCCGGATGGCTCAGGATCGGCAGGTCCAGGGTGTCGTCATCGGCCAGGGTGCGCAGCGCATCCAGACCGGCGAGCCCTGGGCAGAATAGCAGGCCGCCCGCGCCGGCCGCCCGCGCGAACCGGGCGCGGCGGGCGATCTCCAGGGCGGGCGCGGTGACATTGGGCACATAGAGCGCATGTCCGCCCGTTTCCTGATTCGCCCGTGCGACCGCCTCGCCGCAGCGGGTGACGCGCTCGTCGAAGGGGCAGAACGTCTGATCGGCCAGTCCGTGGTCATCCTTGATCAGGTCGATACCGCCCAGGGCCAGCCGGTAGGCCAAATCGGCCAGTGCCCGTGGGCTTAGCCCCATGGGCTTGACGGCCGTGCACAGGAGCGGCCGATCCCGGACCCTGAGTCGGTCGCGCAGCCCCGCCTGTCCGAAGCGCGGTCCGCGATAGAGCAGCGCCAGGCGTTCCGACAGGTCGAAGCGCACCAGCCGAATACCGGGTTTGATGCTGCTATTGCCAAAGAGGCAGTTGACGAGTTGCGTCAGTTCCCGTCCGGCGACCTCGATCGGATAGCGGATGACCGCCTCCCAGCGGTCCTCCTCCAACTGCTCCAGGGCGACAAGCTGCCCGACGATCTGCTCGCGGATGGCCGCGTGCGGGATCAGATCCTCCGGAAACTCCACCGTCTGTTCCAGGCAGATGTCCAGCGCCCGCTGCCGCGCTTGCGTCGCGGTGGCCGCTCCGGCGAGGTGGTAAACAGCAGTGAAGCGTTCGCCGCAGAGAGTTAGCGGTTGATTGTCGGTATTCATTACGCTATTCCGACGCGATTTTTCATCACGTGTCTCAGCTCATCCAGTTCAGGCGGGATCGCTTGTTTGGCGAGTTGCCATTTTCCGATCGATTTCGCCAAGTCGACCTGAACGTCACAGGTCTTCCGTCTTGTCCGCCGTCCCCAGCGTCTCCAGCCGCACCCCGGTCAGCGCCGCCTCGGTGAGCCCAAGCCGAGCGCCGGTCAAGTCCTCCGCCGCGCGCACCAGAGCCATGGCGTCCAGTCCGTATTCGCGCAGCAGATAGTCGCGGCCGGCGCCGTGCGCGTAGGTGTCGCGCAGTCCGAGCCGGATCAGGCGTTTGCCCAGACCGGCCTCGGCCAGCGACTCGGCGACGGCGGAGCCCAGGCCGCCGATGATGCCGTGGTTCTCCATGGTGATGACACCGTGCCTGACGCCGGCAATCGTCTCCAGGATCAGGGGGTCGGTGAAGGGCTTCAAGGTCGAGACATGCAGATGAGCGACCGCGAGCCCGGCGGCACGTAGTGCGGCGGTGGCGCGCAGCGCTTCCTCGGTGCAGATGCCGGTGGACAGCACCGCCAGATCCCCGCCCGCGCCGAGCGGTCGAGCTTGCCCGAGCCGCAGCGGCGCGCCGGGGTCGAACAACCGCGGCACCTCGCCGCGCAGCATCCGCACATAGACTGGGCCATTGATCGCCTGGGCCGCGTCGAGCACGGACTCGACCTCGGTCGCATCGCCGCATTCCAGCACCGTCATGTTCGGCAGGAGGCGCATCAGCGCCACATCGTCGATCGCCTGGTGCGTCACGCCGCCCGCGGTGGTGAGGCCGGGCAGGAACCCGATCAGGCGGACCGGCAGGTTGGGGTAGGCGATCGACATGGCGACCTGGTCGAACGGGCGCCGGCAGATGAAGACCGCGAAGGTGTGGACGAAGGGGGTGAAGCCCTCGCGCGCCAGGCCGGCGGCGAAGCTCATCATGTTCTGCTCGGCCATACCCATCGAGAAGAAACGGTCCGGGTAGGCATCGCGGAACCCGTCCGCCTCGCAGGAGGCGGTGAGATCCGCGGAGAGCACCAGGACCTCTGGTCGGTCTTTGGCCCAGCGGACCAGGTTGACTCCATGGGGACGCTGCACTGTTTCGATCACGCTGGATCTCCATGCCGGTGGGAGCGGCAATCCGCCGCAAGCAGGCCGCGTTGCAGCCACAGGCGGTCGCCGCGGCCTTGAGTCATCGCGGCGGGAACCTCACACGGGGGGGCGCGGTTGTGCCGGACCCCCGTGGGAGCGGCGTCCCGCCGCGATGCGGTGCCAAAGTGCGCGGGGGGAATCGCGGCCAGAGGCCGCTCCCACGGGAACGAGGGTGTTGCGGTCATCAGGCGGCTGCCTCGCGCAGGGTTGCCAGCAGCTGGCTGTACTCGGCGAACTCCTGTTCGCTCTTGAAGCGAACATAATGGAGCTTGGGTGCGCGTGCGCGCAGCAGGTCGATGCCGCGGCAGGGATCGGTGCGGGCGATCACCACCAGCGGTCGGTCACGGTCCGTTGTGCGAGCGGCGGCGGCCGGGGCGGCGAGCGCATCGCTGTCGTGGCCGTCGACCTCGTGCACCTCGGCACCGAAGGCGCGCAGCCGCGCGGCCAGCGGCTCGATGGTCATGACGGACGCCATGGCTCCGTCGCACTGCTGGGCATTGGCGTCGACATAGACGCCGAGCCGGCCGATGCGGTGATGCGCCAGGGCGGCGAAGGCCTCCCAGGCTTGGCCTTCCTGGAACTCACCGTCCGACATGAAGACCCAGACCCAGCCGGGTTCCCCGCGCAGCCGCCGCGCCAGCGCGATGCCGCCGGCCTGGCTGATGGCCTGGGCCAGCGATCCGGCGGTGACCTCATGACCGGGGGAGTGCTCGGCACCGATCAGCTCCACCGTGCTGCCGTCCTGGTTGAACTGCGCAAGCGCAGCGGGTCCCAGCCGGCCGACCTCGATCAGCAGGGAGTAGAGCACGAGCGCATAGTGCACCGGAGAGAAAATGAAGCGGTCGAGCTCCGGCGCCCGCGGGCCGTTGTAGTCCGCACCGGTGAAACTGGCGGGATTGTCGGCGCCGGGCACGCCGGCGAAGGGACGGGGCGTCAGCGGCGCCTGACTCGGCCCCAGGCGCATCACGCGCAAATAGAGAGTCGCCAGCACCTCGGCCGCCGAACAGGCCTGACTCAGATAGCCGCCGTTGTGCAGCAGGGTGTGTTCGAGCACCCGGCGGCGCACGGCGGCGGCGACCTGGCCGACCTGGGTTCGGGGGTCTGGGGAAGGGAATCTGGCTTGGTCCATCGCGGGTCTCGGCTGGTTTCGATCGCTTGGCCGATTGTATCGCCGATTGGAGCGAGGTTACGCGGCTCAAGTGATGTGGTCGCGAGCCTCGATCAAGATTCCGGCCACTTGGGCTCGCCGGGTGCGTAGTCAGGCCATCCTGGCCTGACACCCTCAGGGCTGGAAGCCCTGACGACGCATGCCGCTGGCCGGGATTACCATCAAGGCCGTGGTCACGAGCCTGTCAGTCCCGCGCGGATCTGATATGGTTATGGCAATCCAAGCTCAAAGCCCCGGATCGCGACATGCTTGCGCCTGAACCGGCCAACCCCATCCACCGCATCAGCGTCGAGCAGTTCCAGTCTGGCCCTCGATCTTGGCGCCAAGCTGTCCAACTATGCCCGTGCTGGCATTCACCGCTATTGGGTGGTGGATCTTCGCCATCGCATACTGCACGATCACCGCGATCCGGACCGTTTCGGGCGGCGGTACCGCCAAGTGCATTCCCTGACTACGGGCGAGGTTGTCTTCGAGCTGGGGGATGCGCGGATCGGCGTGCCGGTGGCCGCGATCCTGCCGGACTGACGAGCCTCTAGCGGTGTCCGCAACCCCCTGAACTGAAAAGCCGCCCGGCGGTGGAAAACTTTCGTTTACCCCAGCCCGGAACGAACAATCAGTCAGTTGCGCGGGTGGGCTGGGGCGGCGGGCGAAAATTCNCCCCAGCGTNGCGGCGGGGTCGTGCAAAAAGGCGGCCGCCAAGGGATCATATCGTTATCGAGACGATCCTTTGCAGGAGGACCCCATGGCGGCCATTGAACCGAGCTTATTTGACTGGCGCGATGTTGACGCGCGCAGCGACCTGGAGCGGTTGTATCTG
>NZ_KB902548.1 GCF_000379525.1 Lamprocystis purpurea DSM 4197 | reverse complement strand
CGCAAGAGAACTGGAGGTCGAGGCTTTAGCCGGTCGACCTCGCGTATGCGCGGCCCTCGTCCGGCTAACGGCCATGGAAGGAACCGCCCCGGAAGATGAAAGTCCCCGTGGGAGCGGCGTCCCGCCGCGATGCGGTGCCGCGGTGACCTCGACGCTGCGGCTGCGCGCCCGGCCCCATCGCGGCGGGACGCCGCTCCCACAGGGTCGCTGCGCGACTTTCACGGTAAAGCCTCGACCTCCAGAGCGCGACGCTCGGGTGCCTACCGGAACGATGAGCACGGCCATCGTATAGGTGCTTCATGAGATTTTTGCACAAGGTGTTCACGCTCGGTCACTTCGTGATCAGCCTGATGTTCATTGTCTGTGCCTTCGTTCTCATTCTGCTGGCTACCCTGCAACTCTGGCAAAGCCTCCAATGGGATAGCATCCTGGCGCTCAGGCAGCGTCTGAATGGTGTCCTGGAAAGTATTGCTTTGCTGACCGTGGCCGTCGCCGCCCTGGAGTTGGGGCAAACCCTACTCGAAGAAGAAGTTCAGCGCGAAGCTCACATGAGCGCGCCGACACGTGTGCGGCGGTTCTTATCCCGCTTCATGGTCGTGCTCGTGGTGTCACTCTCGATTGAAACGCTGGTGCTCGTGTTCCGTGTGAGCCATGATTCTCCTGAACTCCTGCCGTATGTGGCGACAGTGGGTCTGGTCGCCGGGTTCCTGCTTGCGGCCTGGGGTCTCTTCATCCGATTCAATTGCTGCGCCGAGGAACTGGAGCCGGAGGCGATGGCACAGGCCAAGCAGGAAGATGAGAAGTTGGCCTGACGACTTCTGGATCCGTCCCGTAGGTCGGGTTAGGCGCGCGTGGCACTGTTCTGGCAATCAAAAACAGAAGGCTAACGCGCGACGTACCCCGGCATCCCGGCGCTGCGCCACGAACGCCAGTGGCTGGAAAAATGATCAAGATCCGGGCTGGTCATGATCGCCGTTTCGGCCCAAGCGACAATTCGGATTTGTCCACAGATGTCACAGATGTTCACAGATGAAGAAAAAAATCTGTGACATCTGTGGATCAGATCTTGCGCCACAGGGCCTCGGCAGAAGGTCTGTCCGGAGCGATGATCAGGCCTTGATCATCATTCTGGCCGGTGTCCGGGCGGGCCTTGATCGTAATCCCGGCCAGCGGGGTGCGTAGTCAGGGCTTCCAGCCCTGACGGTGTCAGGCCAGGATGGCCTGACTACGCACTCGGCGAACCCGATTGCCGGAATCTTGATCGAGGCCCCGGTGTTCTTGCGTACTCTGCGAGTCAGTCTATGCCGTCGGAGCCCACAGATCATCCAGATTGATCGTCACCGCCTCGAATGGCGGGACTGACACCTCCGCCGCGCCCGCAAAGCGGCCAATCTCCCGCCAGGCTCCGCCGTCCAGGGCGTAGGCTTCGAGGGTGTGTGCCAAGGGATCGAGCAGCCAGGCATAGGCCACGCCAAAACGGGCGTAGATGGGCATCTTGATCTCCCGGTCGGTGCCGGCGGTGGATGGCGACAGCACCTCGCACACCCAATCCGGGACTACCGTGGCGCGGTGCCCGCGGGGTAGTACCGGCATCCGTTCGCGGCGCCAGCCGGCCAGATCCGGGACATCGACCTCGGCGTCGCGGATGAAGTGCAGTTCCGGTTCGTCGATGAACCACCAGCCGCCCGGGCCGCCACGTCCCCGTTGGAAAGGGCCGATCAGGTCATACCCGAGCGACGACGCGGTGAAGCCATGCGGCAGGCTCGGACGCGGCTGGGTGTAGAGTTGGCCGTCGAGGATTTCGCCGGTCAGCCCTTCGGGCAGGGCCTCGAGTTGTTCGTAGAGACTGGGGCGGGGCTTGGTACGCGCGTGCATGGCTCGGGCTCCCGGATGGGTTGATCCGCTTGACTCGGTGAGCGACCGTGGTGAATCTTACGCCGTCGTGGCCAATGACGAGTCTCCGCCCGGCTGTGGCGCGGCGCCAGCCTTGATCATGATACCGGCTACGCGGCATCGTAGGGTGGATAAGCGCAGCGCAGTCCACCAGCGGCGGCGCGGGATTCGGTGGACTGCGCTATCGCTTGTCCACCCTACGGCCGGAACGGTGATCAAGGCCGCCACGCGTGCAGTGTCTTTTCGGCTCAGGTCAAATCGAACGCCTGGAGCAGCTTGAACAGACCAAAGGCCATCGCGCCCGCGGCCGGCAAGGTCAGGATCCAGGCCCACAGCATGCGTTCGACCACGGTCCACTTGATGGCGGAGAACCGCTTGGCCGCCCCGACGCCCAGGATGGCGGCCGAGATGTTGTGGGTGGTGGAGACCGGAATGCCGAGTGAGGACGCGATGGTGATGACGGTGGCCGCCGAGGTCTCGGCGGCGAAGCCGTGGATCGGATGCAGGCGGACGATCTTATGGCCGAGCGTCTTGATGATCCGCCAGCCGCCGACCGCGGTCCCGGCGGCCATCGTCAGGGCGCAGGTCACCTTGATCCAGGTGTCGATGTCGCCCTGGGTCATGGCACCGTCGCTCGGGCGCAGCCAGGTCAGCCAGTCGGGCAGTTGCTCCAGGGTGCCGGCCTGCTGGGCCGAGACCAGCGCGAGCGCGATGATACCCATGGTTTTTTGCGCGTCGTTGAGGCCGTGGGCGAGACCCATATAGGCCGCCGACCCGAGTTGCGCCTTGCCGAAAAAGGCGTTGACCCAGCGCGGCCGGGCCATCCGCCGCAGCAGGCCGCCGCTGCGCGACATCGCCCAGAGCAGGGCGAACAGCAGGCCCATCATCAGGAAACCAACGACGAATCCCATGAGCGGACTGGTGAACATGGGCACCGCGACCTTCCACAGGATGCCCGCGCCCTTGTACCAGGGGTCGGCCGGCTGGGACCAGATCACCGCTCCCCACTGACCCTGGGCGGCCGCCACCGCGGCGCCGCACAGGCCGCCGATCAGCGCGTGCGAGGACGAGGACGGCAACCCGAGATACCAGGTCGCCAGGTTCCAGACGATGCCGCCGGCAAGCGCGCAGATGATCAACTGCGAGGTGACCTCGACCACCGACTGATCGATCAGACCAGTGGCGATGGTCTTGGCGACCGCGGTGCCCCAGAGCGCGCCGATCAGGTTGGTGGTCGCCGCCAGCGCGACGGCCTGCATGGGTGAGAGCACCTTGGTCGCGACCACCGTGGCGATGGAGTTGGCCGTGTCGTGGAAGCCGTTGATGTACTCGAAAACGAGCGCGGTGAGCACCACCGCGATGAGGAGGGTCAGCACGCCGGTCTCCTCAACTGTTCTTGAGCACGATCTGGTAGGCCACCACCCCGGCCTCGCGGCAGCGGTCGATGGCTTTCTCCAGGATCTCGAAGAACTCCTTGATCAGAAACATTTGTTTGCCGTCGAAGTGGCCCGCGTAGATGTCGCGATAGAGTTCGAGCATCAAGCGGTCGGCCTCGCTCTCGATGGAGCGCAGTCGGTCGTTCAGGATCTTCATCTCCTCGATTTTCATCCGACGCAACTGGCGGACCATTTCCACCACCACATTGGCGGCCTGCTCCAGCATGGCTGCCCGCTGGGCGAAGTCGATGCCGTCGAGCAAATGGACGGCCAGGGCATAGCGCTCGGCGAACCGCTCCACCTGTTTGGGGATGCGCACCAGGGCGTAGCTCAGGGCCTCGATGTCCTCGCGTTCCAGTGCGGTGACGAAGCTGTTGATCAACTCCTCGTTGATCTTGTCCGCGATCACCCGCTCACGCTGGCGGGCAAGGCGAAACGCGTCCAGCGCGGGTGGGCGGTCGTTTTCGCGCAGCATCGTGTGCAGCGCGGTGGTGCTGTCGGCCGCGGCGACGGCCGCGTCTTCGAGCAGCCCAAAAAACTGGTTGCCTTTACCAAAGATCGTCTGGAGCGAGAACATACCTGCGCCTCGGCGGGGAAGGGGGTAGCAGGCGCCGTGGGTGGGGCGCCCGATGTGTCGATTTTATGAGCGCTATGTTACAGCGCGGCCCCCGAGTCGTCCCGTTTCCGGTTTTTATCCAACGCCTGAATCGAGGTAGATCGTCGCGAGCGGGAGTGCAATGCCGAGTGTGTCGAGCGTCAGCGTGCCGTCCGGTTCCTCGATCAGGAGCGGCTGCCACCAGTTGCCGTGCCGACGGTAATGGAGCACGGCAACCGCCGTCGAGTCCACCAGTACATAATCGGTCAAGGTTTCGATCGTCTGGTATTGCAGGAACTTGGCGCCGCGGTCATCCTGCGCCGTGCTGGGCGACAGTACCTCAATGATCAGCACCGGGTTGACCAGAGTGCGCAGACCATTGATGGTGACGTAGCGCGGATCGCAGGCGACCGACAGGTCGGGATACAGATACGGACTCCCGGTATTGACCTTGACCCGCTGATCGCTCGGGAAAGGCCGGCAGCCGCGTTCCCGCAGGCCGCCGCGCAGCTCGGTCAACAGGTTGACGCAAATGGTGTTGTGCTCCGGCTGCGCGCCGCCCATGCAGAACACCTCCCCATTGCGGTACTCGCAACGCGCGTCCGCGCCGCGGTCGAGGGCGAAGTATGCGTCCAGGCTGAGGAAGGGTCGCTTCAGGGAGGTGGCCATGACAGGAACCGAATAGGGGGCGCTGTCAAGAGTATAGCGGTTGACTGACCCGGAAGCTGAAGGTCCGCGGTGGGACGGAGAGTCAGAACAGTGTGCGCAAATCCAGCAGAATGCCGGGGAGTGCGGCAATCCCGACCCGTGACGGATCGGCGACGCGAAACTGCCGAGTATAGCGACCCTCGTCCGGGTCCTGGTGGATGTCGAGGTGGCGCCCGGGGCAGTCGATGATCCAGACCTCGGGTATCCGGAAGCGGGCGTAGAGCGGCAGCTTGATGCGGCGATCGTGTGCCAGGCTCGTCTCCGAGACCTCGATCAGGAGCAGGCAGTCATCAGGCCCCGGATGCGTCTGTTCCTCTCCTGCTCAAGATTTGCTTTCAGATTAAGGCGTTCCGTCTCTGGAAGCGACGCCCGCGCGCCTGAGCGCGCGGGCGTGTTCCTTGTCTAACCCGTCTGTGCCGCCGCCGACAAGTCCCAGACCTCCGGGGAGTGATAGAGGCGTGCCAGTTGCAGTTCGCGCTCGATTTCCATCTCGCGCGGCAGATGGTCGCCGAAGCGGGTGAACAACTCTTCCTGGTCGTTGGTCTCCTGGCGGGCGGTCTCGATGGTGATGTTGGTGATGGCGGCGAAGTCGGAGCGCGAATAGTCGATCCCGCTCCAGCAGATGGCGTCGTAGCCGGGCACCCAGCCCAGGGGGCTCTCGATGGCGGCACCACAGTGGTTGCAGCGGTCCACCACCCATTTCAGGATGCGCATGTTCTCGCCGTAGCCGGGCCAGATGAAGCGCCCGTGCTCATCGCGGCGGAACCAGTTGACGCGGAAGATGCGCGGCGGGGTGGCGACCATCTTGCGGCCGATGCGCAGCCAATGCCGCCAATAGTCCGCCATGTTGTAGCCGCAGAAGGGCAGCATCGCCATGGGGTCGCGGCGCATCCCGGCCTGGCCGATGGCGGCGGCGGTGGCCTCGGAGCCCATGGTGGCGGCCATGTAGACGCCGTGCTCCCAGTTGTAGCTCTGGAAGGCGAGGGGGAAGTGGTGGCTTACCCGCCCGCCGAACAGGAAGGCGCTGATCGGCACGCCCTGGGGGTTCTCCCACTCGGGGTCGATGCAGGGGCACTGGGCGGCTGGGGCGGTGAAACGGGCATTGGGGTGGGCGGCTGGGGTGCCGGAGCCCGGAGTCCAGTCGTGGCCCTTCCAGTCGATCAGGTGATCGGGCGGCTCCTTGGTCAGCCCCTCCCACCACACGTCGCCGTCGTCGGTGAGTGCGCAGTTGGTGAAGATGCAGTTGGCGTACAGCGTCGCCATCGCATTGGGGTTGGATTCGACATTGGTTCCGGGCGCGACACCGAAGAACCCGGCCTCCGGGTTGATGGCGTAGAACTTGCCGTCCGCCGGGTTGGGCTTGATCCAGGCGATGTCGTCGCCGACCGTGGTGACCTTCCAGCCCTCGAAGCCCTTGGGCGGAATCAGCATGGCGAAATTGGTCTTGCCGCAGGCGCTGGGGAAGGCGGCCGTGACATACATCTTCTTGTGCTCCGGGTTTTCGACACCCAGGATCAACATGTGCTCGGCCAGCCAACCCTCGTCGCGCGCCATCACCGAGGCGATGCGCAGGGCCAGGCACTTCTTGCCGAGCAGGGCGTTGCCGCCGTAGCCGCTGCCGAAGGACCAGATCTCGCGGGTCTCCGGGAAATGGGCGATGTACTTATCCGAGATGTTCGGCGCACAGGGCCAGGGCACGTCCGGCTCACCGAGCAGTCGGGGCGCACCGACCGAGTGCAGGCAGGGGATGAACTCGCCGTCCTCTCCCAGCGTCTCCAGGACCGCCTGGCCCATGCGGGTCATGATCCGCTGGTTGAGCACCACGTAGGGCGAGTCGGTGATCTGGACCCCGATATGGGCGATGGGTGAACCGATCGGGCCCATGCTGAAGGGGATCACATAGAGGGTGCGTCCTTTCATACAGCCCTTGAACTCGCCGCGCAGGATCTCCTTCATCTCGCGCGGATCCTTCCAGTTGTTGGTGGGACCGGCGTCCTCCTCGCGCCGCGAGCAGATGAAGGTGCGGTCCTCGACACGGGCCACGTCGCTTGGATGGGAACGCGCCAGGAAGCTGTTGGGGCGGATCTCCGGGTTGAGGCGGATGAAGGCGCCGCTCGCGACCATCTCGTCGCACAGCCGGTCATATTCCTGCTGGGAGCCGTCGCACCAGTAGACCCGATCCGGATCGCAGAGGGCGGCCATCTCGTCGATCCAGGCGAGGAGTCGGCGGTGAGCGGTGCGTTCGGCACCATCATGGGTCTTGGACATGGCTGGATTCTCCTCAACAGGTCATTGAATGGAGCGGAACGGGTCTTGTCTGAACGCGAGGGCCATGGCCCGGCCGCTGAATCAAGCAAATTTTGTACCCGTCGAAAGGTGACCATCCCGGTCGCAGTCCGCGACGCCCCGCGGCGGAGTCGGCAGAGCGTCACTGGAAACTGCTCCTAGTTTAAGGCATCGTGACAGGCTCTTGCGCGGTCGCGCGCCAACGCCCGACGGCTGCGGCGAGGACGCCGCCGCGAAGCCAACTTTTCGTGGAGTGTTCACGTGTCCGCCCAAGACGAACTGACCATCACGCAACCCGATGACTGGCACCTGCACCTGCGCGACGGGCCGGCCATGGCCAGCGTGATCGGACATACGGCCCGCCAATTTGCCCGGGCCATTGTCATGCCGAACCTCAAACCGCCGGTCACCACCACCGCGCAGGCGCTGGCTTACCGCGAACGGCTGCGCGCGGCACTGCCCGCGGGCAGTGACTTCAGTCCGTTGATGACCCTGTATCTCACGGATCATACGCGTTCGGAAGAGATCGCCGCGGCCAAGGCGAGCGGCGCCGTGCATGCCTGCAAACTCTATCCGGCGGGTGCCACCACCAACTCCCAGGACGGGGTGACCGACCTGCGGCGGCTCGATCCAGTGTTCGCGGCCATGCGTGAGGCGGGTCTGCCGCTCCTGGTCCATGGCGAGGTGACGGACCCGGATGTGGATATCTTCGACCGCGAGCGTCGCTTCATGGACGAGCGCCTGGCGCCCATCGTGGCCGGTTTCCCGGGTCTCAAGGTCGTGTTCGAGCACATCACGACAGCGGATGCCGTGGCCTTCGTGCAGGCGGGGCCGGACACCCTGGCCGCCACCCTGACGCCTCACCATCTGCTGTACAACCGCAACGCCATGCTGGTCGGCGGTATCCGTCCGCACTTTTACTGTTTGCCGATCCTCAAGCGCGAGCGCCACCGCCTGGCCCTGGTGGCGGCCGCGGTCAGCGGGAATCCGCGCTTCTTCCTGGGCACCGACAGTGCGCCGCACCCGGTCGACGACAAAGAGAGCGCTTGCGGCTGTGCCGGAGCCTACAGTGCCCATGCCGCACTGGAGCTTTATGCCCAGGTCTTCGAGCAGGCCGGTGCCCTGAGTCGATTGGAGGGGTTCGCGAGTCATTTTGGACCCGACTTTTACGGGTTGCCGCGCAATACCGCGCGGGTGACGCTGCGTCGGGAGCCCTGGACGGTGCCGCACAGCTATGCCTTCGGACCGACTCGCGTGATTCCGCTGGCCGCCGGGGAGGTTCTCAACTGGCGGCTGTCGGATCAGGGCGGCGATGGTCCGGCGGGTGTTGCGCCGCGTCGCGCGTCGCCACCCGCGTCGGGTGGAGACCATTGAGGCGATTCCCGTGACTAACGGCCATGGAAGGAACATCAAGCCGCCCCGGAAAATGAAAGTCCCCCGTGGGAGCGGCGTCCCGCCGCGATGCGGTCCCGTGGTGACCGCGAACGCTGCGGCTGCGCGCCCGGCCCGTCGCGGCGGGACGCCGCTCCCACAGGGTCGTTGCGCGACTTTCACGGTAAAGGTCTCAACTGCTTATGCCTGCAAGATTTTTAGGGGCTGTCGGGACGACTGAAGTCGCCCCGACATGTCGCCCCTGCCTGGCGGTCGATCTCTTACTGCCCAAAGGTTTCGGTGCGTGTGCGCGTCGGCGGCGGCGCCGGTTTCACGACGGGTGCCGATCCGTCACTGTCCTTGAAGTCGACATCGGCCCAGATATCAGCCTGGTCCTCGGACTCCGGCGGATTGCCGTCGTAGACCAGATTCCGGCGCCGCTGCAGATAGGCGTCGCGCAGGAAAACGTAGGGGTCCAGTGCCGCATCCGTCAGGATCTCGCCCGCGGCCAGCCGATCGGCGCGGAAGTCGACGATCCTCAGGGTGGCGAATCCCCAATAGATCTTGCCGGTTTCGATGCTGAAGAAGGGATCCGTGACGATATCTCCGGCGAACCCGATATTGTCGCGCAGGTTGCTGGGTCCGAAGATCGGCAGCATGAAATAGGCGCCGGGCGGGATGCCCCAGTAACCCAGGGTCTGACCGAAGTCCTCCTTGTAACTCGGCAATCCGGCGTTGGTGGCGACATCGAAGAAGCCCAGGATACCGACCGTCGAGTTCATGAAAATGCGCCCCAGGTCGCTGCCGGCGCGCGACATCTTGAACTGGAGAATGTTGTTTACGAACGACGTGAAGTCATCGATATTGCTGAAGAAGTTGGTGATGCCGCGGTCTACCGGCTCGGGCGTGACGGCCTTGTAGCCCTTGGCGAGCGGGCGCATGAAGGCGTTGTCGAAGTCGGTGTTGAAGCGGAACACGGCGCGGTTGAAGGGTTCGAGTGGGTCGCGCGGGTCCGTCACCCGGTCGGGGTTGGAGGCGCAGGCGGCGACCAGCAGCGCCGGCAGCACCAGGCCGACCAATCGGCGGGTCCGCGGTGTGCTCTTCCACGAGTACATTTCCTTACATCCCCCCAGATGCCCGACAGGGCATGGATCGTTGAAAGTAAACAGCAGCGTTCGGTCGGGTCAATCGACTGCCCTCACTTCAAAGCCGCGCTGTCTCAAGAGTTGCAGGATGCCGTTTGGGGACGGCAGGTGCAAGGCGCCGACGGCAATGAACCAGCCGCCCTGGTCCAACAGGGGCACCATGCGTTCCGCCATCCGCCGATTGCGCGCGTCCACGACCGACTCCCAAAAGTGTGCGGCCAAACGCGCGTTCAGGCCCCCCAGATAGGTGCGGCTGATCAGCATCAGCGCGTCCAGGTCGCGTGCCAGGTAGGCGAGGGTCAGGGATTCGAACATCGCCGGCATCTGTTCCAGTGAGTCGAGCGTCTCCGCCAACAAGTCGACTTGATCGCAAACTCCCAACTGGTCGAAGAGTGCCAGTTGTTCTTCCATGGTCTCCAACCCCTTGACCTGCTTTTGTGACGTGACAGCCGTGCGATAGAACTGCATGTCGAGGAACTCGCCGGTCTTGGTGGGCGGCACGCTGAGCATGGTCACCACCGCCCAGGGCTTGAAGTCCCGGTAAGCCGCCTCGGACATCCCGCGTCCCTCCAGCACCGCGCTGACCTGCCGGTAGAGGTCCTCCGGCAATACGTCGCGCAGGGTACGGCCATCCGTGTAGGTCATGGTGACCATGGACTTGATGATGGCCTGGGTATCCGGGAGCACCTCCATGGCAAAGCGCGGGCTGGCCGCGAAGGCGGCCTGCACCGGGGCGGACAGGGCGGTCACGCGCGGGTCCTCGCTGTGGATGGTTCCCAACAGGAAACTCACGGCACCAGTCGTGACCGAGCGCACCTCATAGAGGACGCCGACGGTCGGTTGGGGCGCCGCCGCGGCCGCTGCCGACAGCAGCCACAATAACGCGATCAGACGCGTGCGGCCGACGCGGAGTAGACGCCAAGCGATGAACCGACCCATGACCACCCCTGATCTCCACTGCGAACCAACCAGCTCGCGACGATACTCGCGACTATACTCGCGACTATATCAATGCCTGAGCGCGAAGGGCAGCGCCGGTTTGGCAAGTGCGCGTCACACCCGTATGCTGTCGCGATGAAAGAAGACCAATCGACCGTCTCGGGGATTGCCCGGCGCTTTCGCGGATTCCTCCCCGTTGTAGTGGACGTGGAGACCGCCGGCTTCGATGCTCGGCGCCACGCCCTGCTGGAGATCGCCGCGGTCATCATCCGCATGCGCCCGGACGGCCTCCTGGAACCGGCAGCACCGCTGGCCTGCCACGTCCTGCCCTTCGTGGGCTCCGAGATCGACCCCCGCGCGCTGGCCTTCAACGGCATCGACCCGGATCACCCCTTCCGTGACGCGGTGCCGGAGCATGAAGCCCTGGCGCGGATCCTCGTCCCCATCCGCAAGGCAGTCGCCGCCGCCGGCTGCAACCGGGCCATTCTGGTCGGTCACAACGCCCATTTCGACCTCAATTTTCTGGCCGCGGCGGTTGAGCGCACCGGCTTCAAGCGCAATCCGTTCCACGCCTTTAGTGTCTTCGACACCGTGAGTCTGGCCGGGCTGATGTTCGGCCAGACCGTCCTGGCCAAGGCCGCGCGGGCGGCCGGTCTCGGCTGGCAAAACAGCGAGGCCCATGCGGCGCTGTATGACGCCGAGCAGACGGCCCGGCTGTTTTGCGCCATCGTCAACCGTTGGCAGGAACTCGATCCGGTGCGCTTCTGGGAAACGTCGGCTGAGCCTGGGAGTGATAGCCTTCCGATCTGATATTCGGACAGACCCTTGGTGTAGGGGCGGGTTTGAAACCCGCCCCTACGTCCGGTTATCACGTCCGATGGCTAGCACATCGGCAGCCACCCGGCTAAGGCGATTTCCGGCAATCGCCTAATCGTTACCCCGCAGCCGCCACTGGAAGTGGCTCAAGAGCCGCGAGCGGATCTTCTTTTCCTTGTGCTTGCCGGCGGCGGCCAGGCGCTTCTCGGCCACGGCCATCAGGGTCTCCTGGGCGCCCTTGGCGTTCTCCTCGGTGGGGGTGCGCTGGGTGTAATGGCCGTCGCTATCCATGTCCCAGGCCGAACGCTTGTCGGCGAACTGCACGTCGAGGATCAGGCGCAGTTCCTGACGCAGTTCGGGGTTCTCGACCGGGGCATGGACCTCCACGCGGCTGTCCAGGTTACGACCCATCATGTCGGCGGAGCCGATGTAGTATTCCTCATCGCCCCCGTTGCGGAAATACATGATGCGCCCGTGCTCCAGGAAGCGCCCGACGATACTGATGACCCGCGCCTTGTCGCTGATACCGGGCAGCCCGGGGCGGAAACGGCAGGTGTCGCGGATGATCAGGTCCACCCGCACCCCGGCGCGGGTCGCCCGGTAGAGTGCGCGGGTGATCTCCACGTCCTCCAGTGCGTTCATCTTCATCTGGATCAGGCCGGAGCCGTCACGGCGCTGATGCTCGATCTCGCGGTTGATCTTGTCGATGATGCAGCGCTTGAGGTTGTAGGGCGCGGCCAGGATCTTGCGGTAGCTCGGCGGCGGGGAATAGCCGGTGAGGTAGTTGAAGAGTTCGGTGAGATCCTGGCCGATCTCCTCGTCGCAGCCGAGCATGCCCAGGTCGGTGTAGAGCTTGGCGGTGCCCGGATGATAGTTGCCGGTGCCGATATGATAGTAGCGGCGCAGTTGCGCGTAGTCGCGGCGCACGATGAAGATAAGCTTGCTGTGGGTCTTGAGTCCCAGCACGCCGTAATTGACATGGATGCCCTCGGCTTCCAGCCGGCGCGCCCAGCCGATGTTGGCGGCCTCGTCGAAGCGCGCCTGGAGTTCGACCAGCACGGCCACCTGCTTGCCGTTGCGGGCGGCTTCGATCAGCGAGTCGAGGATGGCCCCGGCGGAGGTCCGGTACAGTGTCATCTTGATGGCCAGCACCTTGGGGTCGTCGGCGGCGGTGCGCAGGAAGCGCTCGACCGAGGTGCTGAAAGGCTGATAGGGGTGCTGGAGCAGGATGGGGCCGTTCTCGCGGATGATATGAAAGATGTTGCGCCGATCATTGGCGAGCAGCGGGTGGTCGACCGGGCGGTGCGGCGCGTCCTTGAGGTCGGGGAAATCCAGTCCGGCGATCTCGAAGAGGTCGCGCAACTGCATCATGCCGACGACCGTGACGACGTCCTGCTCCTCGTTGAGTCCGAGTTCCGCCGCCAGCATGCCGCGGTGGACCGGGTCGAAGCCTTCCTGCACCTCCAGGCGCACGATCGGGGCGAAATGGCGCTCCCGCAGTTCGGTCTCGATCAACTCCAGCAGGTCAGTGGCGGCTTCCATGTCGGGCTCGACGATGGCGTTGCGGGTGACCCTGAACAGCTCGGCCGAGTCGATCACCATGCCGGGAAAGAGCATGTCCAGATTGGCGACGATCAGGTCTTCCAGGGTGACGAAGGTGGTGCCGCCGTCGAGCGGGATCAGACGTTTGGACACATCACGGTGCACCGGGACCTTGACTCGGGCCATGTAGCTCTCACTGCCGGCCGGATAACGCAGGGTCACCAGCAGATTCAGGGCCAGGTTGGAGATGAACGGGAAGGGGTGGGCCGGGTCCATGGCGAGCGGCGTCAGCATGGGGAAGATGTTGGCGCGGAAGTGGTCGCGCAGGCGCTCGCGGGCATCCAGCGCCAGATCTTTGATCTGTAGGATGCGGATGCCATGCTCGGCCACCAGTACCATCAACTCGTCGAAGATGCGGTTCTGCTCGGCGTGCATCTCGCGGACCTGGGCCTGGCAGGTCTTGAGCTGTTCGGTGGGAGTGCGGCCGTCGATGCTGGGTTTGTGTACGCCGACGGCGATCTGCTGCTTGAGCCCGCCGATGCGTTTCATGAAGAATTCGTCGAGATTGTTACTGACGATCGCCAGGAACTTCACCCGTTCCAGTAACGGGGTGCGCGGATCATCCGCCTCGTGCAGGACACGCTGGTTGAAGGCGAGCCAGGTCAGTTCCCGGTTGAGGTAGAGTGTCGGGTCGTCCGGCTTGAAATCATCCGCGACCGGCATCGACGTCGGATGGTCGGCGAGGTCTGTATCATCATCGTCGTCGAGGATTGACTGAGCCAGGCTGTCGTTCATGGTGGTTTCCCGGTGGCGACTGACAAGGGGGCGGATCAGCCTCTGATTCTAACAACGACACGGCCGGAAAGGATGGTGTATTTGTGACGCGAGCGATGATGAGTACGGCGCCCCGATGAGCGAGTTCCTGACCGAGTTCCTGAACGAGTCCGGCAGCGCTCCCGATACGCTATTCGACCAGCCGCGGGCCCCGGTTCGACCCTTCGAGTTCGATGCCGCCGTGGCTCAGGTCTTTCCCGACATGGTGCGGCGCTCGGTGCCCGGCTACCGCGAATTGGTGGAGCTGATCGGGCTGCTCGCCCGGCGTCTGGCGCAGCCCGGAACCTGCTGCTATGACCTGGGTTGTTCGCTGGGAGCGGTTACCCGCTCCATCCTGCGCCAGGTGGACCCGCGGGTGCGCATCATCGCGGTGGACAACGCGCCGGCCATGATCGCCGGCCTGCAGGCCCGGTTGGCCGACGTTCCTGGGGCGGAGCGGGTCGAGACCCGGTGTGCCGATCTTTGCGACCTGCCCGTCGCTGAGGCGTCCGTGCTGGTGCTCAATCTGACGTTGCAGTTCATCGCACCGGAGTTGCGCCTTGAACTCCTGCGCCGGTTGCGGGCCGGATTGGTGCCGGGCGGGGTGCTGATTCTGGCCGAGAAGGTCCGGGTCGCGCCTGGGGCTGGAGGTCATCTGCTGACCGCTCTGCACGAGGATTTCAAGCGGGCTCAAGGCTACAGCGAACTGGCCATCAGCCGTAAACGGGCCGCCCTGGAGCAGGTGTTGGTGCCCGATACCATCGAGACACACGAGCAGCGACTGCTGGCGGCCGGCTTTGCGGGCCATACCCGCTGGTATCAGTCACTCAACTTCGTTGCATGGGTCGCATGGACTTAACGCCCTTTCGGCCCTTTTTCGACCGGCTGGCGGCGACCCGACTCGGACCCTGGGCGGCGGGGTTGGAGGCGGCGGTCGGCAAGCGACTCGCGGCCGGTGCCCATGGCGATCTGGCGCGCTGGGAGGCGGCCCTCGCGGACTTGCCGGCCCTGCCGGTCGGGGCGGTCACACTGACGGCGGCCTGTGTCGGCTGTACCGCGGCCCGGCTGCCGACGGCCGCGGAGATCAACGGCCTGCGCGCCGCGCTCCTGGCCCTGCATCCGTGGCGCAAGGGTCCGTTCTGCATCCATGGTGTGCGCATCGACACCGAGTGGCGCTCCGACTGGAAATGGGATCGGCTGGCCGGGGCCTTGACCCCGCTCGCCGGCCGACTGGTGCTGGACGTGGGCTGCGGCAATGGGTATCACGCCTGGCGCATGATCGGGGATGGAGCCCGGCTGGTGGTCGGGATCGACCCGACCTGGGTGTTCGTGACCCAGTTTCAGGCTGTCAACCGCTATCTCGGCCGGGATGACCTGTGCGTCCTGCCGCTCGGGATCGAGGATTTGCCCGCCGGGCGCGCGCCGGACGGGTTCGATACCGTCTTCTCGATGGGGGTGCTCTACCACCGCCGCGCGCCGATCGATCATCTGCTCGATCTGCGTCGGCTCCTGCGCTCCGGCGGAGAACTGGTGTTGGAGACTTTGGTGCTGGAGGGTGAGGGTCAGCGGGTGCTGGTGCCGCCGGAGCGCTACGCCGCCATGCGCAATGTGTGGTTCATCCCGACGGTGGAGTCACTGACCGTCTGGCTCCAGCGCTGTGGGTTCGCGGACGTCCGGTTGGTGGATTGCAGCCGCACCCGGATCGAAGAGCAGCACGGCACGGCCTGGATGCGCTTTCAGTCCCTGCCGGATCATCTCGACCCGGACGATCCCAACCGCACTCGCGAGGGGTTGCCGGCACCGGTCCGTGCCATTCTGATTGCCCGGAACAGCGGCGGGGCGGCGGGTGCATAGCAGCCTGCCGGACTTTAGGCGATTTCCGAATAAGACGCTATCAAGAATCAAGCTCCGTAGGAGCCCGCTTGCGGGCGACGTGACCTGCCGGAATCGCGTCATTGTACCCCCACCCGTCGCCCGCAAGCGGGCTCCTACGGGTTGGATTTTTCGCGCAAATCACCTTACGTGCGATGCGCTCGATTACGACAGCGACAACGATTGCACGCGCTGTTGGACCGATTCCTGGCTTGTTGCTAAGGCGATTGCCGGACGTTATTTTCTTGGGGGGAATGGCCGAAAAGACACCGGACGGGCAGAATCCCGTCCGGTACAGGGGAGCAGGGCGTTTCCGGTCCCTGGTCCAGTCCGAAGTCTGGGTGAGTTCGGCGTCGGATGCGCGCGACTCCCTGCCCCAAGGTCCCTCAGGGGCTCCATGTCAGAGGTGTGTTGTCAGCCTGATGCTTCCGTGCAAGTGGACGTAGTGTCTTCCTTGGGCGCGCGTTCGCCTATCGTCCAAATGGACTAAATCAGTGTGTTCCGGGTCGACAGTCACCTGCTCATGCATCGTTTGAATGGCGCCCTTCAGCCTCTGGAGAATCACTCGTTACTTTATGAATCATGCGCATGAGTTCAGTCTGACTGCGCGTCCCCATCTTGAGGAAGACCGCGCGCAATTGTGCCCGCAGGGTGTAGTAGGATCGATGGGTGCGTTCCGCTGAACGTCGCAGCGAACCGCATTCCGTCAACGTTTCGATTAGTCTGGTCTCGGCGGGTGTCAGGCCGTAGGTGCGTGCGACCCGGTCGAAATCCGGTTGCAGGGTCCGGGTTGCCAGCGCATCCGCGATCCGCAGGGCACGGCTGATGTGGTTGAAATAGCGCTGCAATCGGGCGACCTCAGCGGCGGTGTAGGGGCCGGCCGCCGCTGCCCGCGGCATCCCGAGTTGCAGGTTGAGTTGGTCGCGGATGCGGATATAAGCGCGGGCCGTATAACGCAGGCCGTTCGGTCTGAACCAGTCGTTGAAGTACTCGGAGGCGCAGAAGACCCGCGCCGGTACCAGGTCTTCTCCCGTCAAGATGAGGCCCGGGGGGGCCTGACCCGACCGGATGCGTGCCGCGAAGGGGTCGATCGCGGCGAAATGCTCCGCGTACTGTTGCCACCGGCTCCCGTCCGGGTCAGTCGTCGCGAAGCCGCGCGCCTGATCGGGCGAGACTTCATACACCGCGAGCAGGCCAACCTCGGCCGAGAACTCGGACTTCAGACAGGTGAGGATGTCCTTCCAGGACGCGCGGCCCAAGGCAACGTCATGGATCTGCTCCAGCAGGTCCAGATCAACCAACACGGGTTCTGATGCAGTCATAGATGAAGGGATCGACCAGTTCGACGCGTCGGCACCGCCGCTAGTTAGCCCTAAGAGTGACGTCGGTTCAAGTTAGAATCCAGGATACCGTTGCGTCTCCCCACTCAAGGGTCGACCGGCTCGGCCTGGGGCCGGGGCCGCCACTCATCCGCCATTCGCTACGCCTCAGCGCTACGTTCCCTGAAATCTATGAACCCACGTGCCCCCCGCGGCAGTGCCGCCGCACTGCCGACGCCGGCCCAGGTCGCGGCCTCGCCGCTGGCCCGCTACCGGCCGCTGCTGGACGATTGGGATGCCTTTGCGGCCGCACTGTGCCGACCGCTGCCGACCTGTGTCTGGGCGCAGCCGGCGCGCATCAGCGTCGGAGACCTCGCCAACCTCCTGGCCGAGGAAGGCATTGCGGCCTATTCCGTGCCCTGGCTGCCGGGTGCCTTGCGGTTGCCGGAGGAGACCCGTGCCGGCCAACACTGGTGGTATTGCGCCGGGCTCGCCCATGCCCAGGAGACGGTCTCACAACTCCCGGCCCTGCTCTTGGATCTGGTTCCCGGCCAACGGGTGCTGGACCTGTGCGCCGCGCCCGGCGGCAAGACGGCGCAGATCGCCCTGGCGCTGGACAATCGCGGGACCCTGATCGCCAACGATATCTCCACGGCCCGGATCAAGGCGCTCCAGGGGAATCTGGACCGGCTCGGCATCGTCAACTGCACCACGACCTGTACCGACGGAGCCAACTGGCCCGCGGCCGGGGGTCAGTTCGATCGCATCCTGGTGGATGCGCCCTGCTCGAGCGAGGGCACCCTGCGTCGCAACCCGTCACTGATCGGCCGGTTCGATCCCGGCGCGCCGGCGCGACTCGCGCCGCGTCAGCGTGCCCTGTTGCGCAAGGCGGTGCAGCGGCTCAAGCCCGGCGGGCGCCTGGTGTACTCCACCTGCACCTTCGCCCCGGAGGAAAACGAACTCACGGTGGCGGACATCCTGGCCGAGTACCCCGCAGCGGTCCGGGTGGTGCCGGCGACGCTCCCGGGGGTCATCACCGCCCCCGGACTGACCCATTGGGCCGGGCGCGACCTGCCCGCCGACTTGACCCATTGCCTGCGCATCTGGCCACACCACAACGACAGCGGCGGTTTCTTCATCGCCGTGCTGGAGAAGGACGCGGGGACTGCCGCCGGGCCGGAACCCGAGCCGGCCGGGCTCGATCCGGCGGACGGTGACGCCTGGCTGCCCGAGTTGGCCGCGCACTACGGATTGCCGCACGACTACTGGGCGGGCTTCCGTGCCCATCGCCAAACCCGCCGCGGGCTGCATCTGATGGCCGCGGACCACCATCCGCCGGCCTGGCCCAAGGCGGAGGGGAGCGGACTCTTCTTTCACCGTACCAACTGCCGGCCGCCCAAGCCGACCACCGGTGCGGCGATGGTGTTCGGTCCGCTGGCCACCCGCTGCCGGATCGCGCTGACCCTGGGGCAGCGGGACCACTACCTGCGTCGGGAGCAGTTCGACCCGACCCACGACCAGCTCAGCGCCAATCCGCCAGGCCAGGTGTTGGTTACGTACCGCGGCCAGGTGCTGGGAGTAGCGGTGCTGCACCGCTCCGGCGTCATCGAAAGCCTGTTCCCGAGCCGCTGGAGTGGGTGCACGGGTGGGGGCGTCGTGCAAGGACTGGAAACGGACGATGACTTCGCACCTGCGCTGTGAGACCGGGGTGGGGAACCGGTACGCGGTGCGGTGGCTGAATATCGACACGCCGCCTGGGGAATCATTCTTCAGCGCCCACCAAGGTGTTGTGGTGGCGTCGGCGGCAGCCAGCGCAGCAACTTGGTGAAGAGTGTGTCCGGTTCCACCGGTTTGGCGATGTGGTCGTTCATACCTGCCTCCAGACACTGCCGGCGGTCGGCCGAAAAGGCGCTGGAGGTCATGGCCAGGATGGGCAGCGACTCCTTGTCGGGCAGCCGACGGATGGCCCGGGTGGCCTCCAACCCATCCATGACCGGCATCTGCACGTCCATCAGGACCAGGGCATAGTCGCCGTCGCGGACGCGCTCGACGGCCAGTTGACCGTTATCCACCACATCGACCGTCAGACCCAGGCCGGAAAGCAACTCCAGCGTGACGAGCTGATTCATCGGCTCGTCCTCCGCCAGCAGCAGGTGTGCCCCTGCATGGCAGCGGGCGAGCCGCTGCTCCGCCGTCTCGTGCGCCGTCCCGTCCGGTGGGCGCTCCGTGCGCGCGGCGCCGGTGACCCGACCCAGGCGGGCGGTGAACCAGAAGGTGCTGCCCAGGCCCGCGGTACTTTCCACGCCAACCGCGCCGCCCATGAGTGAGGCCAGTCGCGCGACGATGACCAGCCCCAGGCCGGTACCCCCGTACTCGCGGGTGGTCGAGTTGTCGGCCTGCATGAAGGGCTGGAACAGCCGAGCTTGCTGCTCCGGGGTCAGGCCGATGCCCTGGTCCTGAACCTCGATCCGCACCAGGACCGTCTGCGGGGTCTCCTCCGCGACCCGGGCGCTCATCCGGATCTCGCCGGCATGCGAGAACTTGAGCGCATTGGACAGATAGTTGGTCACCATCTGACTCAAGCGCAGTGGGTCGCCGTGCAAGTGCGTTGGGCAGTCGGGGTCGACCTCGCAAATCAAGGTCAGGCCCTGCTCCGCCGCGCGTTCGCGCAGCAGGTCGGCGGTGTGATCGAAAAGCTCCGTCAGTACGACATCGGATTGATCGAGAACCACCCGGTCGGCCTCGATCTTGGACAGGTCCAAAACGTCATTGAGGATACCGAGCAGGTGCCGCGCGGCCTCCCCGACCTTGAACAGCCGACCCTGCGCCTTGGGGTCGGTGATGTCACGCTGGAGCAGGTAGTTCAGCCCGATGATGGCATTCATAGGCGTGCGGATCTCGTGGCTCATGTTGGCCAGGAAGGCGCTCTTGGCCCGGTTGGCCGACTCGGCGGCGTCGCGTGCCTCGATGAGATCCAGTGTTCGTGCCTGCACCATGGCCTCCAGGTGATGGCGATGGCGGTCCAGCTCGAGTTCGGCCAGTTTGCGCTCGGTGATGTCATGAATGATGGAGAATAGTACCGTCCGGTGTTGGATAACCACCGGGGACGAATGGACCTCCACCGTGCGTTCCTGACCATTGGCGAGGCGGTGGGGAAAGATGAAATAGTTGCGCCTTTCGGCCACTGCCCGGCCGAGTTCGTCCGCCACTTCATGCGGCGGGAGCGCGTTGATGTCCTGAATCGCCAGGGTGCGGATGTGCTCTTTGGTATAGCCGTAGAAGGCGCAAGCGGCCTGATTCGCGTCGAGGATGGCGCCGGTCTCCGGCACGATCAGCAACATGATGGAATCGTGCCGCTCGAACATCAGGTGGAATCGCTCCTCGCTCTCGCGCAAGCCGTCTTCCGCCCGTTTGCGCTCCGTGATATCGAAGAAGGTCACGACGATTTGCTCGATCTGGCCTTGGTCATCACGGATTGGGTGAGCCTCGCATTGGACCCAGGTCGGGCTTTCGCGGTCGGGTCTGATGATGCCAAGGTTCAGATTTTGCAGCGCCACCCCGGAGGTCAACACACAATTGACCGGGAACTCATCGACCGGCATACGCGAGCCGTCCTCCCGGATGAAATGCCAGGCCGGATCGATGGCCGCAACCCCCAGCATCTGGTCTACCGTCAGTCCCAGCAGGTGCGGGGCCATGGCATTGGCGAACAGGATGCCGGTATCGGACCCGTGCACCACCACTCCGGCGGACAGGTTATCGACCAGGCCGCGATAGCGGCGCTCACTCTCCCGCAGTGCCGCCTGGACCTCGAGGCGCTCGATGGCGTCGGCGGCGGTATCGGCGATGGTCAGGAGCGTCTCGACCAGGCGCCCAACCTCGGGGCGTCGGCGTGTATCCGCGAGCGACAGGGTTCCCAGGACCCGAGTTCCGAGCTTCAGTGGTACGCACAGGAAGGCCACGACGCCCAGTTTGCGCAAGGCGGTGGAGGCATACTCCGGCCGGGCGCCGACATTGGTCTCGACCAGCGGCTCGCCACTCTGGGCGACCCGGCCGGACAGGGTCCGGCCGACGGGGACGCGCAGTGGACCCTCCGCGGCGACGGGGATACCCACCGAGCCCGCCAAGACCATTTCCCCAAGCGTCGCGTCATAGGTCTCGACGGCGGCGATGGGGAACTGCAGACGGGTCGACAAGAGCGCGGGCAGGGCCTCACGGAACCGCTGCGCGGAATCGGACGAGACCGCCAGTCGGCCCACGGCGCTGACCGCCTCCCGGGCCATTGAATCGTACACCTGGTCGGTGATGTCGCCATAGGTGACGACCACACCATAACCCGGGAGCGGCAACCGGGTGGCCGTCACGCTGATCCAAGCGATGGCCCCGTCAGGCTTGGCCACGCCCATCGGGGCGCGGTGTAAGCCGGGCCGCCCCTTCAGGGCCAAGACGCTGGGGAACGCGTCCGGCGGCATAGGTGTCCCGTCGAGCCGGAAGATGCTCCAGGCGGGGCTGTCGATCGCGCGCTGCCGCTGCTCCGACTGGGTGACGCCAAGGAGTGTCTCGGCGGTCGGGTTCGCCTCGATGATCTTGCCTGTCTCGTCCGAAACGGTGATCGCCATGGGAAAGTTGTTGAACAGGGTCTTGTACTTGGTCAAGGCAACGTCGCGTGTCTGCTCCGCGCGCTTGCGCTCGGTGATGTCGAGCATGGCCCCCTGGTACATGCAGAGGGCGCCCGCGGCATCGCGCACCGCCAGGGCGTTGATCGAGACCCAGATGGTCTGCCCGTCCCGTCGGTATCCCTGGGTTTCGAAGCCCCTGACCTCGCCCCGCTCGGCGAGCATCCGCTCCAGGGACTCCCGGTCCCGGGGGTCGGTGTAGATCTGGGCGCCGATGTCGGCGATCCCATCGACGATTTCAGCCGGGGCAGCGTACCCGAGTATCCGCGCGAAGGCGGGGTTGACATCGAGATAACGGCCCTGTGGGGTGGCTTGGTAGATCCCCACCGGGGAGGTCTCGAAGATCTCCCGATACTTGCGCTCTGCTTCGCGCAGGGCCTGCTCAGCGCGCTCCCGCGCCGCAAGTTCCGCGGCCAACCGGATGGTGTGCGAGCGCGCCCTGATGAGTGCGAGCACCAGGGCGGCTAAGAGTCCACTGATGACGGTCCCGCCGCCCGCGATCAGCCGGACTCTCATGTCATCCAATGACGGCGCCAATGCACTGGGGCGGGCAACACTGAACCGCAGAGTCCAGTTGTGACCCCTGAAATCAATCGGGATTTGCACCACCTCGGGCGCCGCGGGGGCGGCTTCTGCCGGGTCGACGGGTGGGCTGTCGTAGAGGAGGGCCGCGGGCGAGATCTGGTGCCCGTCGTAGACCGCAAGTCGGATGCCTTTGCCGCCGTTGCGGCCCCAGCCGCCCAGGATCCCGTTCATGAGGTCGTTCATCCGGTAGGGACTATAGACCCAGCCGACCAGAGCGGAGCGGCGCGCCTCAAGGCTATCCGTTGGCACCCCAATGCGATAGACCGGGACATACATGAGTGTACCGGCCTGGATGTCCTGATCCGTCTCCTGCACCAACTGGACCTTACCCGACAGCGCGGCCACGTCCGCATCGCGCGCCCGCTCCATGGCGGAGCGGCGTACCGGCTCGGAGAACATGTCGTAGCCGAAGGCGCGCAGGTTGCGCCCGGAAAAGGGTTCAAGGTAAAGGATGGACGTATAGACCGGGCGCTCGCCCTCAGGCCAAACCCGATAGTCAGGGAAACCCTGATCGCGGACGTCTTGGACGTGTTGGGACAGGCGCTCCCGCGGAATCAGCACCGAAAACCCGAGCCCCTGGATGCCGGGGAGGTTGAGGTTGACCTTGCTATTATCGACAAAAGCCTGCCACTCCTTGCGGGTGACGTCCTGCGACCCCGCGATGAAGGCGGCACCGCTACGCAGGAGCTGGGCATGGGCATGCAGTCTGACCTGGATCTTGGTCGCGATCTCTTCACCGATCAGGGCGAGTTCCCGTCGGGTCTGCGCCTGGATTTGCACCTGGGTATAGCGCGTGATCAGGACCGTCAGCACCAAGCCGACTGCCAGTGTGACCCAGACCGGCCAGGATCGGCGGGGCTTAACGGGAGGGGGAAGCATGACTCAATCTGTCGGTACGGGTCAGGTCGGCGAGCGCGGGCATGCAGGGGACTCCTGTTGACTGGACCTGGAACGGGGCGCCGAGTTGGGCGCGCGCCTCCCCTAGGGTCAGTAGCGCGGCCTCGTACTCGAAGTCGGCGATCTGACGCGCCAGGGTCCGGACGGAATCCCCCAGGAGCGCCTCGACCGTGATGCGGTCTCGCCGGAGTGTCTCCCGCACCGCGACGTCGCCGTGGATCAGCAGGGCCTCGATCTGGTCGAGCAGGGCGCCGGCGGTCTTGGGGTCCAGGCGGACGGGCGTCCCCACTGTGTCGGTCTGACTGCCGCCGGGACCGCTGCTCTCGACCAGGTGCTCGTTATCCCCCTTGCCGCGGTCGGTCGGGACTGGGGCCGTTGCCGGGGACCGCGATCCCTCGCGCCCGGTCGAGCCCCGTGCCGCCGCGTCCGGCACTGCGGGTGCGATGGCCCCGTCGCCGGTCCCGGGGTCAGCCTGATCGGACCCGGGCGGCAGCCACTTGAGCAGCAGTCCGGACAGGACATCCAGGTCCACCGGCTTCGCGATATGGTCGTTCATGCCGGCTGCCAGGCAGGCCTTGCGGTCCTCGCTGAATGCGCCGGCGGTCATCGCCAGGATCGGCGTCATCGCGTATCCGGGCAGGCGGCGGATCGCCCGGGTCGCATCCAGCCCGTCCATGACCGGCATCTGGACATCCATGAAGATCAGGGTATAAGGGACGCTACGCGCGCATTCGACGGCCTGGCGCCCATCCCCCGCCACATCCACCACGAACCCGAGTTCGCGCAGCGACTCGCAGGCGACCTCCTGGTTGGTCGGGTTATCCTCCACGAGCAGCAGGCGGTTCCCCCGGCAACGACCGGCCAGGGACGTCCGGGCGACGGCTGGGTCATCGACTGTCGGGACGGACGGCGTGGCGCCGGCGAGCCCTTTGCCCAGGTGTACGGTGAACCAGAAGGTACTGCCCGCGCCGGGCGTGCTGGTCACGCCGGCCTGGCCGCCCATGAGTTCGACCAGCCGACGGGTGATGGCAAGTCCCAGTCCGGTGCCGCCGTAACGCCGCGTGGTCGAACTGTCGGCTTGCTCAAAGGCGGCGAACAGCTTACCCAACTGATCCGGGGCAATGCCGGTGCCCGTGTCGGACACCTCGAAGCGAGCAAGCAGGTCGTTCGCGGTCTCCTCGACGACCGTTACCCTCACGGCGATCTCTCCCCGCTCGGTGAACTTGACGGCGTTGGTCAGATAGTTCAGCAGGGCCTGACGCAGCCGGGTGGCGTCCCCGCTCACGACCAATGGAAGTACGTCGGCCTCGCACCGATAGGCGAGCCCCTTGGCTACCAGCGAATCATTGATGAGTGCGCGAACCTGATCGAGGAAGGCTGCCGGAGAGAAACTCACGAATTTCAGGTTGAGCTTGCCCGCTTCGATCTTTGAGAGATCCAGGATATCGTTGATGACCGAGAGCAGGTGATTGGCGGCCGAGCCGATCTTGACCAGGCGCTCCTGCTGTACCGGGTCGGTGACGTCACGTGCGACCAGTTGGGTAAGACCGAGGATGGCATTCATGGGGGTGCGAATCTCGTGGCTCATATTCGCCAGGAAAGCGCTCTTGGCCCGGTTGGCCGACTCGGCCTGGTGCTTGGCCGCGGCCAACTCCGCCGTACGGCTCTCGACCAAGTCCTCCAAGTGCTCGCGATGGCGCGCCAGTTCCTCCGCCAGACGCCGCTTCTCCGTGATGTCCTGCTTGATTGCCAGATAGTGCGTGATGTGCCCGTCCGGTTGGCGGATGGGCGTGATATGGACGAACTCCACATACTCGCTGCCGTCCTTGCGGCGGTTAATCAGCTCCCCTCGCCAGGCTTGACCCGTGACCAGTGCCCCCCACAGCGCTTCGTAGGTGGTTTGGGGCGTCTTGCCCGAGTGCAGGATACGCGGATTCCGGCCCAAGACCTCGGTGCGTTCGTATCCGCTGCTGCGCACGAAGGCATCGTTGACATATTCGATTCGGGCCTCGAGGTCAGTAATAACGATACTGTTGGGGCTCTGTTCCACCGCGAGCGAGAGCTTGCGTAGCTCGTCCTCGGCACGTCGGCGTCCGGTAATGTCGGTGTGGGCGATGACCACGCCTCGCTCGGTGCCCTGCCCGGTCGCATCCAAGGGAGTGACGTGCATGATGAACCAGCGTTGGCAGTCCGGCCCATGGCAGGGGGACTCCAGCGTGAAGCTCGGCCGCCGCCCCTCCAAGACGGCCAGGATACCGTCGTGCGCTTCCCGCGCACCCTCCGACGCCTCGCCCCGGCACTGGCGCAGCACGGCGAGATAGTTCGTGCCGACACCCGTGCGCGGAACCGGCCGCCCCGGTTGCGGGCTGTTGTCGAGGGCGAACCGCTCCCAGGGCCGGTTCACGGCCACGATGGAACCCGTCTGGTCGAGGACGGCGATGTGGGAGGAGACCGAGTCGAGCACGGCACGCTTGAGCCGCTCGCTTTCGCGCAGCGCCGTGGCGGCAGCGCGCGCGGCGGTGATGTCGCGCCCGATGTCCAGTACCCCGCTCAGCCCTCCTTCCGAGTCGAGCATGGGCGTCTTGAAGCGTTGGCGCTCTTGATCCAGCGCCGGCTCGGTGCGCTTCATCTCAGGTTGGTCGGTCAAGGCGTCTTGGTTAGCCTTTGCACGGCGGCGCGAGCGGTGCAGTGATTCGCTCATGGCGCTGATCAAGACCCCGTTGGCGGCCAGGATAGCCAATTGGACAAGGGTGTCGGGTGCCGCCGCAGACCATTCGCCGGACAGGGAAATGGTGTGATAGGCCAGCCCCAAGGCGGCGATCAGGGTGGCGACCAGACCGGGGCCCAGTCCACCCATCAGGGCGCTCAGCACGATGGAGACCATCAGCAAGAGCGGGAACGCGCGATCACCGAAGGGGATTCCGACCAACCAGTGCTCCAGCAGGACGCCCAAGGTGATCAAGACGGCGAAGCCGTAGGCGAGCCGGTTAGGCCAGCCAAGCAACGGGGCGGCTGCGGTTTCCGCTCGGATCGAAGGGTCTACGGGCGGGGTGCCCTGCATGGGGATGGACTCGTCGTTGGGGGTTCGCGGAGCCTAGTCGTCGCAGTAATGGTTGGCAATCTCCGCAATCTCATCGCGCCCGGCCAGGAAGGCATCGACCAGGTTCGGGTCGAAGTGCCGACCGCTCCCTTCGCGGATGATCCCGGTGGCGGCGTCGAGTGATACAGGCTCCTTATAGACCCGGCGGCTGGTCAGTGCGTCGAAGACATCCGCGAGCGCCATGAGTCGAGCGGCCAGCGGGATGGCCTCGCCCGCCAGGCCCTCGGGGTAACCGCTGCCGTCCCATTTCTCGTGGTGATAGTGGGCGATATCCTTGGCCAGGGTCAGGAAGGCAACCGGCCTTTGGGCATCTCGCTCGGCCAGTTCGATGGCGTCGCTGCCGAGCTTGGCGTGGGTCTTCATGACCTGCCATTCATCCGGGGTGAGCGGCCCCGGCTTGCGCAGGATCTGGTCGGGGATGCCCACTTTGCCGATGTCGTGCAGCAGTGCGGACTTGGCGAGCAGGTCGATGGTGCGCGTGGTGAGCTGTCCGGCGAAGCGCGACTGCCCCTTGATCCGCGTCGCCAAGGTGCGCACATATTCCTGAGTGCGCCGCAGGTGATTGCCGGTCTCGTTGTCTCGAATCTCAGCCAGACGGGCCAGGGCGTGGATGCTAACGTCTTGGATGAGTTGGTTCTCGCCGAGACGCTGCTCCACCTGTGCCTCCAGGCTGGCGTTGCGGTCGCGCAGCAGGCCGCCTGCCCACTTGAGTGCGAGCTGCTTGTGAACCCGCGCGAGCACGATGCGAGGACGCAGCGGCTTGGTGATATAGTCCGCCGCTCCCAGTTCCAGGCCCCGTTCCTCATCTTCCGCCTCATTCATTGCGGTGACGATGATGACGGGTATGTCGCGCGTTTGTACATTTTCCTGGAGTCTGACCAGCACCTGATAGCCGTCCATGCCGGGCATCATGAGGTCCAACAGGATCAGGTCCGGTTGCGGCTCCGCTGCTGCGAGCTATAGTGGACCCTGAAAACCGGACAGTAATTTAAGCTCGCGTCGAACCAAAAGGGGCATATCATAATGGGCGAAGCGAAGCGCAAGACGTACA
>NZ_KB902547.1 GCF_000379525.1 Lamprocystis purpurea DSM 4197 | reverse complement strand
GTCTCCTCATGGGTGGCCTCGTAACCGGCAAATTCGTTCATCGTCGTATCTGCTGTCCAACCAACCAGCGCCAATGGTCGCAGGAGGATCTCGGTTTTTCAAGTGAATGGCGGCCTTGCTCATGGTCCAGGCCAGCCGAGGCGTCGGCCGACTGGAGCCCAAGGCTTCAGCCTTGGATCGGCCAAGGCTGAAGCCTTGAACTCCAAATGCGCATCAATGGCCGCCACCAGACAGAGGCCGCCTGAGCTAGAATGAGTAACTTGTTAGTGAACCTTCACCTATACTGAACCGATAGGGTGAATTTCATGCAAGTTCAACGACAATTTATCGACGTGACGACCCGGCGTGTGATCATTGAGCTACCTGAGTCGTTCGTCAATCACCGCGTCGAGCTGATCGCACTCATCATCGATGACGAGTCCCTGCCGGAACAGAAACGACGGCGCCCCCATCCGGAGATCGCCGGCAAGGGGCGCACTCTAGGTGATCTGGTAGCGCCGATCGTCGACGAGGGTGATTGGGAGTGCCTCAAGTGATCGCTTGTCTTCCTTGGCGAGCTTGGCGCCTTGGCGTAATCATTCCTATTCTTCTTTGTGGCTTTTTGCCTTTGTGAGAGAATTCTTATCTTCTTTTTCTCGCTCTCTCATTCCAGCGTGGGAGCAAGCAGTGTCACTGCTCGTCACGGGCCGCTGGAGCGGCCAGACGGCATTCCCACGCTGAAGCGTGGGAACGAGAAGGAAAACAACCTACTCTGGCTCCCACGCTCCAGCGTGGGAGCAAGTCCGGACGCTCCAGCGTCCCGCCTCGTTATACGGGCCGCTGGAGCGGCCAGACGGCATTCCCACGCTGGAGCGTGGGAACGAGAATATCAACCGTCAATCCAGGGTGAAGCCATGAATATTTCATTTTCCGTCAACGACGATATCTTGTTGTCTCTGAAAGAAAATGCCGATGAGTTCGCACAGGACATGCGCTTTCTTTCAGCCTTGATGTGGTATCGGAAAAGCAAGCTATCCTTGGGCAAGGCGGCCGAATTGGCTGGTTGCAGCAAGCTGGATTTCATCGAGCGAATGAAACTGGAAAAGGAGGCTATTTTCGACTACGGCGAGCAGGAGATGAGCGAGATTTTCGCAGATGTCGCTAAGCTGCCATGATCGTCGTCGCGAACACGACTCCGATCATTTCGCTGGCTGCCATTGGACGCCTAGACATCCTCGAAAGATTGTTTGGGCGAATCATCATCGCCGAAGCGGTTTATCACGAAATCAAAGCAAAGGCCGGCTTTGGTTACGATCAGATCGATTGCGCCTATATCGAGGTTCAGTCAATTCAGGGTCATTTGTACAAGGAATTCTTGCTGACCCAGCTTGACTCGGGCGAAGCAGAGACGATTATTCTGGCTAAAGAGATCAACGCCGACTTTGTAGTCATCGACGAAAATCTGGGCTACAGACTCGCGAACAACGCCGGTTTGACCGCGATCAGAACGCTATCGATCCTGCTGAGGGCCAAGGAAAATGGCTATATTGAGCAAGTAAAGCCTTTGATGGAGGAGTTGGTCGCAAAAGGGCGCTGGTACTCAGACGCGGTTTGTCGCTCCTTTTTAGACAAGGCAGGTGAATGATGACGACCGTCGGCCAACCCGAACGCGCCACCCAGAACCGCGTCATCGCCCTCTTCCGCGACGAGTTGGGCTATCGCTGCCTGGGCGACTGGACCGACCGCGTCGGCAACAGCAACATCGAGGAGGGGCTGCTGTCGGACTGGCTGATCAGGCGCGGCTATGCTCAGGCCCAGATCGCCGTGGCGCTGCACAAGCTGCGGACCGAGGCGGGCAACCCCAACCGCACGCTGTACGGTAACAACCAGGCGGTCTATAAGCTGCTGCGCTATGGCGTGCCGGTGAAGACCGCGGCGGACAAGGTTACGGAGACCGTCGACCTCATCGATTGGCACACGCCCGAGAAGAACGACTTCGCCATCGCCGAGGAGGTGACGCTCAAAGGCAACCAGGAGCGGCGGCCGGACGGGGTGATCTACGTGAACGGTCTCGCCATCGGGACCCTGGAGCTGAAGAACAGCCGGGTGTCCATCGGTGATGGCATCCGGCAGAGCCTCTCGAACCAGCAGCCCGAGTTCAACGCCTGGTTCTACAGCACGGTGCAGTTCGTCTTCGCCGGCAGTGATTCGGAGGGGCTGAAATACGGCACCACGGGCACGCCGGAGACCTATTTCCTTCAGTGGAAGGAGGACGAGGCGGACGACAGCCGCTTCAAGCTCGACAAGTACCTGCTGAAACTGTGCGAGAAGCGCCGCCTGATCGAACTGATGCATGATTTCGTGCTGTTCGACGGGGGCATCAAGAAACTGCCCCGCGTGCACCAATACTTCGGCATCAAGGCCGGGCAACCTTTCGTGCGGCGGCGCCAGGGCGGCATCATCTGGCACACCCAGGGCAGCGGCAAGAGCATCGTCATGGTGCTGCTCGCCCGCTGGATTCTGGAGAACAATCCCAACGCCCGGGTGGTTATCATCACCGACCGGGACGAATTGGACGCGCAGATCGAGGGCGTCTTCACCGAGGCCGGCGAGACCATCTATCGCACCTACAGCGGGCGCGACCTGATGCACCAGCTCGGCCAGGCCAAGCCGCGCCTGCTGTGCAGCCTCGTTCACAAGTTCGGCCGCCGCGACGTCGATGACTTCGACGCTTTCATCGCGGACCTGGAAGGCCAGCCGAGCCAAACCGTGGGCGAGGTCTTCGTCTTCGTCGACGAGTGCCATCGCACCCAGAGCGGCAAGCTCAACCGGGTGATGAAGGCGATGATGCCCAACGCGGTCTTCATCGGTTTCACCGGCACGCCGCTGCTGAAGAAGGACAAGGCGACCAGTCTGGAGGTGTTCGGCGGCTACATCCATACCTATAAGTTCAGCGAGGCGGTGGAGGACGCCGTGGTGCTCGACCTGGTCTACGAGGCGCGGGACATCGACCAGCGGCTCGGCTCCAAGGACAAGATCGACGCCTGGTTCGCGGCCAAGACCAAGGGGCTGAACGACTGGCAGAAGGAGGAGCTGAAGCGGCAGTGGGGCACCATGCAGCGCGTGCTCAGCTCCAGGTCGCGCATGGACCGCGTGTTGAACGATATCCTCTTCGACTTCAGCGTGAAGCCGCGCCTGTCGAGCCGGCGCGGTAACGCCATCCTGGTTGCCTCCAGCATCTATGAGGCGTGCAAGTATTTCACGCTTTTTCAGCAGACGCCGCTGAAGGGCCAGTGCGCGGTGGTGACTTCGTATAACCCGCAGGCCAAGGATGTGACCCAGGAGGAGACCGGCGCCAATACCGAGACCGACCGGCAGTTCATCTACAACACCTATTCCGACCTGCTGAAGGGCGTCGATGCCAAACCGGGCATGACCAAGACCGAGACTTACGAGGCATGGGCCAAAGCGCTGTTCACCAAGGAGCCGGCCACCATGAAGCTGCTGGTGGTCGTTGACAAGCTCCTCACCGGCTTCGATGCGCCGCCCTGCACCTATCTCTATATCGATAAGTCCATGCAGGACCACGGCCTGTTCCAGGCCATTTGCCGCACCAACCGGCTCGACGGCGACGACAAGGACTTCGGTTATATCGTCGACTACAAGGATCTCTTCAAGAAGGTGGAGAACGCCATCGCGGTCTACACCTCCGAGCTGGACCACAGCGCGGGCGGGGCGGACCCCGCGGTGCTGCTGCAGGACCGGCTCAAGAAGGGCAGGGAGCGACTGGGTGATGCGCTCGAAGCCCTGGCCCTCCTGTGCGAGCCGGTGCAGCCGCCGCAGGGCGAGCTGGAGCACATCCACTATTTCTGCGGTAACACCGAGGTTCCGTCGGATCTGCAGGAACGGGAGCCGCGGCGGGCCGCGTTCTACAAGGCGACCGTCGCCCTGGTGCGCGCCTATGCCAACATCGCCGACGAACTGGAGGCCGCCGGCTACAGCGGCGCCGACATCGCCCGTCTCAAGCGGAGCCTCGACCACTATCTGAACGTCCGCGAGATCGTCCGCAAGGCCAGCGGCGAGAGCCTCGACCTCAAGCCTTACGAGGCCGACATGCGCCACCTCATCGACACCTATATCGAGGCCGATGAGCCGCGGACCATCTCGCCCTTCGACCACCTGGGCCTCCTGGAACTGATCGTGAAGACCGGCATCGCCGAGGCCATCGCCGCGCAGCTCGGCCGCCTGAAGGGCAACAAGAACGCGGTCGCCGAGACCATCGAGAACAACGTCCGCCGCAAGATCATCAAGGAGCATCTGACCGACCCGGCCTTCTACGCGACGATGTCGGCGCAGTTGCAGGAGATCATCGAGCTACGTAAGGCGAAGGCCATTGAGTATGAGGAGTACCTGAAGCGCATCGCCGCGTTGGCGCAGCGGGTGGCGGCCGGTCAGCCGCCGGACACGCCCGCGGCGCTCGACACTCCCGGCAAGCGCGCCCTCTACAACAACCTGAAGCCATCCAGCAGAGGACCAGCTGCTGCGGCGACCATCGACGAAGAGCCCGAGGCCTACGTCGTCTCCGGCGGTTCGGCCCTGGACCTGGCGCTCAAGATCGATGCCCTGGTCAGGACCGTTCGGCCCGATGGTTGGCGAGGTGTTCAGGCCCGCGAGCTGGTCATCAAGTCGGCGCTCTACGGTCTGTTGCAGGACGCGGCCGAGGTCGAGCGGCTCTTTCTGATCATCAAGGCGCAGACCGAATACTGATGGCCGCTGGGTTTCACTTGGGCGACATTGCGGTGGATGTCGTCTTCAAGGACATCAAACATATCCACCTCAGCGTCTATCCGCCGGACGGCAAGGTCCGGATCGCCGCGCCGTCGCGCATGGACCTGGACACTCTGCGCATCTTCGCCGTCTCCAAGCTCGCCTGGATCAAGCAGCAACAGCGCAAGCTGCGGGAGCAGGCGCGGGAGACGCCGCGCGAGTTCCTCGATCGCGAGAGCCACTTCCTCTGGGGCACGCGTTACCTACTCAAGGTGATCGAGGAGGAGAGCGCCCCGACCGTGGCGCTCACTCCCGGCACCCTGGTGCTACGGGTCCGGCCCGGCACCAGCGAGGAGAAGCGGCAGGCCATCATTGCCGGGTGGTATCGCCGGCAACTGAAGGAGGCCGCGACCGGACTGATCGCGCGGTGGGAAGCCATCCTTGGGGTGCAGGCGGGAAGGGTGTTCGTCCAGCGCATGAAGACCCGCTGGGGCAGTTGCAACCCCGATTCGCGTGCGATCCGGCTCAACACCGAACTGGCCAAGAAGCCGGTGCAGTGCCTTGAGTACATCGTGGCCCATGAGCTGACGCACCTGCTGGAGCGCCATCACAATGAGCGGTTCAAGACGCTGCTGGACAACAACATGCCGCAGTGGGCCCAGTATCGGGACCTATTGAACAGCCTGCCGCTGGCGCATGAGGAGTGGGGGTATTGACGCCTGGGATGTTTTCCGCACTCCTCGTGACGAGTCCGCCATCACCCCGAACTGACGCTGTTTTGCATGTATCCTGATCAGACCCGTACTATAGCCGTCGCACGTGATAACCGGACGTAGGGGCGGGTTTCAAACCCGCCCCTACACAAAGGTTTGTCTGGATATCAGGTGCGAACGCTATAACCGGACGTAGGGGCGGGTTTCAAACCCGCCCCTACACCAAGGGTCTGTCTGGATATCAGGTGAGAAGGCTATATAAACGCCGGAGACGACTCCGCGCCCGCCGCCAGGCGACTGACCTCAACCCCATCCAAGCAGGAGATTCACCGATGGCGGAGCCGCTGCATCCGGCCGCGATCCATGATTTACCCCCCTTCGTGGTGGCGCCGGGGGAGACCGACGTGCTGCTCGTGGTCATGGCCGTCTTCGTGTTCCTCGCCATGATCGGCGTCGGTGTCTTGTACTTCAAGCTCCATGCGCTGCCCGAGCAGATGGCGCATCGCGGCCAGAAGATGCAGTTTCAGATCGTCGCGGTGCTGGGGCTCCTGGCGCTCTTCACCCACAACCACGCCTTCTGGATCGCCGGGCTGCTGCTTGCCCTGGTGCCCTTGCCGGACTTCACGAGCCCGCTGTCGTCCATCGCCCGCTCCCTCGAACGGATCGCCGCGAACGGCGAACCAGCGGCGCGGCCCGCGCCCGCGCCAGTGGCCGCGCAGGCCGCGTCGCCGCCGGTCGCCGCGGATCAGCCGGCCGAACCAGGGGCGGCCTGAGCGATGTTTGAACTTCTCCTCTGCTCATCGCTGACGATCCTGCCGGATTTCCTGTTTCGCCGCTTCGTTCAGGGCAAGCGGATCGGGCACGAGATCACGCTGTTCTCGGTCTGGTTCGAACTGCGCTGGGGGATCACCCTCTGCCTGATCCTGACCTTGAGCCTGATCACGACGATCTTCTATTTTCACCCCTCCACCAAGGCCGCCACCTCGGTGTACCGCACCGTGACGATCCTGCCGGAAACGAGCGGCCGGGTGGCTGAGACCTTCGTCGACATGAACCAACGCGTGGAAGCGGGGCAGCCCTTGTTCCGGCTCGACAGCACCGAACAGGAGGCCGCGGTGGCAACGGCCCAACGCAAGGTCGCCGAGGTCGAGGCCGCGATGGTCGTGGCCAAGTCCCAGCTCGCCGAAGCGGATGGCCGTATCGTCCAGGCGCGCGGCGCGCGCCAGCAGGCCATCGACGAGCTCGCGGCCCGGTCGGAAGTGCAGCGCCGCAGTCCCGGCTCGGTCGCGGAGCGCGACGTCGATCGGGTGCGTGTGCAAGTCGACACCCAGCAGGGTGCGCTCGACGCGGCCCTGGCGAACCGCGAGGCCGTCGTCTCGGAGATGGAGTTCAAGCTGCCGGCCCAGAAGGCGAGCGCTGAGGCGGCGCTGCGCGAGGCCGAGGTGGACCTCAAGAAGACCCTGGTGGTGGCCGGGACCGACGGGATTCTGCAGCAGTTCGCGTTGCGGCCGGGCGATGTGGTCAACCCGATGCTCAGACCCGCCGGCATCCTGGTGCCGGAGCGCAAGGTCACGGCCCTCTTGGCCGGTTTCGGGCAGATCGAGGCGCAGGTGATGAAGGTGGGCATGATCGGCGAGGTGACGTGCATCGCCAAGCCCTGGGTCATCGTCCCGATGGTCGTCACCGAGGTCCAGAACGTCATCGCCGCCGGCCAGGTGCGGCCGACCGACTCGCGTAGCGACCCCGTGGGAGCGGCGTCCCGCCGCGATGGATGCCGCGGTCACCCCGCACGGTCGGGTTACGCGCCCGGCCCCATCGCGGCGGGACGCCGCTCCCACGGGGGACTTTCATCTTCCGGGGTGGCTTGATGTCCCATATGATGGCCGTTAGCCTTGGCGGCCACTCACCGCCCCCTGAGGAAGGTTCGGGCCGTGCGATGCGCATCGGCATTTTTCAACCCGCTTTGCAGTGCAGAGGCAAGATCATGGATATCGCGCAGCGGATTTATGTCGAGTTTTCACCTGGGCTCAAGGCCAGGCTCAACAATCGGATCAGTTTACGGGAGGCACTGAGCTTCGCCGAGATCGGCGTGGTGGTCGACTGGCACGCAGTGCCGCCGAGCGACCCCGCCGAGCCCGGTCACGGGCTGGTGGAAAGCGTGAGTGCGACCGCGATTGCCGCGTCGCTGGTGGCTGCTGTCCCGGTGATCGAATCCGCGGTTTCACAGTATCTCGAGCACAAGGCGGTCAGTGACACCCACTTCGTCTATTGGGTCAACGAACCCCTGCTGGAGAGCAACGGCGCACCGGTCCTGGACGCCGCGGGTGAGCCCCGCACGATCCGGCGGCGCATCAGCGGTGTCGACGCCTTTCCCAATTTGCCCGACCAGGGCATCACCCTGACCATCGGCGACCAGAGCGCTTCCGTTGAAGCCGGTCAGGACGATCTCGAATCCGCGGCCGTGCGGGCCAGCCCGTCCGAGGGCTGATCAAGGCTTCAGTGCGGTGATGCATCTCAAGGTGATCGGAAGACGATGACCCAGCCCGCACGCTGACCCTCTCCCGTGGGAGCGGCCTCCGGCCGCGACGCGGCGCCACGGGAAACACTTAATGGTCGCGATCCCGCGCGGCCCCATCGCGGCCGGAGGCCGCTCCCACAGGGTCGCCGTCGGCGCTCGATGCGCCGCCGGGCCTTGACCTGACCGGCCGCGGCCGCCAGCTTGGGTGGACTTACCGCTCCTCGGGTTGTCGATTCGCCGCCAATGCCGCTGCTCCTCATCCTGCTGTTCCTGCCCTGGCTCGCTTGGGCCAACCCGGTCACGACCGAGCATGTGACCGCGCGGCTGCTCGCCGAGCGCCAGAGCGCGGCGCCGGGCCAGCCGGCCGAGTTGCTGCTGGTGCTCGATATCCGGCCGCACTGGCACACCTACTGGCGCAACCCCGGTGACTCCGGCGAGGCGCCGCGGGTGGAGTGGACGCTGCCCGCCGGGGTGACGGCCGGTCCGCTGGGCTTTCCCCATCCCGAACTGATCCGGGTCGGACCGCTGGCGAACTACGGGTATTCCGGCCGGGCCCTGCATCCGGTGACCATCCAAGTGCCCGCCGACTGGCCGATCGGCGCACCGCTGACGCTGCGTGCGGCGGCGCAGTGGCTGGTCTGCGAGGAGTTCTGCGTGCCGGAGTCGGCGGTCTTGGACCTGACCCTGCCGACCGCGGCCGTGCCGGGGCCGGCGGACCCCGCGAGCGCGGAGCCCTTTGCCGCCGCCCGTGCCGGGCTGCCGACGGGGACGATCGCCGACGCTGTGCTGGATCGTCCATCCGCCGCGGCCGGCGGCGGACTGCGGCTGACCGTCCCCTGGACGGGCGCGCGCCCGGCCGAGGTCTGGTATTTTTCCGGCGTCTGGGGCCTGATCGACCATGCCGCGCCGCAGCCGTGGCGCGAGGATGCGGGGCGCCTGCTGATCGACCTGACGCCTGGGGCCGCGTCCAGCCAGACGGACCCGGACGGCGTGCTGGTCACGCGTGCGGACGACGGCCGGGTGCAGTCGTTTACGCTCAGTCCCACAGCGCCGTCCGCGGTGCCGACCGACGTAGCGGCGCCGCCGCTCGGCCTGGCGCTGGCCCTGGGCATGGCCTTCCTCGGCGGACTGATTCTGAATCTCATGCCCTGTGTGTTCCCGGTGCTCGCCATCAAAGCCCTGGGTCTGGCGCAGCAAGCCGGGCTGGGCACCGCCGCGCGGGTCGGCCAGGGGCTGGCCTATACCGCGGGCGTGCTGGTGTTCTTCGGCCTGATCGCCGGGCTGCTGCTGGCCCTGCGTGCCGGGGGGGCGGCCGTGGGCTGGGGCTTCCAGTTGCAGTATCCGCCAGTGGTCGCCGGTCTGGCCTATCTGTTCCTGGTGCTGGGTCTGAGCCTGGCCGGTGCCGTGACCCTGGGCGGCCGGCTGATGGGGTTGGCGGGCGGTGCAGTGCCGGGCCGTCGCGGGCACGGTCTGGCCGAGGCCTTCTGGACCGGCGCGCTGGCGGCGCTGGTCGCCGCCCCCTGCACCGCGCCCTTCATGGGCGCGGCCCTGGGGTATGCCGTGACCTTGCCCTGGCTGCCGGCGCTCGCGATCCTGCTCACCCTGGGGCTGGGCTTGGCCGCGCCCTTCCTGCTGGTGTCCGCGGTGCCCTTCCTGGCCCGTCGGCTGCCGCGGCCGGGCGCCTGGATGGACACACTCAAACAGTTGCTGGCCTTTCCGATGTTCGCCACCGCGGCCTGGCTGATCTGGGTGCTGAGCGTGCAGACCGGACCGACCGGCGTAGCGCTGGTGCTCACGGGGCTGCTGATGCTGTCCTTCGGGCTCTGGCTGCGCGAGCGCACCGCCCTGGGGTCCGACCGTCGGCGTCTGGCGGGCGGTGCCGCCGCCCTGGCGGCGCTGGCCGTCGCCCTGTGGCTGGCGGTGCTGACGGCGCAGTCCGTCCCGGTCGCGCCGTCCGCGGCCGGCCGCGGCACCCACACAAGCGGTCTGGTGAGCGAGCCCTATACCCCGGAGCAACTGGCCGCCGCGCGCGCCCAGGGTCGGCCCGTGTTCGTCAACATGACCGCCGCCTGGTGCATCACCTGTCTGGTCAACGAGCGGGTGGCGCTCGACACCGCCGCCGTTGCCGCCGCCTTCGCGCGCGGCCAGGTGCGCTACCTCAAGGGCGACTGGACCAATCGGGACGCCGCCATCACCGACTATCTGGCCGGTTTCGGACGCAACGGCGTGCCGCTCTACGTGTTCTATCCGCCCGGTGAGCCGCCGCGCGTCCTGTCCCAGGTGCTGACCCCGGCCGGAGTCATCGCGGCCCTGGCCCCTACGATTCCGCCAAACCAATCCCAACCAGAGGAATGATGTCCATGCGCGCTTCCCGTTCCATCTTCACCATCAAAACCCCGTGGCTCGCCGTCCTGGCACTCGCCGCCGTGCTGGGCGCACCCGCGGTCAGCGCCAAGCCGGAGGTGGGTCAGCCGGCACCCGCCTTCAGCGTCACCGACACCACCGGCAAGACCTGGGACCTCCCGGCGGTCGCCGGCAAGACCGTCGTCCTGGAGTGGACCAACCACGACTGTCCCTATGTGCGCAAACACTATGACAGCGGCAACATGCAAGCCCTCCAGAAAGAGGCGACCGGTCAGGGCGTGCTCTGGCTGTCGGTCATCTCCTCGGCGCCCGGCAAGCAAGGCAATGTCAGCCCGGCCGAAGCCGACGCGCTCACCAAGACCCGCGTCGCCGCTCCCACCGCCGTCCTGCTCGACCCCACGGGCACCATGGGCCAGGCCTACGGCGCTCAGACCACGCCCCACCTGTACGTAATCGACGCCACCGGCACCCTGGTCTATATGGGCGGCATCGACGACCGTCCGACCAGCAGCCAGGCGGACATCCCCGGTGCCAAGAACCATGTCCGCGCCGCGCTCGCCGACCTGGCCGCCGGCAAGCCGGTCGCCACCGCGGTGACCCGGCCCTATGGCTGTTCGGTAAAATACTGACGGGCCGTCTGTCGCCGCGGGCCGGCTCTGCCCGGTCCGCGCCACATCCTATGGGCTCTTTGTAGGGGCGGGTTTGAAACCCGCCCCGACGCCCGGTGATCACGTCCGACTCATCGATTGGATGCTGCGGCTGCCCCCGGCCCTTGAACTTGAACTGCGCGGCGAACTGATCGCACTTGAGGAGCAACAGAAAATGTCCTATGTCATGAGCATTGAACTCATGGCCGAAGAACGCGGCGTGCAAATCGGCGAGCAACGCGGCGAAGCCCGCGTCCTGCTGCGGCTACTCACCCTCAAGTTCGGCCCCCCGTCACCCGAGATCCAACAACGTGTCAGCGAAGCCGATGCCGACACCCTGCTCGCGTGGTCCGAGCGGGTGCTCAGTGCCGACACCATTGATGACATCGTCGATTAAGGCGATTTCCGACAATTTGGATACCGGTGAGTGTAGGCGCGACTTCAGTCGCACCTGCGTCCGAGTCGGTGCGACTGAAGTCGCATCGACATCCGAGCCGACGGTCGCGCAGCGACCCCGTGGGAGCGGCGTCCCGCCGCGATGGGGCCGGGCGTGTCACCGCAGCGTTCGAGGTCACCGCGGCACCGCATCGCGGCGGGACGCCGCTCCCACGGGGGCGCGGGGGCCATGCATCGTTCGGGGTGGCTGGTCGTTAGCCGGAGGGTGCCCGAAGGACGGTATCTTGCCTTGCGTGGGGGCCGCCGGCTAAAGCCTCGGCCTCCAGTTGGAGGTATGCGTCTTCAACCGGATGCGGTTCGCTGGAGCCACCCTGTCGCGGTCAGCACTCTACCGGGCCGCGACCAGGCGCCGCGCTTGCCGTGCGGCCCTGTCGGCCGCTACGCTTCGGTTCTACCAGACGCGGGACACCCTGCACCGGACGCCGAACACCGCCATGCCCCAGCCAATCCGCCTGCTGCATCTGTCCGATCTTCACTTCCGCGCCGGCACGGCCTGGGATGCGGACCCGGTGCTGCGCGCCCTGCGCGCCTTTATCGCCGCTGAGATCAAAACCGGGCTCGCTCCTGATCTGGTGGTGATCACCGGCGATTTGGCTCACGCCGGGACGGCCGACGAATACGCGCTGGCGCGAAGTTGGCTGGACGCCCTATGGTCGACCCTGAATCAGGAGCGCCCCGAGCCGTTGCCCCAGAACCGCCTGCTGCTGGTCCCCGGCAATCACGATGTGGATCGCCGTCGCGTCAGCCGGGGGGTTCGCAGCATCCAGGATGGTCTGCTGAGCGCGCTATCCCAGGACGATATCGCCGAGACGCTGCAAGACCAAGGCGAGCGTGAACTGCTCCTCAAGCGCCACACCGAGTACCTCAACTTCTACGCCGCCTGGCTCGACGAGCCCCAGCCCCGGCCCTGGTGGCAGCGCCGCATCGAGATCCAGGGTCAATGCCTGCACGCCGCCGGCCTCGACTCCGCCTGGATGGCGTCCGGCGACGACGACCGCGGTCGCCTGCTGCTCGGTCGCTACCAGGTCAATGAGACCGTGCTGCACCCGGACGCCGAGGGCGCCGACTGGGGCCTCGCCCTGCTGCATCACCCCTGGGACTATCTGGCCGAGTTCGACACCCACGAAGCGCGCCAGATCATCCACCTGGACCGGGATCTCGTGCTGCGCGGCCACCTGCACGCGGGTGAGGCGTTTCGTGTGCTGCCGCCCGATCCGGCCCGCGCCTGCCTGGAACTGGCCGCCGGCTCTGTCTATGACGGCAGCCGGCACCCCAACGCCTTCCAATGGATCGAACTCCGGCCTGAGCCGCGACGGGTCCGGGTGCTGTTCCGCGCCTGGATCAAGGGCGAATGGATCGTCGACCGCAATCAGCCAGGCTGCCCGGATGGTGCGGCGGACTTCGACCTCGCCCTAGTCCAGCCGCCGGACCCGCCGATCAACGGCCGCGAACCGCCTCCCGCCGACCCCACCCGCTATCTCGACAGCCTATGGGAGGACACCGCCAACCTCGCCATCCGCGGGATCAAGACCGGCCGGGCCGAGGCCAACCGCATCCCCATCGCCGATCTCTATATCGAATTGCAGGCCACCGGCGGCGGTGGCGCCGGCCAGGGGCAGGAGGGGCGCCTCGCGGCCCATCGACCCGGCGCCAGCCCGCTGCACGCCGCCCTGATCCATCACCGTCTTCTCATCATCGGCGACCCCGGCTGCGGCAAGACCACCTTCCTGCGCTGGGTGGCGCACTGTCTGGCCGCGGACCGGCTGGGGCGCGCGCCGGGTCCGGATGCCGCCGCCCGGCAGCTGGGTCTGGAGCGGGCGCGTCTGCCGCTGCTGGTGCGCATCACCGACTGGCTCGACTTCATCGCCGGCCAACAGGAGCGCCGCCGCGGCCCCGCCCGCGCGCGGACCGCCGACTGGCTGATCGAATTCCTGGCCGACGACGCCCGCGGCCACAACCTGGGGCTCGGCGCGGACGACTTCCGCCGGTTGCTGAACGCCGGCGACGCCATGATCCTGCTCGACGGGTTGGACGAGGCTCCCGATCAGAGCCGACGCCGCACCCTGGTCGAGGTCATCGAATGCGTCGCCCGCGCCTACCGCGACTGCCCGCTGGTGGTCACCAGCCGCCCCGCCGCGCTCCAGGAGGAGACGCTGCTCAGCGGCTTCGTGCACACCACCATCGACCGGCTGGACCCCGCCGCTATCGCCCGCTTCCTCGGCCGCTGGAGCCGCGCCCTGTTCCCCGACAGCGCGCGCCAGGCCGAGGACCATCGCCGGGCGCTCGCCGCCGCACTCGACTGCCGCCCCGAAATCCGCCGGCTGGCCCGTAACGCCGTCATGCTCACCGCGCTCGCCGTCGTGCACTGGAACGACAAGCGGTTGCCCGAACAGCGCGCCGAACTCTATGAATCCATCCTCAACTGGCTGATCCAGGCGCGCGAGGCCCGCCCCGGCCGGGCCCCGGCGCAGCGCTGCCGCCAACTGCTGAAAGACCTCGCGCTCGCCATGCAGGCTGATCCCCAGGGCCGGCAGGTCCAGGTCACCCGTCACTGGGCGGCCGAGCGTATCGCCCACCGCTTTCGGGCCGGAGACGCCGCCGACCCTGGGCCGCTGGAGTGTGCCGACCGCTTCCTGGTCGATGAGGAACAGGACAGCGGCATCCTCGTGCGCCGCGGCAACCAACTGCGCTTCTGGCACCTGACCTTTCAGGAATACCTGGCCGCCCAGGCCCTGGCCGGCCTGGCGGACGGCGAGCGCAACGCCGTGCTGCTCGGCCCCAGGGGCACCGCGGTCCCCGCCCTCTATCGCCCGGAGTGGCGCGAGACCGTGCTGCTGCTCGGCGGGGTGCTCCATGAGCAAGGCGTCGACAAGGTGGACGGACTGTTCGGCGCCGTCCTCGACGGCTGCGGCCCCGGCCTGGCGGATCAGGCCCGCGCCGCCGGCCTTCTGGGCGCCCTGGTGCGCGATCTGGACCCATTCCACTACCAGCCGGGTGACCCGCGTTACGCCCGGTGCCTCACCACCGCCCTGGGCGTCTTCGACCCGGTACAGGCCCCGGCGATCCCGCTGCCGGACCGCATTGCCGCGGCCGACGCCCTGGCCCAGGCGGGGGACCCGCGGCTCGGCTGGCACCGGCCGGCGCGCTGGGTCGAACTGCCGGGCGGGCGCTTGCTGATGGGTGCGCAGAAGAAGCGCAAGAAGGCCCCGGGCTATGACCCCGAGGCTTACGATGACGAGGCCCCGGTCCATGAGGTTGAGGTCAGCGCCTTCGCCATGGCGCGCTTCCCGGTAACCGTCGCCGAGTTCGCCGCATTCCTGGAAGACGAGGACTGCGAGGACTCCCGCTGGTGGGCCGCCGGCGGAGCGGACCAGCACAGCGCGCCGGATGACTGGGATGACCAGCAGGTCCACCCCAGCCGCCCGGTGGTGAACGTCTCCTGGTATCAGGCGACGGCCTTCTGCGCCTGGCTGACTGATCGCCTGGCGCGGCCCCAGGGCACCAAGGGGACCGTCCTGCTGCCCGCGGATCGCGTGGTCCGTTTGCCCACCGAGGCCGAGTGGGAGTACGCCGCCCGTGGTGAGGCGGGACGACGCTATCCCTGGGGCGACGAAGCGCCCGATGCGCAGCGTGCCAACTTCGACGCGGCCAAGGTCGGGGCACCGAGCCCGGTGGGCATCTTCACCGGCGACTGCACGCCCGAGGGTATTCTGGATCTGGCCGGCAACGTGCTGGAATGGTGCTTCGACGCTGTTCGCGAGGACTTCTACGGGCAGTGTCAGAGCCAAGGGCTGGTCGCCGATCCGCTTACCACAGGCGATGGCGGGTCGCCGCGCGTCTTGCGCGGCAGTGCCTTCAGCGTCGGGGCCAGGTTCCTGCGCTCGTCGGGCCGGGTCGGGGACGGGTCCGGGGGCCGGTACGGGGGCGTCGGGTTCCGCTGCGTCTTGGCCGCGCGCCGCCAGCCTTGACCCGCCCCCTCTGGTTACGAAGCGCCAGCTTCCAGAGACCGGCAACGACCAGCTACCCGCGGAACACCGGCAATGACCCGCAACCGCAACCCCCGGCAGTTCGCAAGGAACGAAAGCGGTATCCTGAGCCATCCTATTGACCTAGAGCCAAACCCATGCAGTCGATCGAACTCGATGTGGATGTCGATGAGAACAACGAGATCCATGTGCGCCTGCCCGCGGGCTATGCCCGTCGGCGAGCCCATGTCCGGGTATTGATCGCGACTGCTGCGGATGCCCCGGCGGGAAACCCGCGGCGATTCGGCCAATTCCGCGGCCAGGTGCGCATGTCTGACGACTTCAACGCGCCGTTGCCGGATGGGTTCTGGCTGGGCGAAGTCCGGTAGGTTGGGGTGAGGAACGAACCCCAACGATCGGCGGCCGGGATGTTGGGGTTCGTTCCTCACCCCAACCTACGGGCTTGCAGATCCTGCCGATCAGTCTCCGGCACATCGACCGGCTCGCCGACCTGCCGGCGCACCATCGCGATCCTTTCGACCGCCTGCTGATCGCACAGGCGATCGAAGAGGGGTTGATCCTGGTGTCGAGCGACGGGCAGTTTCTCAGCTATGGCGTTCGGCGGCTTTGGTAGGGGCCTGGCGAAGAGCACAGGTGGAATCCAAAGAGATCACGGCCCAACGAAAGCCCATTTTCCTGGCTTGGTTCGTGAAGCTGGGGCTTCGGGGGTGGGTTACGAAGCTCGAGTTTCGTAAACGGGCGGGTCAAGGCTGGCGGCGCGCGGCCAGGACGCAGCGGAACCCGATGTCCATTTCGTGGAACTGGGGCACGATCCTGAACCGGACCGTGGAGCGCAGGCCCCAGCCCTCGACGTCGAAGGCACCGCCGCACAGCACGCGCGGCGACCAGACTTCCCGCTTGTTCTCTTCAAAACCGAAATCGTCGCACCACTCCCAACAGTTGCCCGCCAAGTCCTCCAGGCCAAGCTGTGCTTGCGCCGAACGGGGGAAGAGCCCGACCGAAGAGGTGACCCCGAGCTTTGCCTCATAGCTGTTGCAGATCCCGTCCTCCCACCTGCCGCTCCAAGGGTACTCGTACCCCTGCGGGCCGCGGGCGGCGGCCTCCCATTCCCGCTCGGTCGGCAGCCGTCCCCCGGCCCAGCGGCAACAGGCTTGAGCCTCCCAGAAGGACACGCCGACCACCGGTTGATTGGCGACGTTCCAGCGGCGGTCTTGCCACAAGGCCGGTTCGGTGACACCCGCCTGTTGCAACCAAGCCCAGCCCTCGTCGGACCACCAACGCCGGTTTGCATAGCCGCCAGCGTCCATGAAGACGCGGTATTGACTGTTGGTCACCGTGTAACGTGAGAGCAGGAAGGGAGCCTCAATGCGGAGCTTCTCGTTCTGGTTGCCGTAGACATAGACTCCAGCCGGAACCTCGACATAGGCCTTGGGGTCGCGTAGGTCGGCGATGCGCGGATCGCCGAGCCGGCCCAGGCAGAGCCCCAGGGTCTGGCGCGCCTTGACCTCGACCGCGTCGGCGATGGCGTCCAGGCAGGTTCGGCGGAAGCCCGTGGCGAGTTCGTCCGGCAAAGCCTTCTTCGTGAGACACAGGCCTAGGGCCTCGGCCACGAAGACCGCCGGGGCCGGGTTGACCTTGAGCTTGGCGCGATCGAGTTCCCGCGCGAGGCCGGCCAACAAGTCCAAGGCCGCGGTGGGTGAGGAGCGATGATGGAAGGCCAGGCCGGCGAACAGGAACAGCAGCGTCAACCGCCACTCCGACACGTCCCAGCGTGACCGGAAGATCCGGTGCAGCGCCGCGTCGTCCCCGCGGTTGCGGGCGATGCGCTCGGCGGCCAGAAACTCCTGGATGCTCAGATGGTAGAAGGCGGCCCGCCGCTGCGACTGCGGCAACAACAGCCCGGACTTGGTCAACAGGTCCTCGCGCCAGGCCACGGGCGCCACCTGGCCCTGCTCGTATTTGCCGTCCAGTTTGGCGAAGTCCCGCAGCAACTGCGCGATCTCGTCCTCCGTGGCGAACCGTTGGGGTGTGCCGCGGTGCTCATGGAGCCCCTCGCCGGTATGCATGCCGTAGGCGATGGCTTCCAGCCGGGCCAGGGCCAGCGGGCGCTCGGCGACCTTGTCCAGATAGCGGTTATGCAGCACGTTGTCGCAGATGGCGGCATAGAGACTCCAGAGGTCTCCAGGCAGGCGGCCGCCGTCGTAGTAGATGACACAGAGCGCGGTCAGCAGCAGAGGGTTTTCCGTGAGCGGCGCCAGGTCCTGCTCGCCGAGACTGCGCCGCAGTTCCGGGGCCAGTTCGGGCTTGTCCAGCGTCTGGAACCAGCGGGTGATGAACAGGGTTTGCAGCGCCGCGGGCAGCGGCTCCAGCGGGGCCCGGGCGAGGCCCAGCCGGTTCAACTCCTGTTCGTCCAGGCCATAGGGTCGGCTGGTCAGCAGGGTGCGGTTGCCGGCCCGCTCCCAGTCCGGCAAGGCCGCGATCAGGCCGCTGAGCAACAGGCCCGCGGGGGTAGATGGGCCGGCCGTCACGGGTCTCGCAGACCGGGACCTCGTCCAGGCCGTCGAGCAGCAGAAAGGCGGTGCCCGCGGCAAGGTGGGCCTTGAGCAGAGCGCCGGTAAGACCGTCCGGCTGGATGCGATCGCCCCACTGGGCGAGGGCTTCTTCGAGTTGGGGGCGATGCCAATTGCCGCGTCCGTGGCCGCACTCCATGTTCGGCCACAGGTCCCACAAGGGCACGAGCAGCGGCAGCCGGCCGTGCAGCCCCGCGGGCGGCTGCTCCGCGAAGCCCGCGGGCGGCGGTGTCGCATGGCCGACGCCGGGTTCCCCGGCGCTGGCCCGCAACACCGCCCAGCGACAGAAGGTGGTTTTGCCGGCACCGGCGGCGGCCGGGCAGTAGAGCGACTGGCGGTCGATACGCTCCAACAGCAGGGCCGGCGGTGGTTGCTCCGGTCGGTCGGCGCGGTTCGTCTGGCTCCGGGCAGACTCCAGGTCCGGCCCCGCCGCGTCGGCGGTCGGCGTCGTCACGGCGGGGACATACACCTGGCTCAGGCGAATCGCCTGGCCTTGCTTCAGGCCCTTGCCGAGCAGGTCGAAATCGGCATAGCGGCGATGCAGCCAGGCGAGATAGGCGGCGGGGACCTCGGGGGTGCGGGCGGACTGGGTTGCGGTGTTGGCGGTTGGCGGTTGGTCCAGGGCGAAGTCCACCGCGCCGCCCGACTGGTTATAGTCCGGCTGCCAGGCACCCTGGTTGCGGAGGCGGAACAGGACGCGGACGCACCGGGGCTGGGGATACAACTCGATCCACTGGAACCGGTTGGGGTCGCCGCGGCCGGTGTTGACGTATCCGGGGGCGAGTTCCAGGCAGGCGCGGCGGGAGTCCGGGGGCATCACGCGGCAGGCCAGGGGCTCGCGCCGGTGGCCGTGCAGCAGGAGATCGCAGTGCAGGTGAATGGTCTGGCGTGCCTCGTTGGAATCGAATGCTGCCAGGTCGTCCCAAGGATGGTGCATGAGGGCGATGCGCCAGTCCGCGCCCTCGGCGTCCTGGTGCAGCACGGTTTGGTTGACCTGGTAGCGTCCGAGCAGCAAGTCCCGGTCCTGATCCCGGCACGCCCTGGGCGGAGCAAGGCAATTCCTCGGACTTGTGCTTGCGCCCCGGTTGATATTCCTCGGCCTTGCCGGAATACCCCAGGTCCCCGGTGATGACCACCAGGTCCGGCGCCAATCCGCCTGCGACCTCGGCGGCGATGAAACGGGCCAAGTCGCGCAGTACCGGGTCAGCCTCCCTGGCGCGGTCGGCGCGGAACCGGCAATCGGATAGGTGCAGCAGGCGCACGGGGCGGTCGGTCGCGGTGGCGGACATCCGGTGCTGGTTCTACAGGTGGAGGTGCGGCAAGTGTATCAGTGCCTTACCAAACGGGCCAACGCGTCGACACGGTGGTGGTGGTGAGGGCGGCCGGAATCCGGGCCGGTGGGGGACGCCGCCGGGCCGCTCCAGCCTGTCCCCCGTGGGAGCGGCGTCCCGCCGCGATGCGGTGCCGCGGTGACCTCGAACGCTGCGGTGACACGCCCGGCCCCATCGCGGCGGGACGCCGCTCCCACGGGGTCGCTGCGCGACTTTCACGGTGAGTCTCGACCTCCGGTTTTTTTGTGGTTGGACCGACGATCCAGGCCGACGCGGGGTGGGAGCGTCCTCACGGGAATCATCACTTCGATTACGATTACGACAACGACAACGACAACGACGGAGACGACAAGCACCAATGACCCATCACCGCTTTCCCCACAAACCCTTCGCCGAGTCCTGCGTCGAGAACCAGGCGCCGATCTTTGCCGTGATCGCTCCGCTGTTCGCCCAGGCGCGTCGGGTGCTGGAGATCGGCAGCGGCACCGGTCAGCACGCGGTCTATTTCGCCGCCCGCCTGCCGCACGTGACCTGGCAGACCAGCGATGTTGCGGCCCATCTGCCGGGTATCCGGCTGTGGCTGGCGGACGCGCAATTACCCAATCTGCCGGACCCGCTGCGCCTGGATGTGACCGGTGACTGGCCGCCGGGTCCGGTGGGCGGGGTGTTCAGCGCCAACACCGCGCATATCATGGGGGAGCCGGAGGTGGTCCTGATGTTTCGCGGGGTGGGCCGGCTGCTGCCCCCGGGGGCGCTGTTCGCCCTCTATGGCCCCTTCAGTGACGGCGGGCGCCATACCAGCGCGAGTAATGCGCGCTTCGACGCCGCGCTGCGGGCGCAGGACCCGCGGATGGGGGTGCGGGATCTGGACGCTCTGCGGCGGCTGGCGGATCAGGCGGGCCTGGACCTGATCGCCGATCACCCGATGCCGGTCAACAACCGGACACTGGTGTGGCAGCGGCGGGCGGCGGCTGTCGCGGATCAGGGGTAATTGGAAATGTTGGGGTTCGTTCCTCACCCCAACCTACACTGACCGCGCAAGGTCGACGACAGGGCGTAGGTTGGGGTGACGAAGGAACCCCAACATTCAACCATCGGCGGGTGGACATGTTGGGGTTCGTTCCTCACCCCAACCGACACCGATCGGACTCCGGTTCCGGCCCTGCCGCCCGGTGTAGAATTCACCTCGACATCGGCCGCGTAACCCCGGCCTCCTGCTTTCTCCTGCCAAGATTGGTGACTTCCCGTGCTAGACCCCCGCCTGCTTCGTACCGACCTGGATCTGGTCGCCACTCAACTGGCCCGCCGCGGGTTGCAGTTGGATACCGCCCGTCTCGACGCCCTGGAGGGTGAGCGCAAGGGCTTGCAGGTGCGGGTGCAGGAGCTGCAGAACGAACGTAACACGCGCTCCAAGGCGATCGGCCGGGCCAAGGCGGCGGGGGAGGACACGGCGCCCCTGCTGGCGGCGGTGGCGGATCTGGGCGAGGGGCTCAAGGCGGCGGAGGAGCGACTGAATGCCATCCAGCAGGAACTGACCGAGATCGCGCTGAGTCTGCCGAATCTGCCGGATGCGAGCGTGCCGGACGGCCGGGATGAGCGCGCCAACCGCGAGGAGCGCCGCTGGGGCGAGCCGACCCGATTCGACTTCGCCCCCAAGGATCATGTCGACCTGGGGACCGCGCTGGGCTGGATGGATTTCGACGCGGCATCCAAGGTGTCGGGCGCGCGCTTCGTCGTGTTGTCCGGACCCCTGGCGCGGATGCAGCGGGCGCTGATCCAGTTCATGCTCGATCTGCATACCCGTGAGCACGGCTACACCGAGGTCTATGTCCCCTATCTAGTCAACGCGGAGAGCCTTTTCGGTACCGGTCAGTTGCCCAAATTCGAGGCCGATCTGTTCAAGGTGCCGGGGGAGAAGCCCCTCTATCTGATCCCCACCGCCGAGGTGCCGGTGACCAATCTGGTGCGCGATGTCATCGTGGAGGCGGATGCCATGCCGCGCAAATGGGTCGCGCATACGCCGTGCTTCCGTAGCGAGGCGGGCTCCTACGGCAAAGACACGCGCGGCATGATCCGTCAGCATCAGTTCGAGAAAGTGGAGCTGGTGCAGGCGGTGCCGCCCGCGGAGTCGGCGCAGGCGCACGAGGCGCTGACTGGTCATGCCGAGATGGTGCTGCAGCGGCTGGGGCTGCCCTATCGGGTGGTGACCCTGTGCACCGGGGATCTGGGCTTTTCGTCGCGCAAGACCTATGACCTGGAAGTCTGGCTGCCCGGTCAGCAGACCTATCGCGAGATTTCCTCGTGCAGCAACTTCGGCGACTTCCAGGCGCGCCGCCTGCAGGCGCGCTGGCGCAATCCCGAGACCGGCAAGCCGGAACTGCTGCATACGCTGAACGGGTCCGGACTCGCGGTGGGCCGGACCCTGGTGGCGGTGCTGGAGAACTATCAGCAGGCGGACGGGCGGATCGGGGTGCCGGAGGCTTTACGGCCTTATTTGGGCGGGAGTGAGGTGCTTTGATGATGTCCGGAAATCGGTCGGGTGGATCGCGATCCGTAGGAGCCCGCTTGCGGGCGACGTGACCTGCCGGAATCGAGTCATTGTGCCCCATCCGTCGCCCCCACCCGTCGCCCGCAAGCGGGCTCCTACGGGTTGGTTCTTTCGCGGAAATCACCTCAGTCCGCGGGTGACTGGTTCGCGCGATGCGTCCAGATGCGCCCTGAGCGCTCCCGCCAGGTCCAGGGTCCGCTGATCGCGCCGTCGGCGCCGAACCGCAGTTCGATGGCGCCGGTGACCGCGGTATTGAGCGTGGGGACGGCACGCGCGGCGAGGCGTTCTGCGACCACCGTGCTCGGGAAACCGAATGGATTGGCATAGCCGGCGGCGAAGAGCACCAGCCGGGGATTGACCGCATCCAGCAGCGCGGCCCCCGTCGAGGTCGAACTGCCGTGATGTCCGGCGACCAATACATCGGCAGCCAGGCCGGTGCCGTACTGCTCAACCAGGCGTGACTCGATGCCGGTAGCGATGTCCCCGGTCAGCAGGATCGCGCGGCTGCCGGTCGCGATCCGCAGGACGCAGGAGGCGTCGTTGCCCGTGAGTGCCTTCACTCCGGCTTGCGGCACCGGTGGGTGCAGGAACTCAAAGTGCACTCCCGACCAGTCCCAGCCGTCACCCGCCCGGCATTGCTTGGCGCCCGGGCGGGTCAAGGCTGCCGACTCGCCGCTCCGCACGCGCCGCACGGGGAGCCGATCCATGAGCCCCGCCGCCCCGCCGGCATGATCCCGATCCGCGTGACTCAGCACCAGCATGTCCACCTGGCCGATGCCTTGCGCGGCCAAAAATGGCGCGACCACGACCGCGCCGGTGCTGAATCCGCTCGGGAAACTGGGGCCGGCATCGTAGACCAGGGTGCCCGCCTGGGTGCGGACCACCGTGCTCAGCCCCTGACCAACATCCAGCAGCGTGAACCAGACCTCGCCCGGACCGGGCGCCGGCGGTCGAACCAGGGCCAGCGGCAGCAACAGCGGCAGCCCCAGCCAGCGCCCCGGCAGGCCGCGCGGGGCCAGCAACAGCGCCGCCCCGAGAAAGGCAAACGGCCAGACCCAGAGCGGACCCAGGGGCGGGGCGAAGGCCGCCCAGGGAAAGGCCGCAATCCAGGCCAGGGCCGTCAGACACCAGTCGAGCAAGTGCGCGGTCAGAATCAGCGGCAGGCTTAGTCCGGGCACCAGGCTGAGCAGGGCGGTCGCCAGCACCAGCGGAAACAGCAGCAGGGTGAAGAGTGGTTCGGCCACCAGATTCACCAGCGGCGCGATGGCGGAGGCGCGGCCGAACTGGAGCAGCAAGAGCGGCAGCAAGCCCAGCGCGACGGCCCATTGCGCCCGTCCCCAGCGGGTCCAGAGGTCGCGGCTGGGCAGGCGCTGCCCGAGATTGAACAGCAGCACCGCCACCGCGGCGAAGGACAGCCAGAACCCGTAGGCCAGCACCGCCCTGGGGTCGACCACCAGGACCGCGATCAGGGCCAGAATGAGGGCGTGCCAGTGGCGCGGTGTCCGCTCCCAGAATAAGACCGCGAAGACCACGGCAGCCATGATCAGGGCGCGCTGGGTCGACACGGAGAAGCCGGCCAGGGCGGCATAGGCCAGGGCGGCGAGGAAGGCGCCGACCGCTGCCGCGCGCGGGGCGGCCAGCGCCAGGGTGAGCCGCGGCCGGCGTGACCAGAGCCAACGGATGAGGAAGAAAGCAACCGCCGCGATCAACCCCAGATTCAGCCCGGAGATGGCGACCAGATGGCTGGTGCCGGTGCGGGTCATGGCGTCCCAGTCGCTCGGCTCGAAGCCGGACTGATCGCCGGTCACCAGGGCCTGGACCAGGGGCAGGGCGCGGGCCTCGCCCAGCACCGCGGCCAGATGGTCATTGAGGTTCTGGCGGGCGCGCGTCAGCGGGTAAGGGCCGGGTCCCGCATCGAGTCGCTCGGCGCCCGCGCCGCGGCGCACACTGCCGGTGGCCTTGATCCCCTGGGCGAAGAGCCAGCGCTCGAAGTCGAATCCGCCGGGGTTGGCGAAGCCGTGCCGCGGTTTGAGCCGCACCGGCAGGCGCCAGCGCTCGCCGGCGCGCAGGCGCGGCGCGTCCTCGTACCAGGAGATGCGCACCAGACCGGTGAAGGGCAGGGGTTGGCCGTCGGCGCTGGCCTGTTCGACCGCGAAGAGGAAGCGGCGGCCCAGGTCCAGCTCACTGGGCAGCGAGGCGATGCGCCCCTCGATGGTGATGGGCGTGCGGGCGAGCGCGTCCGGGAACGGATTGGCGAGTTGGAGCGCGGTGTGGGCCTGTGCATAGAGGACACCGGCGCAGAGTGCGGCCAGCGGGCGACAGATGCGGGGCCGCTTGACCAGGCCGAGCGTGATCGCGAGAACCCCGAGCAGGGCAGCGGTCCAGGCCGGGGGCATGGTCGGCGACAAATAGAAGCAGCCGATCCCGACCGCGAACGCCAGCCCCAGGCGCGCCAGGTTGGCCGGATGTTGAGGGCCGTTCGCGGAACTGTCACAGGGTCTCGGTACCATCGGATCCCCGGTCGGTCGGTTTGATCGGCAACCCATCCGGGATTGATTCAAGCCGCCTGAGACGACAAAACCGCGACGTGAAAAAATGGCTCAAACGCAACATGCCCGCGCCGCGCCGGCTGCTGGAGAATCGCCAGTTGTCCGTGTTCGGCAAGTGCCTGCATGATCCGCGACTGTGGTATCTGAACCGCCGCTCCGTCTCCGGCGCTGTCGCGGTGGGGTTCTTCATGATGTTCATGCCGCCGTTCGGCCAGATGGTGCTGGCCGCGGCGGCGGCAATCGTGCTGCGGGTGAACCTGCCGCTCGCGGTGGTGCTGGTGTGGATCACCAACCCGCTGACCATCCCGCCCATGTTCTATTTCGCCTACCTGGTGGGCAGTTGGCTGCTGGGCGTCGCACCCAAGGGGTTCGACCTGGGTTTCTGGACCGACTGGCACAACTGGAGTGCGGTGATGGCGCCGCTGGGGCTTGGCATGTTGGTCTGCGCCGTCATCAGCAGTGCCCTTGGGTATTGCGGGGCACAGGCGCTGTGGCGCCGCCGCCTGGTGCGGGAGATCCGGCGGCGCAAGCAGCGCTATCGGGAACTGGCCGCGGCCTTATCCGAATCGGCGGTCAGCACGCCATCGTCCAGCCGCCAGATCTGATCCATGCGTCCGGCCAGGCTCAGGTCGTGGGTGACGATCACCAGCGCGGTGCCGATCGCCGCATTCAATTCCAGCATCAGTTCATAAACCTGGCCCGCCGTGTGGCGGTCCAGATTGCCGGTCGGTTCGTCCGCCAGCAGGCAGGCCGGGCGGGTCACCAGGGCGCGGGCGATGGCCGCGCGCTGGCGCTCGCCGCCGGAGAGTTCGGACGGTTTGTGGGTGCCGCGCTGCGTCAGCCCGACCCGCGCGAGGATCGCCTCGGCCTTGGCCCGCGCCTCGGCCGGCGACGCGCCGCCGATCAGCAGCGGCATGGCTACGTTCTCGACGGCCGTGAACTCCGGCAGCAGGTGGTGAAACTGATAGACGAAGCCCAGATGCCGGTTGCGCAAGCGCCCGCGCCGCGCCTCCGAGAGGTGCCCGATATCTTGACCCAGCCAACTGACCCGCCCGGCGGTGGGCCGGTCGAGCCCGCCGATGCAGTGCAGCAGGGTGCTTTTGCCGGAGCCCGATGAGCCGACGATGGCGACCCGGGCGCCGGAAGCCACCTGCAGGTTCACCCCGCGGAGCACTTCGACTTCCTGGGGTCCCTCGCTGAAGGTCTTCCCGAGCCCTTGGATGTCCAGCACCGGTGGGGCCGCGGACCCGTCTGCGTCAGGTGGCGGGTTATTCATAGCGCAGCGCCTCGGCAGGCTGAGTGTTGGCCGCGCGCCAGGCTGGATACAGGGTCGCGAGTACGGACATGATGAAGGCCGAGCCAGCGATCAGCACCACGTCCTGCCAATGGACATCGGACGGCAGATCGCTGATGTAGTAGATGCTCGGGTCGAGGAAGTGCACGTTGAAGGCGGCCTCGACGAAACCGACGATCGCTTCGAGATTGATGGCGAACAGCACGCCGACGATGACCCCCATCAGGGTGCCCACCAGCCCGATGGCGGTGCCCTGGACGATGAAAATGCGCATCACGGTGCCCGGCGAGGCGCCCAGGGTACGCAACACCGCGATATCGGAGCGCTTGTCCGTGACCACCATGACCAGCGCGGAGACGATATTGAAGGCCGCCACCGCGACGATCAGGAACAGGATGATGCTCATCATCCGCTTCTCGACCGCCAGCGCCCGGAAGAAATTGGCGTGGACCTGCGTCCAGTCGACCACGCGATAGACGCCGCCCAGATCCTCGGCGATCTGCAGTGCCGTGCGGGGGGCCTCCCACATGTCGGTGAGCTTGAGCCGGATGCCGGTGACGCCGTCGCCCAGCGCCATCAGCTTGGCCGCGTCGTCCATCTGGATGAAGGCCGCGCTGCGGTCATAGTCCGCCATGCCGACCGAAAAAATCCCGCTCACGGTGAACCGCTTGAGCCGCGGCATCACGCCGACCGGGGTGGCGGTCACCTGAGGGGTGACCACGGTGACCTTGTCGCCCGGACCCACCCCCAGATAGGCGGCGAGCTCTTCACCCAGGATGATGCGGAATTCGCCGGGGATCAGATCGTCCACCGACCCGCTTTCCATCTGGTGGCGCAGGTCCGACACCTGATCCTCATCGACCGGCAGGATGCCGCGCACCAGCGCCCCACTCACGTTGGACGGGCCGACCAGCATGGCCTGCACCTCCACGAAGGGTGCGGCGCCCACCACATCCTGGTGAACGCGGACTTTCGCCAGTCCCTCGCGCCAGTCGGTCATGCCGCCGCCGTAGGGGTCGGACAGGGTCGCATGGGAGGCCATCGACAGGATCCGCTCGCGGATTTCCTGGTGGAACCCGTTCATCACCGACAGCACCACGATCAACGCCATGATGCCGAGCGTGATCCCCAGCATGGAGACCAGCGAGATAAACGAGATGAAATGGTTGCGGCGCTTCGCGCGGGTGTAGCGCAGGCCGATATAGAGGGGGAGGGGATGAAACATGGGGCGGCATTAAACCATAAAGGGCGGCTCCTTGTCCGGAGACGCGCGCCGCGAACCAGGGCTAAACCGTTCTAGCTAACTTTCAGTGATTCAACGTGCGGTTGTCCTCGACTCTGGACACTGCCCGGCCGCTCGGGTATAAAGCGCGTCGGCCCCCTGCTGCCCGAGCGCGCATGCGTGAATCTCCGCGAAGTCATCGTCGAACCCGTCGCCGCGCCCGAGGAGGCGCGCTTCCAGGCCCTGATGGATGCCCATCACTACTTGGGCGCGCTGCCGAAGATCGGG
>NZ_KB902546.1 GCF_000379525.1 Lamprocystis purpurea DSM 4197 | reverse complement strand
GTTTGGGTAAGGTCACCTCCAGATCGACCGTCGGCCAGCCAAGCACCTTCAGATAGAAGAAACGAATGCCGTTGTACATGAGTCGCACGCTGGCCGGCGCCAAGCGGCGCTGCACCACCAGGTNTTCGAAGTAACGCGTGAGATCAGCATGTTCGAGGAGGTCCGGGGAACGGCGGGTGAACTTCGCCAAGTCTCGGACCGCGGCCAGGTAACTTTCGTGGGTGCGCGGCGAGAAGCCATGCATCTGCATGGCGGTGATCATCTGCTCACGTAAGGGAGTCATCGTCCAGTGCTCTGTTAACGACCCGGATCGGGCCGTTAAAAGTGTGGACGATGGGAGCCGGGGCGGGGCTGGAGGTCAACCGCGGGGCGGCTGGGGATATCCGCGCGTTGTTCGCGATTCAATGGCGCTATGGGATGGGCGCGGTAGGCCCCGCGGAGCGGATTAGTTCAACGTGTTCTAGAATGGTTTAGGATGCAAATACTCAAGATAGCATTAGGATGCTAGTGCTCTAGGTTGCGTTAGGACGTTAGTGGTCTAGACTGCCCGCAGTCTCATACCCAAGTATCCTACCGCACCCGCGCCCCCCCGCCAAGAGCGTATCTAGTCGATTTGTGTCCGCAACCTGCGCGTTGCCCTTGATCATCGTTCCCGCCACCACGTCTCTCAGGGGTACGGTGAGCTTGCGAACCGCACCAACACCCGCGGGGCGCCGTACGGTTCGCTCCAGACACGGTGGCGAATCCGCTAACTCATTGAATCACAGAGCCTACAGAAGTGACACGGATGTTTTTCTTCATCTGTGAACATCTGTGACATCTGTGGATAAATCCGTGTGGTTGCTTGGGCCGTAACGGCGATCATGGCCCAACCGCTGGCTGCTGAGGTAGTGGGGGGGTCCATCTTATCTTGCAAGTCCATACTCGCTGCGAGGGACCATCCATGGCACTGGATTCCGGCATCCTGCCGGAATGACGGTGCAGGCTCAACTCTCCCACTCAGCCCCCCGCACCAACGCCAGCATATCGTCATAGCTCAACCGTCCGCCGTCGCCGGTGCCTTCCAGCAGGTCGTCGGCGAGATCGCGTTTGGCGGCGTGGAGTTTCAGGATGCGCTCTTCGATGGTGTCCTTGGCGACCAGGCGGTAGATGGTGACCGGGCGCTCCTGGCCGATGCGGTGGGCGCGATCGCTGGCTTGGTCTTCCACCGCGGGGTTCCACCAGGGGTCCATGTGGATCACATAGTCGGCGGCGGTGAGGTTCAGGCCGAAGCCGCCGGCGCGCAGGCTGATCAGGAAGAGTTCGCCCTCGCCCGCCTGAAATGCGGTGACGGCGGCGCGGCGCTGGGCCTCGGAGGTGCTGCCGTCCAGATATTGGTAGCGGATGCCGCGGGTGTCCAGGTGGGCGCGCAGGATGCTCAGGTGATCGACGAACTGGCTGAACACCAGCGCCTTGTGCCGGTTGTCCAGCAGTTCGTCGACGATGTCACTGAAGGCCTCCAGCTTGGCGCTGGGCAGGGGGCTGTCGGGCAGGACCAGGCGCGGGTGGCAGCAGACCCGGCGCAGCCGCATGATCTCGGCGAGCAACTGAAAGCGCGCCTGGCCGGGATTGGCGGTCGCGGCCAGGTCCAGCCGTTCGATGGCTTGCTGACGCAGGGCCTCGTATAGGGCCTGTTCGCCCTCGCTCAGTTCCAGCCGCAGGGTGATTTCGGTGCGCGGGGGGAGTTCGCTCAACACCTCGCTTTTCAGCCGCCGCAGGATGAAGGGGCGCAGCAGTTGCCGCAGCCGCTGGCGGGCCAGCGGGTCCTTGTCCAGTTCGATGGGGTTGGCGAAGCGCTGATTGAAGCGCTCCTGGGAGCCGAGCAGGCCGGGGTTGATGAACCGGAACAGGTTCCAGAGTTCGCCGAGCCGGTTTTCGATGGGGGTGCCGGTGGCGATCATCCGGAAGCCGCCGTTCAGCCGCATGATGGCCTGGGAGCGCTTGGTGAGCGCGTTCTTGAACGCCTGGGCCTCATCGGCGACCACGGTTTCCCAGGTGACCTCGGCCAGTCGCTCCCCTTCGGTTTGCAGGAGTCCGTAGCTGCACACGATCAGATCGAAGGGTCCGGCCGCCTTGAGCTGGGCCGCGCGATCTCCGGGGCCAAAGCGCTGGGGCCGCAGCGTCGGGGCGAAGCGCCGCGCCTCGTCGATCCAGTTGCCGCAGACCGACATCGGCGCCAGCACCAGGGTGGGACCCTGGGGCGCGCGGGACAGGATCAGCGCCAGCGCCTGCACGGTCTTGCCCAGGCCCATGTCGTCCGCCAGGCAGGCCCCGGCGCCCCAGTGGGCCAGCCGGGCGAGCCAGCGGTAGCCTTCCGCCTGGTAGTCGCGCAGGTCCGCCTGGAGGGTGGAGGGTAGCACCGGCTCCAGATCGCGCGCGGTGCTCAGACGCTTCAGCAGTGCCTGCCAGGCGGGGACGCCGCTGACGGCCATGCCGTCCAGCAGATCGGCGACGACTGGGGCCGCCAGGGGGTGGAAGCGCCCGTTGTCGGTCAGACCCTGCAGGCTGTCGAGCCGTCGCCGCAGCGCGTTGCTCAGCACCAGCACCTCCTGCTCGCCCAGCCGCAGGTAGCGGCCGCCGGAGGCACGTGAGCGCTCCAGCAGTTCCCGCATGGCCAGCACCCGGCCGTCGGCGAGCTGCAGCCCGCCGCCGATGTCGAGCCAATCCCCCTGCTGTTTGATCTTGATCTGCATCTGACCCAGTTGGGTCTCGGCGGTCAAGGCAATGCGCTTACCTTCCGGCCAGTCCAGCGCCACCGTGTCGCCCAGCGACTGGAGTTGCTCCAGGGCGCCGAGGGCCAACTCCGGGTCGTCCAGATTCCAGGTCCAGCCGTCCGCGCCGTCCAGGATCGGGCAATCGGTCAGTACCCGCCGGGCGGCGGCCAATTCGCCTTTGAGGTCGCGCGTGCAGCGCACCGCCCGGCCGGCCAGCTCGGTGAGCAGGGTCGCACCGCCCTGCCCCGGCCGCAGTTGCGGGCCGCCGTCGCCGCACGGATGAACATGCAGGTCCAGCCCGAAACCGGCACCGTAGGGCCGCAGGTGGATGTGCGGGCGCGGATCGGCCGGGATTTCTTCCGCATGGTCGGTGAGACCGCCGATGTCGGAATGGACGGTCAGCAGCGGCGCCACGCCGGCCAGCCCCTCCAGCAGCCGCGCCTGCGCGTCCGCCGGCACCCGCAGACCATCCGGACCCAGGATGCGGCCGATCTCCCGATGGCGGGCGTCGAAGTGGATCAACCGGATGCGCTGGGGCGTCTCATTCACCGCCGCGACGTTGCGCTCAACGGGCGGAAAGGGCGCGATGCCGACGAGGATCTCTTTGTCGCGGCGCACCACCGACAGGGTCGGGCCGCCGCGAATCAACTCGATCTGGCGATCGACGCCGCCGACCCGCCGCAACAACGGATGGCCGATGCAGGTCAGCAGGGCGCGATCCTGATCGAGCCGGTAGAAGGTCCGCCCCGGCGCACCGTAATAGGCGCTGCGCTCCTGCTCCTTGACGATGCAGGCGCACAACTCCCGATCCTGGGGGCTGATCTCGGGAATACTTTCCGGGTCCTCGGCGAGTTGCTGCAGCGGCATCGCCCGTCCGTGAGTCCAACCGCCGCGCTTCATGCGCTTCTGCTCGCGCGGCTCCAGCGTGGCGAGCCCGTCGTTCACATCGATCGTCCAGATCAGGCGGCGGTCCGGACCGGGGGCCGCGTCGGCGGTGGCGTCGCCGCTCGCCGGCGGCGCACCCACGCCCTTCAGCGCTTCCAGGGCGATCTCCCAGGCGGAGCGGGGACCCAGCAGACAGGTCATCAGCACCAGGTCCGCGGGGGGCTCGCCCAGGATGGAAAACGCACCGGGGAAGCCGTTGGCCTGCAGTGCCGCCCTGGCCTCGTGCGCATACCAGAGCAGACCGGCCTGAATCGCCTGATGGCAATGGGTGGCCAGCCGCGCCGACAGCGTCCCCACCGGCGGCAAACCAAACCAGTAGCGCGCCAAGGTCTGGAGCAACGGCGGCAAGGCACCGCGCAGCACCAGGTCGGGCTTCAAATGGTAGCTCGTATCCGCCGTACAACGGCCGGTGAGCACCGGGGCCAGATCGCGGATCACCCGGTACGTCGGTTCGATGACATCGGTCACGGGCGCGCGCAGACAGAAGCCGACCTGCTCCGCCACCAGCTCGAAGTCTTCCCGCCGCCCGCGGCGCAACAGGGCCAGCAGATAAAGCGCACCGGGGAGGCCCGACAGCGCCACCTTCCGCTTCCGGGTCAGCTTGCGGGTCGCCTGCAAGGCGGTCTCAAAGGTCGCGATGGCGGCGTCATAGTCGCCCTGAAGAAACCGCAGCCAGCCGAGCCGGGCCAAGCCCTCGGGGTCGGTGCGGCCGGCGAGCAGTTCGGCCACGCCGGCCAGTTGGCCGCGCAGGAGGCGCTGCTCGGCCAGGGTGTCGGCGGCGTCCGGATAATCCGGCACCAAGGGTGTCAGCACACGCTCGGCCAACTCATAGATTGCGGCGTCGGCAGCCAGATCCAGCGCGCTCTCGCGCAGCATCGGCGCCAGCGCCAGGAGTCTGAGCCGGGGGCTCAAGCCTGCCAGCCACTGCGCATCGGGCGAGCGGGTGCAGACCTGGGCCAGCCGGGCCACCTCGACAAACCGCACCTGACTGGCCGATGCGCCCGGGGCCACGCCAGGCAGCAGCGCGAGCACCTCGGCCTCGCGCCCGGCGTAGAGTGCGTTGCGCAGCTTGCGGGTGGTGCGCTCCGCGGTGGTCTGCTCCCAGGCCGGACCGCCGCGCGTCGGGACCACGGTCTCAGCCGCCGCCACAATCGCCGCGAAGGTGCCGTCGGCGACGGTCTCTCGGGTCAGCGGCTCGGCGAGATCCGGGTGGCACACCAGGCCGCGGGGGCTTTGCTCGATCAGATGGTCCGAAAGCAGCAGCAAGCGGAGATCCTTATCCAGGATCTCGCGCAGCGGTGCATCCTTGTGACCGCGCCAGCGCAGCGCGTCCAACACCTGATGGAACACCGTCAAACCGACCGGCTCGCAGATCACCGACAGCACCCGCAGAATGCGCCGCGCATCATCGCCCAGTGCCGCATAGCGGGCAAGAAAATCAACCACGGGGCACCTCCGGCAAGATCAGATCAAGCCGGACCAGACCCTTGCGGAAGGCTTTCAGCTTGGACTCGGGGACGCAGAGCAGACGCGCGCCGGCCCGCACACAATGCGGTCCGGTCGCCGGGTCCTCGGCCAGCATGGCGGCCAACCCCTCATCGCGGCACTGCACCAGACGGGCGGGACCGATATCGGCCAGGGCCGTGACCCGTTCGGCGATGGCGTCGAGCCGTCGGGCGAGGGGCGCCGGCAGGTCCCCGCCAAAGGCGATGGTCAGAAAGTCGCGGATGCGCGCGCGCTCGCCGGTATCGGTACCGCATTGCAACAGGGCCTCGGAGTCCAGATCCCAGCGCGCCCCGGCCTGGGGACGGGCGATGCGCTCCAGGATCAGGCGTTCGGCGGGCTCCGGTTCGCGCAGCAGGCGCAGCCCCAGTTCGCCCTCCGCGGCGAGCAGCCTGGGCATGGCCGGTTGCAGCGGCCGGTACTCGGGGGCGAGCCCGAGACAATAGGCACCGAGCGGATTGATGCGCAGATACCGCAACCCATCGTAGCGGCTGAGGAACATCAGGCTGTCGGTCCCCCAGGCGTCGCCGTAATCGTCCCGTGCGCCGTACGGCAGGGTGTAGGCCACATCGATCATCCCCAGCGTGGCCAGGTACTCGAACAGATAGACAAGACAATAGCGGGTCTGCAGGATCTCGACGACATAGTCCCCCAGACCGCCATAGTGGGGGTCGGTGATATACAGGCTCCAGGGGTTATGGCTGACTGTAAAAGAGCGCCCCCGGTACTGCATCTGCCGAAAGAATTCGTTCAGGTCGAGCCAGCGACCCACCGGGCAGTCCCGCAAGACCGCGGCGATGACCGCCCGGCGGTCGGCCGTGGCGGACAATTGCGCACCCTTGCTGGTCTGACCCTTGATGACATCGACCCGGCGCAACTCATCCGGGCTACCTTTCGTTTGCCAGCGCTCGAAGAGACCGGCAACCACCTCCGCCAGCGGCAGCGACAGCGCCTTGTTGCCCCGCGGCGTCAGCGCGAGTTTGTTGACGTCCAGCTTGGCGAGCCCCCCGGCCTGCAATAACAGGGTCCAGGCGAAGGGACGGATGGGCCGGATCGGTCCGCCTTCCCAGCGATCGATCGCCTGGTCATCCTCCGCCGCATACCAATCCCCGCCGAGCAACACCGACTCGATGCGGGTGACGGCGACGCTGCTCGGCAGGCCGGTCTTGGGACCGACCGCGACGCCGCCCTGCCCGATCAGCCGCAGCATCGACGGCAGATCGTGCGCCACCAGCGTTTCGGTCGCGACGCGCCGCAAGGGTTGGGGCTCCTGATCGTCGGGCTCCGCGAGGGCGGACGCGGGGAAAGCGTCAGGGAGTTCGTCGTCGGTCAGGGTCGCGTAGGCCAAGTCGGCCGGCACCGGGGCGAGCGCGGCCAGGCGCGGACAGAGATCCTCGGGGATTTCGTATTGATAAAAGAACAGCGACAGCAGATCCTGCCGCTCCGCCGTCTGACTGCTGCTCTGCGCCCACATGGAATAGGCCGACCCAAAATGCTGAGGGAGTGACCCGTAGCGGGCGCTGAAGCGGGTGTGGTCGAAGACGCCGTCCCAGGAGTGGACGGTCTCGGCAACGGCATTGACCTCCAACTCCGACAGCCTGGACCAGACGCGGCTGAGATCGCCAGTCAACAGATAGCTGGCGATCGTCGCCACCAAGTCGCCCTTGCGCGGCGAAGGCGGCGTGACCGGAATCAGCGTGCAGCGTTTCTTCAGGTCATGGACAGTGAAAAGTTCAAGGGCTTCGCGCAGCTTCATCGTTGGTTTCGGTAGGTCGCTTGGTGGATTCGATCAAGGTTGCGGCCGTCGGCCGCCGGTCCGGAGTCTAAGGGTTCAGCCGTGGCTACACCATTCAATACACTTAGAGGATATCCGGCAAGGAACATCAAGCCACCCCGGAAGATGAAATTCCCCCGTGGGAGCGGCGTCCCGCCGCGATGCGGTGCCGCGGTGACCTCGAACGCCGCGGCTGCGCGCCGGGCCCCGTCGCGGCGGGACGCCGCTCCCACAGGGCCGCTGCGCGACTTTCACGACAAAAATCCTTTCAGGGTCGCGCGATGCCGCCCAAATATGGAATTGCTGCGAAGCCGCCGGCCTGGCGGGCCGGACGGCCAACGCCTACTTCTTCCCCGCCCGCCGCCGATCCAGCCGCTCGACGAACTCGCCGATCAGCCGCCGGTAAAGCTCCTCGCCCAAGACCAGGTCCTCCACCCCGGCATCCATGCTGGGGTTGTCGTTGACCTCGATGACCACCGGGCCGTCGGGGGTCTCCTTGAGATCCACGCCATAGAGCCCGTCGCCGATCAGGTCGGCGGCCTTGAGCGCCATGCGCACCACGGCCGGCGGGGCCTCGGCGATGCTCAGGGTCTCGAAGCCGCCCTCGGTGTGGCGGCCGTCCGACTCGTGTTTGACGATCTGCCAGTGATCGCCGCTCATCAGGTATTTGCAGCAATAGAATGGCTTGCGGCCCAGCACCCCGATCCGCCAGTCGAACGGCGTGTAGAGATACTCCTGGGCGAGAATCAGGTCCGATTCGCGGAACAGCCGGCCGGCAATTCGGGTGAGTTCAGCCCGATCCGCCGCCTTGAACACCCCGCGTGAGAAGGACCCCTCGGGAATCTTCAGCACCACCGGATAGCCGATCTGTGTCGCCGCGTCCATCAGGTTCTCGCGGCGCAGCACCAGCGTCTTGGGGCGCGGCACCTTGTGGGCGGCCAAGAGTTCGGCCAGATACACCTTGTTGGTGCAGCGCAGGATGGACTCCGGGTCGTCGATCACCACCATGCCCTCGCTGTCGGCCTTCTTGGCGAAGCGGAAGGTGTGGTGACCGATGCGGGTGGTCTCGCGGATGAAGAGCGCGTCGTACTCGGCGAGCTTGCTGTAGTCCTTGCGCTGGATCAGCTCGACGTTGACCCCCAGCGCCTTGCCCGCGCGCACGAACAGCGCCAGCGCCTTCTTGTCGGAGGGCGGCAGTTCCTCCGCCGGGTCATGGAGCATCGCCAGGTCATAGCGGTAGGCGAGCCGCGCCCGCGGGCGGTGCCAGCGCCGGGTCAGATAGCCTTCCATGGCGCTGAAGAACGACGCCTCGCCCTCCTCCAGCACGGCGGTGAGCGGCAGGGCTTTGATGGCGCCGATGCGCCAGGTGCCTTGCAGTCTGAACTCCACCTTGAGGATGGGGCAGCGGAAGGTCTCGAAGATCTGGCGCGCCAGGGGTTCCAGGCTCGGCACATCGCAGTGACCGAAACAAATCGTCAGTTCATAGGCCGTCGGGGTGAGCGCACTGGCCTTGCGGCGGCGCAGCAGACGCTGCGCCAGCGCGTCCAACTCCTCGGTCTCCAGACTGTAGATCTCGCGGCTGGAGAGTTCCTGAATGGTCCGCACCGACGGGATCACCTTGTGCCCGCGCGCCTCCGCCAGCAGCGAACAATAGTAGCCGACCGACAGGTAGCGGTAACCGCGACACAGATTGATCACCCGCAAATCCTTGCGCTGGGCCAGTTCCCCGCCCGCCAGATAGTCGCGGGCGCTGACCACCGGCAGGCGCGGAAACGCGGGCTTCCAGTCGGCCTCCTGTTCGACCAGCAAGAGATGCTCAGCCATCGGCGCGAGTCCCGGCCGGCAGGGACACCAGAACCACCGCCTGCAGGCCGACCCGGCCGTAACGGCTCATCCGACTGAATTCGCCGCGCTGAATCGGCATGTTGATCGAGTCCAGGGTGCTCTCTCCGTTCTTGTAGTCGACAAAGGGATCATGAACATAAACAAAGTGGGTATCGAAACCGGTCACCACCACCCAATGCGGGAATTTTTCCTGATAGATGCGATAGGAAGAAATCAGCACCATGGGGACGGCCCCGGCGTCGAAGCGCGCGGCCAGGGCGTCGAGCGACAGGGTTCGATAGTGGACCGGAATGCCGAGTCGGGTCACTTCTTGCTGCATATCCTCATGGACCAGGCGCATGACCTCTTTCTTGTCCGGACTGCGCACCGAGTCCACCAGGGGGACGCCCGGATCGTTGATGAAGACCTCCACCGCGAAACCGCGCCGCTGCGCCGCCAGGGCCAGACCGAAGGGACCGCAGCCGCCGTGACCCGAGGTCATGAAGATGGTGGTCGCCTCCCGCCAGATGCGCAGCTCCAGCGTGCGGTCCAGCACCAACTCGGGGCTCAGGGCGTGCATCGCCATCATCAGGCAGGAGGAGCCGCAGGTGAACTCCAGCGTCTGCTCGTAGAAAGGCACGCGCTGAAGCTCGGGCTTGAGGTCCGGGGCCAGCGTCTTCTCATAACGCAGGGCCTCCATATGGTCCTCGTAATAATCGCTCAGGACCCCGAACCGGCGGTAGCCGGCGCCCTCGAACAAAGCCTGCGAGGCCAGATTGTCGCGTCGGATCTCCAGTCGCATATAGGCGCGTTCCGCGCGCCAGACCACTGCTTCCGCCGCGGCCACCAGCGCTCGCGCCACGCCCCGGCCGCGCGCCTCGCGCCCCACCGCGATCGAATAGAGTCGCGCCACCGAAGTCCCGCGGCTGAGCAACACCAGCACATAACCCAGGAGGGCGCCATCGGCGTCCTCGGCTGCCAGGGTATGCGCATGGCCGCGCGTCAGCATGTAACGGAACTGGCGGCGGGTCAGGCGGTCGCTATCGAAACAGGCGTTCTCCAACTGCACCAGGGCGCAGATCCTCTACCTTGGCCTGGCGGATACGCGGCGTCGGCCCGGCCTGGGCGGACGCGCCGGCGGGTTCGGTACCCTGTGGAACATGGGCGGATGGGGTGGGCACTGGCTTGAGTCCGGGTAGCGGGCGACGGCGATTGGCGGAACACCATCGACCGGATCAGGCCGGATTTTCTTTTGCCTTCAAGACGGTCGGCGGTGCCGGATAACGGTTGACCGAAAAAGTTGCGCGAAGTGTAACACCTTAGACGCTTTTTCTCTTGATATCAACCGCTTGCACCAGCAATTCCAAATCCGGGCGACCGCGGCCGATAGTGTGCCGACGGCGCGGCTGATGGTGGATGCGCCGCGCTGATTCACCCTGCGAAACCGGCCCGTAGGAGCCCGCTTGCGGGCGACGGGTGGGGGCACAATGACGCGATTCCGGCAGGTCACGTCGCCCGCAAGCGGGCTCCTACGGAGGCGGATGCATTGTTCCGGCTACACTCAGCGACCCGACCAAGACCCCACCCACTCCTTCATGGCCCGCCCACTGCCGTCGAGCGCACCGGTGTCGGGTAACCACATCTGCCATGCCGCGGGTCGACGCGCTTCATGGTCCGTCGCGGCCGGAAAGACCTGCATCCCTTCGGCCGCAAACAAGCCCAGGGCGCGCCGCATGTGCAGCGCCGAGGTCACCAACACCATCGAGCCAATGCCGCGTTCGCGCAACAGGGCGACGGAAAAGCGCGCGTTTTCCCGCGTATTCCGGCTCTGCTCTTCCAGCACCATCGCGCGCTCCGGCACCCCGAGCGCACTCAACAGCCCGCGCATGGCCGCGGCCTCCGACGTCAGGCTAACGGCAGGATCACCACCGCCGCTCAACACCAGCAGCGGCGCCTTGCCGGCGTGGTAAAGACGCGCGGCGTACCAGATCCGATCGGCCGCCGCACCGAGATCCGGCGGGTCATCCGGTCGTTGGGGCGGACTGATCCCGCCGCCCAACACCACCAGCGCCGGCGCACTCGGTACCGCGTGCAGCGGCACCACCGGATACGCCGCCTCGAGGTGTCCCCTCAGCCAGTTGCTGGGTACCGGCAACGACCACACCCACAGCCACACCAAGGCCGCGCCACCGAGCGCCAGCGCCAAGCGCCGGTTGCCAAAGAGGCCGGACAACCAGGCCAGCACCCCCAGCACCAAGGCCGTCCCCAACGGGGAAACCGCCGCGATCACCAGCTTGGAAAACATCATCGAACACCACCAAGGCCATCAAACCCCGTCAATGCCCCGTACGCTGAAGCCAGGCTTTGACCTGTTCGGGGTCTAACATGCCCAAGATCTCCTCAGGGTCCAACCCGCGTAAACGCTCCTCAGGGTCTAACCTGCGCAAGATCTCCTCAGTGTCCAACCCACGCAAACGCTCCTCAGCATCCAACCCACGTAAACGGTCCGCGACATCCATCCGTTCCAGCAGGGCCTGGCGCTCTTCCAGGCTGAGCGCGTGAAAATCGTCGATGAGCATCCGATAGGTGTCAAGTTTGAAGTCGTCGAGCGTATAAGCCATGTCGGGCAGCTCCAGTTGATGGATGTTCGCCAGATGAAAACGCAGCAGGTTTGCCGTTGGGTTGCGTGGCCGATAGTGCGCCAATCCATAGCGGATTCGATCCAGTTGGCTGGCGAACAGTTCCCACGGGGCGTTGCGCGGGTGCTTGGCCAGGGCGTGCAGAACGATCAGGCGGATGCAGCGACTGCCCCAGTCGAGATCGTACACACCTGGCCAGGCCGTGCGGTGCCGGGCACCCGGCGCCAGTTGACCGAACAGTTTGGTGGGATGGCGGGTGGCGACCGCATAGAGGCGAAAGGCCGCCTCCGGCAGCAGCCGCTCGGCGGCGGGCGCCGGTATCAGGTCGGCGGGCGGCTCGGCCGCGGGCAGGCCGCTGAGCGCTTGGATGGAGGCGAGTTTGCGATAGGTGACGTAGTGGCCGATCAGTTCTTCCATCGCCCAGCCATCCAGCGCTTCCTGTTTGGATTTAAAGCTGAGCACATTGTGGGCGGTGAGGTTCTCCAACCCGTCGGGGAGGTCCGCCAAGGCCGCTGCATCGGTGACTGCCGCCGCGCCGGGCAGCCGTTCGATGATCAGCACATCCAGCCGTTGGCTTTTGAGCGCCAGCTCTTTCTCCAGCTCGACGCGCCACGGCCGACCGGTGAACAGGTCGGTCAAGGCGATGCCGAAGAGTCGATGCCAGGGGGTGAGATCACGCATGCGCCCAGCATACCGCACCACCCCCGGAGTCGCGTCGCCCCGGCCACCGGCGGGTGCGATCCAAGGTGATGTTGTCGCAGATGCACGTAGGATGGGCGGAGCGAGAGCGATGCCCATCCGGCCACCGCGACGCTTGAGGATGGGCATCGCTCTCGCTCTGCCCATCCTACCGAGAGGCCCGGCCCCATCAGTGCTGATCACACCCGTTACCGGCGGTTGAGCCCGCGTGGTACCAAGTTCTTCGGAAATAGCCTAAGGAAAACATGGTCGCGGATCGATGCCTCGTCTGTGTCGGCGACGAAGTCCCGCACCGGGTCGTCGTTGAAACGCCCGGTCATCGGCTCGAAGGCCAGGGTGAAAACCCGGATCAGCATCAGAGCGACCTCAGGGTGATATGCACCGATGCGCAGGCCCCGCGGCTGCCCATGCCGGGGACTGCGGCGCGATGCTGCATTGGAGCGGCGCCAGGCATCCCGACGCGGACCAGGGTAAGAGGGTAAGAGGGTAAGAGTGCCAAGCTATACGATCCTTGCAAGGCGGAAACCGAGGTAGCAGAGGCGATTGGACGGGCGCCTGCCGCTGCGGTACGCCGAACGACAGTTGTCGGCGGTGCCGTCCCAGGCGCCGCCCCGGACAACCCGGACGGAGCCCGACTTGGGGCCACTCGGTCTCTCACTGGCAGGCTGCTGCACGCCACTAGCATCCGTTGCAGCGTCACTGGCATCGATTGCGGGCGCACTGGCGGCGTGTCGCTGGCCACTCGCGCGCTGCTGGCCACTACGCGCCGCCTGCTCGGCGCTGCTGCCCGCGGTTGCTCGCAGCGTGAGGTGCCGGTAATAGCCCGGCGCGTACCAGTCCGCACACCACTCCCACACGTTGCCGTGCATATCGTACAACCCCGAGAGGTTGGCCCGTTTCTGCCCGACCGAATGGAGTCGGCCGCCCGCGTTCTCGGTGAACCAGGCGTAGTCGGCCATCCCGGCGGCGTCGTCTCCGCAACACCAGCGGGTCGCGGTCCCGGCACGGCAGGCATATTCCCACTGCGCCTCGGTGGGCAGGGCGTAGCGCTCGTCAGTGTGGGCGCTCAGCCACTCACAGTAGGCGCGGGCGTCCTCCCAGCCGATGCCGACCACGGGCAGGTCCAGCGCCTCGCGGCCGATGCCGCGCTTCGCGTAATAGTCGTCTTTGCCGGTTTCCAAGTGGTACTGGCTGCCCTTCTTCAACCATTCCGGCCAGTGGCTGTCGGTCGCCTCGCAAAAGCGCAGGTACTCACCCCAAGTCACCGGGGTGCGCCCCATGGCGAAGGCGGGAACGCTAACCGGATGGACCGGCCGTTCGTCGCTGCCGCCTTGTTCGTCGCCCATCTGGAAGGTCCCGCCGGGGAGATAGACCATCTCCGGGGCCGCGGTCACCGCCGTGGCGCCGTCTTGGCCCGAGATCTCCAGCGGATCGCGGAAGACCTCATAGGGCGCGAAGCTGCGCTTGGCGGGCGGATCCGACGGCTGCGGAGGCGCTTCCGCGCAGGGCGAATGCCTCGTCCATCTCGGGGGTTCCGATCGAAAGCGCTCTGTACCCTGGCTTGGGGGAATAGCAGCCCACGGACCACTCCTCGATACTCGGAAACCGAGGAATTGGTTACGACCCGATGGCATCCGAAAACCACGGTAGGCGGAGCGGCAGATATCGCCGCTGCGATCCCACGCACCACCACGCATAACACGGGAAGTACCCGACTGCACGACCTGAATGGTGGCCTGCCGCTCGATCCATCCGCGTGTCTTGTCCAGAACGGCTTCGGTGAGCGTGATGGATTTTTCGGTGATCAGCGTAATTTGCCCGTTATTTAGACCCATGTAGTTACCTACGCGCACCCGATGCACATCGCCCTTCAGCGTACGCATTAGGCCCCAGGCGATATCGTCTTTCGCCTCAATTCCAATCAATTGGAGCTGATCGAGGTTGATCGTCTCCAACTCCTCTTTTTTTCGATACGGATCTATAGACAGGTTAGAGGGTCCACGCTGCGGAGTGACCGAAGTCGTGTCTTCCGCGCCCGTCGTTTGCGAACTGGACCCTATATGCTGACTATAGGCGTCGTCCGAATACCAGTCTTGGCACCACTCCCAGACATTGCCGTGCATGTCATGCAGGTGCCAGGCGTTGGGGAGCTTCTCGCCAACCGGGTGGGTCTTGCGTCCGGAGTTCTTGGAAAACCAGGCGTAGTCGCCGAGCCGCGACTCCTCGTCGCCGTACGACCAACGGGTTTGGCTGCCCGCACGGCAGGCATATTCCCATTCGGCCTCGGTGGCGAGGCGGTAGGTCTCGCCAGTCTCCCCGCTCAGCCAGACACAGTACGCCTGGGCTTCGTCCCAACTGACGTTGATGGCCGGTTGTCGATCGCGACCCCAACCCTGATCCTGCGGCGTCTCGCGGCCCATCGCCGCGCAGAAACGGTCGTACTCGGCGAAGGTCACCGGGTACTGGCCGATGGAAAAGGCGCCGACCCGCACCGGGTGGGCGGGCTTTTCGTCGTCGTAGGGACTGTCGTCCTGACCCATGGTGAAGGTGCCGCCCGGCAGCCAGACCATCGCCGGGCCTTGGGTCCCGTCAGGGAGCGGATCGCGCAGGTTTGGGATGGGGTCGGGCTTTGGTTCCGGCTCCGGCTCCCGCGGGACAAGGGTAAAAGGGTAAGAGTGTAAAGGGCCAGTCCTCGAAAGGCGGAAACCGAGGGAGTAGTAGCGGTAGGACGGCCCGCGCCTGTCGCGGTACGCCGAGCGGCAGAGGTCGGCGGTGTCGAGCCAGGAGCCGCCGCGCATCACCCGGCTGGAGCCCGTCTCGGGGCCACTGGGATCCGTTGCCAGTGACTGCTCGCCGCTGCTCGCGGCCACTGCAGCGCCACTCGCCGTAGTGCGAGTGGACTGCGAGGCGCCGTAGGGTCCGCTGTGCGGACCGTGCGCCGCGGTCACCTCGGGGGCGTCGGTCCGCACAGCGGACCCTACGAACTGCTGGTAGTAGTCGCCCGAGTACCAGTCCCGACACCACTCCCACACATTGCCGTGCAGGTCGTGCAGCCCCCAGGCATTGCCGCGCTTCTCGCCGACCGGATGGGTCCCATCGTCCGCGTTGCGGTTATACCAGGCGTAGTCCCCCAGTTGACCCTCATCGTCGCCGAAGCAGTAGCGCGTCACGCTGCCCGCCCGGCAGGCGTGTTCCCACTGGGCCTCGCTCAGCAGACCATAAGTCTGCCCAGTCTCCCGGCTCAGCCAGTCGCAATAGGCTTGGGCATCACTCCAACTGATGCAGACCACCGGGTGGCGGTCGTCCTGCGCGAAATAAGGGTTTTCCCAACTCGCATCCTCTTTGGTGCCCCACTTCCCTTTGTCCCGCACCGAGGCCCCGCCCCCCAGTTCCGCCTCCGTGCGGTAGCCGGTCGCCGCACAGAACCGCCGAAACTCCCCGACCGTGACCGGGTACTTGCCGACCGCATAGTGGCTCAAGGTCACGTCATGGGCCGGCTGCTCGTTTTCGACACCGACGCCCGCGGGGCTGCCCATGCGGAAGGTGCCGCCGGGGAGCCAGATCATCTCGGGGGCCTCACCCGAACCATCCGTGAAAGGGTCGCGGAACGGGGTGGGACCATCCGGCGCCCGCTCCCGGTCCGGCTCATCGACAGCCGGCTCGGGCTCCACCCTCCCCCGCTCCCACCGCTCGACGACTCCGCTGAACGCGTCCGCCCATTCACCATAGGTCCCGCCGAGCCGGCGCAGGACGGCGATGCGCATCCGCACGAAGGGGATGGCCCGATCGTCGATCCGGTGGCCGGCAGCGGCCTGGGGGTCCCCCCGTGGATCACGGTACAGGGCGAGAAACTCATGGCCCTGGCCCAGACGCTGCTCGACGGTCTGGGCCATCTGCCGCGCCCAGGCTTCGACCTGGGGTTCGGGCAGGTCGCGCAGGAGGGCCTCGCGCACGCCGGGGAGGAAGTCGAACGGCACTTGCAGCGGGTCGGACGCGCGGCGTCCCGCTTCCAGGTCGCGGTCGGCGCGGCCGATGAGCCCGGACAGCAGGACCTCGGCGAGGTGGGTGAGCCGGGTCGCGGACGCCAGCGTCTGCTGGGCAAGGCGCATGATGGGCAGGGTGAGCGGGATGGTGCAGAAGACGGCCGCGAGCTGCTGAGCCTGCGGCGAGGCCTCGCCCTGGAATGCGCTGAGGCGCGCCCGCGCTTCCTCGGGCCGGGGGCTGGGCGCGGGCGCGGCGGGGGCAGTCCAGAGCGCGTCGAGCGCGACCCCCAGCGTGCTGACGCGGGGCCGCCCGGCGGTAACCGCCGCCCAGTCGGCAAGGGCGGCCGGATCCAGGGTCAGAACCGGCAGGGACAAGGTGCCGCGGGCGCAGGCGGCGCCCGCGAGTGCCGCGGTGGGCAGGCCGGGCCGGCCGGCACTCAGACGCACCAGGGGTGCGGTGCGCAGGATGGTCCGACTCCACAGCCGGCGCGGCAGCAGCTGGACCAGGGCCAGCGGGTTGCCGGCGCCCCAGCGGTGCAGCAGATCGAGCAGCCGGTCGTTGTGGCGCCAGTAGGGGGCGATGCAGTCGGTGAGCACCCAGATAGCGCGGCGTCCGGCGGCGTCGTGCAGTTCGCCGGGACGGCGGCAGGCATGGCCGCGCTCGTCGCGCAGGACGACGGCGGGCGCGGGTCCGGCAGCGGACTGGTCCGGTCCGTCGGCGGCGGTGAGGCGCCACAGACGCACATCGGCGAAGGCGCCGTGACGCTCCAGCAGCCGGCGCAGCTCGGCGATGGCGGGCTCCCACACCCGCATGGAGCTGTGGTCGTCGACCACCAGTGCGAGGCTCAGCCAGCGTTCCTGCCGGGGCCGGAAGACCGGGATCCACAGCCGCTGCTCGGCGATGCGCTCCACCGTGGCCGGTGCGTCCAGTGTCCATTGGATGCGGGAGGGGACGCGCCGCAGCAGCGGGCGCAGGGCGCGGCCGAGCAGCAAGGCGTCCGGGAGGGCCGGGGCGCCGGGCACCCTGGTCTCGCCGGCAGCGGGGCCGGTCGCCGGACCGGTCGCGGGCGTATCCGGCGGCCCCGCGGCCGGCTCCCGCGCCGGGGGGCGCCGCGCATAGAGTTCGGCCTGGGGCTCCGCCGGCGGCGGTTCGCCCGATGTCGGTGGGGGCGGCGGGGTCTCGGTCGGCCGCCGGTCGTCCCGCGGCGGCGCGGGTGCGGGCGGCGAGGCGCCCGCGGCGGCCACGGTACACCGCTCCACCCGCGCGAGATGGGCGCCCAGCCACAGCGCATCGGCCAGCTCGTCGCGGGTCGGGTCGAGTCCGGCGCCGGTCAGGCCCAGGACCAGGCGATCGAAGGCGCTCGAAGTCACCGGTCACCTGCGCGCGGAATCACGGCTGGTCCCCGTCCAGTGACTTGAACAGGGCCTCCATCAGCCGCTCGCGGTCGGCCAGTGGCTGGGTGCCTTCCAACAGATCCACCCGCTGCATCACGAGATAAACGGCATTGAGCAACTGGTCCGCGGCCAAATCCTTGGTGCGGGCGCGCTCGCAGAAGAGGGTCAGCAGGTCCTCGATCCGGTCCGCGAGGTCCGCATCGGGCTTGAGCCGCGCATAGACGATGCGCCGCAGCTTCGCGCGGTCCGGCCGTTGCAGGCGCAACTGGAGACAACGGCGCAGGAAGGCGGGCGGAAACTCGCGCTCGCCGTTGCTGGTCATGACGACGACCGGGAAGGCGCGGCAGGGCATCAGTCCGCGTTCGATCGCAACCTCTGCGCCGTCGTCCCAGGGGGCGACCTGGTGGACCGGGGCCGCGTCGCGCTTGAGTTCGGGGATCTCGAACTCGCCCTCCTCGAAGATATGCAGCAGATCATTGGGCAGGTCGATGTCGCTCTTGTCGATCTCGTCGATCAGGAGCACCCGCGGGTAGTAGCGGCCCTCGACCTGTTGGCCGGCGAAGGCGGTGCCAAGGGGGCCGAGCTTGAGATAGTCGCCAATGGACGGCCGCTGGCCCTGCCGGTCACCAAATTGAGGGGTGTCCTGGAGCCGGGCGATGGCGTCGTAGTGATAGAGCCCGTCGTGCAGTGCGGTACGGCTGGTGATGGACCAGCGCAGAACCTCGCCGAGCCCCAACTCATAGGCGATGGCGTAAGTGAGCGAGGTCTTGCCGGTACCGGGCGGGCCGGTGACCAAGAGCGGCCGGCGCAGCAGCAGGGCGGCGTTGACCCGGTGAATGACCTCGCGGTCCGGCTCGAAGTCAGCGCCCCGCTCCCGTTTGGTCTCCTTGCCGAATTGGCGCCAGTTCGGCGCCTGAGCCGGGTCCAGGTGGTCGATGACGGCTTGGGTGGGCACGGCCCCGGGCGCGGGCTCACCGGTGCCGCGGTAGATCCACCAGGGTTGCGGGTCGGTGGCGGGGGTCTGGTCGTCGGCCATGGCGGGGACCTCAGGTGGAGAACAGATCGTAAGGGCTCTGGGCAAGCGGGGCATCGGTCACCGATTCCAGCGGCGGCGGCCGGCGGCCGGGGTCGTCCCACAACAGGTGCAGCCGGCCGGTATGGGCGCGGCCGGGGTTGGCCGTGTCGCTGCGCGCCCAGGCCTCCTGGCGCAGTTGCCACACGCGATCGATCCAGGCGTCCAGGGGCCGGTCGGCCGCAGCGGGGTCCGGTCGGCCGTCCGGGAACAGGTGGGCGATGGACTCGTCGGACCACAGGAGCAGGGATACCCCCTGGTCCAAGGCGCGACTGAGGTCGGGGTGGGGCGCGGCGGGGTGCGCCTGACCGGCGGCCGCGGGGTCCTGCCCGACGGGGGCGAACCAGACGAACAGGCACTGGCCTTGGCGCAGGCGCCCGGCATAGTCCCGCTCACGGGCCGGGTCCTGGACCAGTCCGATGGCGCAGGACGGGGCTCGAGCCGCCTCGCGGCACCCCTGGCAGCGGCCCCAAGCGGCGGTCCAGCCGGTGAACCAGCGCCGCCCTGGTGGGGGCGCGACGCGCTCCCAGGTCCGCAGCACCAACGGGTGGTGGTAATGGATCGGGGTGTCCCCGGCGGCCGGGGCGGGCAGCAGCTCATCCAGGTCGGCAGTCAGCAGCGGGCCGGGCAGAAAGAGTTCCAGGATCAGCCGGCCTTGGCGCTGCACCAGGCCGTCGACCCCCTGGTGCGCGAGCGCCCGCCCGGCGAGGGCGCTGATCCCGGCGCGATCGATCAGGCCATCGGGTTGGTCGACGCAGAGCGGCACCGGCCGACCCGGCTCGGCGAGCCAGGCACCGCCGGCGACGAAGCGGCCGTTACCCTCCGGGCTCCCCGGCACCAGCAGGAGATGGGCGGGGGCGTCACGGACGGGAATCCCGGCGCTGTGACCGACGGCCGCCGCTTGCTCGGCGGTCAGGGCACCGGATTGCACATGCTCGGCGACGCGCGCGTCGACCCAGTCCGCAATGGGCTTGCCGTCCGGGACCTCCCGCGACGCCAGCAAGGCGAACTCGAACAAGGCGGCGGGGATATTGGCATCGGCCCGGATCGACATGGCGGCGAGATAGTCGATGAGGGCCGGGATGTCGCACCCGTCCGCCGGGCGCAAGTGGCGATAGGGTGGATCGATTTTGTCGAGCAGGGTGTGAAACAGGCCGCGCAACCGTGGCAGGTCGGCGCCGGGCCGCGTCAGCAGGGACTCCAATTCGTCGCGGTGAAAGCGGGCGCTCTGGGGGCGCGGACGGTCCTGGGGGGCGACCTGAGCGATGCAGACACGCTGGAGGTCGGAGCCGCCGTATTCGATGGGCCGGGCGACGTCCAATCCGAGATGACCCGCCAGGCGCTCCACCTCGGGTCTGAGCCAGCGGGAGAGACGGTCCGACCAGATCCGGCCCTCGGAGTCGATCAGGCCGGCCTCGCCGCCGCACCAGTTTCCTGGCTCGGTGAGTGCCTGGCACAGACAGTGGGTGAAGAGACCACCAATTTGCGGGTGCTCCTTGGCGGGGTGGTCCGGATCGACCGCGGCCAGGATACGGAGATTCTCAAAGACCCCCGGGTGCCAGGCGCGGGCCGCCTCACCGGCATAGCAGCAATCGAGGATCAGCAGCTTGCTGCTGGCGGGGGATTCATTCAGCAGGGTGTCGATCACATACCGGGCGGATAGGGTATCCGGACGATTGTCAGTCGATCCGAGGACCAGGCTTAGGTCGCCCCTTAAGAACCTGGCGTGTCCGCTGAAATAGAAGACGAGGGTGTCGCCGCCCGCGCAGCGACGCGCCGTTTGGTTCAGACGATTGATGATGTCACCCAGGCTCTCGGCCGCCCCGATCACGATGGGTTCATAGCGGTGCCGCGCCAGTGCCTCGCGCAGCTTGCGCACGTCACACTCGCCCAACCCGTCGGCGTCGGCGCCGGGCGCATCGCCCCGGTAGCACCATTGAAGGTCGCCGCCGTTGCGTCCGAGCAGCAGTGCCTTGCTGGACATGGGTGAGCGGGCCTCAGGCGTCGGCTTTGAAGCGCACCAGGAGCCCCTGCCCCGTCTTGAGGTGGGCGTCCAGCGCGACCTGCAGCTCGGGTCCGGGCTCGACCAGCACCGGGTTCCGGACCACGACCCGCTGCACGAGACCATCAGGGCCGGTGACCTCCAGCACCTCGCAGACCTCGAGCACGCGCGGGGCACGCTCCCGGTCCCGCAAGAACTGCGAGAGTGCGAGGATGACCATGGAAGTCGCCGTGCCCAAGGCCAGCACCAATTCCGGCGCGGCGCTGATGACCGTCCCCCAATCCCGGTCGCGCACCCCGTTCGGGGCGGCCGGCAGTGCCTCTTCGCCGATGCCGATGCCCGGCGGCAGTTCGAGACCCTGGCCGCGCAGCACCTCCGTCACCGGGGTGCGCAGCACCCGCTGCAGTTGCGGCGGTAAGTCCAGATAGACTTTGAGTACGGTCGGTTGCGCGGTGCTCATCTTCGGTCGTCCCCCAGCCATGGCTTACCAATCACGGCTGTTGAGGATATCACGGGCACACGCCTACCGGCCGAAGCCAAACGCCGATCGGGAGTTCGCAGACCCGCCCCACGGTGCGACCACCTCAAGCGCGACGGCGGGGACGACCGGTGGCAGGCGTGTCTTGGCCAGGCCGATGACGCAACAGGCGCGCCGACCGCGACGGCGGTCGGTGCCCTGCGGGTCAGCGACGGTGCTATGCTCGCCACTTGACCCACGCCGCCGGACCGTTGTGATGTGCGAGCTGCTCGACCCCAAGAACGACTATGTTCGCCTTGGCTCGCCGATCCAAGGCTGAAGCCTTGGACTCCAGCCGGCCGGAGCCGCAGCAGGACAGACCCATGACCAAGGCCCCCGGCGCATTGCCTGCGCCCTCCCCCGCTTGCACCCTGCCGCACCGGCCGGGTGCAGCCCCCGCTTCCCGTCGGCGGTGCGATGCCGAGTACACTAGCCCCCTCAAGACCCGATGTTCACGGCGGCGCAGCTGTCGCAGCTCCGGCAATGATAGGGCATGGGCAAGGTCCACCCTGCCCACCAGGTCCCGGCCAGGAACCACGCGGACCTGTCGCTGCTTGCCGAACGCCGCGCCGCCCTGATCACCACCGCCGTCACCAGCGCGATACCTATCACCGAAGTGGCAATTCAAACCGGAGTGCCCTCATGCGCATCGACCGACTGAGCGTTCGCAACTTCAAGGGCTTTGCGGCACGTGACTTCATGTTCCATCCCGAATTCAACCTGATCGTCGGTACCAACGGCACCGGTAAGACCAGCGCGCTCGATGCCCTGTCCGTGGCCATCGGCAGTTGGTTCCTGGGAATGCGTGGGACGGACAGCAGGTCAATTCGGTCCACCGAGGTATTGCTGGGAGACTTCGAACACGAGGAGATCGATGACGAAGGCCAGCGCCACTTCAGCGTGCAGTGGGAACGGATCTACCCCTGTGAAGTCAAGGCTCATGGACGGGTGCAGGGAGGAGAAATCAACTGGTCACGTTCACTGAACACCCCGAACGGACGCACCACCTACGGTGAGGCAGGGGCGATTAAGCGGCTCGCGACCGAAACTGACCGGAGAATCCGCGACGGCGAAGACAGCCCTCTGCCGCTGCTCTCCTATTACGGAACCGGGCGGCTGTGGCAGGAACCCCGCGAATCATTTCAGGTGACCGACCCGCTGAAGGTGGCTGACAAAGAGCAACAATCCCGTCTGTCAGGCTACTTGAACAGCGTCGATCCGCGTCTGTCCGTCAGCCAACTCACACGCTGGATCGCGCGTCAGTCATGGATCGCCTTTCAGCAGCAGCAGCGGGATGCGCCCGTGTTTCGGGCGGTTCGAGAGGCCATACTGGCCTGTGTCGAGGATGCCGAGCATCTTTATTTCGATGCCAAACTGGGCGAGGTGGTCGTCGAGTTTTCAGGCGGCGGTGTCCAGCCTTTCTCCAACCTCAGCGACGGCCAACGCTGCATGCTGGCGATGGTTGGGGATATCGCCCAGAAGGCCGCCAAGCTCAATCCTCAGTTCGGGGGCAAGACACTGGAACAAACGGCAGGGGTTGTCCTGATCGATGAACTCGATCTGCATCTGCATCCGCGCTGGCAACGGCATGTCATCGAAGACCTGCGGCGGACCTTTCCAGGTATCCAGTTTATCTGTACCACCCATTCGCCGTTCCTGATTCAGTCACTGCGCAGCGGTGAGGAGCTTATCATGCTCGACGGCCAGCCGACCGCCGAGGTCGCCAATCGATCGATTGACGAGATCGCTCAGGGCATTCAGGGGGTCGCCAATCCGCAGGTCAGTCAGCGCTATGAAGAGATGAAGGGGGCTGCCCGACGTTATCTCGAACTGCTCGAACAGGGCACCGCCAGCCCACCCCAACGCCTGGAGGCGTTCAAACAGCGGCTGGCGGAGTCGATTGCGCCCTATGCCGACAACCCGGCGTTCCAGGCATTTCTGGAACTGAAGCGGGCGGCAACATTAGGGGAGTAAGCCATGCGCCCGATCCGCCGTGGACCCTCGCCACGCCTCAATGACTTCATCGATTACGCAGACGCAAAGCCTGAGCTGGTATCAAGGCTGGGACCCTATTGCAGTTTCTGCGAGCGGCGGGTACCGACCAACCTGGCGGTCGAGCATGTGCAGCCGAAAGGGCTGCCGGCCTATGCCCAGCTGATCGGCCGCTGGGACAACTTTCTACTCTCCTGCGTCAATTGTAATGCTACGAAGAAAGATAAAGACGTGCGGCTCGCGCAGGTGTTGCTGCCTGATCGCGACAACACCTTCGCCGCCCTGATCTACCAGCCTGATGGTACGATCGCACCTTCGCCGACAGCGCGCGCGGCTGGTCTGGCGCAGATGGTCGTGGAGACCCTTGCCTTGACCGGTCTTGACAAGGCCGCTGCTGACACACCGGATCAAAATGGCAAGCAGGTGGCCCTGGATCGCATGCGGCAGCGCATGGAAACCTGGCTTGAAGCGATATATGCGAAAAGCGCCATTGATGCCCATCCAACGAATCAGGTCATCAGACACATGGCAGCACGGTTGGCAAGCGCCAGTGGCTTTTTCAGTATCTGGATGGCGGTTTTCGACGACGATGCGGACATGCGTCGGCGCCTGATCGACACCTTTCCAGGAACGGGTGAGAGCGGCTGTTTCGGGATGACCGACGCGAGACCAGTCTCACCCGCACCGAATCCGGATGCCTTGGCGGGCGGGGGCAAGATATGAAAACAACTTCGGAGGCCGCCTTCTTCCGGCTAACGCATGGTCTGAACCCTGACCTGGAGGCGCGCTATCAGGCCAATCGACTGGGGCTTACCCGCTATCTCAATTTCAGTCCCAGGACCGAGCAGTCCCTAGATATCGTGCTGTCGGTCACCGGCATTCCGGTCGTCGATCTGAAACTCAAGAACGCCCTCAGCGGCCAGACCGCGGCCGACGCCACTTCAGATGGAGCTGAATGCTGAATGAGGGGGCTGGTGCGGTTCGTTCCTCACCGCACAGTACGCCTGGGCGTCGTCCCAACTGACGTTGATGGCCGGCTGTCGATCGCGACCCCAACCCCGATCCTGCGGCTGCGCGCGACCGGCCGCCGCGCAGAAGCCGTCGTACTCGGCGAAGGTCACCGGATACTGGCCGATGGAGAAGGCGCTGACGCGCACCGGGTGGGGGGGGCTTATCGTCCTCGTGGGGACTGTCGTCCTGGCCCATGGTGAAGGTGCCGCCCGGAAGCCAGACCATCACCGGGCCTTGGATCCCGTCAGGGAGCGGGTCGCGCAGGTTGGGGATTGGCTCGGGCTTTGGTTCCTGCTTCGGCTCCCGCGGGACAAGGGTAAAAGGGTAAGAGCGTAAAGGGCCAGTCCTCGAAAGGCGAAAGCCGAGGCCGTTGTCGCGGTCGGACGGCGCGAACCCGTGGCGGAACGCCGCACGGCAATAGTCGGCGGCGTCGTCCCAGGCGCCGCCCCGCACAACCCGGTCGGAGCCCGTCTTGGGGCCACTGGGATCCGTTGCCAGTGGCTGCTCGCCGCTGCTCGCGGCCACTGCAACGCCACTCGCCGTAGTGTGAGTGGACTGCGAGTCGCTGTAGGGTTCGCTGTGCGGACCATGCGCTGCGCTTTCCTCGGGGGCGCCGGTCCGCACAGCGGACCCTACGAACGACTGGTAGTAGTCACCCGAGTACCAGTCCCGACACCACTCCCACACATTGCCGTGCAGGTCGTGCAGCCCCCAGGCATTGCCGTGCTTCTCGCCGACCGGATGGGTGCCTTCGCCCGCGTTGCGGCTGTACCAGGCATAGTCGCCGAGTTGCGCCTCGTCATCACCAAAGCAGTAGCGCGTATCGCTCCCCGCCCGGCAGGCGTGCTCCCACTGCGCCTCGCTCAGCAGACCATAAGTCTGACCGGTCTCGCTGCTCAGCCAGGCGCAATTCGGCCATCTTGCGGGCGCCGCGAAAGAAGCGCTGCACCCGACTCTTGTCGTCGCCGTGTTGGCCGTGCAGAACCTTGACCGCAACCAGCCGGCGCGCGCGGGTGTCGAAGGCCTGGTAGATGGTCGCGAAGCCGCCGCGGCCGAGCGCGGTGACGAGCTTGTAGCGCCCGTGCAGCAGGAAGTCGCCGATCCGCAGCCGGCCGCCCTCGCGGATGCGCCGCTTCAACGTCAGGATACGGGCGCGGACCTCGACGGTGTCCGCCCCCGTGCAGGCGAGCTGCTCTTCTTCCAGATAGACGGCGTCCAGTGCATCCGCGAGCGACTGGGTTTCGGGGTCCGAACAGCGGCTGCCGGGGCGCAGGGGCGCAGGGGCGCGGGGCCGGACGCGAGGACAGGCCCGGCCCGGTCTTCGCCCTGGCCGGAGCCAGTCGGTGCGTTGCGGACCGGGATTCCGGTGCTGCTGCCGACGGCCGCCTGCTCGGCGGTCAGGGCACCGGATTGCACATGCTCGGTCGCATGATCGGTCGCCGCCGGAATCGACTCGGCCACTTCGGTCTCCAGCAGCCGCCCCCCGTCCCCTTGCCTTGAGCGCAGATAGAGCACGGGCCGGTACCATTCGTCCGGGCAGGGCTCGGCCATGGCCTGCTGCACCTGATGCAGGGCCTCCACCAGCGGCAGACCCTCTCCCAGACCTTGGTAGAGCAGGCCGGCGAACTCTTCGGCCGCCCGGGTTTCCAGCGGGAAGGGGGTGGCGATCACGGCCGGGACCAGGTCCATCAACTGTTGAGCCAGCCCGTTGAACACGTCGGCCCCACCCCGGCCGGCAGCCGATTTGCAGGCGTTGAGCACCACGAGGCGCACGTCGGCCCGTTTGAGCAGGTTGCGCAGGCCATCAATACTCACCCAATCGGCTCGGACCGTGTCAGGGTCGGTGAAGGCGAGGAATCCCATCGGCACCCCGTGGCGCTGAAAGCCGCAATCCGGCTCGCCGCAGGGGTTGCCGTCGCGTGTGTTGGCGAGCTTGCGGCAGTGCTCGCAGCGCCAGCCGAAATCCCCGTGGCAGGCAAAATGAAAGATCGCGGGCTGGTCGCGCAGGGCATGGAGTGCCTTCTGCGCCGCTCGATAGCCCGCGGGAACGACGGGGCTGACCTCGAATCGCCCTTCGAGCTGGGTCCCCTTGAGTCCATCAACGATCCGCTCGCGCTCTTGCAGACGCAAGTGCGGGAGGACGTCGTCGGCCGGATCGCTCTCCAGGACCAACAGGTGCAGCTTGGGGGCCGGATCGAGCCGCCCCGGCGCCGCCTCGTAGCGCAGATAGCGGCCGACGTGAACGTCGCCATTGGTCAGACGGTGCTGGTGCAGCAGTTCCCAGGGCAGGCGCAGCAGCGGCAGGTCGCGGTCGGGGCGGAACTCCAGGCGCAGGTAAAGGATCGGCCGCACGCCGGGACGGGCGGTGCGCAGGGCAGCGAAATGCTGGTTGACCTCGGACGCCAGCGGCTCCAGCAGGATGCTGGCGAGCCAGCCGCGCACCTTAGCCCGCAACTGCTCCCGGTGGATGTCGTGGCCACACAAGTCCGCATCCGCGAGTGGCGCCGGCGCGCGCCGCAGGAGCTTGAGTTCGGCGAGCCGCGCGATCTCATCCAAGCTGAAGGTGCGTTTCAAAGCGGTGCCGCCGTTCAGATCCAGGGCGCGCTCGAACAGATCGAGATCCTTGGACGTGAAGGGTAGCGCAATGGGAGGAGGGTCGGCCTCGCCGAAGACGCCGTTGGCTCGTAGTGTCAGCGTCCAGGATTCAGGCTCCAGTGCCAGCGCGATGCGAAGCTCAGATGCGTCCATCCCTCACCCCCGGCACGCTGCGCCCGGCGCCCTGCGCGGGCGGTTCAAACCGGGTTGCCGGATCCACCGCGGGTCCCGCGGGCCACTGCCTTGGCGGCCGTCTGCGTCACCCGCTCCCGCTCGGCGTCACCGAGCTGGGCGAGGTATTCCTCTTTGCTCAGCAGCGGGGACAGCTTGATCGTGACCGTCTGAGTCAATTGGCTGCCCAGCGTGGTCTTGGTGTCGACCCCGGCGTCGGCCCGCAGTCCGAGCACCGCCAGACTGATCCCTAGGCCGGCCTTGCCCCCCTCGGCTTTTTCGCGCCGGGCGACGACTTGGGCCGCGATCTCCACCCCATCGATAAAAAATGCCGGGTTGTTTCCGGCACCCTTGGTCAGGAGATCGGTCTTGATCTGCTCGATCAGATCCGCCAACGAAATCAGCTCCAGTTGCTCGCTCATCGCTCCTCCTCAAGGGACACGGGAATGCCATCGGTACCGATGCCGCGCAACGGCGACAGTTCGTTATGATACGCGCAGCCGATGCGCGCGTGGAGCCCGTAGGATGCGGTGAGGAACGGACACTGGTGGCGAATTGCGCTCAAACGGGCGTATCCGCCGCACCGGCTTGGCTCAGATCCGGAATGTCTGCCACGTG
>NZ_KB902545.1 GCF_000379525.1 Lamprocystis purpurea DSM 4197 | reverse complement strand
GGTCGAACCAGTGCCGGTGCAGGCGCCATTCGCTGCCGGGGTCGATCAGGCGGTACGCCACCAGGGTCTTGAGGACATTTAACCAGCGTGTGCCCTTGCGGCTGGGTGGCAGTCGCGACGCCCAGAAGGTGTCCAGTTGCAACAGATCCCACAGCCCACACGCCACCCAGCACGCGCCCCACTGCCGCGGCTGGCGCAACTGCAATTCGCTCAGCTTGACCTGGACCACCGCACAGGCCAGCTCCGGCGCCTGGCGATCCTCCGGAAACAGGGCCAGCTGGGTGGCGGCGCCCGCGTCCTCGTCAAAGACGGCAATCGAACGGCACCAGGCCGCTCGCTGGGCGTCGTTGATCTCCCCGAGGTACAACACGTGGCGCTGTACGACCCGCCCGTCCGCCACGCGGCGGTTCTCCACCACGCTCCAGTAGCGGTGCTCTTTGCCGTCTTTCTTGCGGGTCTTGGATCGCAGAAACATGCCGAATAGTGTCAGAAAAACGGCCGCCCGGATCAAGGACCAAAGTCGGCACTACAGCCGTTTTCGCGCGCCATGGTCTCGCTTGCTCAGGTACTTACCCTAGCATCAAGAGCCAAAATGGCCCCAAAATGGCGGAATCCTGGGTCGAATAGTCGAAGTCGGGCTAACGGGCGGACCAGGCGACGCGGCCCGAGGAGGTCTTACCGCCGCCCAGCTCCGGCAAATGCTGGACCCGGCGCGGCATCGCGGGCGGCATAACGGGCTCAGTCCCCCGCCGCGTCGGGCGAGCCGCAGCAGCGAATGCGCGTGATCAAGGGTTGTCATAGCGTAGGCATCCCTCACGGGCGGTGTTCGCGATCGGTCTCAGGGGAGCAAACCCCTATCCCTGGAATCCCCAATATCCTCAACAGCCTGACCCTCGGCCGCCGCCGCTGCATGTCCGACAGGCTGCAACCCGTGGCCTGCCGTGCCACAATTGCGATGACCAGTCCGCTCCGCCCGGCCCCGTGGAGTGCCGACAACCGTTTTTCGTGTTCTGGTTCCTTGTTGCCCGAGCAGGTGCCCATCATGGCTGAGGTTCTCATATCGCCGCAACGCGCCCGATTTGAAAGTATCGACGTGCTGCGCGGCATCGTGATGGTGATCATGGCGTTAGATCATTCGCGTGATTTTTTCTCCAACTCGCACGCGTATTTCGATCCGATTGATGTCGCTCAGACTAGTGTGGCTTTTTTCCTGACCCGCTGGATCACCGATTTCTGCGCTCCCGTATTTGCTTTCCTGGCTGGATTGGGTGTCTACCTGTCGGCCGCTCGCGGTAAGCCGAAGGCAGTGGTCGCGCGGATGCTGGTAACCCGTGGGCTCTGGCTGGTTTTGCTGGAGCTGACCTTGGTCCGCGTCGCCTGGTACTATAACTTCGACTTCACGCTGCTCAAGGCCGGCGTGATCTGGAGTCTAGGGTGGTCCATGGTCGCATTGGCTGGAATCATCTATCTGCCCACGCGGGTGATCCTGATTCTGGCCTTGTCGATGATTGTTGGGCACAATTTGTTGGACAGCCTGCGGCCCGAAGATTTCGGATCATTCGCGGGTCTGTGGACCGTACTGCACGGTACCGGATATGTTCCACTGTTCGGGGATGTGCGTCTGCTGGTTGTCTACCCGCTCATTCCCTGGATCGGCATCATGGCAGCCGGGTATGGGTGTGGCCCGGCCTCGGGGTGGCCGCAGGGCATCCGGCGCCGGCGGGTGTTCCTGATCGGTCTGGGCATGACCATTGCCTTTGTCCTCATTCGCACGCTCAACGGCTACGGGGATCTGCATCCATGGACCGCTCAGCCGAATCCGGTATTTACGTTTCTGAGCTTTCTGGCCTGCGCGAAATACCCTCCATCCTTGTGCTATGTCCTCATGACCATGGGGCCGGCATTCATACTGCTGGCAGCCCTGGACCGTCCGTCCCTGCCGGGTATGATCCAGCCGTTCGCCATCTTCGGGCGGGTTCCTTTTCTTTTTTATGTCCTGCATTTACCGCTGTTGCACGCCATGGCGATCGCCTGGGCCACCTGGCGCTACGGCGCCGCGCCATGGTTGTTCGCCAACCCGCCGAGCCCGCCCTGGCCCCATGATTTCCATTTTGATCTGGCGCTAACCTACGGAGCCTGGGTGCTGTGCGTACTGTTGCTTTACCCCGTATGCCGCTGGTTCGCCAGGATCAAAGCGACGCGCAAGGATTGGTGGCTTTCTTATCTGTGATGCGGGGGACGGTGCGGGTGGGATCGGAAACTGACCCGCGACGCGACGGGCGCCGACGCAGCCGATCTCTTCCAGCATTGCCAGCAACTCGGCATGGGTGCGTTGCGCGGGGTCGTAGTGAACAGTGATGTTGCCCGCGCGGGTGTTCACGGCCACGGCGTCGATCCCTGTCGACTCACGCAGCCGACCCACCGCCGCCTCGATCTTGCCGGGCTGACAGCGGAAGGACTGGGTCCGGACCCGCAGGCGTCCGGGGACATGATGGCTGTAGCGGCTCATGGCCGGTTGTCCACATAAAGTTACAGAGAATAAGAACGAGTCTCAACAGCTATACATGCTCCTAACATAAATGAAAATAGGTCGCATTGCGGTTTTCGGGCGACTGGGATATTGGATTGGCGTCCACGCCGGCGAACTCGTCTTGAGCTATCCGGTTGGCGACAGTTGGCATGGCGAGAAGCTCGCCGATGGACGGTTGGAAGTTTGGAAATGACGAACAACCTGTATGTCATCAAAACCAATGGCGGCAGGTACGCCAGGATGCGCGTGTTCGCGGCGGGCGGCGGGATGGTTTCGCTCGAATACGCGAGTCATTACCGGCGTTAGCGCTGAACCATAGCGTTCAATATCGGGAGTATACGGAAAGCACAGTAACGATGCGCTTTTCCGTGTCCTTCCGTCGGGCCTTGATCGTTGTTCCGGCCATGCGGTCTCGTAGGGTGGACAAGCGCAGCGCAGTCCACCAGCGACGGCGCGGGATTCGGTGGACTGCGCTAGCGCTTGTCCACCCTACGGCCGGAACGATGATCAAGGCCGCCGGTTGATTGACTATTGTCAATAGCTATTTGCGATAGTCGCGATTCAGCCAAACGATTTTGCAGACGCAATGGAAAATACTAAAGTGCATTCAAGCGAATCACCCTGACCGACAACGGAGTCGAAAACCATGACGATCGAAATCAACGCCATTCCCGCCATGCCGCGTCTCAATGAGCCGGCACCAGCCTTTGACGCCCCCACCACTCATGGCCGCAAGACCTTGGAGGATTACCGCGGCAAGTGGCTCGTATTGTTCTCCCACCCGGCCGATTTCACCCCGGTTTGCACCACCGAGTTCATGGGCTTCGCCCGCCGCCACGCGGACTTCCAGGCCATCGGCTGTGACCTTCTGGGCTTGTCCATCGACAGTCATTACAGTCATGTTGCCTGGGTACGCAACATCAAGGAAAAGTTCGATGTCGAGATCGATTTCCCGATCATCGCCGACCTGTCCATGCAGGTCGCCAAGGCGTATGGCATGATCCAGCCCGGTGCCAGTGACACCTCGGCGGTGCGGGCAACCTTCGTGATCGATCCCAATGGGGTGCTGCGGGCCATGCTCTACTACCCGATGAGCAACGGCCGCTCGATCGACGAGATTCTGCGCCTGGTCAGGGCCATGCAAACCTCGGATACCCACAAGGTGGCGACTCCGGAGAACTGGCAGCCGGGCGATAAGGTCATCGTGCCGCCGCCGGGTACGGTCGCCGAGGCCGCCGCGCGGGTCGCCGCCGGTGAGCATGAGTGCGTCGATTGGTACTTCTGCAAGAAGTCACTGTGAGCGGTCGTCCACGGGACGGGGGCTGACGCGTTGACCAGCGACAGGGGACGCCGCGGCGCTCCTTGTCGCCGGCCGCCTGGAATTCGCCGCGGTCTCCCGCGACGTCTTGAAAAACGGCAGCCAAAGGTCACGTACAGGATCAGACGTGGCGGCCGACGCACGCAGCAGCACCCGCGGCCGTCGACCCAGCCGAATCCAACCGCAGCAGGAGACCGCCCCCGATGATTTCAAAAGACATGGCGACGCTGATCAACGCCCAGATCAACCGCGAAATGTACTCAGCCTACTATTACCTGGGGCTGTCGGCGCAGACTGAAGCGATGAATCTCAAGGGGACCGCGGCTTGGTTCCTGGCCAAGCACGGCGAAGAAATGACCCATGCGTTGAAGATGTTCAGGTACCTGATCGATCAGGATGCCGCCGTGACGCTGAAGGCGGTCCCGGTACCGGAGACCGTGGGGAGCGTGGTGATGGAGATTTTCGAGCGCACGCTCGAACACGAGCGCGGGGTGACCCGCTCGATCAACGACCTGGTCGACCATGCGCTGACCGAGAAGGACCACGCGACCAACGTGTTTCTGCACTGGTTCGTGACCGAGCAGATCGAGGAGGAGGCGACGGTGAAAGACATCCTCGGCCGCCTGCGGATCTTCGGCGATCAAGGCCAAAGCTTGCTGATGATCGACAACGAACTCGCCGCGTTGGCGCAACAGATCAACCAGGCCGCCGCGACGGCCGCGGCCCAGTGACGCACCGCCTACGACCATGAGCAAACAGCCCGGCAAGTGCTGCAAGAAGTACAAGGACGGCAAGCGCTGCAAGGATTGTCCGAAATCCCCGAAAGCAACGGTCACTTCCGTGACCGCCAGTCGCGGACTGCATCCCTGAGGTGGCGGATTGACCTTGGCAGTTTAGCCGAGTTCGTCGCGGGTGCCCCAGCCCAACACGGCAACACCCGCGTGGGTCCGCGGTGCGCTAGGATGCGCCGAGCGTTCAAGCCGCCCGTGGAGTTCCGGACCCCTTGACCAACCACCCCGACCCAGACATGGCTGTCGCCCGCGCAGAACCCCAAGGCTGGCAAGCCCGACTCGAACTCGGGTTTGCCGAGCGGTCCGGTCGGACCCGGCTCGCCCATAAACGCCAATTCGGCCCGCTCACGGTCCAGCGTCCTTTCTATCCGGAGGGCGGCGTCTGCCACTGCTATCTGTTGCACCCGCCCGGCGGCGTGGTGGGTGGGGACCGGCTGGAGGTCGCGGTCCAGGTGGGGGGGGGCGCCCATGCGCTCATCACCACCCCGGGTGCGGCGAAGTTTTACCGCAGCGCCGGCCCGCGGGCGGAGCAGGTCCAGCGGTTGATGGTGGCCGCGGACGGGGTGCTGGAGTGGTTCCCACAGGAGAACATCCTGTTTTCGGGTGCCAACCTGCGGCTGCACACGGCGGTCGAGTTGGCCGCGGGCGCCCGTTTTCTGGGCTGGGAAATCCAGTGTCTGGGACGGCCCGCGGTGGCCGAGCGCTTCGCCGTCGGGCAGGCGGATTTGCGTCTCGACGTGCGGCGCGACGGCGTGCCGCTGCTCCTGGAGCGGTTGTGGTTGGACCATGGCGCAGGGCTCGACGGCCCCACGGGTCTGCGCGGCTACCCGCTCACCGCCACCTTATTGGCGACCGGCGCCGCTGCCGGCGACCTGGCGGCGGTGCGCACTCACGCGGGTGCGGCGGAGATTCTGTGGGGCGCGACCCTGGTCGGCGACCTGCTCGTCGTGCGCGCCCTCGCCCAGGGCAGCGAGCCCGTGCACCGGCTCTTCACCGCCTTATGGGGTTTGCTGCGGCCCCGGTTGATCGGTCGCCCGGCCTGTGCGCCGCGGATCTGGTCGACCTGATGACCTATTGAACACAGGTTTGCAGACGCGACCTCTGGTGGATGCGGCGCGCGCGACCGCCGTGCCGGGTCCCTGACACCGAGCGGCGCGCCTTATCCACCCTACAACGGAGCCGGTGTTGTAGGGTAGATAAGCGCAGCGCATCCACCATCGGCTTCGCTGCCGCCCAAATTTTGAACTGCTGACTCAGCCCCCGGTACCGGCTTTTCCTCGCGCTTTGGGGCATACTTGGTGCCGGACTGCGCGGGCATGCGGCTGGTCGGCCGCGGAACGGGTCCAACCCATCGCCCGTCTGCTCCGTCAACCCAAGTCAGCGATCCCGATCCGGAGGCGGCCATGGATCTCACCCCCAGAGAGAAAGACAAACTCCTGCTGTTCACCGCCGGCCTGGTCGCCGAGCGGCGTAAGGCACGGGGTGTCAAGCTCAATTATCCGGAGGCCGTGGCCTTTATCAGTTGCGCCATCCTGGAAGGCGCCCGCGACGGCTGCTCGGTCGCCGAGTTGATGAACCATGGCCGGACCCTGCTCACGCGCGAGGATGTGATGGACGGCATCCCGGAGCTGATCCACGAGGTTCAGGTCGAGGCGACCTTCCCGGACGGCACCAAGTTGGTAACGGTGCATGACCCCATTGTTTGATCCGGCGCTTGAGAGACCGGAATCAGCAAGTTTTCAGGAGTCCAAACCCATGATCCCAGGCGAATTGCTCCCCGCCGCCGGTGCCATCGAACTCAATGCCGGACGTCCGGTCCGCACCGTGGAGGTCGCCAATACCGGCGACCGGCCGATCCAGGTCGGCTCCCACTACCATTTTTTTGAGACCAATGCCGCGCTGCGCTTCGACCGCGCGCCGACCCGCGGTTGGCGGCTGGATATCCCGGCCGGCACCGCGGTGCGCTTCGAGCCGGGCCAGAGCCGCACCGTCACGCTGGTGCCCTATGCCGGCAGCCGTCAGGTCTATGGTTTCAATGCCCGCGTGATGGGCGCACTGGCACTGGAGGGCGTCACGCCATGAGCCGCATCGATCGTGCCGCCTATGTCTCACTCTATGGACCCACCGTCGGCGACCGGGTGCGCCTGGGTGACTCGGAATTGATCATCCAGGTCGAAGCGGACCGGACCCACTATGGGGATGAGGTCAGCTTCGGCGGTGGTAAGGTGATCCGCGATGGGATGGGCCAATGCCAGCGCCAGGCGGCCGAGGTTGCGGATCTGGTCATCACCAATGCGCTGATCCTCGATCACTGGGGGATCGTCAAGGCGGATATCGGCATCAAGGATGGGCGGATCGCCGGCATCGGCAAGGCCGGCAATCCGGATACTCAGGCGGGCGTCGATATCCTGATCGGCCCCGGTACCGAGATCATCGCGGGCGAGGGCCAGATCCTCACCGCCGGCGGCATCGATGCGCACATCCATTTCATCTGCCCGCAGCAGGTGGAGGATGCGTTGATGTCCGGGATCACGACTATGATCGGCGGCGGTACCGGGCCCGCGACCGGCACCAATGCCACCACCTGCACGCCGGGACCCTGGAATCTCCATCGCATGTTGCAGGCGGCCGAGGGGCTGCCGGTCAATCTGGGCTTTCTTGGCAAGGGCAACGGCAGCCTGCCGCTCCCGTTGGAGGAACAGGTGCGCGCCGGCGCCATGGGGCTCAAGCTCCATGAGGATTGGGGCACCACACCGGCCGCCATCGACTGCTGTCTGGGGGTGGCCGAGCGCTACGATGTCCAGGTCGCCATCCATACGGATACCCTGAACGAGAGCGGCTTTGTCGAGGACACGATCGCTGCCTTCAAAGACCGCACCATCCACACCTATCACACCGAGGGCGCGGGCGGCGGCCATGCCCCGGATATCATCAAGGCCGCCGGCCTGCCCAATGTCCTGCCGTCATCGACCAACCCGACCAGGCCCTATACGGTCAATACGGTGGATGAGCACCTGGACATGCTGATGGTGTGCCATCATCTGTCGCCGTCCATTCCGGAGGACGTGGCCTTTGCCGAGTCGCGTATTCGCCGGGAGACCATTGCCGCGGAAGACATCCTTCATGACCTGGGTGCCTTCAGCATGATCTCGTCGGACAGCCAGGCGATGGGCCGGGTCGGCGAGGTCATCACCCGCACCTGGCAAACCGCTCACAAGATGAAGGTGCAGCGCGGCGCCCTGGCCGGCGACCCGGCGGAGCATGACAACGTCCGCGCCAAGCGCTATGTCGCCAAATACACCATCAACCCGGCCATTGCCCACGGCATCGCTCATGAGGTGGGTTCGGTCGCCGTCGGCAAGCTCGCCGATCTGGTGCTGTGGCGCCCGGCCTTCTTTGCCGCCAAGCCGAGTCTCATCATCAAGGGCGGGCTGATCGTTGCGGCGCCCATGGGCGACCCCAACGCTTCCATTCCCACGCCTCAGCCGGTCCATTACCGCCCCATGTTCGGTGCCTTCGGCGGCGCCCTCGGGGCGACCTGTATGACCTTTCTCTCGCAAGCGGCCGGCGCGGCCGGGATCGCGCAACAGCTTGGGTTGCAGCGCTTGATCGGCACGGTGCGGGGCACCCGCGGTCTGCGTAAATCAGACATGATCCACAACGACTGGCAGCCGTTGATCGAGGTCGACCCCCAGACCTATCAGGTCCGCGCGGATGGTCAGTTGCTCACCTGCGAGCCTGCCGCCGTGCTGCCTTTTGCTCAGCGGTACTTTCTGTTCTAAATCGCCGAGGTACCCGCCATGTCCGCCGTCGCGCCGCTGGTGCATCACTGGACCCGAACCGAGTACGAGCACATGGTCGAGGCGGGCGTCTTTGCCCCGGGCGCCCGGATCGAGTTGCTGGATGGAGAGATCATCGCGATGTCGCCTCAGGAACCCCAGCATGTGACCGCCACCCAACTGGTCGCCGAGGCGCTGCGCGAGCGTCTCCCGGCTGGTTACCTGGTGCGGGTCCAGGCACCTATTGCGCTCGATGACCGCTCCGAACCGGAGCCGGACATCTGCGTGGTGCGGGGCAAGGACCGGGATTACGCTCGGTCCCACCCCTGCGCGGCCCTGCTGGTAATCGAAGTCTCCGACTCCAGCCTGGAGCAGGATCGCACCGTCAAGGCCCGCGCCTATGCCCGCAACGGCATCCCCGAATACTGGGTCGTCAACGTGAAAGAGCGGGTGATCGAGGTCTATACCAAGCCGCGGGCGGGGGGCTATGGGCAGGTGCAGGTGCTGCGCGAGCAGGACGACATCGCCGCGGAGTCGATTGCTGGTGTGCGGATGGCCGTGGCTGATGTGTTGTCCTGATACCCAGGCCAACGTGACAGCAGTGCTTGAAGCTCAGGACGCCGATCTGGTCTGCGCCTGGCTCTTCGGCAGCACGGCCCGCGGTGAGGCGCGCGCGGACAGTGATCTGGATGTCGGCGTCTTGTTCGAGACCGATCCGCCGCAGACGCTGGTCGGCCTGCACCTGGACCTGGCCGACGCATTGACTGAAGCGGCCGGGCGCCCGGTGGATTTGGTGGTGCTCAATCGCGCTCCGGTCGATCTGATCCATCGGGTGCTGCGCGACGGGATTCTGCTGCTGGAGCGCAACAGGTCCGCACGCATTCGTTTCGAGGTGCGTGCCCGCAACGATTATTTCGACCTGCTGCCGCACCTGCTGCGGTATCGGCGACTGACTCGGGAGACCTCAGGATGACCGATGTGGAACTGGTAGCGAAGCGCCTTGCCTTCATCGAGACCTGCGTGCGCGATGTCGTCGAACATCGGCTGGATGACCTCTTGACCTTTGTGTCGGCAATTCGCGACCGTTTGGTTCCTTGATGCTTTACTTCACCCGTAAGATCGATCAATCGCCTGAAAAGGCTCCCACCATCACCCTGACCCGCGATCAACGACTGCGCAGCCGGCTGCGGGTGGTCCTGGACGATGGTCGGGAGGCGGGCATCCTGCTGCCGCGGGGGACGACGCTGCGTGACGGCGATGGATTGATGTCCGAGGACGGCCTGGTGGTGCGGGTGCGCGCTGCCGCCGAGTGCCTGTCGCGGGCCGATTGCACGGACCCGTTGGTCCTCGCCAGGGTCTGTTATCACCTGGGAAATCGCCATGTGGCGGTGCAGATCGAGCCCGGACGGTTGTCCTATCTGCACGATCATGTCCTGGACGATCTGGTGCGGGGACTGGGGTTGGCGGTCGTGGTGGACCATGGGCCCTTCGAGCCCGAATCCGGTGCCTATGGCGGCCAGGGTCACGGGCACGCTCACGCGCATGATCACTGACCTGCCGCTGCTGCGCCTCATGCAGTTGGTGAGTCCGTCCCTGCCGATCGGGGGCTTCACCTATTCCCAGGGGATCGAATGGGCGGTGGAGGCGGGCTGGCTGACCACCGCGGCGGACCTGGATGCCTGGCTCGCCGATCAGCTTCAGTCGAGTCTGGCGCGGGTGGATCTGCCCCTGCTGGTGCGGATGCAGACGGCGGCCGAGGCGCGGGACCCGCGGGCCATGGGCAGTCTCATCGACCGCCTGATCGCCGCCCGTGAGACCATGGAGCTGCGCCTGGAGGAGGGCAATCGCGGCCGGGCGCTGGCCGATCTGCTGCTCGCCTGGGAGCTGGCCGGGGCGCGGGAGTGGCGGCCGGTGCTGGCGCGCAGTCAGGCGGCCGGCTTCGCCTTTGCCGCGGCGGCCTGGGGCATCGCGCCGCGGCGTGCCGCTGCCGGCTACGCCTGGGCCTGGCTGGAGGGTCTGGTGTTGACGGCGGTCAAGTGTGTGCCGCTGGGTCAGACGCAGGGTCAGCAGGTTCTGCTCCGCTTGGCGGGCCTGATTCCGGCCGTCCTGGATGAGGCGCAGGCGTGCCCGGATGACGCGATTGGCGCGTCCTGCCCGGCCCTGGCCATTGCCAGCAGTGCGCATGAGACGCAGTACACCCGGTTGTTCCGGTCCTGAGGTGCAAATGACTCAATCTTCTCCCCTGCGTGTCGGTGTCGGCGGCCCCGTCGGGTCCGGCAAGACGGCACTGCTCGATGCCCTGTGTAAGGGTCTGCGCAATCATTACGAGATCGCGGTGGTGACCAATGACATCTATACCCGCGAGGATGCCGAGTTCCTGATCCGCTCCCAGGCGCTGCCGGCGGAGCGGATCATCGGGGTGGAAACCGGCGGCTGTCCCCACACAGCCATTCGCGAAGACGCGAGCATGAACCTGGCGGCGGTGGAGGACTTGCAGGCCCGGTTTCCGCAGTTGGACCTGATTTTCATCGAGAGCGGCGGCGACAATCTGGCCGCGACCTTCAGTCCGGAGTTGGCGGACCTGACGCTCTATGTCATCGACGTGGCCGAAGGGGAGAAGATCCCGCGCAAGGGCGGGCCGGGGATCACCCGTTCGGATTTGCTGGTGATCAACAAGATCGACCTGGCGCCCTATGTGGGTGCGTCGCTGGAGGTCATGGAACGCGATACCCGGCGGATGCGCGGGGAGCGGCCGTTCGTGTTCACCAATCTGCGGGTGGGGCAGGGCGTGCCGACGATCGTCGCGTTCCTGTGCCGGGAGGGGATGTTGCCGGCCCGTCAGGCGTCCAAGGCTTCAGCCTTGGGGTCCCCTTCCGAGCAACGCTGAACCGCAGACCCGCTGGCCCGGATAGCGCCATCGTACCCGATATCCGGGCCTGGTCTTGGGGTAGGGGGCGGGTTTAGAGTGATTTTCGGGAAAAGGTTGACCAAAGTCGCGTAGCGACCTTGTGGGAGCGGCGTCCCGCCGCGACGGGGTCGGGCGCGTCACCGCAGCGTTTCGATGTCACCGCGGCACCGCATCGCGGCGGGACGCCGCTCCCACGGGGGACTGTCATATTGTGCGACTCCCGTGCACTGGCCGGAACCACGATCAAGGCCCGATCACCGAGACTCACCGGATGATGTCGGTGATCTTCCAGTCGAAGCCTTCCAGTGTCAGGCGTACATTGGTTGCGCCCTGCCCCAACTCGCCGATGCGGATCAGGAAGCGGTTGTAGGATTCGAAAAAGGCGAAGTCGATTCCGCCCAGCAGGTAAGGCGGGGTCTGATTGGTCGCGTCGGTGACCGCCTTGCGCAAGGTCTCCTGGACCCAGGGCAGGGTGATGGCTTGGTCGAGTGCCGAGTCACCCAGCCGCTCCAGGTTCTGGCGGATCCAGGCCATGGCGGTGTTGGCGTCGCCGCTGGGCAGCAGTTGGTCCGCGCCCGCGCCGATGCGTGCCTTGTAATTGGCGCGGATGGCCGGCAAGTCCACCAGAGCGGCCAGTTCGGTGGTATCTTCCTGGCTCAGGGCGCTGTCCAGTTTGAAAACAGTGTAGTAGGGCCAGACGCCGAAGGCGATCAGGGCAAACAGGAGCAGATAGCCGATATACCGCATGGTCGGATCACTCGTTCGATTGAAGGGGGCGGTATTCTAGCGCGAAGGACGCGCCAACTCGCGTATTCGGCTGCCGGCCGGTCCGCGGTCGGCGCCGCGAAGGTTGCCGGGGCCGGCCATGCGAGGGGACCGAGACGCCGTGGTTACCCTATAATTCAATAACGATATCCGCATCTGCGCGAGGTAGCCGTGGACGACTTGACCCAGAACCTTGCCTTAGCCCTCGGCGCCAGTTGGGCGAGCGGCATCAATCTGTACGCCGCAATCCTGGTGCTCGGGCTCATGGGGGCCGGCGGGGCGGTCGATCTGCCGGCCGGCCTGGAGATCCTCTCCGATCCGCTGGTGCTGCTGGCTGCCGGCGGCATGTATCTCGCCGAGTTCTTCGCCGATAAGGTCCCCGGTGTGGATAGCATCTGGGATGCCGTGCATACCTTCATCCGCATCCCGGCCGGCGCCCTGATGGCGCTGGGCGCGGTGGGCGACCTGGGTCCCCTGACCCCGCTGGGGGACACGGCCGCGCTCCTGCTCGGCGGCGGTGTGGCCGCCGCCAGTCATGCCGCCAAGGCGGGTACCCGGGTGTTGATCAATACCTCGCCGGAGCCTTTCACCAACTGGATTGCCTCGGTCACCGAGGACCTCGGGGTGATCGGCGGACTGCTGCTGGCGCTGAAACACCCGGCGGTGTTCCTGGTCGCCCTGGCCCTATTCTTCCTGCTCCTGATCTGGTTGTTCCCCAAGGTGTGGCATGGGCTCCAGCGGGTCTGGACGGCGTTGCGCAAACACTTCGGCGGGGAGCGGACGGCGCCATCCCCTGTGGTCGCTACGCTTCATGCGGCCAGGGGGGCCGCGGTCGACGGCCGGCCGCCGGCCGCGCCGCCCAAGGTCTGACCCCGATGTCTGCCGTTCCCTGCCGGCGCCCGGTGGATGCCGCCGATGGTCTCGAGGTCTATCTGGTCGGCGGCGCCGTGCGCGATCAGTTGGTCGGTCAGGTCCCGGACGAATGGGATTACGTGGTGGTCGGCGCCACTGCGGATGACCTGATGCGGCGCGGTTTCAAGCAGGTCGGCCGGGATTTCCCCGTCTTTCTGCATCCGCAGACCAAGGACGAGTATGCCCTGGCCAGAACCGAGCGCAAGACCGCCCCAGGTTACCGCGGCTTTGTGGTGCACGCCGACCCGTCGGTGACCCTGGAGGAGGACCTGCGCCGCCGCGACCTGACCATCAATGCGCTGGCGCGTTCGGCGGATGGCACCCTGATCGATCCCTTCGGCGGCCTGGCCGATGTGCAGGCGCGGGTGCTGCGTCACTGCTCCCCGGCGTTCACCGAGGACCCGGTACGCATTCTGCGGGTCGCCCGTTTTGCCGCCCGTTTCGCGCCGCTGGGCTTTCGGGTCGCCGACGAGACCATGGATTTGATGCGGGCCATGGTCGCCGCCGGCGAGGTGGATGCCCTGGTTCCGGAGCGGGTGTGGCAGGAATTGAGCAAGGCGTTGGGCGAGACCCGGCCCTCGCGGTTCTTCGAAGTCTTGCGCGCGTGCGGCGCGCTGGCCCGCCTGCTGCCCGAGTTGGACTGCCTGTGGGGTGTTCCCCAACCGGAAAAATGGCACCCGGAGATCGACACGGGCGTGCATGCCATGCTGGTGCTCGATATGGCGGCGCAGATCTCGCCGGACCTCGAGGTGCGTTTCGCCGCCCTCTGCCACGATCTGGGCAAGGGCACCACGCCGGCGGCGATCTGGCCGAGTCACCACGGACACGAGGAACGCAGTGTCACGCTGCTGGAGGCCGTGTGTGATCGCTTGCGGGTACCCAACCGCCACCGCGCCCTGGCGCGCATCACGGCCCGTTACCATGGGCTGGTGCACACGGTCGATGTGCTGCGGTCGGCCACGATCTTCGATCTCATGGAGCGGACCGACGCCTTTCGCCGCCCCGAGCGCTTCCGCCAGATGCTGACCGCCTGCGAGGCCGACTTCCGCGGCCGCACGGGCTATGCCGATCGCCCCTATCCCCAGGCCGGGGAACTGCGCCGTCTCTTCGCTGCAGCGCTGGCGGTCGATGTGGCGGCCCTCGCCGTCGCGGCCGCGGAGCCCCGGCTCATCGCCCAGCAAATCCGTCAGGCCCGCATCTCGGCTATTCGTCAGGCGCGTCTGGACCGCATCATCCCCGAACCTGCCGACCCCAGCCAGCCATGAACGTCGCTACCGAACGTCCGCTGACCCCCTTGGTTTCGCTCCGCGAGGTCAAGCCGCTGAGTCTGATCTTCGAGCGGCCGCTGGCCCTGTCACCCGGCTTCTGTGACGCCGTCTGTGAGCGCTTCGAGGCGCAGCCGCACCACCAGTATGCCGGGCGGGTGGGGCAGTTGCGCACCGCTGATCCGAGCGTGAAGCGAACCACCGATCTGGTGGTCAGCAACAAACCGGATTGGCTGGATGTCGACCAGGAGTTTTTCCGCTCGCTGGCCGCGGCCATCAAGGAGTTTCGCGAGACCTTTCCCTACTTCAAGGGGCCGTTCAAGGACGAGGGCTATCAGGTCCAGCGGTATCTGCCGGGGGAGTATTACCACTGGCACGTGGACGGCGGCAGTCATGAACTCAGCCGGCGGCAACTCGTGGCGCTGTGGTATCTCAACGACTGCCCCGGCCCCGGCGGCGAGACCGAGTTTCTTCACCAGCAGGTGAGCGTGCGCCCGGAGCGCGGCAAACTGGTGCTGTTCCCCCCGTTCTGGACCCATGAGCACCGGGCGGCGGTCGTCCGGACCGGGGTCAAGTACATCGCGACGACCTGGGTGGTATTTGCCTGATGGCCGACATCCTGCTGATCGGGGACGGCGCACCACAGCGGGAACGCCTGGACCGGCTGCACCAGGCCATCGAGGCGCGCGGCTGGGTCATCGAACGGCTCGCACCCTTTGGTTCCCAGCGGGACTGGTTGGCGCACTCACGACCGCGCGTCAGCGCGGCCTCCTGTGTCATCGCGGTCTGGACGGCCGCCTCGGCACGGGATCGCTGGACGGCCGTCGGGGCCGATGTGGCGCTGGAGCGGCGCACCCTGGTCTCTCTGGTGTTGGACCCGGTGGAGTTGCCGCGCGCCTTTCGCGGGATCGACTCGGTCGATCTCGTCGGGTGGGCCGGCGACTCCGAATCGCCGCTGCTGGATGGCCTGGACGCGGCGCTGCGGGTGATGCTGGGCCCGACTGCCAAACGACGACCGACCGCCCCGATCCCGATCCCGATGCGGTCGGCGGTGTCCACCGGGTCCGCCGCCGCGCGGTCGGTGGTTGCGCTCCACCCGGCAACCGACCAGAAAGCCGCGGTGATGGAGCGTCTGGAGCCGGCCCGGCGACGGGCCGAGTTGCCGATCGTGGCGGACGCGCCCGCCGGGTGGATGCGCGCCGATGCGCTATTCGACGGCCTCTACCCCCTGCCGCCGCCCGTGGTCGGCAGCGCGCGCGATCAGGACGAACCGGATACGGCCGAGGCATCGCCGCCAGGGTTGCGCGTCGGCTTGGTTGCCTGTGTGCTCGGGTGGGCCGTTGCCTGGGTCATCGGCCTCACGGCCATGGGGATCTATCTGCTGTCGGGTCTGTATGGCGCCGCGGCCTCCCGGATCGCGATCGATAATCCGCTCTTCAGCGCGGTGAGCGGTGCCGCGGTTGGTTTGATCGGTGCCGGTTTCATGATCTACGCCCTGTCGCTAAGGCGCGTCAGGATGTCTTCATCGCAGCTTGGATTCGTTGTCTTTGGCTGGGGCTTCGGCGGCGGTTGCGGGTTATTGGCGGCCGCGCATTTCGGTCTGCCGGTGGTGGGTCGGTTCTACGGGGTGTTCGGATTCGACCTCGGTTGGGTGGTCGCGTGGGTGACCGCCGGGGTCATGGGAAGTTTCTTTACCTGGTTTGCGCTGCGACGCTCCAATCCAGTCCTCGCGCCCGTTCATCTTGCCGTGAGCGCTGGAGGATTCTCATTGGGCGCCGTGGGCGGCGCGATCCTGGGCTGGCTGGTGGTTGCGCTCCCGGTTCTGGGCTGGGGTTGGCTGCGCGGTGACCCGGCAGCCGTCGCGCCGTCCGCCGACAGCCAGACCGGTATGCTGGTGGAACTCCTCAGTCTGGGGCTGATCGGCGCGGTCGCCGGCGCGGTTTACGGCGCCGGCGGCGCACTGGTGAACTTCAGCGCCTTGAACCGCCGCGGCGCCGCGTAACATATCAGAAATACGTTAGACAACGAATACAATCGTTGTCGTAATCGTAATCGTAATCGGAGAAGCGATGCAATTTGCAGCAGTTCCAAATTTGGGTGGCCGCCGCCAACAGCGTGCCGGCCGCGAGGCTGATGGTGGATGCGCTGCGCTTATCCACCCTACAANACCGGCTCCGCTGTAGGGTGGATAAGGCGCGCTGCTCGGTGTCAGGGGCCCGGCACAGCGGTCGCGCGCGCCGCATCCACCAGGGATCGCGCGATGCCGCCCAAATTTGGAATTGCTGTGCAATTTGGCCCTGAGGGCCTTGATCATCGTTCCGGCCGCAAGAAGACCGGAGGTCGAGGCGTTACCGTGAAAGTCGCGCAGCGACCCGGTGGGAGCGGCGTCCCGCCGCGATGGGGTCGGGCGCGTCGCCGCAGCGTTCGAGATCACCGCGGCACCGCATCGCGGCGGGACGCCGCTCCCACGCGAGCCATTCAGTGTACGTTTCCTAATCCCGCAGCAGTGCCATACAGCCCTTCGGGACAGCCGGTTCGACCTGAGGCTCGGTCTTTTTCTTTCCGGGTTTGCGCGCGTCGTCGCTGAACCACCAGGCGAGATCGGCCCCGCAGCCGTCACCCGCGGGCAGTGCCCCCTGGGGCTCGCATTGCGGACTGTCGGCCGGGCAGCGGATGCGCAGATGAAAGTGCGCGTCGTGACCCCGCCAGGGCCTGATCTTGCGCAGCCAGGCCCGTTCGCCCTGCACCTCGCGGCAGAGTGCGCGCTTGATGCCGGGGTTGACGAAGATGCGGTCCACCGCCGGATGGCGGGCGGCCGTTTCCAGCAGGAAGCGTTGCGGCCCGCCCCAGGCGCTGCTCATCTCCAGCCCGCCGGGTTGGACCATGCTCCGCGGATCGGGCTGATTGTCCATCACCCGCCGCGCCGCGTCCGGCGAAGGTGCCAGGGTGAACCAGATATCCACATCCAAACCATTCTGATGGCTGCGATGCGAGGACGACATCCGGCCGCCGCGGGGTTGGCTGAGATCACCGATCATCACCAGGCCGACCTGTTTGCGCGCCGCGGCTTGGCCCAGGTCGGTGACCATGCGCAACAGGGTCGGGTGCCCGTAGTAGCGGTTGCGGTAGCGACGCACGGTGACAAAGCCGGTGCCCGACTCGGGAAGGGCGTCGGCACCGCCCACACAGCCGTTGGATGCACCGCCGATGACCCGCGTCGGCCCTGGACTGGGCGTGGTGACCTCGGCCCAGGGCGTGGCCCCATGGGTGGGCGAGGCCCCGATCGCAAGAGCCAGCAGGGTGGCGGCCAGCACGAGCCGATGGGTGAGGGTAGAGCAATCGCGGATGCGGTTTTGGGGCATGGTTGGAACTCTACTTGATCCAATCGATCAGGTTCATCAGCGGGTCTTCGTCCTTGGACGGCGCGATGACGCGGCCGCGGACACTGTGCCCGGCTGCCGCGACCGAGCCGGGATCGCCGGTGAGCAGTGGATGCCAGCGGGGCAAGGGCCGCTCCTCGGCGAGGCGCCGATAGGCACAGGTTTCGGGCAGCCAGGTGGCCGGGTTGAGTTCCGCGGGCACCAGTCTGACGCAGTCCGACACTTGCCTGGAGCGGTTTGGATAGTCGCCGCAGCGACAGGTGTCCAGGTCGAGCAGTTGACAGGCGACCCGCGAGTAGACGATGCGTCCGGTCTCTTCCTCCTCGAACTTCTCCAGGCAGCATTTGGCGCACCCGTCGCACAGTGATTCCCATTGTTCCGGAGTCATCGCGTGCAGGGGTGTGGTTTCCCAGAAAGGGACGTCTTGGCTCATCGGCTCAAATCTCAGAACAGTTGCAGGCCGCATCTTGCCCCAGTTCGGGCGGAAAATGAACCTTGGGTTGCGGATACGCATCGTCCGTTGCGTGCTGTCGGGACAGACTGACAAACTGTGGGAGCGGCACTGTCCCGCGTCCCGAGCACCGGTCCATCGTCATCGATCAGCCGCGACTCCGGTGACTCTGCTGTTCTGTTTTGCATTATCCGAGGACTCTCTGATGTCGTCACACCCCTTACGCATCGTCGTCATCGGCGGCTCCGCCGCCGGTCCCAAGGCTGCCGCCAAAGCGCGCCGGATGGATGAGTTCGCCGAGATCACGTTGATCCAGCGCGAACCCGATCTGTCGATGGCCTCCTGCGGTTTTCCCTACTATGTCGGCGGTACCTTCGATGACCGCAATCTGTTGATCTGCACTCCGGCCGGTATCGTGCGGGATCCTAACTTTTTCCAGAAGGCAAAGCGTATCAATGCTCTGGTCGAGACCGAGGCGGTCGCGATCAACCGCGCGGAACAGACCGTGACCTATCGCCACCTGCCCACCGGCGACCAGCAGACCATCGCCTATGACCGGCTGGTGATCGCCACCGGTGCCAAGCCGTTGCGTCCGCCGGTTCCAGGCATCGCACTCAAGGGCATTACGACACTGCATTCGCTGGCCGATGCCGATTTTCTGCGGGCGGTGCGCGACGACAAGAAAGCCGCCAAGGCGGTCGTGGTCGGCGGCGGGCTGATCGGCTTCGAGGTCTGCGAGGCGCTGCGTCTGGCCGGAATTCATACCACGGTCATCGAGAAGACCCGCCGGATCCTGCCCTTCCTGGACCCGGATCTGTCCAAGCTGGTGGAGAACCACATCCGCGCCAATGGTCCGGACATCATCGTCGGCAACGGCGTGGCCGAGTTTCTTGGTGAAGACGGGCGCCTCATCGGGGTCAAGCTGGACAACGGCACCGAACTGCCCTGCGAGGTCGCTGTCGTCTCCGTGGGGGTCAGGCCCAACGTCAGCCTCGCGGAGGCAGCCGGGATCGTCCTCGGGGAGACCGGGGGGATCGCGGTCAACGACTACATGCAGACCTCGGACCCGCTGATCTATGCGGTCGGCGACTGTGTCGAGTGCACCTCACTGATCACCGGTGCCAAGCTGCGCGCGCCCTATGGCGACATCGCCAACCTGCAGGGGCGGGTGGCCGGCCAGAATGTCATTGAGGAGGGTAGCGCCCGCTTCCCCGGGATCACCAAGACCGGCATCTGCAAGATTTTCGATTACACGGTCGGCTTTACCGGTCTCTCGGCGCAGCGGGCGCGGGAGCTGGGCTATGACATCGAGACCGCGACCATCGCCGGGCTCGACATCCCCGGCTATATGGGCGGCAAGCTGCTGATCAGCAAACTGGTGGCCGATCGCAAGTCGGGCCGGGTCCTGGGTTTTCAGTGCATCGGCCCCGGTGACGCCAGTAAGCGGGTGGCGACCGTGGCGATGGCGCTGCGCGGCCAATTGACGGTGACTGACCTGGTCAATGCCGATCTGCCCTATGCTCCGCCGTACTCACTGGCCCTGGATCACGTCATCGTCGCGGCTCAGGTGCTGGAGAACAAGCTCATGGGCCGGATGCAGGGGCTGTCCGCTCGGGAAGTCAAGCAGCGCGTCGATCAGGGAGCTGATTGCTTCATCCTCGACACCCGCGGTCCGACTGAGTTCGAGGAACTGCGTCTCGGCATTGGCGAGGCACTGATCCCGCTCGGTGCGCTGCGCGCGCGGCTCAACGAACTGCCGCAGGACAAAGACAAGGAGATCATTCTTTACTGCAAGATCTCACTGCGCGGCTACGAGGGTGCCGCCATCCTTCAGGCCTATGGCTGGCGCAACGTCAAGGTCATGGAGGGCGGCATCATGGCCTGGCCCTATCCGCGCGAGAAATAAGGCGCGCCGCTCGGTTTCAGGGACCCGGCACTAGCAGCCTGTCGGACTTTAGGCGATTTCCGAATAAGACGCTATCAAGAATCAAGCTCCGTAGGAGCCCGCTTGCGGGCGACGTGACCTGCCGGAATCGCGTCATTGTGCCCCACCCGTCGCCCGCAAGCGGGCTCCTACGGGTTGGATTTTTCGCGAAAATCACCTTACGTTAGATTGTGGAGCAACAAAAAGCCTTTATGTTGACTCATACCCTAATCCTAGGGGCTAAGTCCGACAGGCTGCTAGGGGACGCCTTTGGCGCCTCGGTCGTTGTCGTTGTCGTAATCGTGTTTAGGATACCCGCGACGGCCTTGATCGTAATCCCGGCCAGCGGTATGCGTAGTCAGGGCTTCCAGCCCTGACGGTGTCAGGCCAGGATGGCCTGACTACGCACCCGGCGAGCCCAAGTGGCCGGAATCTTGATCGAGGCCCCGCGACGATACCCTCGCACCGCGTCGTTACCAAAGGTGCGGGCTGGTCGGGCATTCGCTATAGTTGGGTCACATTCGCCATGGATGTCCGCTATGACGGAAGACCGCCAAGACCCCGAACCCTTGGAACGCCGCCCGGAAGCGCGCGCGTTCAAGGTTGAGGATCTGCTGCCCGATCTGCGTCTTGGGCGCATCCGCATCCCACCCTTTCAACGCGGCATCAAATGGAAGTGGACAGATGCCGCGAAGTTTTTCGATAGCCTCTATCGCGGCTATCCGGTCGGCACCCTGTTGTTCTGGGAGACCAGCGCGGAGCCGGCGGAGCTGTTGTTCGGCGCGCTGCGTATCAGCGCGCAGGCCCGCAGCGACGCGCTCTGGGTCGTGGATGGTCAACAGCGGCTCGTCTCCCTCGCGCGGGTGCTGTTGGCTCCGGAGCCCGACGCGGATGAGTTCGCGCTCTATTTCGATCTCGACCAGAGCACCTTTGTCCGACCGCCGCGTAACCGTGCCGAGGACCCCTCCCGTTGGCTACCCATGACCGCGGTGGCGGATTCCGAACGCTTGATGCAGTGGGTCTTTGAGCATGTTGCCAAGGACCCGGTTCGGCGCGAGCGCACCTTCACCCTGGGGAAGCGTATCCGGGAATACGAGATTCCCGCCTATCTCGTTCGAGCCACGCGTGAAGAGACCCTGCGCGAGATCTTCGGACGGACCAACGCGACCGGGAGGCGACTGCAAGAGACCGAGGTCTTTGATGCCTTGCGCGGCGCGCGCGGCCAGACCCGTCCCGCGACCATGGTGCAGGTTGTCGCTGATCTGGAGGACTTCAACTTCGGCCCCGTTGACGAGACGCTGCTGTACCGGCTCTTGCGGGTCTTGCGCGGCGTCGACGTGATCGAGCGGACGAACGACGGACCCCTGCGTCTGACCGCAGCGGACGCCATGGCGGCTTATCGCGAGACGGCGCAAACCGCCGAGCGCGTGATCCAGTTCCTGAAGGCCGACGTCGGCATCCCGCACTACGCGTTGCTGCCCTATAAGCAGCCCTTTGTGTTGCTCGGTCAATTCTTCCAGCACTATCCGCATCCCCGGCCGCGCTCCCGCGATCTGTTGGCGCGTTGGGTCTGGCGTGGGGCACTGAATGGCGCCCACCAGGGCACTACGGTCTCCACGCGTGCGCGCATCGAGCGCAGTGTTTCAGACAGCGAGGATACCGCTGTCCAGCGGCTGTTGGCGATGCTCGAAGCTCGGCCCGCGGTCTTGCCCGAGCCGACAAGCCCCTTCAATTTCCGTCATGCCGCCAGTAAGTTACAGACCCTGGCCCTGCTGGATCTCATGCCGCGGGACCTGGAAAGCGCGGCGCCGATCGGCCTGGATCTGCTCACTGGGCCGGGAGAGCGGGCGTTCTCGATGCCCGCGGTGTCCGCGAGCAGCCGGGGCTTGCTCACGAAGTCGGTCGTGAACCGGCTCCTTCACCCCAAACGTCCGTGCCTGCGGCGACTTCTGATCGACGTGGCGAACCCCGTCGTGCTGGCTTCGCACGGTATCTCTGAGGACGGGATCGCGGCCCTGCGTCGCGGTGATACAGATGGTTTTTTCAGGGCGCGAGCCGGGTTCCTGCGTGACCACTTCGCGCGATTCTTCGCCCGTCATGCGCGCTGGGACGAGCCGGACCGGCCCGCGCTGGCGGCCTTGGTGGTCGATGATGAGGACCTCTGAGTGGCTGCGTTGCTGCATGTGCTGTTGAACGATCTGCCGGTCGGCACCCTGAGCCGGGAGCGCAGCGACGGCTGCGAATTCCGGCTGCTCGAATCCTACAAACAGGCCTACCCGAGGCCAGTGCTGGGCCAGGTTTTTCTTGATGACCTGGATCAGGTGCAGCGCACCCGCTCGAAAGTCCCGTCCTGGTTTTCCAACCTCCTGCCGGAAGGACCCTTACGCGCGCTGGTCGCGCAACGCGCCGGTATCCTCGCCTCCCGCGAATTTTTCCTGCTACGGCATTTGGGAGAGGATCTGCCGGGCGCGGTACGGATCGTCGCTGATCCGTCGGCAAGTGAACCCGAGGAGACGGACCTGTTTGACGCGAAGTCGAGCGAGGCGAACGGTGAGTCCTGGCATTTCTCGTTGGCGGGGGTGCAACTGAAATTCTCGGTCCGCCGCGGCGAGCGTGGGCTCACCATTCCGGTCAGTGGGCGGGGCGGCGACTGGATCGTCAAGCTCCCGGACAGCCGCTGCCCTGGAGTGCCGGAAAATGAATACGCGACCATGCGTTGGGCCGAGGCCTGCGGAATCCCGATTCCCGAGCTGGAACTGGTCGATGTGGCGGACATCACGGGTTTGCCTGATGCGGTCGGAACCTTTCACGAACACCGGGCCCTGGCGGTGCGGCGTTTCGATCGCCGCGCCGATGGCAGCCGTGTCCATATGGAGGACTTCGCGCAGATCCTCGGGCTCTATCCAGAGGAGAAATACAAGAAATTCAATTACGAGACCTTGGCTAGGGTGATCTGGTCACTGGCCGGGGAGGAGGGGTTGGCGGCATTCCTGCTGCGCCTCGTTTTCATGGCGGCCTCCGGTAATGGCGATGCCCATCACAAGAACTGGACCTTGCGCTATCCGGACGGCGTTCGGGCGGAGTTGTCACCGGCCTACGATCAGGTCGCGACCATTCCCTATAAAGCTGACGATACCCTGGCACTCAATCTCGCTAAGTCAAAACGCTGGGAGGATGTGACCTTCGAATCTTTTCAGCGGATGGCCCGCAAAATCGGCGCTGATCCGGCGTGGATGGCCGAGCGCGTGCGCACAGCGGTGGATCGGGTCGTCAGTACCTGGAGTGCGACCAGTGCCGAGTTTGGTTATGACCGCGCCACGCGCGCGGTCCTGGTCGGACACATGAAGCGGATTCCTCTGTTGTGCGGCGATTCGCGGGCTTGAAATCTCAGGTCGCTTGGCCCTCCTGCGCCTCGACCGTTGCAACGAAACCGAGCAGAGCGGCCACTTTCTCCCGCGCTGGTCCATTCAGATTCGTGCCGTAGTGAGGGTCATAGTGTTCACAATCATTGGCCGCCAACCGGTAGCCGTCAGTCGGCCTGGTCCGCTGACCCAGGTACAAGGCGAGACCTTCTTCAACCAGGAGCAGATTTCGGTTCCGGATGATCCGCACCGGCGTTCCGCGAATGTATTGCACGGTGTTCTGGAAGGCCGCAAGACGACGGTGCAGTGTCTCGGCGGCCGTCCAGCCGGGTCGCGGCTCGGACAGGGGGCGCTCAGTCAGCAGGGTGCGCGCCGTCGCGAACAAGTCCGCGGCCTCTCCCTCGGCTCCTTCGCCGCGGGCGGCAGCCCGCTCCGCGACCCAGAGCCCGAAGGCGCGCAGGCGCCTAGGGTGGTATTCGAACCATTTCTTCAGCACCGTGAGGCGCAGGACATCGGCCTGTCCGGTGCGGTCGATCTCAGTGATGATCGCGGCGAGTCGGTCTTGAACGTGTGATGGCATTGATTGTGTTCCTGCAAAACGGACTGACAGCGATTCCGAATTCGGGCGGCATCGCGCGACTCCTGGTGGATGCGGCGCGCGCGCCCGCCGTGCCGGGTCCCTGACACCGAGTGGCGCGCCTTATCCACCCTACAGTGGAGTCCGTTTCGTAGGGTGGATAAGCGCAGCGCATCCACCATCAGCCTGCTGCCGCCCGGACCTTCCACAGTCACTGTGAGCGTCGTTGTGGATAGCCTGTGCTCAAGCCAGGTTGAACCCTGACTGGTCAGTGGGTTAGCGGGGCCGGTCAACGATTGATCACCTCCGGTTGCGCCAGTGTCGCAGCCGCCGCGCGGACCTTCCACAGTCACTGTGACCGTCTCTGTGGATAGCCTGTGCCCAAGACGGGTGCAACCCTGATCAGCCAGTCGGTTAGCAGGGCTGGTCAATGATTGATCGCCCAGGAACCGGAGCACGGCGCGTCGCGCGCGATGCCGCGGCTATCGCGATGAGACCCTGGGCTCAGGACCCATCGACGAGCAGGTAACCACGCTGGCGGCGGCGCTTGCTGATCGCTTCGAGTCGGGCCAGGCCCGCCTCGTAGGACTGCACACCGGAGCTGTACATCCGGCCGCGGTGCGAGCCCAGGCTGCCCCAGACCGTGATCAGGGTCCAGTCGCCGAACAGGTCGCGGATCAGGTGCGCCTGGTAGTAACGGGCCTTTTCCTGGTGAATCCAGCGATACATCGGGGGGTCACTTCATTGCTGTTGGCGATCGGATACGCGGGTGATCAGGACGGTCGCCGCGGGTGTCGCGCGCCCGGCCTGCGCCCTGCCGACGCGCGAATGGTCGGCATCCGCGCTCCCGCGCCGCGTCCTGGATGGTATCATTCGATCTCCCCGAGCCTGTCGTTCGACCCTGATTCTAACGCAATCAAGGCGTCGCGGCAGTATCCTTGTGTCGTTTGCCCCGTCTGTCCCTGAATCCACGAGACCCCGCATGACCGAATCCCCTCGTACTGTCCGCATCATGGATACCACGCTGCGTGACGGCGAACAGACGCAGGGGGTGTCCTTTTCCCCGGACGAGAAGACCAATATCGCCAAGGTCCTGTTGGATCTGGTGCGGGTGGACCGCATCGAGGTCGCCTCGGCCCGGGTCTCTCCTGGTGAGCTGGACGCGGTCGCCAACATTGTCGACTGGGCGGCGCGCCGCGGGCTGGCCGAGCGGGTGGAAGTGCTGGGTTTTGTCGACGGCGGGCGCAGCGTGGACTGGATCACGCGGGCGGGCGGACGGGTGCTCAATTTGCTGGCCAAGGGCAGCGAAAAACACTGCGTGGGCCAGCTCGGCAAGACGCTGGACACGCACGCCGCGGACGTGCGCGAGACGGTCGGTCTGGCGCTGGCGCGGGGGCTCAAGGTCAACTGCTATTTGGAAGACTGGTCCAATGGCTACCAGGACAAACCGGCCTATGTCTATGGCCTGGTCGAGCGGCTGGCGGACGTGGGCATCGCGCACTTCATGCTCCCCGACACCCTGGGGGTGATGACGCCGGAGCGGGTCTTCTGCGCCATGAGCGACATGATTCTGCGTTTTCCGGGGCTGCTGTTCGATTTCCACCCCCACAACGACTACGGTCTGGGCACCGCCAATTGCCTGGCTGCCGCCCAGGCGGGCGTCGCGGCCGTGCATTGCACCGTCAATTGCCTGGGCGAGCGGGCCGGCAACGCCTCGCTGGCCGAGGTTGCCGTCAACCTGCGCGATCAGCTCGGGTTCGAGATCGGGATCGATGAGACCCATCTGGCGCGGGTCAGCGAGCTGGTGGAGTATTTCTCCGGTAAGCGGGTCGCCGACAACGCGCCGATCGTCGGCGCCGATGTCTTCACCCAGACCGCGGGCATTCATGCCGACGGGGACAAGAAGGGCAGTCTCTACCACACCCGGCTCTCGCCGGAGCGCTTCGCCCGGCGGCGCAAATACGCCCTGGGCAAGCTCGCGGGTAAGGCGTCCCTGGCCAAGAATCTGGAGCGCCTGGATATCAGTCTGTCCGAGGAGAATCAGCGCCGGGTGCTGGCCCGGATCGTCGAGTTGGGCGATTCCAAGAAGACCATCACCACCGAGGACCTGCCGTTCATCATCGCCGAGGTGCTGGACAGCAAGGATTACAACCACGCGCAGTTGCTGGCCTGCAATGTTTCATCGAGCCTGGACCTGGAGTCCACGGCCAGCATCAAAATCTGTCTGGGTGACGAGGTGGTGACCGCGGCGGGGAGCGGCAACGGCGCCTTCGATGCCTTCATCAATGCGCTAACCAAGCCGTTGAAGCGGAACGGGATCACTCTGCCGGAACTCAAGGACTATGAGGTGCGTATCCCCAAGGGCGGGCGCGCCGATGCGCTGACCGAGTGCATCATCACCTGGGACACCGAGCGCGGCAGCATCAAGACCCGCGGCGTCCATGCCAACCAAGTCTTCGCCGCCATCGCGGCCACCATGCGGATGCTCAATATTCTGATGCACGGCGCTGCGGCGGAGCGCCCGGCGGATGTGCCGGACGCGGTGGTCTGAGCTTTGGTCGTTTTCGGGAAAGGCTCTACCGATGTGTAGGGGCGACGTCGCCCCTCCAGCCCTACGGGCTTTGCAGGCATGCGCAGTCGGGATGTTTATTCCCGTGAATTGCCCTGCATAATCTGGATTCCAGTTGGTCTTGAATCACGAGAATGTTTGTAGAACTCTCACAACGGCGGCAAAGCAAATGACGATAGCTTCTGCTATTGGTGCAGCCACCGACTGCAAAGTGAATTGGCACAAGCCAAGTTACACCGAACGGTACGAGGGCTGCAAATTGGTATCGTGAAGGCCTAACAGCCGGCTCTGTCAAAGGGGCTTATCAAGTCTTGAGCCGTGTGCGGTGAAAGAGACAGGAGGTCGAGGCTTTAGCCGGTCGAGATCGCGTCTGCGCGGCCCTGGTCCGGCTTAAAGCCTCGACCTCCGGTGTGGAACGCCTGGGTGACGGCCGGAACGATGATCAAGATGGAATTTTCTGTGGTTTGGGTGGGCTTACACCCCAGGCCTGGGGACGCCGGGTCATCATCAATCGCCTGACCGGACAGCGGGGGCAGGACGCCGCGCTGTTCGACTTGAATGGGGATGGGGTCTTGGGGGATGGGGTCACCAGCCATCAGACCTGCCCCCCCAGCCCTCATCCTTCTCGTTAGGAAAATGGCCAAAATCGAGTCAGGGCCTGCCCCCCGTTTCCCTCCCCGGCTTGCCGCAATCCCGGCCAAACCTGGGGGGACGGGGCGTCTCGTTCGTCTGGCGGGCGGGACGCCCGCCGAGAATCGTGATGGCCGTCGTTATGATCAAGGCGTCAGCTGCGTCACGAACAGCACTAGATCCTGGTCGAAATTCCAGTTCCAATCCGGAATCAACGGGGGCTTTTTGCCCTCAAAATACTGCGGGTGCTCTTTAATATAGACCTTAAGCCGGTCCATTTTGATGGAGAACGCGTGCGTTGTACCCTTCGTGTCTTTCCGGCAAGCCTGCATGAAATCCCGTCTCTAGCCCAGTAGCCTGGGAGCCCCGTATGTCGTCATCTGGAGGCTCCACCGCATGTC
>NZ_KB902544.1:13433-27618 GCF_000379525.1 Lamprocystis purpurea DSM 4197 | reverse complement strand
CGCAAGCGGGCTCCTACGGGTTGGATTTTTCGCGGAAATCACCTTACGTTAGATTGTGGAGCAACAAAAAGCCTTTATGTTGACTCATACCCTAATCCTAGGGGCTAAGTCCGACACGCTGCTAGGGCGATTTCAGTCAAGAAACCGACAGCGGTTGACCACGGGACGGGTTTGAAACCTGCCCCGGCGTCCAGTTATAGCGTTCGACGCCGAAACCGCTCATTGATCGGTGGAGCGCCCCGCGCGGTCCGTTCGTCTGCCAAGCAGGGCGAGCGCCGCGATCACCATGGCGAGGGTTGCCAGCGGGTAGCGCGCATAGAACACCTGAGCCAGTATCTCCGGAAGGCGGTTGATGACCTGCACCTCGGAGTACGACGGGATACAGAAGCCGCTGATGAGAATCAAGACCGCTGCTTGCCACCAGATGCCGCGTTCGGCGGCATGAAGCAGCAGCATGAAAATGAGCGGCAGCACCAGAACATAGGTGTATCCCCACCCGAGTGAAACCAGCATCGGAATCAGTGCCAGCAGTAGTGCAAAGCCGGCGTTTTTTCTTGCGGCGACATCACGCCGCAGCCAAAGTAACACGACGATCGCCGAGGCACTCAGAACCAGGGTCGACACCCCCTGCGCCACCGTGGAAAGCGTATAGACTTCCCAGTTGAACGCATCGGCGAGCGGCCTGAAAAAGCGATGCACGGCAGCGGCGATCGATTGGTTATAGATATGCACGGTTCCAATACGGGACACCTGCGGCAGAACACTGAAAAAATAGTCTCTGTACAGATTGACGGGGACTAGCCAGGCCAGCAGCAGCGGGGCGGCAAAGAACACACAGGCCAGCCCCAGCAGCACGTTTCGGTAGCGGGAATGGGCGAAGACGAAGATACCGAGCAACACGGGATAGACTTTGATCCAGGCCGCGAGCCCCAGCAGTACGCCGGCGAGGAACGGCCGCCGATCCAGCAGGTACAGGTAAAACACACACAATAGCAACACCAGCGTGTTCACCTGCCCGGCGATGACATTCAGATAGGTCGGGGCAAAGCCCAGGCCAAACACGGCACAAGCGATCAGCATCAGCCGGGAAATCGGTTTGTCCGCCGCTGCCGCGACCTGTCGCAGGAAAAGCCATGACGCGACCGCTGTCGACCCATAAACGACAGCCGCGAACAGGCTATAAGCGACCTGGGGCGAGAATGGGGCAAATAACACGAACAGGCCGAGGCTGACCGGGGGATACAGAAAACCATTGGGCGACGTGATGGCTTGCTCATAGACCGGCAGGTGGTGCAGCAAAGCTTTTGCCGCCTCGTAGTAGACGGCGAAATCGCCGACCTTGCCAACCAGGAGATAGCCGCTCACGAAGCGGTAAAAACCCCAGAGCAAGCACGCTGCCCCGAGCACCAGGAGCACCATCGCAAAGACGCCACTCCCGCCCCTGTCAGCGCTCGGCGACACGGTTGACGAACGGATATGGAGTCCATCAGCGCACATGGCCGCTGCGTCATCGCCCGATGTTGGGGACTTAGGCATGATCGAGCCCTTGATGATCCACGGCCCTGGGCACCTGGACCGCTCCCGTCGCGTCGCGTCGTGCGTGATCCGACAGTGGCGTCGTTACTGACGGCGCATCGACGCGGTGCAGCAACCACTCACTGACGACCCAGGACGCATACATGATGATCCATGGCATCAGTGGAAAGTGAAACCTGGGGGCGCCAAAGACGATCAGCGAGATCAAAGTCGTATAGAGCACAAACGCATAGCCGAAAAAGATCCAGGGCACGGTCAGGCGCGCCAGCCGGCCGGGCAGCATGGCGATCGAAGCGAGGAACAGCGCCAATAGTCCGAAATAATAGACTTGATTTGCCGCGCGTACGCCGCGAAAGACGTTCGCGAACGCGTGGTAGTTCGCAAATCCGATCCGGTAAGACCAGTCGGCCTCCCCGTCCCAACCCCAGAGGCGCAGGGCTTTGAGTGGCATCAGCTCCAGGAATCGCCGCGGATGCGCGGCGATCCACTGGGTCGCCAGCGCTTTCGCACGCTGGTCGGCAGCCACTTGGTCAGCCAGCGAAAAGCGGCGCTGCGCGAGCAAGGCATCGTCCTCCAGATAACCACCATCCGCGCTGGGATTGTTGCCGATCAGCAGATTCACACCCCCGTTCGTCGATACCAGTATGGGCGAGCCAAGGACCAGGAAATTCCGCGCCGACCAGGGGACCAGGACGGCCATCAACGCCAAGTACAGCAAGAGTCCGTTGCGAAGCCGGCGGTGCACCTCCAGACGTCCCGAGCGGGACATCAGCCCGAGCAAGATCAACATGGCCGGGAGTAACAGGGTCTGCGGCTTGACGAGCGTCGCCAGTCCAAAGATGAGACCGGCGACGATGGCGGCCCGCCGGCCGCCGTGGAACATCGCCAACCAGCACCCGGCGAGCACCAGCAAGGTAAACAAAAGCTCGGTCAGCAACAGCGGCGTATAGGCGATATGATTCGGGTAGAGAGCGAGTAACAGCACCGCCACCCGCGCGGTCGTTTCGCTTTGAAAAATCCGGCGGGTCAACCCCAGGACCAGAAAGAACGAGGCCGCCGCCAGGGTGAGATTAGCGAGTTGTCCAACCACTGGATGTGAGCCGAAGACGGCGAACAGCCCGCCCAGAAAGCCGGGATAACCAACCGGCCAGTAGGCGGTGGGCATGCCGTGCTCAGTATAGCCCGCGCCCGCACCGATACTCTGAGCCAACCGGAAATACTGCGCGGCATCCGACTCCTGGGTCACGGGAATCAGCAGGATGAGCGCCAGGCGCAGCAGCAGGAACAGAGCAAAGCAGGCTGCAATGAAATACCTGGACGCGATGACACCGGTGACAACGGCTCTCAAGAGATCACCCCACGAATGCACATCAACGCACGCCAATCGCCTTAGTGCTGCTGAAAACTGTAATGCTTATGCCCCAGATAACTCGTAAAAGCGGGTACCGCTACACCGATCAGGTGTGCGATATCATGGGCATGGGAGACGAGGCCGATCCGCGGGAACAGCCATTCCGCAAGGAAGACACTGACGGCCCAGACTTGGATGACCGCCACCAGATTCACCAGCGCAAAGCGTAGAAATTCGGTCGCAGTGCTCAGCCGCGAGGCCGGGAACACGAACATCCGAAAAAGCACGAAGGCCGTGACCATCCCGCAGAGATAGCCGAGCAGGATCGCCGCGCTGTACCCCATCACCAGATTCAGCACATAGCGCGAGACCAGATTCACGAGGGCGGAGAAGCTCCCGACGATCAGAAAGCGGGCCAATTCCGTATCCAAGCGCGTTTTGCATGAATGGAACAGGCCGACCAGCACGGAACCTTGCTCAGCCATTGACGACGGCTCGGATCACAACCGCGTGCGCTGAAAAATCGACGTGGGAATCAGCCGGATCACCAGCATGATCCAACGCCAGAACCAAGGCGTATAGAGCACCTGAGCACCGCGCTCGATCGCGCGCTGGATATCCCGTGCCACGGTCTGCGGACTGGCCCACAAGGGTCCTTTGGGAAAGGCGGCGGTCATGGGTGTATCGACGAATCCCGGCTTGATGGTCAGCACCCGCACCCCGACCGGGGTCAGGCGGTGAGCCAAGCCTTGCATGAAGACCGCGAGACATCCCTTGGCCGCACCGTAGACATAATTGCTCTGGCGACCACGGTCACCGGCCACTGAGCCGATCACGGCCAGGGTGCCATGACGCGCCGACGCCATGCGATTGGCCAAGGGGGTGAGCAGGTCGATAACGCTGAGCGCGTTGACCTCCAACTCCTGCCGCGTCAGGACGGCGGAGGCGGCGCAGGCCGGTTGATCCGGCAAGGACCCGTGGGCGATCAGCGCCACGTCGATCCCGCCCAAGGCTTCCCACGCGGCGGCCACCAGGGCATCGGCGGTGTCGCGCACCGTCGCATCATAGGCGGCGACCGTCACGGCCGCGGCCCCGCGCACCCGCAGATCGTCGGCGATGACCGCGGCCCGGTCAGTCCGGCGCGCCGCCAGAAACAGGGCCGCCCCTTGGGCGGCATAGCGCCGGGCGACGGCCTCGGCGATCGCGGAGGTGGCACCGACGATCAGCACCCGTGCGCTCATGGCGCATCCCCCGTCACGCGCCGCCAGAAACTGGATGAAAAAGCCGGATCCAGATGGCGGCGAAATTCGTCGAGCCTGGGGTAGCCGGAGGCGAACAACGCTGGAGACATACGGGCATCCTTCGCTGGATAAATGGCCCCGCCCGCCTGTGTGACCAAGGCGTCGAGGGTTTCGAAGAGCCGCAGGGTCGAAGGTCCCTTGAAGGGGAAGTCCAGGGCCAGGGTCACCCCAGGGCGCGGAAACGACAGCAGGCCGGCCGGCGGCCGATCGCCGAAAACTTTCAACACGCTAAGAAAAGACCCCTGTCCGGACCGGGCGATGCACTGCAACATCTCACGGGTGACGTCGCGACCGAGCGCCATCGGCACCACCGACTGATACTGGAGAAACCCCTTGGGGCCATAGATGCGGTTCCATTGATCGATACCGTCCAGGGGATAAAAGAAAGGCGCGTAATGCTCCAGGCCGGTCTGCACGCGACGGAACTGCTTACGGTAGAAGAGTTCATTGAAAGTCTTGAGGGTCGGCCCGGCAATGAGAGACACCGGTGGATCGAAGGGAACCGAGAGCGTTCGGCCAGGCGCCCCCGGCGCACCTTCGCAGGTCGGCGCCGCGTGGGTGCCCGCCATGTAGATGCCGCGGCCGAGGTGCCGGCCGGTCGCCAGACAGTCGATCCAGGCGACCGTGTACTCGCGCTCGCGCTCCGCACCTAGGGCCAGATCGAAAAAGTCGTCCAACCGGTCGAAGCGGGTCCGCTCGACCTGAACATAGGGATTGGCGATGCGTTTGAGCCGGAACTCGGCCCAGGTGATGAGCCCGGTGAGACCCAGACCCCCGATGGTCGCGGCAAACAGGTCCGCCCGTTCAGTCGCACTGCAACGCATCCGCTCGCCCGACCCGCGGACCAGTTCCAGGCAAGTGACCTGGTGACCGAAGGTGCCGGCCAGGTGGTGGTTCTTGCCGTGCACGTCATTGGCGATGGCCCCGCCGACGGTGATCAACCGAGTGCCCGGGGTAACCGGCAAAAACCAGCCGTAGCCGACCGTCAGGGATAGAATCTCGCTGAGCAGGACGCCGGCTTCACAACGGATCAGCCCGGTACTCGGGTCGAAGGCCAGAAAGCGATCCAGTCCGCGCGTCGCCAGCAAGGTACCGCCATTGTTGAGGCAACTGTCACCGTAACTGCGGCCATTGCCGTAGGGGAGCACGGAACCCGCAACCCGCGGCACCGCTTGGTCGCGAAAACGCACCGGCAGCACGCGCGCCGGCGTCGCGGGCGGGTAACGCCCCCAGGATGGGAACGACGTTTGCGCGTCCATCCGGGTCAGATCGCAAACCACAGGATCAGGGCGCAGACCAGCAGGATCACCTGACTGCCCCGATTTGCCACGGCAAAGACCAGCGGATCGTCGTGCATCAGCCCCCGATGGGCGATGGACCAGGTGCGCGCCATCCAATAGAGCAGCACCGGGCAGATCAGCCAGATCACGGCCGGATGCTGGTAGAGGACACGGACCTCCGGACTGTTGATATAGAGGGCCAGCACCATGACCGCGCAGTAACCCGCCGGGATGCCGAGGCCGCGCACCAGCTCGATATCCGTGACCGTGTAGCCGCGACCGGAAGCCCAGTCGCGTCCGCTGCGAACCAGGGCCTCCAACTCAGCGTACCGCTTGAGGTAGGCGAGGCTCAAGAACAGGAACATGGAGAAGGCGAGCAGCCAGAACGACGGCGCGACGCCGATGGCCGCGGTGCCGCCAATGACGCGAAGTGTATAAAGGCCCGCCAGGGTCATCACGTCCAGGGTCGGCCGCCGTTTAAGATGCAGCGAATAGGCCAGGGTGGTGACGAAGTAGGCCAGCAACACCAAGAGAAACAAGGGCGGGAGCAAGGCGGCGATCGCGACTCCACCGGCTGTCAACCCGACGATCAGGAGGGGGCCCCAGGTCAGTGGTATGGCACCGCAGGCAAAGGGGCGCCGCTGCTTGCGGACATGTTGGCGATCCGCGTCAAGATCGAGCAGGTCGTTGATGATATAACCCGCGGAGGCGACCAGACTGAAGCACAGGAAGGCCAGCACGGCACCCAGGATGGCAGGCGGGTCCAAATACAGATGGGCGGCCACCAGAGGCAGGAAGACCAGGGCATTCTTGATCCACTGGTGAGGGCGTAAGGCCCGCAGCAGCGGTGCCAGTCGTGACCCGGGCCGGCTCAACACGTCATGGGGAATCCCCAGCCGGGAGAGGCTGGACAAGACACCTGGCTGCGGATCGACGACGATGGCGCGCCGGGCATGACGCCAGACTTCCACGTCCTTCGCGGCATCGGCCGCGTAGTCGAAGCCGCCCTCACCGTAGTGCAGGACCAACTGCTCCGCCTTGGCGTGCGAACAGAGGTTGGTGGTCTCGTCGCTGCCGTAAACGGCATCGAACAGTCCCAGATGCTGGGCGACCTGCTCGGCGTACTTGCGGTTCGAGGCGGTGGCGAGGACGACCGGCCGGCCGGCCGCCTTGGCTGTTTTCGCCAGGGCCAGCACCGCGGGATTGTAGGGCAACAAATCGACGCGCAGGTTGACCAGGTTGGCCAAGCCCTGCTTGAGATGCGCCCGGCCCTGCGTGAACAGTCCCATGACGGCACCCAGGGCCGCCACGGGTTGGTCTTTGATCGCCCGCAGGGTCGATTCCACCAACAAATCGCTGCGCACCAGAGTACCGTCGAGATCGATACAGAGTGCCACTGAGGTTTCGTCCATCCGCTCCTCCGCCCTCCGCCTGTGCTGCCAACGCCGATGGTGGAACGCCGGACTTGAGTCTAGCGTAAAGACTCAGCCGCTGAGTTCGAAATCATACGCCAAGGCCGCGCGGGAAAGGTGATTCGCCTCTCATTTGGCTTCATTGCCCGTGTGGCCGGGTGGTCGACTCCACGCGGGTTCGCCAAGCGGCTACAGATCCCGCAACCCCAGCACATCCTGCATATCGAAAAGCCCGCATCCGCGCGTACCGATCCAGCGTGCCGCCCGCGCCGCGCCTTTGGCGAAATTCATGCGGCTGGATGCCTTATGCGCAATCTCGACCCGCTCGCCGTCGGCGACAAACCAGACGCTATGCTCACCCACCACGTCGCCGGCGCGAATGGTCTCGAACCCGATGGTGCGCCGCTCGCGCGCGCCGGTGTGGCCGTGGCGCCCATAGACCGCGACGTCCTTGAGATCCCGCCCCAGGGCCGCGGCCACCACCTCGCCCATGCGCAGCGCGGTCCCGGAGGGAGCGTCCACCTTGTGACGGTGATGTGCCTCGATAATCTCGATATCCACCTCATCACCGAGCACCTGGGCGGCGATGTCGAGCAGCTTGAAACAGAGGTTGACACCGACACTCATATTGGGGGCAAAGACGATGCCGATGTGCTCCCCGGCCGCGGTCACCAGGGCGCGCTGATCCGCGTCGAGCCCGGTGGTACCGATCACCATGGACTTACCGGCCGCACGACACAGCGCCAAGTGCGCCATGGTCGCGGACGGGGCGGTGAAATCGATCAGCACATCGAAGGCATCCGTCGCGCCGGCAAGATTCGGGACCAGGCCGACCCCGAGTCGCCCGACCCCGGCCAGTTCACCCGCATCAGTCCCGATCAGGCTGGAGCCCGACTGCTCGCTCGCCGCTCCCAACACCAAGCCGTCGGACTCGGTGACCGCCTGCACCAGGATGCGTCCCATGCGACCGCCGGCACCGGTAATCGCGACTCTGATCTCTTTCATAGACTCATTTTTCCACGGTTAATCTTTTTTTCAATAGGTTGAAAATAGGAGTCGATAGCGCTGCGCCGCGCGCTGCCCCGGCTGCCGAGCACCGGCGTCCACCTCAGCCCAAACAACCGCGACCTTAGCATTTCCGTTTCACAGGGTCGAGAGACGACGAACGCCGTCCCCTGACAGCCAAAGTCGCCGCAGTATGCTAGCTTTATCGCGTACCGCAACACCAAACCACAACAGCACCAGCAGAGGACATCATGGGACTCTTCGATTTTGTGAAAGACGTGGGTAAGAAAGTCTTCGGCAATGAGGCCGAGGCAAGTGACAAAATCCGCCAGGAGATCGAGCAGGACAATCCAGGGATCAAGGGCCTGACCGTCACCTACGACAAGGGCGTCGTCTCGCTTGCCGGGGAGGCAGCGAGCCCGGAGGCGCTGGAGAAAGCGGTACTCATGGCGGGCAACGTCAAGGGCGTCGAGTCGATCAATGTCGACGGACTCACCGCCCCGCCCCAGACCGCCGAAGTCGAGTTTTATGTCATTGAGAAGGGCGACTCGCTCTCGGCTGTCGCCAAACACTTCTACGGTGACGCCAACGCGTATCCGCGCATCTTCGAAGCCAACCGCGAAGTCATCAAGGACGCGAACCTGATCTACCCAGGGCAAAAAATCCGCATCCCGAAGGCGACCGCTTAGACGATTGCCGTAACGGCGTCACTCGGCGTCCCGCGGCGGGTCAGCACCTGGTCTGACCCGCCGCGGGCGGCGCGCATCGCGGCCCGCCGCGATCGGTCCACCCGACGTATCCGGTGGTTCGACCCCAGGCCCGCGGGGTAGGCTGTGCGGTCCCCGCGGTTCGTCGGCCCTATCGTCAACGGGGCGTTCGGAACCACGATCATTCGTCTTAGGTTCACGGCGACCGGTGAGGCGGCGCGAAAACCGCTTGAGCAAGCTCGGCGCCTTGGGAACCGCGGGCGTGCGCTTGCCGTCGTCGACACCATAGGTCTGGTCCAGAAATTGGGCAAGCGAGATCAGGAAAGACGCCGCGACATAGATCGGCCAGGTGAATCCCATGGTCAGGAAGGACCCGGAGACCGCCGTCCCGATCAAACCCGTCAGGGCGCCCTGGGTGGCGATGCTGACCGCCGGCGAGATCACCCCAGGGTGACGGTCGACGATCTTCAGGCTTCTGATACCGGTTCGGATCAGGCCGACAAACAGGGTGATGAAGAAGGCAAANCCCNCCCAGCCGCTCTCGGCCAACACCCCGAACCAAGTGCTGTGCACGGCGTGGTTCAATCCGTCCCACTTCGGGGTGAACGCGAAATAGTTGCTGTAGTAGCAATGCAGACCAACACCGAAAATCGGGTAGGCGGTCGCCATGCCGATCGCCGCCTCCCAAGCATGCAGGCGCTGTTCGGAGGACGTGTCGAGTCCCCCGTCACCGGATTGCGCGGTCTTCCGGCTGCCGACCCCGGCACCGATATAGAGCCCCATGGCCGCCAATCCGCCGCCGCCGAACAAGAGGATCTTGTTCTTGATATAGCGGAACCCGTACAGACCAAAGACCGCCATAGTTCCCATCAGCGCGCCGCGGCTTTGAGTCGCGAGAATCGCCCACATCAACATGACCAGCGCGATCAGCCCCATAAGGCGATTGAGGATGCCGCTGCGGGGTGTCAGTACAAAGGCGAGGGCGAAGCTGAGCGGAAATTGCAGCACGGAGGAGAGGTCGTTGGGGTCGCCCAGTGACGACCCGATGTCGCGGCCGACCGTTACCCGGGTCTCCTCGACCAGACCGATCCCATTGAGTTTATTGAATATAGCCACATAAGCGACCGCCGAACCAGAGATCACGATCAGTCGCGTGCCCACCAGAAAATCCTGCTCCTCACGCAACAGCCAGGCGACGATGAAGACCATCAGCACGATCTTGGAATAGGTCTGCGTATAGTAGTTCTGCGCCTCCGGGAGATTGGTCGACAAGGGCACGCCGATCGTAATCAGCACAATGAACACGGCCAGCGGCGTGAACTCGCGACGCCAGTAGGGCTTGAGGGTCTCGGCGATAAAGATGTTCCAGAACAACACCGTAATGGCTGCCAGCGAGAGCATCTTCGGGATCTTGAGCGAATAAAGCAGTGGGAAAGCTTCATGCAACCGGAAGAAAGAAAAGCAGACGAACAGCAGCACCACCAGCACCGGCGCACGAAACACGCCGATGACCCCAAGCGGGACCACGGCGATGACAAAGGCGACCGCGGGGTTCGGCATCCCGCGCCAGGCCAGCCACACCAGCAGACAGGCCGCCACCGCGATCGTGATCTGACGCCACTTGGTCGGTGAGGGGACGTACATGGACGCGGTCAGCCCCCCTGATCGCGCCAATCATCCGCGGGACGCCAACCGGCCTCGCGATAGACCGCGAGCAGGCTCGGCAAGACCGCCTGCGGGGTGTAGCGGGCGGCAATGGTCGCACGCGCCGCGTCGCTCGTTTCCCGGTGCCCGGCTTCATCCAGACCTGCCCAGGTCCGCACTACCGCGCGGAATCCGGGCAAGTCCAAGGGAGGGACCAGCCAACCGTTGCGCCCCGGCGCGATCAGCCCCGGCAGGCCCCCGACCGCAAAGGCCGCCACCGGTACCCCGTGGGCCATCGCCTCCAGGGCGGCCATCGGCAGGCCCTCATGACGCGAGGTCATGCACAAGAGTCCAATCTCGCCCCACACCGCCTCCATTGACGGCTGCTGACCCGCAAACCGGACCCGCGGGTGGGCGGCTTCCAACGCGGGGCGCATCGGTCCGTCGCCGTAGACCACGAACCGGACTTGCCGATCTGGTGCGTCGCCCGGTGCATGGTCGACCTCGTCGCGGGGAGATTCGCTGAGGGCGCAGAACAGATCCGGACCCTTCTCATGACTGAGTCGGCCAACGAAGCCCGCCACCAGGGGCCACTGCGTCGGCGCCGCCGCCAGGGGCACGAAGTTATCGATGACCCGCGTACGGCGCGGCAGTCGGCCGGCGATCGGTTGGCTGACGGCCACGATCCCGCCGGCCAGCCGGGCGGTCGCCCGATCCAGCACATTGTAGTAGCGCACCATCCCCGGACCCGGTTCCCCGGCGTGGTAGGTACTCACGCAGGGAAAACGGTCCAGGCGCGCAAGAATTCGCCCGAAGAGACCCACCTTGTAGCCATGGGTGTGCAGCAGCGCGGGGGGGGCTGCCTTCAACGCGGCGCTGAGCCCGCGCCAACCACCGCCGAGCACGTCATAAGGAATGCCCCGCCGCGCCAACGCGGGCCACATGGGATGCGGACCATAGTCGCGCAGAAAGACGACCCGCACCGGCAGGGCCTGCTCCTGGAGGGCGGCAGCCAGCGCCAGCACATGCGACTCGACACCGCCGAACCCACGACTATCGAGCAGGAGCCAGATTGCCCCGGCATGGGTGGAAGTCATGGCCGCGCACCCCATATCCAGGCTACTCGAAAGGTTAGGCAACCCGATTGACCGGCAAGGATCGTTAATCGGTTTTGACGATCGATGTGATACTTATAATCCATTTTTCAGATCGCTCTTTCATCTGTACCTTATCGCACATCGGCGGGGACATCCCGTCGCGATGACTCAGTGAGCCACGGCTCATCAACCTCAGGAGACCCGAAGAGATGTTTGAAGATCGTACCGGAAAGCGCGTCCCAGCGGTGACCTTCCATACCCGTCAGGGGACTGAATGGGTCGATGTGACGACCGATCAGGTATTCGCCGGCAAGACCGTGGTGGTCTTCTCGCTGCCGGGGGCCTATACCCCGACCTGCTCCTCGTCCCATGTGCCGCGCTACAATCAATTGGTTCCCGCCTTCAAGGCCGCGGGCGTAGACACCGTGGTCTGTGTCTCGGTCAATGATACCTTTGTCATGAACGAGTGGCAGAAGGTCCAGCGCGCCGAGGCCCTGACCTTCCTCCCGGACGGCAACGGTGACTTCACCGGCGGTATGGGGCTCCTGGTCGACAAGAACGACCTCGGCTTCGGCAAACGCTCCTGGCGTTACTCCATGCTGGTACGCGATGGTGTGATCGAGAAGATGTTCATCGAGCCCGACCTGCCGGGTGACCCCTTCGAGGTCTCCGACGCGGACACCATGCTCGCCTACCTGGCGCCGAATGCCGCGAAGCCCCTGGACGTGACCGTGTTCAGCCGTAACGGCTGTCCGTTCTGCGCCAAGGCCAAGCAGGACCTGAAAGACGCCGGAATCGTCTACGAGGAGTTGGTGTTGAACCGCGACTACACGGATGAAACCCTGCGTGCGGTCGCCAAGGTCGCCAGTGTGCCTCAGGTCTTCATCAACGGGGAACACATCGGCGGCTCCGACAAGCTGGCCGAGTGGCTGGCTAAGCGCTAAACGGCCTTGATCGTAATCTCGACCAGCGGCGTGCGTAGTCAGGGCTTCCAGCCCTGACGGTGTCAGGCCAGGATGGCCTGACTACGCACCCGGCGTGCCCAAGCTGATGGTGGATGCGCTGCGCTTATCCACCAAAATATTCCCGGAGCATCACGACATGAGTCAACACTTCGATTTGATCGCCATCGGCGGCGGCAGCGGCGGCTTGGCGGTAGCGGAACGGGCTGCGCAACTCGGGCGGCGGGTCGCGCTCATCGACCCCAGCCGACTCGGCGGCACCTGTGTCAACCGCGGGTGCGTGCCCAAGAAGGTGATGTGGTATGCCGCTCACCTGGCGAGCGCCGTGCATGACGGCCCCGGCTTCGGCGTGCGCGTCCAGGCCGATGGTTTCGACTGGCCGACCCTGGTCGCCGGGCGCAACCGCTACGTCAAGGGGATCAACGATTACTGGGAAGGCTATGTCACCCATGAGGGCATTACCCACATCACGGGCCTAGGCCGCCTGACCGACGCGCACACCGTAGAAGTCGACGGTAGCCGCTACACCGCCGACCACATCGTCATCGCGACCGGCAGCCGTCCCTTGGTCCCGCGGATGCCGGGACACGAACTCGGCATCACCTCGGATGGATTCTTTGAACTGGGACAGCAGCCGCGCCGCGTCGCGGTGATCGGCGGCGGCTACATCGGCGTCGAACTGGCCGGCGTGCTGCGCGCACTCGGGTCCGAAGTCACCGTGGTGGCACTCGAAGACCGGGTGTTGTGGCTCTTCGATCCCATGGTTGGCGAAGCCTTGGCCGAGTCGATGCGCGAGGAAGGCATTCAACTGAACCTCCAGTTCGAGGTGGCCGGACTGGAGCGGCACTCGGACGGACTCGCGCTGCGCCCGCGCACGGGCGAGCCGCTCACCGGCTTCGATACCATCATCTGGGCGGTGGGCCGTGCGCCGAACAGTGCCAATCTGGGGCTGGACGCGGCGGGAGTCGAAGTCGCACCCAATGGCCTCATCAAGGTCGACGAATTCCAGAACACCAATGTGCCGGGCGTCTATGCCATCGGCGACGTGACCGGCCGCGAACCGCTGACCCCGGTCGCGGTGGCGGCCGGCCGCCGTCTGGCACGGCGCCTGTTCGGCGGTGAGGAGAACCTTAAGCTCGATTATGCCAACGTGCCAACCGTGGTTTTCTCGCACCCGCCGGTCGGACGTGTCGGACTCACTGAGCCGGAGGCGCGCACACTCTACGGTGACACGCTGACGGTCTATGAGACCAGTTTCACCCCGATGCGCTATGCGCTGAACGACCGGGGCCCGCGCACCGCGATGAAGCTGATCTGTGCCGGCCCCGAAGAGCGGGTGGTCGGCATCCACCTGATCGGCGATGGCGTGGACGAGATGCTTCAGGGGTTTGCGGTCGCACTCAAGATGGGCGCCACCAAGTCCGATCTGGACGACACGGTGGCGATCCACCCGACCAGCGCCGAGGAACTGGTCACGCTCAAGGTGCCGGTCAGGCGTCCGGGAGCGACCACGGCCGCCGGCTGAAGCGGCAAGGGACGCTGATTGTCCGGTCTGCTGCCATGTCCCCCCGCTGGGGACTCGAAACATTGCTATGCTGAAACCCAAGTCGCAAACAACGTTGCATAGTTGATCGTCATGGCAAACGCCGTACTGAGACAAGAGGTCGACGAGCTCCGCGAGTACATGAAGGAGCTGAGTTACCAGGCCATGCGCACCGAGATGGCGTTGGCGCGCATGGCCGAGGGCATGCAGGAGTACCGGGAACAGGGCGCACGCACCGATGCCGCCGTCGCCCGCCTCACCGAGGGCGTACAGGAGTACAGAGAGCAAGGCGCGCGCACCGATGCCGCCGTCGCCCGTCTGACCGAGGGCATGCAGGAGTACAAAGA
>NZ_KB902544.1:0-13268 GCF_000379525.1 Lamprocystis purpurea DSM 4197 | reverse complement strand
AGAGCAAGGCGCGCGCACCGATGCCGCCGTCGCCCGTCTGACCGAGGGCATGCAGGAGTACAAAGAACAAGGCGCGCGTACCGATGCCGCCGTGGCCCGTTTCACCGAGGGCGCGCAGGAATCCCGTGAACAGGTCGCACGCGCCGCCGCCGAAGTCGCGCGGTTCTCGAAGGAAATGCGGGAGTTCAAGAACGAGATGCGGGCCGATCGCGAAGAAAGCGCGCGGGAACGGCAGCGGATGAACAAGCAGTGGGGCGAACTCGCCAACCGGCTTGGCACCCTGGTCGAGGACATCGTGGCTCCGAACCTTCCGCGGATTGCCGCTGAACTGTTCGACTGCGCCACCCCGGACCTGTTCGCCCTGCGGGTGGTGCGCCACTTCGGCGGCGAGACCCGGGAGTACGACGCCATCGTGGTCTGTCCGGCGCTGGTGCTGATCAACGAGACCAAATCACGGCTGCTCGAAATCCATGTGGATCGCATCCTCGACAAACTTAGTGAGTTCCCCCGGGTCTTTCCCGAGTATGCCGACCGGCGCCCGGTCGGCATCCTGGCCAGTCTTTACCCGGACGCAAGCGTCGTGCGGCGCGCAACACGCAAAGGCGTCCTGGTGATGGGCATGGGAGACGAGAACATGATCGTGCTCAATCCGGAAGCGGCGACAGACCAACGCTGAGCCAACTGTCGGGTCAAACCGGAGTCCGACCCGAGGTGCGTCTGCAGGGGCGGCCTTGATCGTCGTTCCGGCCGCAGGAACATCGGAGGCCGAGGCTTTACCGTGAAAGTGCGTAGTCAGGCCATCCTGGCCTGACGGCGTCGGGGCTGGAACAGTCAGGGCTGGAAGCCCTGACTACGCAGCCTTGCATGGAACATCGGAGGCCGAGGCTTTACCGTGAAAGTGCGTNGTCAGGCCATCCTGGCCTGNCGGCGTCGGGGCTGGAACAGTCAGGGCTGGAAGCCCTGACTACGCAGCCTTGCATGCCGACAGTTGCGACCGTGGTCGAGAGGACNTTCATGTTCCGGGGTGACGCAGGCGTCACGGCCGTTAGCCGGTCGATCTCGCAGCTACGCGGCCTTGGTCCGGCTAAAGCCTCGACCTCCAGTGCGCCACGCCCCGGCACTGCGCTCAGGTGCCGAACGAGGCAATCCGCGACAGATCGACCGGCAGCCGCGGCGTCGCCGGAGCGGCGGCATCCGGCACCGCTTCGGCACCGAGTTGCAGCAGCACCGGCAGGCCGCGCGGCAGCACATCGACCTCCGCACCCGAAGCGATCAACTGCTCGTTCTCCATCACCTCGAGCACCGCGTTCAGCACCTCCGGATCGCGTTGCGCGATGGCATTGAGTGCGTCGCCAACCACGGCCGGGCGTGTTGCCGAGGCTTCCGCCATGGTTTGCGACACCTTGAACGCGGTCTGACTTTTGATCAGACCCACGCGGTTCTCGCCATCCTGCTTCATCGCGCTGGTCACCTGCACCAGCCGCTTCACCACCTTCTCGGTAATATTGTCCACCATCTGCCGGTCGGTGAAGGCCACTTTGCGGATGTAGACCGAACCGAGCTGATAGCCCCATTTCTCCGACAGCGGCGAGACGGTCGCCCGCACCTGATGGCTGAGCTGATGCCGATCCTCCAGCATCTTATCCATCTCCAGGTTGCTCAAGGTCGAGATGGTCGAACTCGCCACATTGGCCTGGAGCGAGCCCTCCGGGTTGGCGTTGCGGAACAGATAGGCCACCGGGTCACTGACCTGCATCTCGTACCAGATACCCACGCCCATGGGAGTCCCCTCCTCCGAATTGACCATCTGGTCGCGCAGGTAGTATTGACGCAATGACGTGCTCACCAGATCGCGCTTGCCGAAGAACGGCACCAACAGCGCGCGCGGCCCGAAATGGAGCACCGGAAAATGCAGTCCGGCCTCGTCGAGGGTGCCGAGCACCTTGCCGAACAGCGTGTAGACCTGAGCCTCCCGCTCCTTGACGACGGTGAAGAGTCCCAGCCCGCTGGTCACCACCAATAGCAGGGGGATGAAAACCAAGCCCATGATGAAAGCGATAACGGGGGCGAAATCATCGACGAATGGCATGACGGATCTCCTTCAACTCGCGGTTCCGGTGGTCTGGACGATGCGCCTGGCACGCTTGAGCAAGGGGATACGCATGTTGCGTACATAGGCGCGCAGTGCCGCGTCGCCACCCTGCGCCTTGATGTGCACCAGGGTCTCCGCCAGCTCCTTGAGCGGCGCCACCTCCGCCTGCGCCTTGTTCATCGCGATATCCACCGCCCGCTTGCTCATGGTGATCTGCTGTTCCGCGTCCGCGCGGGCCGTACTGATATCCGCCGCCACCTGATTGCGGGTGCTGTTGATCGCGGAGAGTGCGCGGTCCACTTCCGGCGGCGGATCGATCTGCGTGATCAAAGCGGCTTCCAGCTCGATCCCATAACGGTGACCGGTGGTCAGGCACTGCTGCTCCATGTACTCGTTGAGCAGCGGCAGGTTCTTCCTCAGATCGTTGATCGACACCCCTTCCGAGAGGTCTGGTCCGACCACGTCGCCCTGCGCCTCCGAAGCGTCGGCACCGGCGAGCAGCCGCTGGCCCTTGGGGTCCGCAAAATTGGCGATCCGCTCGCGCAACACGGCGATGAAGTAACCCATCACATGCTGCAGCGGATCCGCAACTCCGAAGATGAACGGGTAAAGGTTGGCCTCCGAGACGCGAAAGCGAATCTGGCCGTTGACACCGGTCGTCAGATTATCTTTGGTCACCGCCTCGATGGTGGTCTGGCGCTTGGTGGGATCCCAGGTCAAATCCAGCGCCTGGGTGGCCACGTCCACCTTGTGCACGTCCTGCCAGGGCCACTTGAAGTAAGGCCCGCCCGGGCCGACGACACGCAGGCGCGGGAAGCGGTAACGCGCCCGCTCCTCCTCGGTCAGCTCAAGATCGGCCACCAGTTGACCGTCCAGCCGCTCGGCCCGCCCGAGGGAGGTGAGCACCGCCCGTTCATTGGGCTTGACGGTATAGAACGCCTGGATGATGACCCGATAAATCGAGAATGCGGCCAGGCCCAGCAGGAAGGCAGTAAACAGCATCACACACTCCGTTCAGGTTGAATCGACACCGGGCGCGAGACTCAGGAAGCGGACTCGGCCGGCGGTCCCGCCATCGACTCTGCGGCGAGCGGCCCCCGCGGTCCGGCAATGGCGCCCTCATCCGGGCCGGACGACAAGCTCCGGCCCGACGACGCACGCAACCGGCAGCAACGCCGATCGAACCTCAAAATCGCACCCTAACATTAGCACCTGCGCTCAGTTTCGGCTCAACAACCGGTTTCCGGGCGACAGCGTGAATCCATCCCGCGTGGCGCACTGGAGGTCGAGGCCTTACCGTGAAAGTGCGTAGTCAGGCCATCCTGGCCTGACGGCATCGGGGCTGGAACCGTCAGGGCTGGAAGCCCTGACGACGCAGCCTCGCACGCCGGCAGTTGCGACAGTAGTCGAGAGGACTTTCATGTTCCGGGGTGGCGCGGGCGCCATAGCCGTTAGCCGGACCGTCGGCTGCAAATTCCCGCCGAACGGCAGTTGACGAGCGACCAAAGGTGGTTCCCGAAGCGGTAACCACATCGTAGAATCTAGATCATAAAAGCGTGACGTCGATCACAGTCTTCACATGGCTCAAGCCAACCACCGGTGACGATAATCGCTGCTGTACTCTGGGCGGTGCCTCACCGCGACTTGATCGCAAGGCTGGATTCGACGCGCGTCGCGGTCTCAAGGCCATTTCCACAACAACGCTTTATCTTCACCAAGGCGAAGCCTGCGGCCATCGCCGCGCGCCTGGAACTGTCTTCTTCAGACCTTTTCACTCAAGGAAACTCGCAATGCACCAGTACCACTCGCGGATCGGACTGCTGACCGCCCTGCTGACTCTCGGCAGCGGCCTGCTGGTCGCGGCAACAACAGACCCCGGACAGCCCCTCGGCGCGCTGGACCAGACCGCCCGACCGGTCCAATCCTCAGCCGCCCCGGATTCGACACAGGCCCGGGTCCAGGCCGGCTATGGCAAACTCCCCTACACCTTCCAGACCAATGGCGGCCAAGTCGATGCCGCGGTCAAGTTTCTCGCGCGCGGCCCCGGCTATAGCCTGTTCCTGACCCCCGGCGAAGCGGTGCTTTCATTGCGCACCGGTCAACCGCAAGCGCCCGCACAACATCGACCGGGCGCCGGCCCGGCGCCTCGGGTCGACCCGACCCCGACCGCGGCTGCCGTCCCCCCGGCTGTACTGCGCCTGAGCCTGGTCGGCGCCAATCCCGCTGCGCTCATCCGCGGCGAAGCGCCCCTGTTGGGCACCATCAACTATCTGCGCGGCCGGGATCCGGCGGCCTGGCGCACCGGCCTGTCCACTTACGCCAAGGTCCGCTACGAGAGCGTCTACCCCGGCATCGATCTGGTCTACTACGGTCATGAGGGCGAACTGGAGTACGATCTGGTGTTGGCCCCGGGGGCAGACCCCAAGGTCATCGCGCTGGCCTTCGACGGCGCCGACGCACTGCGGCTCGATGCCTCAGGCAACCTGGTCCTGACCTTTCAGGGCGGCGAACTCGTCCAGCAGGCCCCCCGGTCTATCAGGAAGCCAACGGCGAACGCACACCGATCCCGTCGCGCTATCTGCTGGCCGACAATCAGCAGGTCGGCCTGGCGCTGGGTGACTATGACACCACGCGAACACTGGTCATCGACCCGGTGTTGAGTTATTCCACCTACCTTGGCGGCACCGGGGTCGACCGGATCAACGGCATCGCGGTCGACGCCGCGGGCAACACCTATGTGACCGGGCAAACCTGGTCGGACGACTTTCCGACCACGACCGACGCCGTGCAACCCGCACCCGCGCCAGGCAGCCTGATTCAGGACGCCTTTGTGGCCAAGCTCGACCCCACCGGCGCGACGCTGCTCTATGCCACCTACCTGGGCGGCAACGCTTACGACGTCGCCGACAGCATCGCCGTGGACGCCGCCGGCAATGCGTATGTGGTCGGCGCCACCGGCTCGGCTGATTTCCCGCTGCAGAACGCCCTGCAGCCGGCACACGCGGGCGGCTTCGACCTGTTCGTCGCCAAACTCAATCCGACCGGGTCTGAGTTGGTCTACTCGACCTATCTGGGCGGCAGCACCAACGAGACCATCACCGAGATCGGCGGGTCCAGCATCGCCGTCGACAACACGGGCAGCGCCTATGTGACCGGCGGCAGCGATTCGGTGGACTTTCCGACCTACCGGGCACAGCAGGCCACACTGGCCGGCGCCGGGCCTGACGCCGTGGTCGCCAAGCTCAATCCGGCCGGAACCGCGCTCGTCTATTCGACCTACCTGGGCGGCACTGATTACGATGAGGCCGCCGGCATTGCCGTGGATGCTGCCGGCAACGCCTACGTGCACGGCATCACCTCGTCGACCGACTTTCCGACGACCAGCGGCGCCTTGCAACCCACCGCCAACGGTTCGTTCGATGCCTTCGTCGCCAAGCTCAATTCGACCGGTTCAGCCCTCGTCTACGCCACCTACCTGGGCGGCAGCGCGGACGAGCAGGGTCTGGGCATTGCCCTGAACGGCACCGGACACGCCTATCTCAGCGGCAATACGACATCGACAAACTTTCCGACCCGCAACCCCTTGCAATCCAAACTCGGCGGCAGCGCGACGAACAATCCGCCCGACGCCTATGTGGCACAGCTCGATGCCGCCGGAAGCGCACTGGTGTATGCCACCTACCTGGGCGGCAGCGGCTGGGAATGGGGTTCCAACATCGCGGTGGATGCGACCGGCAGCGCGGTCGTGACGGGTGATTCCGGATCGCCCGACTTCCCGACCAAGAGCCCACTCATGCCGGTTCCCCAGGGCGACGTGATGGATGCCTTCGTGACCCAGCTCGACGCGACCGGCGCGACACTCATCTTCTCCAGCCACCTGGGTGTCAGCGGGCCTGGCGACACCTCAGGCCGCGGAGTCGGACTCGATGCGGCCGGCAACCTCTATGTTGCCGGCCAGACGGGCGCGGGTTTTCCGACCACCGGGGGCGCCTTGCAGCCGGATTTCGGGGGCTTGAACGACGGCTTTATCGTCAAGATTGCCCCGGGCGCGGCCGCGTCGGTCGATGCGCCGCTGTGGCTGGTCGCGCTCGGTGACGTCACCGGCGACGGCACCCAGGCCGTCGCGGCCCTGTTCGAGGATGTCGCGGCGCAGACCGTCACCGGCGTGATCAGGCAAGCGGTCGACGGGACCCTGATCCAGACCATCGACTTCGGCGCGACCTATGCGCCGCTCGAGGTGGCGATGGTGCCTGACCTGGACGGCAACGGCGCGCCGGAACTGGCCCTGCTGCGCTTCACCGCCGACGCCCAGGTCCAGGTCGAAGTGCGCGACACCCGCACCGGCGAACGGCGCACCGCGCTCACCTTCGCTGCCGCCTTCCTGCCCAAACGGCTGGCGGTGGTGCCGGATCTCAACGGCAATGGTGCCGTGGAACTGGCCGTCCTCGGCATCCACGGCAGCACCGGGGCGGTCGCCGCCGAAATCAGAGACGCACGCACCGGCGTGCGGCTGCGCCAAGTGTATTTCGACAAGACCTATCAGCCGCTCGACTTCGCCGTGATCGCCGATGTGAATGGGAACGGTGCCGCGGAACTGGCGGTGCTCGGCATCAAGAGCGGCAGCCAGCCAAAGGTCGAACTGCGCGACACCCAAAGCGGGCAGTTGGTCAAGAACCTGTGGTCGCCGAAAATCTTCACGCCCATCGCGCTGGCCGCGATACCCGACACCAATGGCAACGGCACCCCGGAGATCGCGGTCCTGGGACGCAACACCAGCATGAACGTCGAGCTGAGAACGCTCGACGCCGGCACCGCCGCGCAACTGGGCATCGCCTACTACAGCCGGACCTTCACGCCCTTGCAACTCGCGGCGTTGCCGGACCTCAACGGCAATGGGGTCGCCGAACTGGCGGTGCTGAGCCGCGACACCGCCGGCTCGCTCAAGACCGAACTGCGCGACGCCGTGACCGGCACCCTGGTGCGCAATATCTGGTTCAACACGCTCACGCCGAAGGATCTGGCCGTGTTACCCGACCTGAACGGCAACAGCCGTCCGGAGATCGCCGTCCTTGGCGTCCCGCCGGCCGGCGGCGCACAAGTCCTGATCAAAGATGCCGGAACCCAGGCGCAGATCAGCCGCCTGGACTTCTAAGGCGCTTCCCAAAGAACGTCGCCCCACGCCGGCTCGCCCTCCGGCGACCGGGGTGACGCGACCGGAGACCGACGCGTTATAGCCGTCTTACCTGATATCCGGACAGACCCTTGGTGTAGGGGCGGGTTTGAAACCCGCCCCTAGCAGCCTGTCGGACTTAGCCCCTAGGATAAGGGCATAAGTCAACATAAAGGCTTTTTGTTGCGAAACAATCTAACTTAATGTAATTTCTGCGAAAACTCCAACCCGTAGGAGCCCGCTTGCGGGCGACGGGTGGGGGCACAATGACGCGATTCCGGCAGGTCACGTCGCCCGCAAGCGGGCTCCTACGGAGGTGCTTGCTTCTTGATAGCGTCTTGTTCGGAAATCGCCTAAAGTCCGACAGGCTGCTAGGTCCGGTTATCACGTCCGATGGCTATAGCAGGTGCCGCCGCGTCCGGCTGCCGCCGCGGTCTGTCGTGCGCATCCACAATCATGGCCGTCGTACGCCACATCCGTGTTGATCGCACCCCGTTACTGGCCTCTTACGAAGATCTGCACGTGCCCGCGCAAGAACTCCAGGAAAGTGGCGGCCACCACCGAGATCTGTTTTCCCTTGGGCCGTACCACGTACCAGGCGCGCACGATCGGAAAGCCTTCCACGTCCAGCTCGGCCAGCTCTTCCCGGCTGGGATCGGGATTGAGTGTGCTGCGCGAGAGCATGGCCAACCCCAGACCGCCCGCCACGGCCTGCTTGATGGCCTCGTTGCTGCCCAGCTCCATCTTGATGCGCAGCGGCATGCCGCGCTCCTGGAACACACGTTCCATGATCATGCGCGTGCCCGAGCCGCGCTCCCGCACCAGAAAGCGCTCCCCCGCCAGATCGGCGAACGCAATCCGCTGGTGCCCCACCAGCGGATGGTCGATCGGGGCCAGCACCACCAGTGGGTTGTCCATGAATGATTCCCGCTCGGCATCCAGGCCCTCCGGAGGCACGCCCATGATGTAGAGGTCGTCCTGGTTGCGGGTCAGGCGCTCGAGCAGCCGGTCGCGGTTCACCACCTCCAAGGCGATATCGATGCCGGGGTATCGGGCGCAGAAGGGGCCCAGGATTCGGGGCATGAAGTACTTGGTGGTGGTCACCGCGGCGATCCGCAGGCGCCCCTGCTTGAGGCCCTTGAGATTGTCGATGGTTTGCTCAAAGCGGCCCCAGGTCTCCAGCCAGTCGGCGCAGGTGGCGTAGAGCTCCTGCCCGGCCTCGGTGATGAAGACCTTCTTGCCCAACTGCTCCAGCAGCGGTAACCCCACCTGCTCGTGCAGCAGACGGATCTGCTTGGACACCGTGGGCTGGGTGACGTGCAGCTCCTCGGCCGCACGGGAGAAGCTGCGCAACCGGGCAACGGCCTCGAAGGCCCGCAGTTGGCGCAGGGTGACATGCATCATGGCCTGTACCTCGATCGGAAAACGATAGCCTTAAGGTTATCGTTTTCATGATAACGATTCATTATTATTTACAGACCAGCCTCCCTAGACTCCTTGGCTATGGGCGGCGCTGCTCCCCGCGGCCGCCAGTGTTCTCAACACCAGAGGCGCCTCGAGATGAGCCACTCCCCCATCCCGCCATATCCGCAAGCGGCCGGACCATGCGGCTGTCGCCCATGGTTTCAGCGTGTTTGCACCGACCGGTGCGAGCCGTCGCGCCCTGCCGCCGCTGGAGGTCGCCATGTTGCCTGATAGCCTCACCCCCAGCCTTGTCCTGGCCGCGCCGCTGCTCCTGCTGTCGGTCGGCCTGGTGCCGGCCGCCTGGGCCAACGCCCGGCCGGGACTGATGGCGCGCCTGAGCGGCGCCGCCGCCTGGCTGGCGCTCGTCAGCGCGCTGCTGGCGGCGGCGACCCATCCGTTCGATGGCGCACGGGCCTGGACCTTCTACCGCATCGACCTGCCCGGCGGCCTGGGGGCCTTTTCGCTGGGCACCTACATCAACAGCGTGACGGTGATCATGCTGGTGCTGGTTGCCTTCGTCGGCGCCATCGTCACCCGCTACTCGCGCAACTATCTGGACGGGGACGCCAACCGGGGCCGCTTCCACAAGTGGCTCGCGCTGACCCTGGCAGCCATCCTGACCCTGATCGTCTCCGGCAATCTGCTGCTGTTTGCCTTGGCCTGGATCGCGACCAGTCTGTGCCTGCACCAGCTCCTGATGTTCTATCGGGACCGCCCGGCCGCGGTGCTGGCCGCCCACAAAAAGTTCGTCGCCAGCCGCATCGGTGACCTCAGTCTGCTCGGCGCGATCGTCCTGATCGGTCTCAGTCTGCACACCCTGCAGTTCGACGAGCTGTTCCGCATCCTGGCGTCCATGGAGGGACCCCTGCCCATCGCGCTTGAGATCGCGGCCCTGCTGATCGTGATCGCCGCGGGGCTGAAGTCCGCCCAGTTCCCCTTCCACGGCTGGCTGCTCCAGGTGATGGAGGCCCCGACACCGGTGTCCGCCCTGCTGCACGCGGGGATCGTCAACGCCGGCGCCTTCCTGGTCATTCGCATGAGCCCGGTTATCTCCCATTCCCAGGTCGCCATGGGCGCCCTGGCGGTCATCGGCCTATTCACCCTGGCGCTGGCCTCCCTGGTCATGCTGACCCAGACCAATATCAAGGTCTCGCTGGCCTGGTCGACCACGGCGCAGATGGGCTTCATGCTCCTGGAGTGCGGCTTGGGTCTCTATAGCCTGGCCATGCTGCACCTGGTGGCCCACTCGCTCTACAAGGCCCATGCCTTTCTCGCCTCCGGCAGCGGTGTGGACGCCTTTCGGGCGCCGGCACTCCCCCATGCATCCCCGGGCGTTGGGCCCTTGCGGCTGCTGCTGGTCCTCGCCGGCGGCGGACTCATCGCGCTGGCGGTGGGCGCCGCCTTCGGCGTCACCGCGGGGCACCAGCCGGCGCTCCTGGCGGCCGGTACGGTCGTGGCCATCGCCGTGACTCAACTCCTGTTGCAGATGGCCGGCGTGCTGCGCGGCGAGGACTTCCTGCGCCGCGGTCTGGGACTGAGTGCGGCGGTCGCGGTGGCCTATTTCACCTTGCACGCCCTGTTCGATGCGGCCCTGCAGGGGAGCGTCCTGCCGGTTCAGTATGTGGCTGGGCCCTTCCAGATCTGGCTGGCCCAGGCCTTTGTTGGCGTGTTTGTGGTCCTGCTGGTCTTCCAGCACATCCTGAAGTACGCCCCGGCGTTCCTGGGCGACGGCATCTACATGCATCTCTATAACGGGCTCTACATCGACGTGTACATCACCCGGCTGATCCAGCGCGTCTGGCCGAGCCCGCCTCCCGCGTCCGTAACGCCGCCCGTCCCCTTCGCTCCACTCACCTCCCCCGGAGCCTGATCATGAACCTGCACGACGCCACGACTCCGATGGAATCCGCGGTCCCGACTGCGACCATGCCCGCAAACCCCGATCAGCCGGCGCCGGTCACCCCGATCACCGCCACCGAGCTGGATCGGCGCATCGATGCCGCCTGCGAGCGCATCGCCCCCCTGTGGCCGCTGAAGCACTTTGTCGCCGTGAACCCCTTCTTCGGGCTGCGGGATCTCAGCTTTCAGGACGCCTCCGACGCCCTGGCGCGGATCACCGGCACCGGTCTCTACATGTCACGGGGCTATTACCGCGACCAGTTGGCAAGCGGACGCATCGGTCGGGATGACCTCAAGGCCGCCATCGCGCGTTGCGGCAGCCGTCTGGATGCGGACACCGTGGAGCGCACGCTATCCATGCCGGCGCCCCAGCCGAGGCTCGGGATGGCCCCGGTGAGCGAGGTGCTGGAGCGGGTGGAGGGCGGCCTCTGGTCGAGTTTCGTCGCCGAGCGCATCAGCCTGCACTGCGCCGCCCATTTCGACCTGGGCCAGGCGCTCGTCGCCATGCCCTGGCGGCACCTCCCGCTCTACGCATCCTGGCGCAAGGCCGCCGGCATCGACCGCAGCCCGGCGATGATGGGGCTGCGCGGCTTTCGCCGCGCCGTGGCCCGTCTGCCGGCGGAGCCCCGCGGCGCCATCGCACTGGCCATCGAGCGGCTCGGCATCCCGGATGCGGCGGTGGAGCGCTATCTGCACGCCTCACTGATGAGCGTCGGCGGCTGGGCGGCCTGGGCCCGCTATCTGCGCTGGCAGGCCGAGCTGGTCGGCAACCGCGACGACGCCATCGTCGATCTCCTGGCGATCCGACTGGTGTGGGACATGCTGCTCTTCGAGGAGAAACGCTCGCCCGCGTTGGTGGCCCGCTGGCAGGAGATGCTCGCGGCGAGCATGCGTCCGCCTTCCGCCAAGCGTCAGGCCTCCGCTGAGATCGACCGCATCCTGCTCGGTGCGCTGGAAATCGGCTTTCAGCGCAGCGTGATCGCCGGCCTGGCCACCAGCGCCCCGGACCGGCCCGCCGCCCGCCCGGCGCTCCAGGCCGCGTTCTGCATCGACGTGCGCTCCGAAGTCTTCCGCCGCGCCCTCGAAACCGTGGCGCCCGGAGTCCAGACCATCGGCTTCGCCGGCTTCTTCGGCATCTTCATCGAACACCTGCCCCTGGGCTCCGCGGTTGCCCGCAGCCATGTGCCGGTGATCTTCAACCCGAGCTACCGCATCTGCGAGCGGGTCAAGGCCGGGGACCGCGAGGGCGTGCAGGCGCAGCGGCGGCTGCGCATCGGTCTGTTCAAGGCGTGGAAGGGCTTCAAGCTCTCCGCCGCCTCCTGCTTCTCGTTCGTCGAGTCGGCCGGCCTCCTGTACGGCCCCAAGCTGGTCACCGACAGCTTCGGCTGGAGCCGCCCGGTGCCCGATCCCCACGGCCAGGGTCTCGATCCGGAGATCATGGAACGCACCGGACCGACCCTGGAGGCCGTCCCGCCGGAGCACTGTTCCACCGGGCACGGTGCGTCGGGGATCCCGCGGGCGGAGCGGCTCGACCACGCCGAGCGCATCCTGCGGGCCATGTCCATGACCGCGGACTTCGCCCCGCTGGTGCTCCTGGCCGGACATGGCAGCACCACCGTGAACAACCCCCACGCGACCGGCCTCGACTGCGGCGCCTGCGCCGGCCAGACCGGCGAGGCGAGCGCCCGGGTGGTGGCCGCCCTGCTCAACGACCAGGCCGTGCGGCGGGGGTTGGCGGAGCGCGGCATCGCGATCCCCGAGGACACCTGGTTCCTGGCGGGCCTGCACGACACCACCACCGACCTCCTGTCTCTCTTTGACACCGACGAAGTCCCCGCGGCCCTGGCCCCGGACCTGGCACGCCTGCGCCAGTGGCTGGAGCAGGCCGGCGACCTCACCCGCATGGAGCGCGCCGCGCTGCTTGGCATCGGCGGCCTGCCGGACCGCGCGGTGGAGGCCGAGGTGCGCCGGCGCAGCCGCGACTGGTCCCACGTGCGCCAAGAGTGGGCCTTGGCCAACAACGCCGCATTCATCGCCGCGCCGCGCACGCGCACCGCCGGCCTGGACCTGGGCGGGCGTGCCTTCCTGCACGAATACGTCTGGCAGAAAGACGATGGCTTCAAGATCCTCGAGCTGATCATGACCGCCCCGATGGTGGTCGCCAACTGGATCAACCTCCAATACTACGGCTCGGTGGTCGACAACCGTCGCTTCGGCAGCGGCAACAAGGTATTGCATAACGTGGTGGGCGGTGCCATCGGCGTGCTGGAAGGCAACAGCGGCGAGCTGCGCGTCGGGCTGCCGCTGCAATCGCTGCACGACGGCCGCCGCTGGGTGCACGAGCCGGTGCGCCTCAGCGTCTTCATCGAGGCCCCTGAGACCGCCATCGACGCGATCATCGCCCGCCATGAACTGGTGCGCCAGTTGGTGGACCACGGCTGGCTCCACCTGTTGCGGATCGGCGAGGACGATGCGGTCCACCAGCGCCGGCCCGGCGGCGAGTGGGAGCGCTGCGCCGCCGCGCCGGCGGCGACCCCGTAACGGTGCAGCAGCAGTTCCAAATTTGGGTGGCCGCCGCCAACAGCGTGCCGGCCGCGAGGCTGATGGTGGATGCGCTGCGCTTATCCACCCTACGAAACCGGC
>NZ_KB902543.1 GCF_000379525.1 Lamprocystis purpurea DSM 4197 | reverse complement strand
TTCAGTCAAGTCGAGCACACCTGGAGCGGGGTCATCCTCGACTCCCCCGAGACCGCACGGTGGACCGTCGAGCGCACGACCACCGACACCGGGCTGCGCGTCACCGCACGCATCCTCGATAAATTCTACGCGCTCGGCCGCAAATGCTCCGACGGCTTCCGGGAGATCAAAGATCAGTTTATCCGGCATGACCTGACCCTTGGACAATGGAATTACGTGGTTGATCCTAACGGTTTCTCTTAATAAAGATGTATAACTAATTTATGCCTCGTTACTTATCAGGGGCGCGCGGTAGACCTGACGTTGGGCCGATAGGAGGCGAACTTTGGATGTCCGTTACTTTTTGGGTGAGCGGTTGGCTTTCATCCAGCAACTCTATGTCAACTGCTGCGCCCCGTTTGTTGACCGACAGCGAAAAATCGACGCAGAAGAAGAACCGTATATCCCTCTGTACAACGAGGACCCCGACTCCCCTTTCCTTTCCGAGTGGCTCGAAGCAGAAGACTCAATTCAGGTCATTGGGTACACATGCGTCTCAATGCTCTCTGCCTCATTCCATCTTTACCTGAAATCTTGGGAGGTGGAGCTTGGCGTTCCCGTCGACGCTGGATACAAATCCATTTTCAAGAACCATGGCTGGTTCAACGGGTACAAACATTACTTTAGAGCACAATTTGGCGTCATTTTCGAAGAATGCCCTTGTGACATTGGGTTACTTGAGGAGCTTACTCTAGCGCGTAATCGAGTACAGCATCTGGAAACAATTTCGAACCAATATCCTCGATACTCCGAGCAGGACCTACAGAAGATGCCAAGCCCCTATTTTATTAATGATGCTCAACGCAGCATGGTGGCTGCAATGGCCGAAGGCGAGCGCGACTGGTTACTCCCTCCCGTTATCCACGTAACCGAAGAAAAAATATTCGCAGCGATTTCGGAAATTGCCCGCTTTGCCAAATGGCTTGAAGAAACGGATCACTGATGTCCGATTTTGAAAAAAATGCCGCTACAATTGGCGAAATAGACGCTGCGCGTGAATTTGGGTTCTGTCTCGCCAAGGTGGCTTGGAGCCATTAATAACATAAGTGCTTAAGAATACGCAGAATGAAAGCCCATAGGCGGCCCTAGAAAGAAAATTGTGGACGAGTGAAATATGTTTTACCGAATCAAGATCTTTTGGCCAGTTATCTTTGCGACGCTTGCACAAGTATGGTGCGCGCCTGCCTTGGCCGCCATGGAAGTGGAACTAATCAATGCCGCAGCCGCCGGCGATCAAGCTCAAGTAAAGCAACTCCTTGCGGCCGGCGCTTCGGTCAACGCCGTGGAACCGGAAGAACGCAATACAGCTTTGATGGCGGCGGCGGTGAACGGCCACAGCGATATCGTGCGAGAGTTGGTTGACAAGGGCGCAAGCGTTAACGCAACAAATCGGAAGGGAGCCACTGCCTTGGTAGTCGCCGTTGCAGCCGACCAGAATGATATCGTTCTGTATTTGTTAATAAAGGGCGCAGAAATCAATCTGGGCGTTGCGGATGGGATGACCGCACTTCATGTTGCTGCATTACTTGGCAAAGTTCAGAGTGTTCAGACACTGCTTGCCGCAGGCGCTGACGTCGACGGTAAAGACGAAAACGAAAACACGTCATTGATTTTGGGGGTTGACTCCACCGAGGTTGTAAGAGTCTTATTGGCGCACGGGGCGGATGTAAATGCTAGAAATAAGGAAGGCAAGAGCGCGCTAATGAAAGCCATAGAGCGGCCGTGGTTGCCTAGAGAACAAGTGGAAGCGTTACTTCAAAAAGGGGCGGAGGTCAATGCCGCGGACAATAACGGGTGGACGGCATTGATGAGTGCTACCGTTGCGTTGCAGAGCGGAATGGTCAAGGCGCTTCTGAATTATGGGGCCGATGTAAATATCGCGGACAGTAAAGGTAAGACAGCGTTGATGATGCTGCATCGATTGACTTATCAAGAGGTTCTTGCACGCAGCATTGGCGCCCCGAAGCAAGGATTGGCACCTTACGAAGAGATTGAATCGCTGCTGCGCGAAGCAGGAGCGAAATAGATCTACGAAGGGGGATGGGAAGACAATAATGGAATGGGGTCAGGTCTCGCATTGTGAGTGGAATGGGGTCAGAGAAACCGGGCAGGAAACCGGGGACAGACCACAGGAAACCGGGGACAGACCACGGTTTCCGCTCTGGCCGAGGAAAAACACCGAAGCCATTGGCTAAGAAGGGATGCCACAGGCCCACAATCATTTTCCAATTAACGCAATAGTAGCGTCCAACACATAGAGCAACCCTGAGTATCGTATCTCAGCGTTTCCAGTGAACATACTTTGGACGAAATATCTTATTTATCGGGCAGAACTCCGGGGCTTTGAAGCGCCTCAACTTGAACAAATCCTCCGATACACCGAGGAACGGTACTTCGATACAGTGACTCATCGGCTGGTTGCGGTTGGCAAACATCGCGACTATCTTGTGATGATCCCTTACGACATCGCCGATGACCAAACGATAACGCCGGTCACTGTTCACGCGACGAGCAGGCAACAAGTAGCATACGGACTCAAAAGCAGAAGGTTTAACAAATGACTCACACCAAGATTACTTATTTTGAAGATGTCGATACGCTTCACCTTTCGATTGCAGATGATGCGGAAGCGGGAAGCGTCGAGATCAGCCCTGATGTTACAGCCGAGCTAAACGCAGATGGCGAGCTAATTGGTGTTGAAATTATCAATGCGAGTTCTTATTTGCGAGACAAGATTCTTGAGTCGGCGCAGGCAAGACTACTTCAGCTATCGAAAAAGGTCGCCTAACTCGTCGGAAAAGGGGCTGGGCACAAGTTTTTTGCTAATTCTCGCATCAAGTATGAAAGATCCTATAGTTGAAGAAGTTCGTCGCATCCGTGATGAACACTCCAGGTCATTTGATTATAACCTAGAGGCTATATTCAACGCATATCAGCAGCAACAACTGCTTTTAGGCAGTCGTTTAGTGCGTTTGCCGCCAAAAGGCCTTGATCATCGTTCCGGCCGGCCGCGGACGGTCCGCACAGCGGACCTTACGGTAACACCGTGACCCGTAGGACCGACGACCGTGCCGATCGCGCGGTGGCCGGGTTTATGACCGAGGCCTCAGACACCAAGCTTGAAAGCGGATTTGAGGCATTCCTTTTGGTGGTCTGACGTGTGGTCTGATGCGGTTGCCAAAGCATCGGAAGAAACCAGAAACGGGGCCAGGATCAATTAAATCCGCCGGGTAGAGACAAACTTAATTGAGCCTGGCCCCCTAATCCGGCCGCGCGCGGCCAGGCAAGAATTCAAGTGCGGCTGAGATGTTTGACCTGATTGGGCAAGCATCTGCGGCATGGTAATTCGTAACCGCTGAGGCGACCAGAAGCGATTAATCTGGTCAGCAGGTTGGATGAAGAAAGCATTCCGACCTTCAAGCGTATGAAAGGTATTGCATAGGTAGAGTTGGATTCGGGGCGTGTTGCCAAAGCCGAAGTTCACTCGTACGAGGCTCATGGCATAGGCAAAGTAGAGCTTAAGGTGAAAAAATGGCTATAAAGTTTGTCGTCTGCCTCGAAAAGAAAAGTCTAGGAGATTTTTCCAACGAGGATGTTACGTTAGGTCGCCTTTATGAGCTTGTAGAAGAAGATGCTGGTAATGGCATGGTCCGGATTATTGACGAGTCTGGCGAAGATTATCTGTATCCATCGTCGTGGTTTGAGCCAATAACCCTACGCGATTCGATCGCCGTTCGCCTTCATGATGCGCTAACAAAACTTGCTGCTTGAGGATCGCGGGCAACCGAGCAATCGGGCGAGCAATCGGGGACAGACCCTGAGGTATCCCCACGAAATAACTTTCTCTATCAGCGAGATAGAGACGCTTTGAATGGCTGGCAGAGGCCCTGACGCCGGGATTCCGCTAACCTACTGATGTCTCGATCAAGTTCGTGGGGATACCTCAGGGACAGACCACGTTTTCCGAAAGCCGAATAGAAATACGCCTAACGGGTGACCAAGGAACGAGCACGCGATAAGCGTTACTACGGTATACAAGAGGTTTTTCGCATGAAGACGTTTGAAGAAGTAAAATCTGATATCGAAGCTCTGCCGCACCGGGAGTATATGAAGCTCACACATTGGTTATCCGAACGTGACTGGCAGGCTTGGGATGAAGAAATCGAAAGAGATTCTGCCGCAGGAAAACTTGATTTCTTGATCGAGGAAGCCGTTGAAGAGAAAAAGGCCGGGAGTCTTCGCAGCCTGTGAAGCACAAGACAACGGCGCGCTTCTGGAGTCGCTTTCATGCGTTACCGGTACCAGTCCAGGAAATCGCTCGGAAGAACTACCAAATCCTCAAAGATAATCCGCGTCATCCGTCATTACGCTTCAAGAAAGTTGGAAAACTTTGGTCTGCTCGGGTCGGCCGCGATCATCGAGCGCTCGCTATGGAGGACGAAGGCGGCTACGTTTGGGTCTGGATTGGTACCCACGAAGAGTATGTTCGCTTGCTTCATGGGTAGTCAACCTGACGTACGCCTGAAAACCGAGCGCGCGCCACAACGGTTGTGCTAATACGCTAGCTCATCAGGGGCACGCGCCACTTTAGCCCGTTCGTTAGGGAAGATGAATATCCCCTGTGGGAGCGGCGTCCCGCCCCGATGCGGTGGCGCGGTAATCTGCAACTACGCGCCCGGCCCCATCGCGGCGGGACGCCGCTCCCACAGGGTCGCTGCGCGACTTTCACGGTAAAGCCTCAACCTCCAGTGCGGACGGTCCGTGCACTGGCCGGAACGGTCACCAAAGCCCGCCCGGTCCTCGCCCGCGAGCCGGACCTTGACCTTGATCAAGCCGGGTGCGCGGTTTTTTTTGGTGGATCTGTCCGCACCCCAATACCCCGTGCCCTTTCAACCCCCTCGTCTGCGTCCGCGTGAGACGTCGTTCGAGCCGGCGCCAGCCGGCTCATTCTTACATGTTGCGTTCTTACTGGCTCAACTTCCGGGGCCAGGATCGAGGCTGGACTTGCCATGGCAGATCGCTTGTGCAATCTTGCGTAACATGACAAGTGCCGAGATCATCAGGCGGCTTGAGTCCGAAGGCTGGGTCCGGGTCGGGGGCAAGGGCGACCATTCCAAGTTCAAGCACCCCGAGCGCGCGGGCCACGTCGTGGTTCCGCACCCGCGCAAGGACATCGCGGTCGGAACCCTGCGCAATATCTTCCGGCAGGCCGGCTGGGATTGGAGTTGAGATCATGCTGTATCCGGTGTATGTGCATCCGGGCGACGCGGACCACGCCCACGGCGTCACGATCCCCGATTTCCCCGGTTGTTTTTCAGCAGCCGACCGTTGGGAGGATCTGCCCGCGAAGGTCCAGGAGGCGGTGGAGGTCTACTACGAGGGCGAAGACCTGGACATCCCCGAGCCAACGCCCTGGGAGACCATCGCCGGTCGACCGGACTATCAGGACGGTGTCTGGCTGCTCGCCGATATCGACCTCACGCGGCTGCGCGCGCGCTCGGTCCGACTGAACGTCTCGCTGCCGGAGGGTTTGGTCCGACGCATCGACGCCTACGCAAAGGCGCAGCACATGAGCCGCTCCGGATTCCTCGCCAAGGCCGCCGCCGAGGCGCTGGAGCGGACCTGAGTGGTGCCGTTCGCACCTGATATCCACACAGACCTTCGTGTAGAGGCGGGTTTGAAACCCGCCCCTACGTCCGGTTATCACGTCCAAAGGCTATATTCACCAGTTTGTCGGCAGGGGTTGCGCTGATTCCGGCGATGCCGGTCGAGGCCGTTCCGCCCGCTTCGTAACAGCGCGGTGCGCGGTGTGCCATGAGTCACCCGAGGTTGCACGCTATGAACCCGATCGTCATTGCCGTTGCCGCGAACGCGCGCCATGGCGTTTCCAAGCAGACCCGGCCGAGCATCCGTCTGCTGGCGGGGCTTGGGGTCGAGGGTGATGCGCATTGCGGGGTCGCCGACAGGCACCGCTTCCATGTCAGACGCCATCCGGCCCGGCCGAATCTGCGGCAGGTGCATCTGATACAGAGCGAGCAATCGGCGAGCAATCGGGGACAGACCACGGATAGCAAAGCCTCGCGCGCTACGCCGGACGCACGGTGCGCGGAGTCGATGCGGCGATGTCGCCTTTTTCGTCCTTGGATGACTCAAGCTGGGAGCCGGATGGTGTAACAACCAAAGTCCGGTTCTGCGAGGAGCCGGGAACAAATCTTTGTATGAAAGAGGCGGCAACAGCGAACACCAACGTCTGTCTAACCAGCGGTGAGAACCCGGCTTACTCTCCGAGCCCTTTGCCTAAGCGAACCAGGGGCAGTAGCGGTTTTTTGGTGCCTAGCTCATCAGTATGTCGGACATGAAATAGCGGGATGTGATGAAAGAGAAAGTTTACCTCGACGCTACGATTCCAAGCTATCGACGCCAGAGCTTATTACGCCCCTTGAACTGTTCAGCGAGGAGCAATACTCATGATTGAGTCGGAAATCTTAAGAGAAAAGCACCGAATCCAAGTAGAGCTATCAAACGAAAGCGCTTCGATTCACGAGTATTTTATTCGTTCTCACGCCGCAGCGATGGAAATCGCAGAGTCATTCGGATTCCCTTTGAAATACGCTGACTTACCAAGAAAAGAAGGAATGAAAAGCCGGATCAGTCTTAAGCAAACTGAGGGCCAGTCAATAAATCGCTTAACATACCCCTGAAAAGCGAGGGCGCGCCACAACAGTTGTGCAAATACGCTAGCTCATCAGGGGCGCGCGCCGCCTTAGCCCGTTCGTTAGGCGAAGAAGCTAAACCAAACAGAACCATTGTAACGGACCTATGAAATTCGAGTGGAACAGACAGAAATCCGTCAGGAACGAACGGAAACACAAGATTACTTTTGGCGAAGCGATTAGCGTATTTCGCGACATTTTGTCCATTACTTATCCTGACACCGACCATTCAAGTGAAGAAGACCGTTTCCTATCTATCGGAATGTCAGACTCAGGTAACATCCTAGTCGTTTCACATACCTTTCGCGACGACATCATTCGGATCATCAGCGCAAGAAAGGCGACAACCAAAGAGCGCTCCTTCTATGAATACCAAGCGAGACATTAGGCAATCCGACAAAATGCGTGAAGAATATGATTTTGAAACCATGAAAGGCGGGGTCCGCGGGAAATATGCCAAGGCGTTTGAAGGCACGGCTACCACAGTCTTACTGGACGCCGACGTCGCTGAGGTTTTTCCGGATGCCAAATGTGTTAATGAAGCACTGCGGACTCTAGCCCGTGTGCTGCGTGCTCAAGAGAAGAACACCTAAGCGGCTAACGGCCATGGAAGGGAAATCAGCCGCCCCGGAAGATGAATGTCCCCCGTGGGAGCGGCGTCCCGCCGCGATGCGGTGCCGCGGTGATCTGCAACTACGCGCCCGGCCCCATCGCGGCGAGACGCCGCTCCCACGGGGTCGCTGCGCGACTTTTTCGGTAAGCCGGGTGCGCGGTTTTTTTGGTGGTTCTGTCCGCACCCCAATACCCCGTGCCCTTTCGACCTCCTCGTCTGCGTCCGCGTGAGACGTCGTTCAAGCCGGCGCCAGCCGGCTCATTCTTACACGTTGCGGCCTTACGGGCTCAACTTCCGAGGCCAGGATCGAGGCTGGACTTGCCATGGCAGATCGCTTGTGTAAGCTTGCGCAATAGGCGTTGAGATCATGCCGTATCCGGTGTGTAGGCATCCAGGCGACACCGACCACGCCAACGGCGTCACGATCCCCGATTTCCCCGGTTGTTTTTCAGCGGCCGCGGTGCGGATGCCATAACTCACCCGAGGTTGCGTGCTATGAACCCGCTCGTCATTGCCGTTGCCGCGAACGCGCGTCATGGCTTTTCCAAGCAGACCCGGCCGAGCATCCGTCTGCTGGCGGGGCTTGGAGTCGAGGGTGATGCGCATTGCGGGGTCGCCGACAGGCACCGCTTCCATGTCAGACCCATCCGGCCCGGCCGAATCTGCGGCAGGTGCATCTGATACAGAGCGAACTCTTCGCCGAACTGGTTGCGCACGGCTTCGCGATCGAGCCGGGCAGCATGGGCGAGAACATCACCACACGGGGCCTCGACCTCCTGTCGCTCCCGCGCGGCACCACGCTGTCCATCGGGGGCGAGGCCGTGATTCAGCTCACGGGTTTGCGCAGCCCCTGCTCCAAACTCGATACCTACCGGCCCGGACTCATGGCGGCGGTGCTCGACCGCGCGCCGGACGGCAGTCTCATCCGCAAGTCCGGGGTCATGGGTGTCGTCGTGAATGGAGGAACCGTCGTTACGGGGGACGCGATTCGACTGACCTTACCGGCCGATCCTCATCAAGGGCTCGAACCGGTCTAGCGCCTGGCGCTATCCGGAGTTCGGGTGGTAATCCCCAGCGGTTTGGGAAGAGCCTGGCGATTGAGGATCAGCCGTCTTCCGAACCGCCGACACCCGCCGCCAAACCCTCGGCCACCAGCGCGCGCAGCGTAATCAGCGCGGTAGTGAGTTCGCTGGAATCGCTGTCGCCCGGATAGACGACATAGGCCGGCAGCGTCAGGGTCGGCGTCCCCTGGATCCGATACAGACAGCCGCCGCGCAGATAGCCGGCGGCCACGCGCTCGGGCACGAAGCAGGTGCCGCCGTTGACGAGGATCAACTGTAGGCCGAGCCAACCGATGTTGGCGGTCTGCGCCGGCCGCTCCAGGTCGGGATAGACCTTGCGGTGCTGGGCGTAGAAGGTCGGCCCCCAATCCACATAGACATAGCCGTCGTCCGGCGGGGACCGGTCCGGCGCGTCGCCGACCAGGATCAGGGTCTCATCGAACAGGTGTTCGACCTGGATGCCCGCGCCTTGCTGGGGACTGTACATCAGGGCCAGATCCATGGTGCCGGCGATGATGCGGCGCATCAGATCCTCCTCGAAGCCGATCTCGGTGTTGAGCGAGATGTCCGGCGCCGCCGCACGCATGCGCCCGGCCCAGTGCGGGAGAAACGCGTCCCAGAGCGCGATGCGCGCGCCGATCGTCAGACTGGCGCGGAAGCGACTCGGCAAGCCGACATCGTGACGCGCCTGCTCAAAGGTCAGGAGCAGGGTCTTGGCGTGACGCAGGAAACGCTGTCCGGCCGGGGTGAGGCTGGCGCCCGAGCGATTGCGCACGAACAGCCGCGCGCCGAGTCCCTGCTCCAGGTTCTGGATACGCGCGCTGACGGTCGACTGCGTGACATGCACCCGCGCGGCGGCCTCCAGGAAGCTGCCGTGGGCGGCGACCGCGAGAAAGGTCTTGATCTGGTCGATCCCTCGGACTGGTCGGAGCACTTCGCGCGTGCCCTGGCCGCGCAGGAGGGGCTGACCCTGACCGGGGAGCACTGGGAGGTGATCCGCTTCCTGCGCGCGCGTTTCGCCCGCAACGGCATCCAGACCACCGTACGTGACATGATCGTTCACTTCCGCGAGGTCTGGGGACCCGAGCGCGGCAGCAACCGCTATCTTCACCAGATTTTTCCGCGCGGCGGACCACAGAAGCAGGGTAATCGGCTGGCGGGACTGCTGCGGACCAAGGGCGAGCATTGAGGCGATTGCGGACAGTTTGGATACCGGTCAGTGTAGGTGCGACTTCAGTCGCACCTGCGTCCGAATCGGTGCGACTGAAGTCGCATCGACATCCGAGCCGATGGTGAGTGGTATCGGGTGGTCCGGAAATCGCCTAAGCTGACGGTCACGCGCGGCCTTCGACTCCAGCCGCACCATCGCGATCGACGAACAGGCGTTACAACGCAGGAGAGTGGCATGACCGAGCACTTCACTGAGCAGGCCTTTCTGCCGCTCAATATCGCGATCCTCACCGTCTCGGATAGCCGGGGCGAGGACCAGGACACCTCCGGGCACTTTTTGCGGGACAGCGCCGAGACGGCCGGACATCGGGTCATCGCCAAGTTGATCGCGCCCGATGATGTCTATCAACTGCGCGCGGTCGTCTCGGGCTGGATCGCCGACCCTGAGGTCAACGTCGTCCTGAGCACCGGCGGGACCGGCGTGACCGGACGCGACAGTACCCCCGAGGCCGTCCGGCCGCTGTTCGACAAGGAGATCGAGGGCTTCGGCGAACTGTTCCGTCAGATTTCCTTTGCCGAGATCGGCGCCTCGACCATCCAGTCCCGCGCCTTCGCCGGCCTGGCCAACGGCACCTTTGTCTTCTGTCTGCCCGGTTCGACCGGCGCCTGCCGCACCGCCTGGGAACACATCCTGCTGCCGCAACTGGACATCCGCACCCGGCCCTGCAACTTCGCCCAGCTCATCCCGCGTCTGCGCGAGCGCTGAGGGGCGCGCCATGGCGACCCAGAACGACTGCGAATCGACCGCCGAGCGGCGTCCGACCCTGAGCAAGCAGGAAGCGATCGAGGTCCTGCTCACGCGGGTCCAGCCGATCACCGACCTTGAACGTATCCCGACCGAGTCCGGGCTCGGGCGCGTACTGGCCACCCCGGTGACCAGCACCATCCCTGTCCCCGGCTGGGACAACAGTGCCATGGACGGCTATGCCATCCGTCACGCGGATTTGGCCGCGCAGGACGGACGCCTGCGGGTCACCCAGCGCATCCCGGCCGGAATCACCGGCACTCCGCTGGAACCCGGTACCGCCGCGCGCATCTTCACCGGCGCGCCGGTGCCCGAGGGCGCCGACACCGTGGTGATCCAGGAGGTGTGCACCCGCACGGGCGAGACGGTCGTCATCCCGCTCGACGTCAAGGCCGGGGCGCATATCCGACGCGCGGGCGAGGACATCCAGGCCGGCGCGCGGGTGATCGCCGCCGGCACCCGGCTGGCGCCCCAGCATCTCGGGCTCGCCGCATCGGTCGGCGTGGCCGAGCTGCAGGTCTATCGACGCCTGAGGGTCGCCATCCTGGCGAGCGGCGATGAGTTGGCGATGCCCGGCGCGCCGCTGGGGCCGGGCCAAATCTACAATTCCAACCGCTATACGCTGCGGGGGCTGCTCCAGGGTCTTGGCTGCGAGATTCTGGATCTGGGCATCGTCGCCGACACCCTCGATGACACCATCGAAGCCCTGCGCCGTGGCGCGGCGGTGGCGGATCTGATCGTCGCCAGCGGCGGCGTCTCGGTGGGCGAGGAGGACCATCTCAAGCCCGCGGTGGAACGGCTCGGTCGTCTCGATCTCTGGAACATCGCCATGCGCCCCGGCAAGCCGGTCGCCTTCGGCCGGGTCGGCGAGACGCCCTTCTTCGGCAGCCCCGGCAACCCGGTGTCGCTGTTCGTGACCTGCTGTCTCTTCGCCCGTCCGCTCATCCTGCACATGCAGGGCGTGACCGGCGATCTGACACCACGCACACTCAAACTGCGCGCCGGCTTCGACTGGCCCAAGCCGGACCGGCGCACCGAATTCCATCGTGCCCGACTGGAGACCGGCGAGGACGGCGAACTGGAACTGGCGGTCTATCCCACCCGCTCCTCCGCGGTCCTGTCATCGGTCGCCTGGGCGGAAGGTCTGATCGAGATCGCGCCCGGCCAGGTGATCCGGCGCGGGGACCGGGTCGACTTCATCCCCTTCGCCAACCTCTTCCACTGACACTGCCACCATGATCCGCATCCTCTATTTCGCCCGCTTTCGCGAACAGCTCGGACTGGCCGAGGAAACCGTCGCCTGTCCGTCCGGGATCGCGACCGCCGCCGACCTGCTCGCCCACCTGCGCGACCGCGGCGGAGTCTGGGCCAATACGCTGCGCGAAGGCGAGCGGCTGATGATTGCCGTGAATCAGGAGATCGTTCGCCCCGAGGTCACGATTCGGGATGGTGACGAGATCGGGATCTTTCCGCCAGTCACCGGAGGGTAACGTCAGCAGTTCCAAATTTTGGTGGCCACCGTCAGCAGCGTTTGGGCGGCGAGGCTGATGGTGGATGCGCTGCGCTTATCCACCCTACAAAACCGGCGCCGCTGTAGGGTGGATAAGGCGCGCTTTTCGATGTCAGGGACCCGGCACGGCGGTGGCGCGCGCCGCATCCACCAGGGGTCGCGCGATGCCGCCCAAATTTGGAATTGCTGGGGGTAACACGCGACCAAAGGCCTTTGCCAAGACATCAGCGACCTGGCACAGAATCTCCGGCAACCGCCCAAGGGGCTTGCCGAAGCCATCGAGACGAAGGCAGCACGCGTGTACACTATCCTCGCTGGCCTCCTCGGCAGCATCCACGAAGTTGCCCTGCCCTACCGCAAATCCGCACGCAATCTGATCGCCTTTGCTTGGGAGGACGAGCCAGGCGCGCAAACATGATCCAGATCTCGATTCCCGGACCTAAGGTACAGGTATCTTACGTGTCATAAGGACAACGACGCCTTGAGTCTCTGAACCATTTAAACCTTGCGATGGACCCCGACCTCACGACATGAACGAACGGAAGCCCGGGCACAAGACCGGCGCCGCGACCAGCACCCTACTGCCGGAGCAGCGGCGTCACGACGTCCAGAAGCGCGACGCCGACCCGGAAAATCAGGAACAGAAATTGAGTGCCAGCGTTGCTGAAATCACAACCGCCATCGCGGATAAACGTAAGGAACTCCAAGACCTTCGAGCACGGATAGTCAAAGTTACGGAAAAACACGATCAGATCCTTGCCGAGATCAAGGCTGAGGCCAGCTCTATCCGTGAGCAGGAGACCGAGCAGCTTCGGCGTGAGCTTGTGGAGATACGTAACAGTTATGACGAGACGCTCAGGCGTCTGGCGAATCAGAGCCAACAACTAACCGACTCGGTCCAGAATCAGGCCGACCGTCTCTTTGAACTCAAACTCATTACCAAAGAGCAACGCGCCACACTCCTGGGTCTGCCCCAGTCGGATGCCGCGACGCCGACAAGCGACTGGCCCACCCTCACCGATCTGCAGGGAGGTTATCCCCAACTCGCCTCTCACCTCCAGCGCTATCTGTACCGCAAGCAGATCATCTATCCGCGCGCACTGCTTGCTACCTTCCATGCCTTGATGCTGACCGGCGACTTTATCATCCTTTCGGGCCTGTCCGGTTCAGGCAAGACCATGCTCGTCAAGTCCTATGCCAAAGCAACCGGGAACGTGGCGCACATCATTCCGGTCAAGCCCAACTGGACCAGTGCCGAGGACTTGATCGGTTACTACAATCCGTTGCAGCGCAGCTATCTCACCCCGCCCTTCCTCGATGCGCTCCTCACCGCGCAGCGCGATCCGCAGCGGTTGCACATCATCTGTCTCGACGAGATGAATCTGGCGCGTATTGAGTATTATTTTGCCGATTTTCTTTCCGCTTTGGAAGAACGCGACGAACCGCCGACCATCGCACTCTACGCGGACGAGGAAGCCGGGCATGTCCATACCGAATTCAAGCTGTTGGTCGACAGTCTGATGGACGCGGGCGCGGGCAAGGACCTGCAGGATCTCGATGCCGTCCTGGAAGATCGCGAGATCCTTGCCAAACTCAAGGACCGGCTCGGCATGGACGACGGCGAATCCGTTCTGCACACCCACGCCCGTTTGCGGCGCATGGTTGCCGGCGTACTCAAGGTGCCGTCCCGACTGCGTATTCCGACGAATGTCCGCTTTGTTGGAACGGTGAACATGGATGCGACCACCCACTACCTTTCGCCAAAGGTGCTGGACCGTGCCCATGTGCTTCAATTTCAAAGCCCGCTGAGCTATTGGCAACAAGTGATCAAAGAGATCGGCGACAGCCCCCTGCCTGAGACCGGCGTGTGCATTCCCGCGACTGAGTTCCCGCGCGAGCCCTATCCCCCGTTCGCTCCCCACACGACCGATGCGGTTTCGCAGGCGCTGATGCAGTGGGCCGATCGCTATCTGGAACCTATGGGGATCGAGATCGGATTGCGATTGATTCGGCAAGCCGCGGCCTTCCGACAACACCTCAGTCTGCTCCTGGAAGCAGGGATGTCGAGTGAAGCATGTGACGCCTTGGTACTGAACCAACTCATCAAGCAAAAACTGCTGCCGCGCTTTTCATTTGATGGAAAACAGCCATCACGACTGGGCACCTTAACCGTTGCAGCACTGGTTTCACAGTTTCAAGAGGATGTCGCCGATCGGTTAAAGGCGGCACCGGAGGCTGATGCCAAGGATGCACTACGAAAGCTGATCAAGCGCGCCGAAGCCAATGACGGAATCTACAATTACTGGGCCTGACCATGGCGCCACCCCCGTTTGAACTTCGCATCGTCCGGGTGACCTGGGAAACAAAAAATACCCCGTCGCGCATTGAACTCGCCCGCTCGCCCATCCAGTTGTTCGACGATGGCTCCGGCCGGTATACCGGCGAGACTTTCGCTTATCCCGAGGTCAGCCCCAGCCAGGTGGGTCAACTTGGCGTGACGGTGAACACGGATGATACGCCACTGCTGATACTCGCCGACGGTACATCCTGGCCGCTGAGCCCGGTACGCGCCGACGAGTCGCGCATCTGGTGGATCGAGAAAGGCGATTGGAACAAGCAACACCAAAGCCACGCACCCCTGACCCGAAATCATGCCGGTGCAGCGCGCTTACGGATTGGTGGCTATGAGGTGGATCTGCGAATTTCCATACCGGGCTTCAATCCCGATGAGTTTGAGACCTTGGTGGACGAGTTTCGAACCGGCCTGTGGCAACTCATCCTCGATACGAAGAGCCCGACCACCGTGACGGCGCAACGTCCCGCCGGCGGAGTCAATCAGGATTACCTTGCCGCGGTTCGCGACCATATCCGCTACGTGCGTCGTGCCCTGAACCGGCCGCACAGCGAATTGCGTGAGCACTTGGAAGCTCAACCGTTGGAGCGCGTGCGTCCGACCAACCGGACCTTTCAGGAGTTGGCCCTGCGCGGTTCACCGCGGCGGGTGACCGGCCGCGGTCATGCGCCGTCGTTCGATACCCCGGAAAACCGCCAGTTGCTCGGTATGGCGAGCCGACTGGATCTGTCGATTCAGGCATTGCGGCGTGCGGCCGAGTCCCGTACCCTGGAATTTCATCAACGAGCGGACGAGACGTGGCGGCGGGCGACGGAGTCGGATGGCGGTGCTCAAGTCTCACCCGAGCGTCTTCGCCAAGAGATCGCGGAATTGAAGGAGCAGTTTTCCGCGATGCAACAGTGTCGAACACGGTTGCTGAAAGGCAAGGTCGCGCATGGAGATGTAATGACCCTGCGAATCAGAGTCACAAGCGTGCCCAAGACAGGACACCACAACGAAGTCGGCTGCTTTTTCGACTGGCTTGACGAGGCTGATCATCCGCTCCCCTCCGACAAGAATCAGCGGTTGGTCTTTCGGGCGGATTGCGACGCAGTCACAGTGGTTTTCAGGAAGGGCGAAAGCTATACCGCGTCCGGCAGGTTTAACCCTGACTGGTCTTACGCCAATGACCAGTACCCCTGTGTCACCTATGAGGTCCTGCAACTTACAGCACTTGAGTCGGGATGGGAGCGCAAGGTCCAAGAAGAATTGCAGCGATTGGCTCGCGAACAAACGGCCATCGAACAGCCCGGCTATCGCCGCAGGCTCACCCAGAAACAACGACAGAATCAGGAACGCGACCAGCAATCCGAACTCCGCCGAGCCCAGCATGACCAAACTCAGTCCGATCACTGGACAAAGACGTCCACCGCGCTGAAGGATCTCGGTGAACAACTGGCACCGGTGCTGAGACGTGCCCGCGACCTTGGCATAGCGAGCACTCTGAGTCTGATTCCCACCGGCGCGATGGCCTATGTGCAGGATCCCGATTATCGCGGCGCGCTGGCGGCGTTTCGGCGCGCACTCGAAGCCGCCAACCTTGATCTTTCACTGTTGGATCGGCTCTTCCGCGAGGACAGGGTGGGGATACTGGATCTTCCGAGAGTCTACGAGCGCTGGTGTCTGCTCAAGATCGTGCGCGTGCTGACGGAAGAGTTTCAGTTGGTTCCGGAGCGGCGCTATCAAAGCGATCTGCTGACCGCCCTCGTTGGTCAATGGACTCAGGACAAGACACTAAGCATACGCTTCCATGATGTGACGGCGAACCGCACCCTTCTCTTGGAGTATGAGCCGCGACTGCTGATGAACGGCGAGCCGCGCACGCCGGATTTCGTCATCACTCTGATCGACCCCCGATTAACCGAAGCAACGCACATGGCAACCTTCGGACCCGCTGGTCGCCCGAAACTGATCATGGATGCCAAATTCAACCAGTTCGTGCCGATTGGCTCAGCGGAACCCGGACCGACTCTCGATGAAAAGCTGGCTGACCTGCTGGAAAAGGGTTATGACGAACAGGGCCGCAATCGCGTGTTCGTATTGCACCCCGGTCGGGATCAGAACTCGGTCCAAGAGTGGCAGCGCTATTGCCGCTATGGCGGCGGGCATTTCACGCCGGATCCCGCGACGCGGCCCGAATGGGATCAGGGGCATCCGAATCATCGCTTTGGGGCGGTACTTTTGCGTCCAGGCGCGACCGACCCGCTGATCCGGCTCATCATGATGCACCTGTTTCTGTTCGCCGACACCGACGCCGGGGCAAACTCAATCGTACCCTTCTGTCCGGCCTGCCGGGAAGTGGCTTTCAGCAAGTCCGAAACCGAGCACGAACACTCGCGCGGTCGGTCCCAGGCAGAACGGTGTTGCAATGAGCTGTGCGGACAACTCGTTGTCCAAAATTACTGCTGGAGTTGCAATACCAGCTTGTTCAAGCTCGGCGCCTACTGGACCTTTCATGACACACGGGCATTGAACCCCTACGATATCAAATGTCCTCATTGCGGCGAATACATGATCCAAGCCGAGTCAAGCGACCAAGCCGTGTCCGGGCACCCGACCTGGATTTAGCGCAGGCGCGGGCCGCCGGTCCGCATAGCGGACCCTACGGATCGCGGGCGTTGATCGTAATCCCGGCCAGCGGCGTGTGTAGTCAGGGCTTCCAGCCCTGACGGTGTCAGGCCAGGATGGCCTGACTACGCACCCGGCGAGCCCAAGTGGCCAGAATCTTGATCGAGGCCGGATCGCGGCCTTAACCCTTGGGTCCGCGGTGCGGACCGACGCGCTTGCGGCAATCGCCTAAGACGCCGCCGAGCGCATCCGCCGCTCCAGCAACGCAATGGTCGCGGCCAGTATCAGCGCCGTCCCCAACAGCAAGGCACCGACCCAGGGCCGCGACAACAGTTCCGGGGCGATCAGCATCACCAACCCCAATCCCAGCATCATGAAACCGGATAGCAGCTTGAGTATCCGCCCCTGCTGCTCGGTCAGCTTCCTGGTCCCCAGGGTGTAGGTGAAGACCAGGACGATGGTGAGCAGCGGCAGGATATAGATCAGGTTATAGAAGACCAGGTAGCCATAGTGGGCGGCCGGGGTCAGGTCGTTCAGGGTCAGCACGCGGGTGAAGACCATCGGGAAACCGGCGGTGCACAGGAGTTCATAGCTGTTGGCGGCGAGCGCCAGTACGACTGTACCGATCAGCATGGTCCCCAGCCGATCCGCCGTCACCAGGGTCCGCATCCGTTTGAAGAGTCCGGGTTTGGCGCCCTCCGGGATGGACAGGCTGGGACCCTGTTTGAACCAGAAGTAATCCTTGACGTTCAATCCCCCGATGACGAGCGCGACGGCGCCCGCAATGGTGGTGACCACCGGCGCCCCGCCCACCACCAGGAAGAGATTGAGCCAGGCCGCCATGAAGAGGAAATAGACCAGCCCGGAGAACAGCACGAAGGTACCGCCGATCAGCAGCATGCGGGCCCGACTGCGGGCGTGGACCAGGAGACTCAACAGAAACAGGAGCACAAAAAAGGCACAGGGGTTGAAGGCATCCAGCCCGGCGATGACCAGCGTGAACAGCGGCAGCGACAGCGACCCGGCGTCCAGGGTGCCGATGAAGGGCACCTCGATCGTCGGTGCCGGGGCGTCACCGGCGACCGCCGCCGCACCCTCACCCGCGGCGGCCTCCGCGCCGGTCGCCTGGCGGCAGAAGCGGGCCAGCCCGAGGATCCGTGCCCCCATGCCCTGCGCGTTGTCATAGCCGGTGAGCATCTGACCGCAAACGAAGAAGGCCGGCACCGAGCGCGCATCCTCGCCGAGCGCCTGGGCCATCTCGACATAGCGCTGGGTGTTCTCGCGGCTCTTGTTGATCTCGAAATCGCGAACCTCGATCCAGGGTTCCTGATCACGCAACTGCGCCAGAAACGGCAGCGCCTCGCGACAATGGGGACATTGCCTGGACCAGAAGACATAGATGGGAACGCGCGGCTGACCCGCGGCATCGGTCGCCAGCCACTCGATCGCGTCGGACGACGCGGTCTCGGCGTTCGCCCTCAACGCGGACCCGAGCAAGACCCCGAGTGCAAGCGACAGAAACAACAGGACACGACCAGTGAGACGAAAGTGCAGCATGACCCTACCCGAACAGCGGCGCGATGAAACCAGGACAACCCAGGCCACGGGGCCGGGCGCCTGGCTCGGGAAGATCGGCATTTTACCCCCGAAAGGTTGCCCCCAGTCGCTCGGGGGCGCCGGTCTCGCGTGTTATACGGAACGGTTTTCGGTTTTCTGTTTTTCGTTAGGGTTTATCAAGCATCGGGTTACGAAAAACGAGAAACGAAAAACCAACAACGATGGGTATAGAATGGACGCCCTGTGACTGCAGACGAACCCAAGCCGCCGCCGGCTGCTGATCCGCTATGACCACGATCGCTGCCGCGTCCGACCGTCCGGACGCTTCCCGAGCACCGTCGGCCAACGTAACGGCCCGCGCATCCACTCCGCGGAGCAACCCATGACGACACCCTGCGATACCCTGCTCACCGAGGTGGAATCGGACGTCCGCATGACCGCCGCCGCCATTGGCTTCGACCACCTCGCCCCGGCGGTCAGCGACGCCCTGCGCCGGGTGCCCCGCCACGCGTTCGTCGCGCCCGCTCAGCGCGACTTGGCCTACGCCAACTATCCCCTGCCCATCGGCAGCGGCCAGACTATCTCACAGCCCTATATCGTCGCCATCATGAGCCAACTGCTCGGGGTCGGCGCTGGCGATCGGGTCTTCGAGCTCGGCACCGGGTCCGGATATCAAGCGGCGGTGCTGGCCGCCCTGGGGGTGGCGGTCTACTCGATGGAGATCCTCCCGGAATTGGCCGAGCGGGCACGCATAACCTTGCAGGCATTGGGTTATGATCAGGTCCAGGTCCGCACGGGAGACGGCTGGCTCGGCTGGCCGCAGGCCGCTCCATTCGACGGCATCATCGTCACCGCCGCGGCCCCGCGCCTGCCCGAGGCCCTGCTCGACCAGCTCAAACCAGGCGGTCGACTGGTGATCCCGCTCGGTGCGCCCGGGGGCAACCAGGAACTCGCTTTGTATCGGAAAGGGCCGGCCGGGGCTGTCACCGGCCACAACCTGCTGCCGGTCCGCTTCGTGCCGGTAACCGGTGGACTGGGTCGGTCAGCGCCCCCTTCGGACAAAGAATCCTCGCCGCCCTGATCTTGGAAAACATGATTAGGCGATTTCTGTCAATCGCCTTAGCTCGTCAGAATCCCGCGACAGAAGCTTCCACGCCGGTCCGCTCGTCTTCTTTCACGTTCTCGTGGACATTCCTCATGGGCACCATCGTGGCATCGCGGCCTTCGATAAAGCTTTGATCGCGGACAATCATCCAATAGGCTTTGTTCATCTCGAGAGCACGCAGCTTTGAAGCAAACAGCAGCGTCGAGATATCCTCACGCAACCGATCCAGCATCTCCGGTTTCAGCTTGCCGTCCGGGTGATAGAACTTGTCCATCACCTCCAGGTTGTTGCGGAATTCGTCACCCGCGCCATTGGTTTTCAGGTAGAAGGCATATTCCGGCTCGCCGTCGGAGCGGATAGGTTCCGGCACACCACGGAGACTCTTCTGTGACCAGTGATACCAACCTTTCTGGTAGGCGCCGGCACAGTCGAGCTTACGGTGGAACGAGAAGATACCATCCCGATTGGCGCCGATGCCGCCGTGGCACCCAACGCAAAAGACCAGTTCCTCGTAGGTCTGGGGACGCAGTTCGCCCTGGGAATCCTCGATCATAGCGGCATAAGTCCAGCCCTGCCCGTTGCTGACACCGGCCTCGATGTTGCCGCGCACGGTGCGCAGACGATCGGGAAAGTCGTGCTTTTCCTTGATCTCCTTTAAGGCCAAGTTTTCCAGGTCGGCGTAGCTCGCCCAATAACGCTTCCTCGCATAACGCACTTCCTTCATGCGCGGCGCCAGTAGATTGTCGCCGGCCTCGTTCACATCGATGTAGCGTACCGTGTGAAGAAACTCGGTGCCTTCCGGATAGAGTCCGGCGGCCAGATGGACCCGGCCCGCCTTTTGCTCATCCAAGGCCTTACCGACGTACCACATGTATTGCTCCGTGAGGGGCGCCCAGTGGTAGGCGATCTTCGTTGCCGTGGCGATCTTGCCGTCCTTGTCCAGGTCAACGCCTCCCAACGCGAGTTCATCCACCGCGTCGATGGGGACATCCTTTTCCTGGAGCATGGCTTCGACGATGGCCAGATTGGTCTTGTAGACGATCAGCTCCTCCTTGCCATCAATGCCAGTGCGAAAGGCCTCGGGTAGGCGGATCAGCACGTCGTCGGTCGAGCCATTGGTTGGCCAGAAAGTACCTGGGAAGGGGTAATAGCCGAAAGCGCGCCAGCCGGTCGGACGGCCCTGAGCATCGCGGTCGAAGCCTTCAGCGTCGAAGACGAAACGGGCGTCGGGCACAAAACCCTCCCACGTGCCGTTGCCGTCGTAGTCCCAGTGGGCGGGTACCTTGCCCAACCTGTCGGCAGGGACGATGCGGCCTCGGGCATCGAGATAATTACTGCTGCGGACGTAAGTCAGAACCTCCTCGTCGCCGATCGTTGCCGCCGCGTCGCGACGATCTTTGAATAGATTTTTCCAGGGATTGGTTCGCGGGACCTCGGAAAAGTCGTAACCGAGTTGCAAATCGGAGTCGTTAATAAAATTTGGCCGCCGCGGTCTGGTATGGCAGCTGAAGCAGGGGTTGTGCACCCCACCCTGCTCATCGCGGGTCTTGGTGTAGCACTGGGACGGGATGTAGGCGGCCGGACTGTGCAGGATACGCGCTTTCAACGACGCAGGATCGCCCCGCTCCTCCAAGGCGTGGCTTAGGTTCCCAGTGCCAAGCACCAGTGCCAACAGAGCGGTGAACGAGGAGATGATCTTCATGCGCTTTCCTCACGGAACGAAAAAGCGGGGACCCGAAGGTCCCCGCGTTGCATAGCATTGCACCATGAATGCCGGTCAGTCACTCGCCGGGGCCATGGGGGGATTGCTCGACTCAATCGCCATCGTGATCGCCATAGTTATCGCCAGGCGAGGGTTCGCCATCCATCTTCGGAAGCGGGCCGATGAAACCGGTATAGGCGCGAGCTTGGCTGGGATCCTCCAGTTTGTCCGTGTCGGACTCGCCGTAAGGGTGCTGCACGACCGCCATAATATAAGCATGACCGTCGATGTCGGGATAGAAATAGGGCGAGGTTGTTTCGGACCCGTAGGGCGTGGTCAGGATGCGGGTCAGCTTGCGGCTGCCCAGATCATAGGACCAGATCATGTCGTTCTGGTGGCCGCTTCCGGAGTCTTCGCCGATGATCAAGGTGTTGTAGCGGCGCAGGTAGGTCAGGTTGTCCGGGTTGGCGATACCAGCCACGTCGCAGGTGTTACCGGCGTAGATATCACCCGCGGGATAGGATGTTGGCGTGCCTGCCACCAAGCCGACCATATTGGTCGCGGTGTAGGTGCTATCTACGTCCAACACGTACACGCCACCGCAGTTATTCTTGGCGACGCGGATGCTGTTCGGGCCACCCACATCGGAACCGGTGTTGTCCTCCATGCCTTTATTGATCTCGGACATGGCGATGAAGAGCTGCCGGGTGTGGGGCTTGAAGGTGATGCCTTCCATCTTGCGCCACTCGGTGGTGGCACCTTCCATGGCGGCCCAGCGGCGGGTTTCCAGGCGGGAGGCAATGGCCTCGTCGGCAGCGTCGATCGCGCCGTCGCCGTTCACGTCCCGGAGCTTCAGGCACTGGTGAATGGCGCCCTCGTGGCCGGCGTTGATCGAGGTGAAGCCCGCCGCGCAGGTATCGGCGACGGGAGTGCTTTCCTCAAAGATGTCGGCGAACTTGTACTTGCCGATCCATTCCTTGACCTGCGCATCGGTGGCGTGGCCCAGGCTGATCCAGTTCAGCGTGGCCTCACCCATACCCTCCCCGCTCTTCTGGCTCCACTGGGCGGCCCACAGGTTGCCCGCGCCAAGATCGCCTTTCTGATCAGCGACGAAGCGGAACAGTCCGATACTGGTGCCATCGTCGGACATGTAGGCGGTCTTGTTGTCCGGCATGACGTAGGCCAATTCCAGGGCCATACGGCCCATGGCGTAATGCTTGACCACGTCCGCATCACGGAAAGTGTCAACCTTCACCTCGACCGGATAACCATAGTCATAGGGATTGACGACCACTCCCGCGTCGGCTGGAGCCGCGCCGAAGTAGGCGGCCATCGCAGCGTTGTATTCGCTGATGGTGGCGTCGCGCCACTGCTTCGCATCCGGCTCGTATTCCTCGGAACCCAAGTGAGTACCCCAAGGGGTCACGCTGCCGGCGCAGTGCACCCAGCCGCCATTGACATGGGAGAAGTCCAAGGCACGGGTGCGCAGAGCCGTCAGCTCGCCGTTGCCCTCCTGCTTGAGCTGAGTCAGGTACATGGCGCCGGGCCGGGACTCGAAATGGGAGACCATGAACAGGTCGTTCTTGTCCTTCCCGTGCAGCAGAGAAGCGAAGTCGTTGTCGTTGGAAATGAATGGGGAGCCGTCCTCCGCCTTCAACTTAGATCCATCCTTGTCGAAAATCTGTCCGTAAATTCCCCTGCCTGCCCTGTCTCCAGAGCGCAGAATGGGGTGGAAGCCGATATTGACCGTCGTGTCATCAACCGTGACGGAGGGCGAGGTCCGGACTTGCCGTTTCTCAGCGTCGGTCGTAGGTACTGTAACCTCAGTGAATGCGATGGTGCCCGCATGGGCTTGCACCATGCCGCCGAGGGTTGCCGCAACGGCCAGAGTGATCAGCTTGATTTTCATCGGTTAAATCCAGGAAGATGAGAAAAACGCGGAGAGCGCCGCGCGGATCGGGTGCGCGCGGACGCCCTTGCCTGGACGCGGATGTTAAGTGACGAATATTTCTTTCTGATGAAGGATTCAAGAAATCCGAGCGAAGCGCTCGGTTGCGATTGGTGATCCTGCTCGGTCGCCTGGTGGCGACCAGGAACCCGCTCGCTATCGGCAAGGGCCGGCCGGCGCCGTCACCGGACACAACCTGCTGCCGATCCGGTTCCTGCCGGTGACCGTCGGACTGAGTCGCGCACGACTGCCTTCGGACGAACGATCCTTGCCGTCCTGATCTTGGCAAACATGACCCACCACGCACGACGGGCGTCGCCCGTGGGAGCGGCCGGAGACTTTCAGGGTTAACATGCCCGCGGCAGCGAAGACGCCCTGACACGCGCCCCGGCGGCTCAGGAACCGTTCACTGAAGCGAAACAAGTCCCTAAAGGGAACGCCGTCAGCGTCTCGGTCGTTGTCGTTGTCGTAATCGAGTTTACGATGTCCGCGAGAATGCTCTCACACCGCGTCCTTTTGCTGTCCGAGCGTCCGACTACGACAACGAGGCCTCGATCAAGATTCCGGCCACTTGGGCTCGCCGGGTGCGTAGTCAGGCCATCCTGGCCTGACACCGTCAGGGCTGGAAGCCCTGACTACGCACGCCCCTGGCCGGGATTGCGATCAAGGCCGACAACGACAACGATCGTACTTACTGCTTAACTTATCGTTAACTCGTTACTTATTGAAGCATCAACAGGAGTATCACGGTGGAAACCATCGCCGTCATCGATTTTGAGACCACCGGCCTGTCGCCGGATTGCGGTGATCGCGCCACCGAGATTGCCGCCGTGTTGGTGCGCGACGGGCAGATCGTCGCTCAGTATCAGAGCCTCATGAACGCCGGGGTGGCGATCCCCGGGTTCATCACGGGTTTTACGGGGATCACCAACGCGATGGTGCGCGCGGCGCCGCCGGCCCGGCAGGTGATGGCCGAGGTGGCGGACTTTGTCGGCGACTATCCGCTGGTGGCCCACAACGCCTCGTTCGACAGCAAGTTTTGGGACGCCGAACTGGCACGCATCGGGCGCGCCCGATGCCAGGCCTTCATCTGCTCGATGCTGATTGCCCGGCGCGTGCTGCCGCAGGCGCCCAACCATAAGCTCGGCACATTGGTCGACTATGCCAAATTGCCGGTGACCGGGCGCTATCACCGTGCCCAGGCCGATGCGGAGATGACCGCGCATCTGACCCTGTATCTGGAACAGGAACTGATGCGGCGATTCGGGCTCGGGACAGTGTCCTGCCAATTGCTCGCGAAGATCCAACGCACACCGGCCAGCCGGCTTGAAGACTGCGTTGCGCGCTTTGAAAAGGCGTGCGCCTGAAAGGTCTATCGCACCATTCCACGAGCAGATGATGACGACCAGCCAACGCTTCTCGATTGTGGTCGATGACCGCGAGTCGGCCGGCTCCGTACTCGCGGCGCTGCAACAGCGGGCCGACGTGCTGACGCGGGTGGAGCGACTGCCCGTCGGCGATTATCAGGTGGACGACAGCCTGCTGTTCGAGCGTAAGACGCTGCTGGACCTGGTGGCCTCGATCAAAGACGGGCGCCTGTTCTCCCAGGGGCTGCGGCTTGCCAACGCGCCCCTGCGTGCCGCGCTGATCCTGGAGGGTCGCGCGCGGGACCTGGCGCAGAGCCACATGCGGCGCGAGGCGATCCAGGGCGCGCTGGTCAATTTGACCCTGTTTCTCGGCATCCCGCTGCTGCGGTCCATGGACGCGGAGGAGACCGCGCGCCTGATGCTGTTTGCTGCGCGGCAGGCGCGCGTCCGCGCGGTCGGCACGCTGCCCAGGCCCGGTCGACGCCCGCGCGGCAAGGCACGGGTGCAGAGCCGGGTCCTGCAGGGGTTGCCGGGGATCGGGCCGGAGCGGGCGCGGCGGCTGCTGGAACAATTTGGCTCGGTCGAGGCGATCATGGCCGCTCCGGCCGACGCGCTGGCGGCGGTGCCTGGGATCGGCCCGACCACCGCGGGTTCGATTCGATGGGCGGTTGAGGACCCGCGCCCTGATTACCAACTGTTAAGCCCGAACGGCGCCGACTGGATCGGCGTGGTGTAGTCCGCAATGCCGCCGGAGCGCACGCGCGGTCACGTGCGCTTGAGGCTGACGGCACCGGGCCGTATTGTGCAACCGTCTTCATCGCCAGGCTGCCCGACCATGCTCCGTATCCGCCCACTCCCCGCCTTTGACGACAACTACATCTGGCTGTTGACCGAACCGCCCGGCGGCGACGCCGTGGTGGTGGACCCGGGAGATGAAGACCCGGTGCTGGAAGCCCTGGCCGTTGCGGGACTGCGGCTCACCGCCGTGCTGGTGACTCACCATCACGGCGACCATGTCGGCGGACTCGCGGAGCTGCGCCAGGCGTTCCCTGAACTCGCCGTCATCGGTCCCCGCGAACCGCGCATCCGCGCACTGACTCGGCAGGTCGGCGAAGGCGATCAGGTGCAGCCGCCGGGTCTGAGCACCCGCTTCAGCGTGCTGGAAGTCCCTGGTCACACCGCGAGCCACATCGCCTTCCTGGCCGACGGCGCGCTCTTCTGCGGCGACACGCTCTTCGCCGGCGGCTGCGGCCGGGTCTTCGACGGCACCTTCGCGCAATTGTCCGCCTCGCTGCGGCGTATCGCCGGCCTGGACCCGACGACCCGCTGCTACTGTGCACACGAATATACCCTGGCGAATCTCGGCTTCGCCCGCTGGGTGGAGCCGGAGAATCCGGCCCTGCGCGCGCGCACCCAGACCGCCGAAACGACGCGTGCCGCGGGTTTGCCGACGGTTCCTTCCAGCCTGGCCGAGGAACTCGCCACCAACCCCTTCCTGCGCACCGGCGAGCCCGGCGTGATCGCCGCGGCCGAGCGCTTCGCCGGGCACCCGCTCGTCGGCCACGCGGCGGTGTTCACGGCCCTGCGGCAGTGGAAGGACACCAAGTACGATTGAGCCCGGAACGCGCGCGATCGGGCTGCGGCACACCCGGCACACGGCGCTTGAGCAGCAAGGTCGTGAGGAAAGCGGCCAAAGCGATCGAAGCCATCTCGCTTCGTCAGGTCGCCTGCCCTATGCTTCAGCATCGGTTCTTTTTTCGGAGCGATTTCCGATGCAGCCCCAACGCCACGTCCGCCTGTTTCGCAACGGGCGCACCCAAACCCTGCGCATCCCTCACGAGTTCGAGCTCGACGCGGACGAGGCGACCATTCGCAGGGACGGCGAGCGCCTGATTGTCGAACCGGTGAAGCGCCGTCCGGACCTCGCCTCCTTGCTCGCCGGCTGGGAGCCGCTCGATGAGCCCTTCCCCGACGTGGACGAAGGTCTGTTGCCCTTGGACGACATTCGCCTTTAAGCCATGGGTGGGCTGCGCTATCTGCTCGACACCAAAATCCTTTCCGCGCGTGCGATCATCCCCAGCAGGGATGAGATTCTGTGTCGGCCGGGCAATATCGTCGTCGCATATCCAGGTAAAGACGTGCCGGGGCATTCAGTTGTCGCTGACGAACTCGTCGCCGATAAGGACAGCCTCGGGGACTGCCGCTGCAATCGGGCGAGCAGCGCCGCCGCGACGACGACATCCATTTCTGTCTGCGCGACGCGGCGCCCGACGCCTGGGAACGCCGCGTCATTATCAATCCGCTGACCAGACGCCGCGGCCAGGACGCCGCGCTGGTCGAGTTCGACGAACTGACCTACCTGTTGGGGTCAGGTTCCGACCGGATCGGGGCCCTGGATTTCCAGGCCTCGCCATCCGTCTACCAGCCGCGCGTATCCATCGAGGCCAGTCTGGACGCGGTGCTGGTAATGGGTGCTCGGAATGGACGCTGATCGGCATCAATCAGGACTCGACTAGCCGTCAGCAATCGGCCAAATCCGGCCACCCGGTCGAGACCTGCGAGCGTCTCCTAGACGCGCATTGCAGACGCTGGCGGTCACGCTCCCGATAGGCCGGCTAGAACCCGTTTCGGACCTTGCGGGTCAGGGATAACGGACCGACGCTCAGCGGCCGGGGCGGCATCCGGCTCGCACCTGAATCACGAGTGGCGCGACGCCACCCCGGTCCGCCGCAGCGTTTGGTTAGCGGGCCTCGTCGTGATCCGGCGCCTACTGCACCAGTTCAAAATCGCCCGGCTTCCAAGTCTTGTCAAACCACGGCTGCAATGGGCCGTACAGGCGCAGGAGCACGTTGTAGCTCTTGCCCGGCATGGTCTGGATCCAGTTGCCNTCGTGCCCCTTCTGCGGCGAGGGCCCGAACCACACGGTATACGAACCGTCCGAATTCGGTTTGAGCGCCGGGTTATTGCTGTCCACGCCGGCAAGCTTCTGGTCGGTTTCAAGCATCGATCGGTGCTGCCCCGAATACACCGTGAATGACCAGAAGTTGTTCGCGG
>NZ_KB902542.1 GCF_000379525.1 Lamprocystis purpurea DSM 4197 | reverse complement strand
CGACGATCTAGCAGCCTGTCGGACTTAGCCCCTAGGATAAGGGCATGAGTCAACATAAAGGCTTTTTGTTGCTCCACAATCTAACGTAAGGTGATTTCCGCGAGAAATCCAACCCGTAGGAGCCCGCTTGCGGGCGACGGGNGGGGGCACAATGACGCGATTCCGGCAGGTCACGTCGCCCGCAAGCGGGCTCCTACGGAGCTTGATTCTTGATAGCGTCTTATTCGGAAGTCGCCTAAAGTCCGACAGGCTGCTAGGCCCGCTTGTCCGATTACGATTACGACAACGACAACGACAACGACAACGACAACGACAACGAGTGTTTAACTCATTTCCGACTCGTTACTTAGGCGACTTCCGTCATGCGATCCCCTCACGATCAAGCTGCTTCTTGAGCACTTCGATCTGCACGTCCAGATCGAGCACGTCGGTGCGCAAGAGCTTCTGGCGCTGCTCCTCGAAGACCTGCTCGACGGTCACCAGCACATTGCGAAAATTCTGCTCCAGTTCGCGCGAATCGGCCAGGCGGTGGGTGCGGGCGTAGCCCTCGGCCACCTGCTGGACGCCCTCTAGATAGACGTTGAGAAATTTACGCGCCCGGTAGAGATCGGTCGGCCGTTCCGCGATCTGCTCCAGGATGCCGCGACCCTGGGCGCTGATCCGCAGGACGCGCGCCTTCAGCTCCGGATTGGCCATCGCCGCCGCCGTCTGCTCCAGATCCAGGAGCCGCCCCTCGGCCTCGGCCAGCGCGTCGGCCACCTTGCGCATCCGCTCATCGCCGCTCCAGAAGGCGCGCGGCCGCCCCAGCGACTCGAAGCCGTAGGTCAGATGGAAACCCAGGGCGGCGACCGCCGCGAAGGCGAGGCTGATCGCCGGCCCCTGACCGACACTGAAGGCGGCGGTGACACCGACACCCAGCGCGGTCGCCAGCCCACCCAGGGTCTTGAGCGGCCAGCGCCACAAGCGCGCGAAACGCGGCTGCTGCCGGACATAGGCGGCGCGGATGCCGCGCCGCGTCAGCCAGGCACCGGTCATGAACAGACCCAAACCCGCGGCGTCGGCCAGGAAGCGGTCCAGATGGCCGGTCCCCAGAGCGATCATCGCGGCGAACAGCAGCGGCGTCGGCAGCACCCACAGCAGGGCACCCGCCAGCAATGGCGGCGGTTGGACGCGCGGCTGGGTCTCCTGCGCACCCTGGACCAGCGCACGCAGCGCGGTATGCGGGATTTTCATCAGGGGCGCGTAAGCACTGGTGCCGGCGAACATGGACCGCACCAGCGGCAAGAGCTCGTTCAGACGCACGTCTCGGGGCGGCTTGGGGGGCATCGTCACCGCGGGGTCCTCGGCAGGTCAGACAGGGAAGAACAGGGCCTGGCACGACACCAGGTAAACGCTCGACACCAGGAGCGCGCTGCCGAGCAGACGCAGCATCAGCGCAGGACGCGGCGACTGGGCGGGGGGGCGTTGCAGGTCGGACATAGTGGATCAGCCTGGAGAGAGGACGGGTTAGCCGTCGATGGAGCCGAACAAGCGCACTGGCTGGTGCTGGTCATGCAGCGCGCGGGGCGCGCGGAGTGACTCGCGTGTTCTACCCTTCATTATGGAGACGATCACGCCCAAGCCAATGCCCGCCGACCGCGCGATACGCGGCTCAGTCGCCCGCCGCGATCGGCTGCAACTGCGCATCGGCCATCCCCACCAGCAGCGCTTCGCCGTCCGGGGCGACGCGAAACGCACCGAAGCGCGCCGCCTGCCACCGAGCCGCGTCGCCCTCGCGAAAGAACCAGGCATCGGTGACCAGGGTCCAGCGCCCGTCCTTGGGAGTCAGCGCGATCAGAAACTCATCCGCGGCCAGCGGCTCATCCGGATGATGCAGGCGTAACAGGGTCGCCACACCGCGCGCATCGGCGCGGGCCACAACCAGTGGCCGGCCGCCGCCGAGCCGACCGAGTGCGTCGGTGTCGACCGGAAGAGCGAACCGCAGACGCATGAAGTCGCCCTGCAACAGCGAACGCGGGTCCACCGGCGCCAGTGCCACGTACACCGGCCGGCCCGCGGCGATCAGCGATTCTTTCTGCCAGATCGCGACATTGACCACCCCCAGGGTCGCCAGAGCGGACAGCGCGATGAGCCAGGGCACCCAGCCGCGCGTTGATCCGAAGGCCGCCGACCTGGGTGCGGCGCGGCGGCCCAGGCCGCCGCCCAACTGGACCAGCAGCCCGAGCAGGCCGCCGACCGTCACCAGCACCAGCGCCTTCTGGGCCAGCGGCCACTGCAACTGATAGTAGAAACTGCCGATGATCCAGGCCGCCGCCAGCGCCGCCGCCCCCGCCAGGCGCCGGCGCCCGCTGGTGGCGGTGATCACCAGGGCCAGCCAGACGCCGCCCAGGCTGGGCAGGAACCAGGCGAGCCCGGCGACCGCCACCCCGAGACCCAGCACCCAGGGCCGGCGCAGCCCCGGCCAGACACGCGCACCCCAGAGCGTCGCGGCCAGGATCAACAGGGCCGAGCCCCCGGCCATCCAGATCGGCTCGGGCGCCGCACCGTAGCGCGCCGACAACTCGGTGGCCAGATCGCGGACCAGCGGGCTCAGACCGGAACCCGCCAGCAGGGTCATGCCCGACACCAGGGCGAGCCCGGCCAGGGTGGCAAGCAGCCAGCCAGCGCTGATCGACTCCAGCGCTGCCGCCGCACCCGTGCCCGGGCCGAGCAGGCGCGGCTGCACCCAAAGCCCGATCAACCAGGGGGCCAGCGTCACCTGAAGTGCCAGCCAGCCCCAGGGTCGGCCCGAGCCGTCCAGCACCAGCAGGTCGCGCGGCGCCGCCAGGACGAACGCGACAGCCAGTGCGAATAGCCCCCCGGCCGCGGCTCCGAGCAGGACCCGCAGCCAGGGCCGCGGCAGGACAGCGGCCAGAGCCAACGCCAGGATCGCGATCAGGCCCGCCGCCGCCTCGGGCGGCAGGTCGCGGCCCAACCCGAAGCCCAGGGCGCCGAGACCCACCAGCAACGCCGGGACCGCGAGTTGCTCGACGAACAGCGGCAGGTCGCGGGCGCGCAAGGTCGCCACCGCGGCGGCGAGGATCAGAACCCCCGCCAGATAGGGTCCCAGATCGCCCGCCAGCCAGTCCGCCAGCAACAGCCCGACACCCGCGAGGAGCGGCATCGCGGCCAGCCAGGCGCCGAGTGCGGTCAGCAGCAGCACCGGCCAGGGACGGGCGTCCGCGGGCGGGCGCTCGGCATCGCTCGGGATCAGGCCGGCGGCAACGGCCGCCGCCAGGATACGGTCAAAACGATCGCTCATGATCGGCCCCCGCTATGGTAACGCGCCAGCCGCAGCAGGCCGGTGACCGACGCCGCCAGCAGCCCGGCGGCGCAGAGTCCCAGCACGAACAAGCGGCCGATTTCGTCACCCCAGGAGACTTCGCGGAACAGCCAGCGGCCCAGGCCAGCCGTCACCAGGGTATCGAGCCCCAGGACCACCGCGCTCAGGGTCCCGAGTTCGAAGGCGCGCGGCAACGCCAGGACCAGGGCTGCCGCGGTCAGGACCAGGAGGCCAAACCAATAGATACCGATGGTGTCGCCGAAGAAGAGCCCGCTCAGCGCCGTGAAGGTCACCAGCGCCACCGTCAGCGTCGCCGCCAGGCGCAGCGACCAGAGACCCGCCCCGGTGAGACGCCGTGCCGCCGGACCAAGCGCACCCACCATCAAGACGGCCGCCCCCCAAGCCCAGGCCGACACCGCCAGATCGTCCGGCCCGACCACCCAGGAGCGGCTGCCGTGCGCCTGCGCCCAGAGCGCGATGGCGGTCATCGCCACCAGCGCCCAAGGCGTCCACAGCACATCGGAGCGCACCGCGAGCGCCAACGGCAGGCCGAGCAGACTCCACCAGGCGAAGATCTGCCAGGGATCGGCCCCGGTCTGATAGGTCTGACCCAGGAAGGCCAGCAGACCGCCGATCGCAAGCAAAGCCAGCAACCCCAGGGCCGGACGCCCGGCCGGCAGCACGAGCGCCCCGACACCGGCGGCCAACACCAGGCCCTGCAACAAGGCGAACTGCCCGCCGCGGCCCAGTGCATCCCAATTGGCCGCGACCCACAGGATCAGCCCCAGGCCCGCCAAGGCCGCCGCCAGCAATGCCGCCCCCCGCGGCAACCACCGGTCGAGACCGGCCGGCTCGGCATCGAGCCCGGCGAGTTGCAGCAGACGCCGGGCCGCCGGGCCATCGAGCCGATAGCGGATCGCCAGATCGAAGAGCGCGGGACGAAGGTTCATCGTCGTAAACCCGTGTTGCAAACAGCATGGACTGGGCGGAACCGCAGCAAAGTGTAGCGCAGTCGTGCGCCCGCGATCAGGCTGGCCTCATCCGCCGTCCGCAGCGCTTGCTTGGGACACCTTGGGCTGAATAAAGCACGGCACAACGCTTAACTGAAGCGATCCTGACCGCATGGCCTGTTGAAGCGGCGCGGACGATGGTATAACCGCGGGCGTCAGACTCGATGACTCCCGAGGGGGGGTGGTTCCGCTTTGAGGCGCAGGCAGCACCGCGCCCCGGATCAGCAGCCTCACCCCAGGGCCGCACCGTCACAACCGTATCTGTCGAGGCCATCGATGCACGTCAAGTTCCACTCCGCGCGCCCCTGGTACCTGGTGCTGTTTGTCCTGATGATCGGCTTGATCGCAGGTGCTGCAGGCGCCGCGACCGCCGAGACGGACGAGGCGCCATCACCCGCCGCCAAAACGCCGTCCTCCACTGAGCTGCTCAAGCTCCCGAAGATCCCGAACGAACGCTGCATGAAGTGCCATAACGACGAGGATGAGAAAACCTCGGAGCGCGAGGACGGCACCGAGGTCAATATCTTCATCGAGCGTGAACGCTTCGAGCACAGCGTGCACGGCAAACAGCCTTGTGTCGGCTGCCACAACAGCATCAAGAAAGCCAACCACGAGATGCCGCTGCCCAAGAGTATCGGCTGCGTGCAATGCCACATGATGACGGCCGAGGCTCAGCGCGGCAGCGACGACCCCAAATACAAGCGTCTGGACGTGGTCCTGGCGCAAATCGACGGCTATATGGAGTCGGTCCATGCGCGGCCGAGCCTGCTGGACCAATCGCGCACCAATGCCACCTGCTATGACTGCCACGAGGCGCACGCGATCGGCACCCTGGGCAGCACGGCACGGGCCGAGCATCGCCGGCAAAATCCCGAGGTATGCGGCCGCTGCCATGAAAAGCAGGAAGAAGCCTACGCGGACTCGGTCCATGGCAAGGCGGTGATCGAGGGACACAACGCCGGCGCGGCGGTCTGCTCCGACTGCCATACCCCGCACAACATCGACTCACCCGAGCAGACCAAGGTCAAGCTCACCATCACCGGCAACTGCGGCAGCTGCCATGAAAAGCAGTTGAAGACCTATCAGGCGTCCTACCACGGCCAGGTCATCCGCCTGGGTTACACCCACACCGCCAAATGCTATGACTGTCATGGCAACCACGGCATCATGAAGGTCGATGACCCGGCGTCGAAAGTCCACCCCGACAACCGGCTGGAGACCTGCCGTCAATGCCATAAGAATGCCCCGATCGGCTTCCTGGGCTTCCATGCTCATGGCGATGCCAACGATTTCGAGAACTATCCGGAGATGTGGATCGCCGCCCGCTTCATGGATGCCTTGATCATCGGCGTCTTCCTGTTCTTCTGGACCCACATGCTGCTGTGGATCTATCGCGAGTGGCGTGAGCGCAAGGAAGGTAAAGGCTATCGGCCCGACCCGGCGAATCCGCCTCAGGTGTATTTCCGCCGCTTCGGCACGGGCTGGCGGCTCGCCCACGGCATCCTGGCCATGGCCGTCATGATCCTGGTGCTGACCGGCACCGCGGTGCTGTTCGGCGAACAGCCCTGGGCGCAATACATCATGAACGTCCTGGGCGGACCCAAGATCGCGGCCATCATTCACCGGGTCGCCGCCGTGACCTTCATCGCCGTGTTCTTCGGCCATCTGGTCGTCGTGATCTGGAACATCGCGCGCGCCGGCCGGCAATTCCGCTGGTTCGGACCGACCTCCATGGTTCCCAATCTGCAGGACCTTCGCGACATCGGCGCCATGTTCAAATGGTTCTTCGGGTTCGCCCCGCGACCCAAGTTCGACCGCTGGTCCTATTGGGAGAAGTTCGACTACTGGGCGCCCTTCTGGGGTATGGCGATCATCGGCCTGAGCGGCCTGATGCTGTGGTTCCCGACCGTCACCGCCTCGTTCCTGCCGGGTTGGGTGTTCAACATCGCCACCATCGTGCATGCCGAGGAGGCGATCCTGGCCGCGGTCTTCCTGTTCACGGTGCACTACTTCAACGTCCACTTCCGTCCGGAGAAATGGCCCATGGACATCGTCATGGCGACCGGTGCCGTGCCGCTGGAAGAGTTCAAGCACGAACATGCCCTGGAATATGAACGCCTCAAGGCCAGCGGCGAATTGGAGAAGTACCTGATCAAGCCGCCGACCGAGAAAGCCGTGCGCACGGGTCGCAGGGTCACCGGCTGGCTGATCATTATCGGCCTGATCCTGGCCGCCCTGGTCCTCAACGGCTACGTGCAGAAACTGTCGGGGCACTGAGGATACCCCGTCCGGCGACGCGCCGGTGCGAGGCTGCGTAGTCAGGGCTTCCAGCCCTGACTGTTCCAGCCCCGACGCCGCCAGGCCAGGATGGCCTGACTACGCACTTTCACGGTAAAGACTCGACCCGCGGTCATCGTGCGGCTGGACCGATGATCAAGAGAGTCGCATTGGCCGGAACAGCGACCATGGCCCCGGACCGCGCAGTCTGCGTTGCGCAATCAACCATCGACTGAAGGATGCAGATCCATGAAGACTACGGGTCTCCGGGCGCCCGCTTTCCTGACCCGCCTGCGGGCCCCAATACTGCCTGGCGTCATCGCCCTGCTGCAGGGATGCGCAACCACCTGGGGGGTTCCAGGAGCAATCACGACCACGGATGAACGGCCTTTCTACCTGTCCAGTGCCGGCAAAGGGCTCTTGATCGAACCCGGCCGCATGAAGCTCACGATCGTCGAGGGGCAGCTGCCGTTCGCGTCGTCACGCCTCGAGATCGAGACCGGTCGCGGCAAGCTCGTCATCAAACTTCCGAAAGGCGCCCTGGCGCACAACACCTTGCAAATCTTCGGCGCGACGCACGGGTTGTCCGCGGATATTGCCGGGACCTGGACCGATCACCCCGAGGGCCAATACCAGGGCAGCACGACCCAGTCCTGCACCTATTCAGGCTACTGCACCCAAAACATTGAGGTACGCAGGTGCTTTGGCGAGACCTTTACCAGCGAGGACAAGGCCTTTCGCAAGGCGCAGCAGCATCCCGAGTGCAAGGCGGCTTACGAAGCGCGCTACGGGTATTTCAGCAACTGCAACGGACAGCAGCACTTTCGGATGACGATGGAACGTTATCGGCGCACCTACAGCGTCGAGTTCCTGGACCCACGGCAGCAGTCGAAACGCCTTGGACGCTTCGAGGGGACGGTTGGCGGACTGGTGCGTGAGTTGAGTCGGGAAGCGACCGGCGACTGCCGGGGCTCGTGAAGGTCTTTGTATATCAAGACTTCACCGTGAAAGTCCCCCGGCGATCCTGATCTTATGGGAGCGACCTCCGGCCGCGATGGGGACTCGCCGGAGGCCGTAGGGTGGACAAGCGATAGCGCAGTCCACCGAATCCTGCGCCGCCGCTGGTGGACTGCGCTACGCTTGCCCACCCTACAACAGCGCCTTTCTTGGGGTGGATAAGCGTCTAGCGTTCGCACCTGATATCCAGACAGACCTTCGTGTAGGGGCGGGTTTGAAACCCGCCCCTACGTCCGGTTATCACGTCCGAAGGCTCCATGCTGGCTGCTGCCCGGATTTGGAACTGCTGCCGCGCTCGCCGCGAGGTCGTTGGTCCGCACAGCGGACCCTACGGAAGCTGACAGGCTCAGGGGATCGTCGTCCGGGCCAACCGGAAGCCCAGGCTGCGATGGGCGAAAGCAGGCGCGGAGCGACAGCGGTAGGCGGAACGGGTGTCGCCGACATAGCCGCGCCAGGAGCCGCCACGCACCACCCGGCGCGCGCAATTGCCTTCCAGCCAGGCACTGCCGTCGTTGGGTGCGCCCTCGTAGCCGTCGTTCCAGCAATCCTGAGTCAATTCGTTCGCATTGCCGTGGATGTCGTAGAGGCCCCAGGGATTGGGCGCATAGCTGCCGACCTCGACTGTCTTGTCCAGATTGACGCCGGTATGCGCACCGCACCGCGCATAGTCAAAGGTGCCGTCATAGTTGGCCTGATCCGTGCTGATGCACTCTCCGGTGCTGAACGGTGTGGTGGTGCCGGCGCGCGCGGCGTACTCCCATTCCGCTTCGGACGGCAGCCGATAGCCCGGTCCGCTGATCCGATTCATCCACCGGACGAAGTCTTGCATATCGTTCCAGGTGACATTGATGACCGGCCGCTTACCCCGACCCCAACCCTCGTCGCTCGGTTTGCGGACGCAGGCGCCGTCGGTGACACAGGCATCCCAATCATCGAAGGTCGTCTCGTACTTGGCAAGCTCGAACGGCAGGACACAAACCTCGTGCTGCGGCCCCTCATCGGGGTCCCGCTCGGGTTCGGTCTCGGGGCTGCCCATCATGAAACAGCCGCCGGGAATTGCGACCATGACGATCTCGGGCGCCAGATCGAGCTTGATGGTCTGTTCCGTACCGGCCGCGACCAAGACCTTGCGCTCCACCGGATCGAAGCCCTGTTTGACGGCGCTGATGCGGTGCTCGCCGGGCGCCAGATTGATCAGAAAGGTCTCTTCGGCAGTGGCCGGCGAATGCCCCTTGCGCTCGCCGTCGACCGACAGCTCCGCATTGCCGGGAATGGTGAAGATGCGTACCGCACCGGTGCTGCCGGCCAGCGTCACCGCGCTCGGCAAGAAGAAGGCAAAGCCCAGCAGGATAATCGTTGAGTAGCGCACGGAATCGGTTCCTCGTGGTTGAGGGGCGGAGGCGGCGTCGGGTGCGGCCCTGAATCCCGGTCATCGGGTCAGCCGTTCCGTGATTCTAGACGAAAACAGGACGCCGGGATGCACTGAACGACCCGGAATCAGCCCTCGGCCAGGATGCGCCGGATCAGGACCCCCGCCAGCATCAGCCCGAACAGGGCCGGCATATAGCTGATGGTCCCATTGACCGCACGCGGTCGGCCATGGCCGGTCGGCTCGGGCGGCAGCGGCGGCAGATAGGTCTCGTCGGACCAGACGACGGTGACCCCGCGCGCAATGCCGGCCTTGCGCAGGCGCGCGCGCACCGCCCGCGCCAACGGACAGACGCTGGTATCCATCAGATCGCCGACCCGGATACGGGTGGGGTCCAGACGCCCACCGGCGCCCATGCTGCTGACGATCGGAGTGCCGGTGCGCACGGCGGTCTCGATCAGTGCGACCTTGCTCGCCAGGCTGTCGATGGCATCGGCGACCTGATCATAACCGGCGGCCAGCAACTCCGGCATCGCTTCGGGTTCCAGAAAGCGTTCGATCAGCGTGAGGCGGCACTCGGGGTTGATGTCGCGGATGCGCGCGGCCATCACCTGCGACTTGAGTTCACCCAAAGTGGAGTGCAGTGCCGGCAGTTGGCGATTGAGGTTGGACGGCGCCACCCGATCGAAATCGACCAGGGTCAGCTCGCCCACCCCGGCCCGCGCCAGCGCCTCGGCGACGAACGCGCCCACCCCGCCCAAGCCGGCCACCAGGACCCGGGCGGAGCGCAGCCGCGCAACACCCGCATCGCCGACCAGGATGTGGGTCCGCTGGAACAACGCAGGGATGGCCGACGCATCGGCACCCGGAGCATCGCTTGCGAGGGCATGGGGCGTACCCGGTTCAGCCTGAGTCATTTTGCTCTACATTCAATCCGGCGGCGTTCCGGCCGGGGCCTCACCCTGGTTGGTCCCTTCCCAGCCGCGGGCCGGCGACCGTGAAGCCACAACATACTAGTAATTTCTAGTCGGCGCAGTCAAAGTCACGCCGGGCCAGTACGACGACACCAAGTGTACAAACCCTGGTGATCAGGATTCCGGGGAGCGCGATCAACACCAGTTGTTTGACCATAAACCAGTCGGCCAGCGCGATCGGCAGATACGCGGGCAACGAAAAGCGAAGGATCAGGTACAACACGACAACAACGATCAGGAGGTGATCGAATGCCAGTGCCAAGACCAACGGGAAAAGACTCAGGCCGGCGGTCAGCCCGATGAAGAGCCCCGTGACCGCCATGCCCAATCCCATGCCGGAAATCGCCACGAGCTTCCGGCCCTGGTACCAGTAGTACCAAGGACTCTTGAGGCTCTTAAAAATAAAAATTATGTATTTCAACTAAATATAACAGAATCGCTTAACGACACCAGGTATAGCCTTCGCATCTGATATCCAGACAGACTTTTGGTGTAGGGGCGGGTTTGAAACCCGCCCCCACGTCCGGTTATCACGTTCGACGCCTAATAACATCTTGTAAATCTTGTTAATCCTGTCTAAATGTATTGGCTTCGCGCTCGCCGTGCGGTTCGGAACCGCCCAAGACCTCATCCCTGCCGATGCTGGCCGGAACGACGATCAAGTCCCCGCCAGGCACCGCACCCCGGCCTCTATCAAGATTCCGGCCACTTGGGCTCGCCGGGTGCGTAGTCAGGCCATCCTGGCCTGACACCGTCAGGGCTGGAAGCCCTGACGACGCACGCCGCTGGCCGGGACTACGATCAAGGCCGCACCCCCGACAACTCGTCCAGCAGCTTCCCCAGCGCCGGCGGGTCAGTCACCACTCGATAGGCCCAGGTCCCGAACCCGCCCGCCCGGTTCACGGCCTCCACCCAGCGCTGTGCGGCCTTAGCTTTCAGATCGGCGTCGTCGCCGTACTGCCCCTTGATCTCAATCAGCAGGATCAGCCCGGACAACAGCACGGCGATGAAGTCCGGCAAGTAACTCGCGGGCACCCCATGCTTTCGGTAAGGGACGCGCAAGCCAAGATGCTCGTTCTTCACCCAGCGGACCACGCTGGAGTGAGCATCCAGCGCAAAGGCGGCGATCTGTTCCCACTGCTTGGTGTCGGCGGCCATCGCGTTCAGGTGGCACTTATCGGCCGGGTAGATGGGTTTGGTGGTGTGGAAGTCGACGCAGCGGGTGGACCCGCGCCCGGCCGATCCGTTGGGAATGCGCGGCAGTTCCGCCTGTTCCCCTTGTCCGAGCGGGCGAGTCCCGCGGCGCAGGGCCTCGAACAGGTTGTCCACCGCGGCTTGGGCGTATTTGTTCACCAGCAATACGTCCACCCCCTCGCTGCTCCCCATGCAGATCAGCTTGGTGGGGTCGGATAGGAAGCGGCGTGCCGCACTGGCTACGTGCGGAAAGAGTGTCTGCGCGGGCAACGCGTGTTCATTTCCTTCGCCGGTCGCCGACTGTTCGCCCTGCCACCGGCGCACGACTTCCCGGGCCAGTCGGAAGGCGACCTGTTGCACCCGAAACTGCTGCCGCCACTCCTTGAGCGTTATCAGCGGCTTCTCGCCCGGCCCGTAGGCCGACAGTGCTCCCGTGGGGGATGTCAGGGAATTGAGCTGAACCTGATCCGGAATCTCCAAGGGGTCGATCGTCAGGGTCGGGACCGCGGCCCAATCCAGGTGAAAGCTCACCGCGCCCGGGCTGAAATACCCTTCGACGATGGGAAACTCGATCTCGAATTCAGACTTCTCCGGCACGCTGAAGATGTGTGTCGGCGGCGGCGGGGGCGGTTTCCCGTTGATCGGCCTGACCTTGAACGGCACCAACTCGAAGGGCACCCCGAAGACTTTGGCGGTTTCCTCTGCGAACAGGCCGGTCTCCTCGTTCACCGCGTAGCGCAACCGCCGCAGCGCCCGCCCGATGACCTGCTCGCACAGCAATTGGGACCCGAACGGGCGCAGGCCCACGATGTGGGTCACCGTGTTGGCATCCCAACCCTCCGCCAGCATGGACACCGAGATAATGCAGCGGATATCCCGCCCGGGCGGCACCCGCTCGTCGATCCAGCCCAGGGTCCTCCCGTCAGTGACCCCATCGTCGACCGCGCCGTCGTCTTCTCCTGCCGCCTTCTCGTTGTGCTTGCGAACCAGGTTCGACCAATCCTCCGGCACCTTGCCGCCGGGCCAGGTCTTTTTCCCAACGGTGTCCAGAATGAAACGCAGGCGCCGGGTCTCGTCCTTGGTCCCGCCCTCCTCCATGTCCTCTACCACCCGGGAGTCGATGCGGACCGTCACCTCTTGTCCCCGCTGGTTACGGAACCAGGGCGGCGCATCTGCCGCGCCCTTACCATCGGCCAGCCAGTCGTAAACCGCACCGGCCACCCGCGTGTCCCGGCAGACCACGATGAACACCGGTGGCACCGGATGCAGCTCGCCCTTGGCCCCTTCCTGCCACTCCAGAAAACGCTTGTGCCAGTCCTGGGCCAACTGGTTGATCGGCGCGGTTGCGTAGGTCATCACCAGGGCCGGCGTCAACGCGGTAGCGTGCCCGTCCTGTTCGGCGCGGTACTGCACCCAGCGCCAGACGTTGAAATAGCTCGCCTCCGCGGCCCCGGTAATATCTCGGGTCGGCAACTGCGGTACCTTCACCAGCCCGGACTCGATGGCATCCAGCAGCCCGAAGTCCGAGACGATCCAGGGCAGGGGTTTACCCACCTCGTTACCCGAGCCCTGGATGTAGAAGGGCGTCGCCGACAGGTCCACGCACAGCCGGATGCCCTTGCGCTTGTCCCCGCCGGCTAGCTTGTTGATCCGGTCCAGGCCCTCGATCCAGATGGTCGCCTCCTTGGCGTTCTTCTTCGCCAAAGTCCCCCGATCCTCGTCCTCGGTCGGGTCCAGCGATACAGTGTCCGGGGCATCGCCACGCCGATAGGCATGGTGGGCCTCATCGTTGAAGATTAGCCAATGCGGGCAGCGCCCACGGCCGGAGCCCAACTCCTGGCGAATGCGTTTCATCCACGCCTTATCGGACTCGAAATAGCGGGTGTCCGTCGCCTCGTTGGACTTGCCGGCGTTCTTGACCACTTGCACCGCCTCGCCGGTCTTCACCACCCGGGCGGAATCCCCGTTGACCGCGTTGCTTTCCTGCTTCGCGAGCCGATGCCAGTTGGCGATCATCACCTCGCCCCGGCGCAGTTCCTCCATCCGCTGGGGCGGCACCAGTTGGCGGGTGCGATAGATGCTGAGATCGCCCAGGGCCGGGTCCAACTCCTTCAGGCGCTCGCGGATGGTCACGTTGGGGCAGACCGCCAGCACCGTATCGGAAAAGCGGTCGTCGGTTGGTTCGGCGATGCGGTTCAGGATGGACCAGGCCGCCAGCATCCCCATGACCGTGGTCTTGCCGGTGCCGGTCGCCATCTTGCAGGCGAAACGTTGGAAAGCGCGAAAACCCGCCGCCTTGGCCTGCGCCCCCGGCTTGTCCAGCGGGATCGGCGGCATCCCTTTCTTGAAGGCTTCCGCCGCCTCCACCAGGAAGATGATGGTCTCCGCGGCCTCGATCTGGGCGAAGAACAACCGCTGCCCCCGGCGGTCGGTCCCGGCGTGCCACAGGTCCAGCAATTCCCGAGTGACCCCACTCGCGCCCGGATAACCCGCCGCGCGCCACGCCGCAAGCCGCAGGCGAATCCAGGTGACCCGGTGGAACTCTTCCTGTTGACCCAGGTCCAGGCCATCCTCAAGGCGCCGATCGCCCTTGAGGGACAGTTGGGCCTTCGTCTTACGCCCGCGGGTCGCACTGTCCGGCACCCGGTAGAAATAACTCGCCGGCCGCCGTCCTTCGGCCTTCACCGGCGGCTTGCCCCGCTCGATCTGCCAGTGATAGCGCGGTTCGGCGAAGGGCGAATTGATGATCGGGGTCTCGACCTCGTTGGGGGCCGCAGTAGAGTCGTTCATGCGGCTCCTTGCGTGCCTGCGGTGATCCACTCGCCCTTCCGCGGTCACCGAAACGACTCCTTCAAGTCCGCACGGGTATAGATCTCCGGCTCGTCTTCCATACCACGCATGGCCGAATGCAGGGATAGGTCGGACCACTGAGTCTCTTCTTCGCGTGCCTCTTGCTCTTGCATGCGGGCGGCGAGAAAGTCGGCGAAATCCAATACCTCGCGCCGCGCCACATCCGGTAAGGACCTGAGTCGTTCGATGATTGCATCTTCAGTCGTCATGGGTTTTTCTCGCTCATTTCGGATTTCTCTCCAATCGCGTGGAATCGCTCAACCGCCCAGCGGCTTGATCACCATCAGTTCATTGCCCCGCTCGTCGATGACCTTCACGGCGATCTGCCGATGGGTTCCGGCCGCGAACGGTTCGCTCTCGGTACCGGCCAGATGCGCCCAGATGCCTTCCGCGAAACGCCCGCGCAGCGACCGTTCCAGGTTGTCCCAGGCGGAGGTCTTGGGAAAGAACACCTGCCGGGCCATGAAGACCATGCCGTTGTAGTCCGGGTCGAGCATCCAGCACGGCAGATCGTCGGCGGCAATCGCCTCGGTCTCCAGATCGTGGGGGCGGAAGATGTCCAGGCCCAACAGTTTGACGCGATACAAGGAATCGCCGCTCGGGGCCGTCTCCCTGGTGCGCTCCACCCGCACATCCGGCAGCCCGGTGACCGAGAAGACCTCGGACGACGCGCTGGTCTTCAACAGATCGGACATCACCACGTCCGGGGTCACGGCGACGTAGACACAGGGCAGGCGCAGCTTTTTGCGGTCGGACACCAACTCCCGCGCCTTGGCCTGAATCGCGAAACCGAACAGATACAGTGCGTCGAACTTCAGGTAATAGGCCTCCCGCGCCGCATCAAAGACCTGTTGGGAGTCGATGGCGCCGTCCTCCGGTCCGAAGACCACGGCGATCCGCTGGCCCCCATCGTTCGCGTTGCCGGTGCGCTCGACCGCCTCGGCGTGCAGATACTCGTGTTGGTCGCCGGACAGGGCGCGCACCTTGGCCAGGCTGAGCGAGACATTGCCGGGCAGGCGCAGGGTGTGACTCTTGCGCAGGACCTCGATCATGCGGTCCAGGTAGCGGCGGGGGTTTTCTTGGTGGAGGTTTTTCGTTATTGGTTTTTCGTTTTTCGTGGGGGAGGCGGCGTCCGCGACGCCGTTGTGTTCGGTTGGCGCCCGTTCGCTATCGTCGTCGATGCTGCGCGCGGCCTGGACTGTCGACTCCACGGTGAAGCGCCCGCAGACGCGGGTGATCTTGGTGTTGACCTCCGGGCGGTCCACCAGGGTGACGGTCTCCGGCTCCTCGTCGTTGGCGATGGATTTCAGCGTGATCCGCGGCACCAGTCCGCCGACCTCCTCGCCCTTCTTGTTCTGCTTGCGCTGGTAGACGAAGCCGTCGGCTGGGCCACGGCTCGGCTCCTTGAGTTCGTACCAGGGAAAGGTGGCGGTCAGGAGGCGCTGCCGAGCCAGGGCGATCGGGACCCGGGAGGTATCGCAGGTGATCCAGCGGCGGCCCCATTGCTCAGCGACATAAGCCGTGGTGCCGGAGCCACAGGTGGGGTCGAAGACCAGATCGCCGGGGTCGGAGGTCATCAACATGCAGCGTTGCACTACCTTGGTTCCAGTTTGAACGACATAAGCCTTAGACTCCGTGAAGCTGCCTGTGCTCGTGTCATCCCATACGTTAGAGGTGGGTTTCACAGGAAAATCGGAGAGGAACCGTTTGTATCTCAGCGTGACGCCGGATACGCCTAAGCGTCCCGCACGTTCCAAATTTTCCAAGCCCTTCTTATCGGTCTTGAATGTACCCTTGGTAAGGTTGTACGTTTTGCGACGAAAATCGTAGGATCGAAGGTCTCCTGAACCAGCAGGTCGCGGCGACGTTATGTTATCTAATGCGAAAATTCTTGCTTGATTCGGCAAGTCTGCCGCGCGTTTTTGCTGCTCACTGGTAAGTGTCAGCTCCTCACCTGTTGACAACTCCACATACTTATATATGCCATCTGGCTCCAGTGACTTCTCAAGATAAACCGCTTGAAATTTCATACGTTCACGATCTTTGGCATACCACACGATGAAATCGTTGACGGTTGCCAGCAAGCTGCCAGACGCAGTCGTGGTTTTTCTGAATGAAATAACACTTACGAAATTATGGGCCGAAAAGACCTCATCCATGACCTCCCGCACATGGTGTAGATTATCATCCGAAATCTGCACAAAGATACTCCCGCTCTCGGTCAACAACTCCTTAGCGAGCAACAGCCGATCACGGATAACGGTCAGATAGGAGTGCAGCCCCAATTCCCAGGTATCGCGGTACGCCTTGACCATCTCCGGCTCGCGGATCATGTCCTCGTCCTGCCCGTGCTTCACGTCGCGCTTGCGCACGAAGGGCTGGAAGTTGGAACCGAATTTCACGCCATAAGGCGGGTCCATATAGATCATCTGGACTTGCCCGCCCAGCCCCTCGTATTCCAGCAGGCTGTTCATGACCTGAAGCGAGTCACCCAGCACCAGGCGGTTGCTCCAGGGGCCGAGGTGGTCGTAGGCGTCGAGTTGATCGGACACGTCGAGCTTGGGGTCGCCGAACAGGTCGCCGACCGTCCCGATGGCTTTGTAGCTTTCGAGCGTGGACAGAATGGCCTGGGTGGACTGCCGCTCGTGGACGAATAGCGGGATGGTCGGCACCCGGATCTGCTGCCGCTCCGCCTTGCCGCTCCAATTCAGGAAGGGTTGCGTCAGGCTCCTGAGCCGGGCTACGCACTCCGGAATCGACCGGAAGCGCTCGCCGGTGCCGACCCAGGCGGGGGCCTGCGCAAACACCGCGGCCTCACCCTCCAGCGCACCCCGTTCGATCAGGTCCAGCAGCCATTCGGCAAAGGTCCGTTCGGCGTTTTCGTCCCAACACAATTCGGGCGCCAGGGACGCGTCATAGCGGTAATCCTTGGGCGGGCGTCGGTCCGGGAAGTCCTCCTGCACCCCCATCGCGGGCCGTTGGACGGCCTGGTCCGCATGTTCGTAGTCGCCGGACTGACCTGGTAACCGGGGTTCGACCTTGGACTGATCGCCGGCCTGGTCAGGGTCTTGATCGGACGGGGCCTGGGGCTCTGTCGCCATGGGTGGGTCTCTCGCTGGTCCTGGGCTCGGGGCGGGGGCACGCGGCGTTGGTGCCTCGGCGATCCGCGCACGCGCGAGAATGCCACAGTTCGCACACTGTTGCCTTAGCCCCCTTGGCTGAAACAGCAATTCAACATTTGGGCGGCATGGCGCGACCCCTGGTGGATGCGGCGCGCGCGACCGACCAGGGGACGGTTTGAAATTGCACGGCAAGCACGAAGCCAATACATTTAGACAGGATTAACAAGATTTACAAGATGTTATCAATTCTTAATCTTGTCAATCTTGTTAATCGTGTCAAGAAATTTCGGAACTGGTCAGGGTCGTGGCTGGAACCATGATTATAGCCTTCGTACCTGATATCCGGACAGACACTCGTGTAGGGGCGGGTTTGAAACCCGCCCCTACGTCCGGTTATCGCGTCCGACGGCTAAATTCACAATAGACCGGAGGTCGAGGCTTGAGCCGGACCCGGCACAATGCGAGCCGGGACGGACGCTGGTGGTGAATTCTCCCGACCGCGGCGTCCGGAAAGAACCTATCTCACGCCAAGTCGCCAAGCACGCCAAGAAGAGCGCAATTCTGCGGTGACCCAGTCACTTCGCGAGCGCCTCCGGGTTCGCTATCGCCTTGAAGACCCTTGGCGTCTTGGCGCCTTGGCGTGAGCCATTCCGGGTCTGAGCCAAGCCGGGGCGGTGGATGCGTCCGCATGGGCGCAATTCGCCACCAGTGTCCGGAGCGCGCCGGCGCGACGGCGCTCAGTCGCCGTCTTTGCCGGTGAACATGGTGCTCTTCACATGTCCCTTGGCGTCGCTCAGGCAGGACCAGGGCGCGTTGGCACCGGGCACGATGACCATGACGGTGGTGTTGGACCCGGCGGGCAGGACCTCGCTGACCGCGAGCCGACCGCGCGGCTTGCCGACGGTCTTGGCGACCGCCGCCAGGCACGCCTGCTCCGCGACCAGGGTCCCGTGGTCGCCGGGCGGGTCCGCAACGAAACCGGCCTTGGCGTTTTCCTGCTTGGTCTTGTTGATGTCGCAACCCTGCGTTTCAGAGACTTGCGTGCAGCCGGAGCGTTCGAGCAGCCGCCGGTAGTCCGCGTCGATGGCCTGGACGGAAGTGGTTGCCAGCAAAGTCACGCAGGCGACGACGAGCGATGGCATCTTCATCGGTCTGTACCTTGTTCGGATTGAATGGCGGTATTACTCGCAGTCGAGCATGGTCACATCGACAATTGAGGCGTAATGTCCGTTGACCGTGCGCACGGTGACGCAATGGTCGCCCTTACGCCAGTTGGTGTAGGAGCTGCCGCCGCCCTGTTCGCCCTTGACGTACTTGTAGCCGCGCTGTTCGAGTTGCTGCTCCCCGCTGCTCCCGCGCGCGCCGACCAGATCCTGCAGTTCCTTGGCGCCGCCGGTGCCGGAGGCGGTATGGCTGGCGCCCTCGTGCTTGTTCATCTCATTGACCGCCACCGCGCCGCCGATCACCGCGGCGGCGCCGATGGCGAGCTTCTCGGCGGTGCCCAAACCTTTGGGCTTAGGACCGGAGTACTCGGCGGAAACGACGTGGCGGTTCTTGACCTCGCAGGTCCAGGGATGCTTGTCTCCGTCGACCTTGGCGAGACCCTGGACCTTGAAGTGGAGCGCGACGTCGTTCAGGCGCTCGGCGGTGGCGTCGCGCAGATCGGTGATCTTGTATTCGCTGCGAATGCGGCTCTCGCAGTCATTGATCGCGTCCTTTTCGGTATACGCGAAGGCCGCGCCGGGCGCGGCGACCGCCAGGGCGAGCAGCAGACGGGAAGACGCGCGGCGGGCATGAGTCCTGGACATTGTCGTTTTAGCTCCGGTTGACGAACGAGCGAGGCCGATTGAAACCTGGCCTCGGGTGAATGAGGGGCGGTAGCGCACTGAAGGCCGACGTTCTCTTTCTTGATGATCGGTGCCCCGGTGAGTTCTTGGGTCTCGATCCAGGGCAAGATCAGCACCTATCGGGCGGCAGCAATAGTAAGGATGCACTGGACCAGGTTCAAGCCGTCGGCGACCCTGCCGCGCAGGGCCTGCCCGTGATCTTGGCCCCGTTGGCCGCGATCGGTGCCTTGGCGAGCGGGTTGCCCAGACGGCGAGGCTGCGTCGATCGGCCTCGCTCTGTTCGCCGCGGAACCGACACTGGTGGCGAAATCTCCCGACCGCAGAGTCTGGAAAGAACCTATCTCACGCCAAGTCGCCAAGCACGCCAAGAAGAGGGAGGATGGAGTCAGGTCTCGCCTTTTAGCATTGCAATGAATGAAAAATGACCTCCAGCGTTGGGAGTCGGAGAGGATGGGGTTACGGGGAGGATGAACGGACATAGGGGTCAGCTCTCGCCTTCTTGCATGCTACAATGAAAGAACTGACCCCACCGCCTTGGCGAGCTTGGGTTGCCGAGGCGGCGAGGTTGCGTCGATGGGTGTCGCTCTGGTCGCCGCGGAACCGACACTGGTGGCGAATTCTCCCGACCGCGGAGTCTGGAAAGAACCTATCTCACGCCAAGTCGCCAAGAAGAGCGCAATTCCCCTGGGTTACACCGGACGATGTGGATGAATGGGCCGAGGAGCTTGGAGTATCGACCGATGTCGTTGAGCGTCAGATCGAGAATCACCGGTTGGCGGCGCTGGCGGGGTATTGAATCGCGTAGCTCTATCCAGCGGCGGCGCAAACCCGCGATATTGCGACTGTAACCGCCGGCATCCTATCTCGGGCATTTTGCAGCGGAACAATCGTGAAGCCAACGATCTATCTGGAAACATCTGTCGTATCCTACCTGACCTCCCGGCCGAGCCGAGACTTGATTACGGCGGCGCGACAGCAAATCACACGCGACTGGTGGGAACTGGCACCTGGACTTTGGAATCTCTCCATTTCAGAGCTGGTCATCGAGGAAGCCGCGAGGGGCGATCCGTCGGCTGCGCTGTTGCGCCTTGATGCCCTTCAACAGTTGCCTGTGCTACCTATCGAGACCGCCGCCAAGGAGTTGGCGATGGCGATCATGGCGGCCGGAGCGATCCCCGTCACCGAACCGGAAGACGCGCTGCATATTGCTGTCGCAACGGTCTCGCAAGTGCACTATCTCGTCACCTGGAATTTTGCCCATCTCGTCGGCCCGGACGCGAAACTCAGGCTGTTGGATACCCTGCGCGCACTTGGACACACACCGCCCCTCCTGACAACCCCTGAAGAACTTCTGGAGATTGCAAGATGATCCTGAACGAAACCAACGAACCGAAACCGACCACGCCAGGTGCGCCTGATGCAATCCTTGCCGAGCTGTGGGAGGTGAAGCGCGAGATCAATCGAGCGGCCAATTATCGTATCGATGCTCTGGTCCGGATGGCCCATGAATCCGCCGAGCGCGTGCGGCAGCAATGGCGGGAGAAGGGTCAGGCGCAAGGGTAAAGCCCGATGGTGGAGAACGCACCGGAATCGAAATCCAATACGATCGGTGTCATTCGTCGCCTCCCGATGGATAGAAAATCCAATCGCACGGCGACTGGAGTTCCGGGGACAGCATATTCAATTCACGGGGTGTTCCGGGGAGGGTCCGCAGGATCCGGCGAGCGGGAGCGAACCGATGACCAGCCGCGCTCCGCGCACATCAAACCGCGCTGCCTTCAGAGACCGCTCCCCGGCGGATAAACCAACCGTGTCCCCGCAAAACCCCAACGGCTATCCGGGGCCGCGGCCGAGCGATAACTGGCACGACGCAGGCAGCGCTGCGTGTGGAGCGAGGCCCCGCGCAAGACGCCGTCGCCGCGACTGAAGACATCGTCCACGGCCTGAGAATCCGGGAAGGGCACGAAATCGGGATAGGGGTGCAATGGATTGGCGCACCACTCCCAAACGCGCCCAGCCCCATCGATCAGGCCGGCGCGCGCGGCGACTTCCCACTGGTATTCGTGCTGGACGACCGCGCCCGCGTGATCCCCACCCAGGCTGGCGGTCCAGGCGGCGAACGCGCGGGCCTCATGCCGGTTGATCCCGTTCACCGGCTGGTCCGGCACCAGGTCGGCGGGGCCGTTGAGGTGCTGCTCATACCAGCAGCCGCGCGCATCCTGCCGCCAACCGAGCGGGGCGGCAGCCTCCAGCCAGGCGTCGCCGTCGGCATCCCAGAGTTCCCGGCGCTGGTAGCCGCCATCGCTGATAAAGGCGAGGTACTCGGCGTTGCCGACCGGCCGGACACTGATCCGATAGGAGGCGAGTTCGACCGCCTGCGGCGGCAGTTCGAGGTCATAGGCACAGGGTTCGCCACGTGAGCCGATCCGGTAGTGCCCCTGCTCGACGGCAACCCGATCCAGCGCGGGGGGCCGGGGCGCGAGCGGGATCTCCACCTGGTAGTGGTCACGCGGTCGGCTCAGGGCACGCAGCCACAGGAGCGCGAGCATGCGCTCATACGCGCGTGCATTCTCTTGCAGGAGGTACCAGGCCAGTCGGTCATCGGCGAGCAAGGGGTGCCGGGGTAGCGCACCGGGGGTGGCCAGTCGGCGCAGATGCTCGGCCTGGATCTCGCCGGCCCAGTCGATCAGGTGCGCGGGCGGCGGCAGTCCGCCGCATACCGCGGCGTCCGGTGCAGATGCGGGACCCGCGGCGAACAGGTGGCGCACGCGCGCGGTCAGGTCCGCGTCCCCGGCCACCACCTCCCGCAGCCAATAGGTCTCGCGGTAGACCGCCTGGGCGAACTGCCAGCTCAGACAGCCCAGTCGCGGTTCGTATGGCGCAGCCGCGTCGGCTGCGGGGACGCCGCGCAGGAGTTCGCGCAGCAACTCATGAATGCCGCTCAGCGCGGAGAGAATCTCGGTGTTGGCCATGGTCGGGTCTTTACCGTAAAAGTGCGTGGTCAGGCCATCCTGGCCTGACGGCGTCGGGACTGGAACGGTCAGGGCTGGAAGCCCTGACTACGCAGCGGTCGAGAGGGCTTTCATGTTCCGGGGTGGCGCTGGCGCCATGGTCGTTAGCGGGCCGCGGCGGCGCGTCCGGCTGAAGCCTCGACCTCCGGTCTGTTGTGTGCGTGCATCGTCATCCGCACCGCACCCAAGGTGATTTCCGGGAAATGATCCACCGACGTGGAGGGACGACTTTCGCCTTGTAGGGTGGACAAGCGCAGCGCAGTCCACCGGCGGCACGCGGGGTTCGGTGGACTGCGCTAGCGCTTGTCCACCCTACGGCCGGAACGGTGATCGAGGCCCAGCCGCTCAACCGAACTCTTCGACCCGCGCGGTCCCGAGCTGATGCTCCAGCACCCGGATGCGCGCACGCAAGGTCTCGAGCTCGTCCAGCAGGTCCAGCGCCAGGGCGGTACCGGACAGGTTCAGCTCGAGGTCACGGCGCAGGCGCTGGGCACGCCGCGCCCGCCGCACTTGCAGACCATCGAAGCGCCACTCGGCCGGCGCCTGACCCTGCCGCGGGCGCAACAAGCCCTCGGTCACCATCAGTTGCAGAGACCGCGCGCTGGAGCCGCACAGTTGGGTCAACTCGGCCAGGGTGACGGCCATCCCCTCGTCCAAGACAATCCCCTCGAGGCGAATCTCAGTTTTTACCATGGTCTTCAGACCCCCAATTCAGCGCGCGGATTGAAGCGCAACTGCTCGGCCATGTGTTCATAGACCCGCTTCGCCTCGGCCGTGTTGGCCGGCGGCACAACGATCTCCAGGAGCACCATTTCGTCTCCAGGCGGGTCACCGGGTAGGCCGCGTCCCTTCAGACGCAGCCGTTGACCAGTCTGAGACCCCGGCGCGATCTTGAGGTTCACCGGACCACCCAGCGTCGGCACCGGCACCGTCGCACCCAGGGCCGCCTCCCAGGGGGCGATGGGCAAACGCAACGCGATGTCCTTGCCGTCCGGGGTGAAATGCCGGTGCGGCTTGATCTCGACCTCCAGATAAAGGTCTCCGGCCGGTCCGCCGTGGGCGCCCGGACCGCCTTGACCGCTCAGACGGATCTGCTGGCCCTGGGTCACCCCCGCCGGGATACGGACGCTGAGCGTGCGTGCATGGGTACTCATACGCCCGTCCGGCCCCGCTTCCGGGACCTCCAGCTTGAGTTGCCGGGTGGCGCCCTGAAAGGCATCTTCGAGTTCGATCTGAATCCGCACCGTCTGGTCCTGTCCCCGCCGTTTGCGCGCCGCGCCGGCGCCGCCCGGGCCGCCTCTGAAGTCACGCGCGAAGAGGCTCGAAAAGAAATCGCTGAAATCGGCCGCCTCGTCCTGGCTGAAGCGAAAGTCGTGCGCACCGCCGCCGGGCGGCGGGCGAAAGTCCTGACCGGCCCGCCAGTTCTTGCCGAGTGCATCATAAGCGGCACGCTTCTCCGGGTCATGGAGGACCTCGTTGGCCTCGTTCACCGCCTTGAAACGGGCTTCAGCGTCAGGCTCCTTGCTCACGTCCGGATGGAACTTGCGCGCCAGCTTGCGGTAAGCGCGCTTGATCTCGTCCTGGGAGGCATCGCGGGCCACCCCCAGAGTCTGATAATAATCCTTGTATTCCATCGATGAGCCTCGGAGCAGGGTCTTTAGTATTCGCGGATGAGCGCCAGCCGGCGACGGATAAAATGGGGGTTCATGTGGACCATTACACCAGAGCGCCGCGAGGCCGTCATCCCGGCGCCGTCAAGACGCGTCTTCCGATCCGGTGAGCACCGGTCCGTGGGCCGGCACCGTCCGCTCGCGCGCCCAGACGCGCAGCGCGGCGATCTGCTCGAACATGACCACCGACAGCGGCTGGGTGCGCGCGAGTTCATCCACCAGCGCCTCAGTATCAGGCACGCGGGTGGAGGCGTCCACCGCGTAGAGCGCGGAAACCACGGCCTGCTCGATCCCGGCTCCGGTGAACCCCTCGCTCGCCTGGGCCAAGCGTTCCAGATCAACCTGCGCCGGGTCGAGCCCGCGGTTGCGCAGGTGGATGGCGAAGCACTCGGCGCGCACCGCGGCATCCGGCAGATCGACAAAGAACAGCTCGTCGATCCGTCCCTTGCGGATCAACTCCGGGGGCAGGCGGGCGATGTCGTTGGCGGTGGCGACCAGAAAGACCCGGGTCTTGCGCTCCGCCATCCAGGTCAGCAGCGTCCCCAGGCAGCGTCGCCCGACCCCTTCGTCCTCGGACCCGCTGGCGATGCCCTTCTCGATCTCGTCGATCCACAGCACGCAGGGCGCCAACTGGTCCGCGGTGGTCAGCGCCTTGCGCAAATTCTTCTCGGTCTCGCCGATGTATTTGTCATAGAGCGCGCCGAAGTCCAGCCGCAACAGCGGCACCCCGAAGCGCCCGGCCACGGCCTTGGCCGCCAGACTCTTGCCCCCGCCCTGCACCCCCAGCAGCAGCAGACCGCGCGGAAAATCCTGAGTGCGCCGCGGGTCCAGAAAGGGCTCCCGACGCCTGTCCACCCAGGCTTTGAGGTTGGCGAGCCCCGCCACGTCCGCGAACGAGCGGGTGTCGTACTCGAAGCTGATGATGCCGCCGGGGCTCAAAAGTTCGTACTTGGCCCGCTTGACCTCGGCCACATCGTCCACCGTGATCGCCCCGTCATTGCGGATCGCGTTGCGGATCAGGCGGCGGGCATCGGACTCGGTGACCCCGAGCAGATTCTGCGAGAGTTGATCGACCGCCTCGCGGGCCGCGCGCACACCCGGCGCTCCGGTTTGCCGCCAGGTCTGAGCCTCCTCGCGGATCAGCGCGAGGATGCGGTTGCGGTCCGGCAGGCGTAGATCGAAGCGGACGCACAGGTGCCGAATCTCGGGCGGGACCTCCAGGGCGTGGCTCACCAACACCAGGGTCCGCGCGCGGTCGCCATAGCCCTGGGCGATCTCCTTGACCAGCCGTACATGCAGCGGATCGGTCAGATAGGGATGGAAATCGAGCAGCAGGTAAACCCCAGGCTCAGCCCCGGCGCGCAGATAGCGCAGCAGTTGGGTGGGCTCCGTGAGCCGGTGCTCGGTCTCAGTGTCGAACTCGATGCGCTTGAGCCCCTCGGTCACCGACCAACGATAGGCCGGCTGGGCGATGCGCAGCGCCAGCCGGGCGAACAGCATGATGACCCGCGGCTCCTCCAGCGACTCGATCAGGATAAGCGGCGTGTCGGAGCGCAGAAGCAGTTCGAGATCGTGCAGATCGGGCATCGGCGGTGACTGGTTCAACGCTTGAGAGAACGGGATTGTACCGTGAAAGTCGCGCAGCGACCCCGTGGGAGCGGCGTCCCGCCGCGATGGGGCCGGGCGTGCAGCCGCGGCGTTCGAGGTCACCGCGGCAACGCATCGCGGCGGGACGCCGCTCCCACGGGGGACTTTCATCTTCCGGGGTGGCTTGATGTTCCCTCCATGGTCGTTAGCCGGAAGGGGCAGCATTAAGAATGCGTTCATCCCCAGGCACTGAGGCGCTACGAGGGATGCGGGCGATGATCGCCGTTCCGGCTAAAACGAGCACCCGGATTTATCCACAGATGTCACAACAGTACACAGATGTACACAGATAAAGAAGAATATCTGTGTGCATCTGGGCGCCGGAGGTCGACCGGGTCCTCAACGCCCTGATGCAACCCGAGTGGGTGGTCTATTCCAAGCCCTGTCTGGCCCGCACCGAGACGGTGATTGATGATCTGGTCCGCTACAGCCGTCGCATTGCCCTATCGGACAGCCGACTGCTGGCGTTCGATGACGACAACGCCACGGTGGACGTGCGCTACAAGGACGACCGCGACGGCAATCGCAACAAGGTGATGACCCTGAGCGGGGAGAAACGCATCCGCCGCCTCCTGCTGCATGTGCTGCCGAAGGGTTCATGCGGGTGCGGCATTTCGGCTTCCTGGCGAACCGCTGCCGGGCGCGCTGTCTGGCGCTGATCCGCACTGCGCTCGCCGCCCCGGCACCGGAACCTGCCGAAGCACCGGCGGTCACCGCACCTTTTGAAGGTTATCGGTGTCCCACCTGCCGCACGGGACGGCTGCGTGTGACCCTGCACCTGGCCCCGCGGCGGCGTGGCCAGGGGTGATGAACGCGCCTGCCCCAGCCTAAGCACCAAGGCTCACCCGTCACGTTGGACAGGCCGCATGCGGTCTGCGCTCGCCCCCACGCTGGAACATGGTCTAGAATCGACCCAACATCGTCCGCGTGTCAGCCCCACGTCCTCCTCGGATGTCCACTTTACGCCGCTCTGACCGTCGCCCATGTGCTGAGATACCGCCCGGCACCGGTCGACGACCCTGGGCTCGGGGATACAATTCCCTATCTCTAAAGAAGACCGCGCCCGCAGCGGGCACCGTACCAGGACCGGATTAGTCCAACAAGCGTTTATCCGTTAGCGTAACCTCGGTTATAAATAGGCGGATTGCATATCGCATAACTAAATCACGGAAATCTATAGCATGAATAGAAATAATTTTTTTTCATATCTAAAAAAGACGCTTCAACGGCGTATCGACAATCAACTAATGTTGCATGGCCTCCCTTCCGACTTGGATCTTTCTCTAACACCAGATTATAAAGAGAAAATGCCCATCTTCGCAAAGCACAGGGAAATCTATAAGTGGTTATCCGAGTTTGCCAATAATAAGAATTGCTCAGTGTTAGAAATAGGGGCAAGAAAAGTGCAAATTCCCAAGGAATTTCAATGGATGAACTTTATACCCGAATGTAATTACACCGGCTTTGATGTCCTTCCCGGTGAAAATGTAGATGTTGTCGGAGATGCTCATAATTTGCACGAACACTTTAAACCATCAACATTTGATGTTGTGGTATCTCTAGCAGTTTTTGAACATCTAGCTATGCCTTGGCTTGTTGCTGAAGAAGTTACAAAAGTACTCAAGGTTGGCGGATACGTGGCAATTGAAACACATTTCTCATTTTCAGAACATGAGTTACCATGGCATTTTTTTCAATTCAATAATAGAGGATTGGAAATTCTTTTTAACCCATTGCTTGGGTTTGAAATAATTGACTCAGGCATGTCTAACCCAATTGTAGGGAGGTTTTCTAACTTTGCTTCAGATTATCTCAAAGGTCAGCCTATTGGTAATTTATATTGCCATTCATCTATTATTGCCAAGAAGATAAAGGAACCAATTCCGGATTTTAGCTGGGATAAAGTACTAACCCAAATCAATTCCATGTATCCACCTCCAGAAAAAGGCTGATAGGGAAAGGGGAAACGAAGATCGTCAAAGATCGGGGTCACAAAGATAGCAAAGATAGGGGTCAAGCAAAGATAGGGGTCAGGTCTTTCCTTTTGCCTCCGCTGGCTGACCAAACAACAGATCGCCTAGCAACCGCCTGGCCGCCGACCCAAAACCACGGCCTTGATCATCAATCCGGCCAGATCCAAGCCGACACTCGTCGCGGCCGCGACGGACTGCCGCAGCGACGGGTGGCCGGAATGATGATCAAGGCCAAAACCACGTTATCAGTTCAATGCTAAACTCCAGTTCCGTGCTGGCGGATCTTGGGCCGGCTAGGCGTAACGTAAGCGCACATTCGACAGAGGACCGCATGAATTACGGTGGAATTACGGTGACAGTTTACTAAATGCATTCTTTACTTAATTCCAGAACCGAGAAACGCATAGCGAATGCCTCCGGCGTAGGGACTCCGGTTGCCCGGAGCCCCCGCCACAGACCCGAACGTGCAGTTTTCCCGCATCCGGTTCCTCGGTCGTACTCGCTTTCGCGCGAGCGACACGTTTCACGCAAACACCAGTTCGTGTTGCAAGCAGCGCGACTCGGTGATGCGGGGTTTGGCGATACCAAGCTTTTCGATGGCGCGACCGAAGGCCGCCCATGTGAAACTCTTACGCTTACCCCCGCGCCGGTTCAGCCACTTGAACGCATAGGCAACGGCCGTATTGTAGAAGCGCCACAGGTCCGCCGAGTTACCCCGTAGACCATAGTAATTGTAATACCCTACCAGCCGACGATTGAGTCCTTTGATAAACTCCATGCCCGGCAGGTGCCGGTGGCTCTTGGTCTATTCCTTGATGCGCCGAATCGCCCCTTGCAAGCGCTTGCGGGCCGTGCGACGCTTCACCCGTGGAATGCCTTCCCGGTCGATACACCAGAACAGCTCGAAACCCAGAAAGGTCACGCGCCGTTGCATACTCGGATGGAAGCGGCTAAAACGCAAAACCTGCGTCTTCTCGGGCGCCAGCGCCAGGCCGAATTTCTCCAGCCGTTGCGACAACACCCGATAGAACCGCCGTGCATCCTTCTCGAAGCAGAAGGCGCAGACGAAATCGTCGGCATACCGGCACAGCAGCACCTCGCCCCGACAGCGGGGCTTCACCACGCACTCGAGAGGATGGGGTCACGAGAGGATGGGGTCAGGTCTTTCCTTTTGCCTCGTGTTTGGCGAAAGGAAAGACCTGACCCCTTGCCCATGCTGGCGGGGCCGCGCACGGCCCCGCCAGGGGCGCCCACCACCCCAGCACTACCGCACTGCCTGAGCCGACCGCTCCGGCCCCACCACCGGCCAAGATAATTGTCACTGACCGGCCAAGATAGTTGACATCAGACAGGCTGCGGCGCGTCGGGCGTCGTCTCCTCTTCCATCCCACTGGGTTTGAAGGTCGGCTTGCGCTTCTCGCCCTTGAGCACTGCGATCTCGTCGCACAACTGCTGAATCGTTTCCGCCTGCCGCTGATTTTCCTGCGCCAGCGCTTCGATCAGCACCACCAGCCGCTCGACCAACGGAGTGCGCTCCGCGTCGGGGATCTCGGGCAGGAGGAACGGGCTGGGCATGTCAAAGTGCGGCAGAAGGGTGAGGGTTAATTTCGATGCGATACTTTAACTAATCTCGTCAGCGTACTGATACTGTTGCCGTGACTTTTTGAGAAGTTACCTGCCGAAGGGTTCATCCGGGTGCGGCATTTCGGCTTCCTGGCGAACCACTGCCGGGCGCACTGTCTTGCGCTGTTCCGCTCGGCGCTCGTCACCCCGGCGCCGGAACCTGCTGAAGCACCGTGGGTCCCCGCACCTTTTGACGGCGATCCGTGACCCACGTGCCGTACGGGACGGCTGCATGTGATCCTGCACCTAGCCCCGCGGCGGCGTGGCCAAGGGGTGAAGAACGCGCCTGCCCCAGCCTAAGCACCACGGCTTACCCGTCACGTTGGACAAGCCGCGCGCGGCCTGCGACCTCGCTCGTCCCCACGCTGGAAAATGGTCTACAATCGACTCGAAATCGCGCTCGCGTCAGCCCTGCGGCTCCCTCGGATGCCCGCTTTACGCCGCTCCGACCGTCGCCCACGTGCTGAGATACCGCCCTGCACCGACCGGCGACCCTGGGCTCGGGGATACAATTCCCTATCTCTAATGCGGAAAAGGGGCCAGGCTCGATTACGAATCCAATCACGGAAAAGGGGCCAGGCTCGATTACGAATCCAATAATTGCCTAACGAGCGCCCAAAGAGCGAGCGCGCGCCATCAGGGTTCGAGCTGGTTTGCAGAGTTCGCGGGTGGCGAGCGCCGTCTAGGGCAACGCGTTAGGCGCGGACAGGCTAGGATAAGATCATGCCAACCATATCGATGTTCTACGGGCTCATCATCCGGATGTATTATGCTCCCGGCGAACATCCGCCTCCTCATTTTCATGTTTACTACGGAGAGCACAAAGCTGTAGTCGACATTCGCACTTGCGAGATCAAAGAGGGAAACCTGCCAAAGAAGCAAGCGAAGCTGGTCTTGGCCTGGGCGGAATTACATGAAGAGGACTTGATGGCTGACTGGAATCTTGTCATGAACGGCGAAGAGCCCTTCAGAATTCCGCCGTTGCAATAGTGAGGCACACCATGCACCCTTCTGCTAAGCACGTATCGCCTTTGGCCGATTACGTTTTGTTCATTGAATTCGATAATGACGAAAGCGGTCACCTTGACATGAAGCCCTTTTTGGATTTCGGCGTATTCAATAGAATACGAGATCCCGAAATCTTTAACCAGGTGCGTGTCTCCTTCGACAGCGTCGAATGGCCGAGCGGAATCGATCTAGATCCCGAATTCATTTATACGAAGTGCAACAAGACACCTCACCCAGCAATCGCGTATGCGCCGACCAAGAGCTGCGCGCGCAGCTCAGTGGTAGATTCGAGGCCCGTAAGTTGGGGTGAGGAACGAACCCCAACATTCGCAAGCTCAGACCGAGTTGCGGAATGAATTCAAGAAAGAGCCTCCGGCGTAGGGACTCCGGTTGCCCGGAGCCCCCGCCACAGGACCCGGACGGGAAAAGACCGGGGTCACAAAAGACCGGGGTCAGGTCTTTCCCTTTGCCTCCGCTGGCTGATCAAAAAAATAGATCGCCTGACAACCGCCTAAGCGCCGACCCAATATCACGCTATGAGTTTACTGCTAAACTCCAAGTCCGTGCCGGCGTGGTTTTGGCCGGCTAGGCGTAACGTAGGCGCACATTAGACAGAGGACCGCTGTAATCGAACTGACCAAAGACTTGATCGCTCAATCTCGAGTTATCGCCAAGAGCGAGCGCATACGGGACGTGCAGCGGTTGGTCAATATGTATGGTGGCAAGCCGTCTGGTTGGGCCAAGAAAAGCAGCCCCACACTTGAGCAAGATGGCATCGCCTATGAGTAGCATTGGTACGAGCATTACGGCATTGGCCGATTTGAAACCAAGCTGAAGGTTGTCACACGATAATGATTGTACACCTGAAGTCATCCAATCCACATTATCCCGACCTATCTGCATCTCAACCGTATTTTGTTATCGGGATCGAAGCAGATGATCTTAGAATACTGAATGATAGAGGGAAGCCCTATCTCTATCCTGCGGATCTGTTCGAAGTTATTGATTCAAAGCGCCCCCCGGATTGGGTTACTGAGTTTGGCACTGACGGGGAAGAGTATTCATATCCGGTTTCGTTGAATCAACCCGGCTTCTTCGAGGATTTTTTCGACCAACAGCCTGCGCAGACTTCAACGTTCTGGCACGTGCTCAATCAAACGCTAGCGAAAGCTGCTTGATTGAAAGAAATCGCTAAATGGGCTTAAAACAATGACGGGGTCAGGTCTTTCCTTTTGCCTCGCGTTTGGCAAAGAAGAGGACGGGCAAAAGGAAAGACCTGACCCCTTGCCCCGCGCACCCTATCCTCCCCGGCAGAAAGTGCGTAGTCAGGCCATCCTGGCCTGGCGGCGTCGGGGCTGGAACAGTCAGGGCTGGAAGCCCTGACGACGCAGCCTCGCACGCCGGTCGTTGCGACAGTGGTCGAGAGGACTCTCATGTTCCGGGGTGGCCCAGGCGCCATGGCCGTTAGCCGGTCGACGATTGCGCTGCAATTCTGATTTCGTTGACTTGTTTCCAGGTATCACCCTTCAACAAGCGCGCGCCGTGTTGGAGCACGCGGCACACACGTCAGGCGATTCCCGAGAATAAGCATACCGACGGCGCGTGCCTGCAAGGTCCATAGGGCTGCAGGGGCGTCAGTAGGGGCGACTTAAGTCGCCCCCACAGCCCCCTGCGGATCTTGCTGCACCCGCACAACAGACCGCGGGCCGAGGTTTCAGCCGAAAGCGGTGCCGCCGCCCGCTAAAGCGTCGGCCTCCGGTCGCGTCGCCCCGCTCACCGAAGGTTGAATCCGCGCGCTACGATGTTCTTTGGAAATCGCCTTATCCATCGTATGGAAGGGCGAGGCTTTTCGGCAAACAACGGCCGCGGCTTGCCCGGCCGACCAGCGCCTCTCACCCCAGTTGGGACAGATCCCGCACCGCCCCATGGGCCGCACTGGTGGTGAGCGCGGCATAGGCGCGCAGGGCGGCTGAGACCTCGCGCTGCCGCTTGACCGGCCGCCAGGCGTCTTTCCCGCGGGCGTTCATGGCCGCGCGACGCGCTTCGAGCACGGCGGGCGCGACCAGCAATTCGATGCGCCGGTTGGGGATATCGATCTCGATCAAGTCGCCGTCCTCCACCAAACCGATCAACCCGCCCTCGGCCGCCTCCGGTGAGACATGCCCGATGGAGAGCCCGGAGGTGCCGCCGGAGAAACGCCCGTCGGTCACCAGGGCGCAGGCCTTGCCGAGCCCCTTGGATTTCAGATAGCTGGTGGGATAGAGCATCTCCTGCATGCCTGGACCGCCCTTGGGGCCCTCGTAGCGGATCAGCACCAGGTCGCCTGCGTGGATCTGGTCGGTCAGGATGGCCGTCACGGCGTCTTCCTGGCTCTCGCAAATGCGCGCCGGCCCGCGGAAGGTCAGGTTGGCCGCGTCGACCCCGGCGGTCTTGACGATGCACCCCTGCTCGGCCAGATTGCCGAAGAGGACGGCCAGCCCGCCGTCCAATGAGTAAGCATGTTCCAGGTTACGAATGCAGCCCGCGGCCCGATCCAGATCCAGGTCCGGCCACCGGCTGGACTGACTGAAGGCGACCTGGGTGGGGATGCCGCCGGGGCCGGCCAGGAAGCGGGTCCGCGCGGTCTCCGTGGCCGAGTCGCGGGCGATATCCCAGGCGTCCAGCGCCTCACCCAGGGTGCGCGCGTGCACTGTCGGCACGTCACGGTGGAGCAACCCGGCCCGATCCAGTTCACCCAGGATACCAATGACTCCGCCGGCGCGATGCACATCTTCCATATGGTAAAGATGGCTGGACGGCGCGACCTTGCACAGATTCGGCACCCGGCGGCTCAGGGCGTCCATGTCCGCCATCGTGAAAGCCACCCCGGCCTCGTGGGCCGCCGCCAGCAGGTGCAGGACGGTGTTGGTGGAGCCGCCCATGGCGATATCCAGGCTCATGGCGTTCTCGAAAGCCGCGAAGCTCGCGATGCTGCGCGGCAGGGCCGTGGCATCGTCCTGCTCGTACCAGCGCCGCGCCAGATCCACGATCAGCCGCCCGGCCTCCAGGAACAACTGTTCCCGATCGGCATGAGTGGCAAGCAGGCTGCCGTTGCCGGGCAGGCTCAACCCCAGCGCCTCGGTCAGACAGTTCATCGAGTTGGCGGTGAACATGCCGGAACAGGACCCGCAGGTGGGACAGGCCGAGCGCTCGATGGCGGCGACGTCCGCATCGGTCTCCCCGGCGTCGGCCGCGGCGACCATGGCATCCACCAGATCGAGCTTGATCTCACCCTTGCCGGCCAGTGCGACCTTACCCGCCTCCATGGGTCCGCCCGAGACGAACACCGTCGGGATATTGAGCCGCAAGGCCGCCATCAGCATCCCGGGCGTGATCTTGTCGCAGTTGGAGATGCACACCAGGGCGTCGGCGCAGTGCGCGTTGACCATATACTCCACCGAGTCGGCGATGATATCGCGCGACGGCAGTGAATAGAGCATACCACCATGGCCCATGGCGATCCCGTCGTCGACCGCGATGGTGTTGAATTCCTTGGCGACGCCGCCGGCCCGCTCGATCTCGCGCGCGACCAGTTGGCCCAGGTCCTTCAAATGCACATGACCGGGGACGAACTGGGTGAACGAGTTGGCGACCGCGATGATCGGCTTGTCGAAATCGCCGTCGGTCATGCCGGTGGCGCGCCACAGGGCGCGGGCGCCGGCCATGTTGCGGCCGTGGGTGGTGGTGCGTGAACGGTATTGAGGCATGGTCTTCTCTCGCTGGTCGTGCGCCTGTGCCGGCGGCCTTGAACCGGGTTCGAAAGCGCGGGACTATACACCAGAGGCCCCGCGGGCACCGCCCCGCCAATCTGCGAGGTCGACCGCCTAAAGCCTCGACCTCCGGTCTACTTGCGGCCGGAACGATGATCAAGGCCGCCATGCTGTTGAGGCAGGAACTGACTTGAGCCACTCCGCGACCGGGCCGACCTACCCACTGACCGAGGCCGCGACCGCGGGCGGGCCCGACGGATCCGACCGGCACCGTTACTGGACCGGCGTGCTCCGGCGGCGGTGGAGCATCGCCGCGATCACCCTGACCGCAATCGTCCTGGCACTGCTCATGACCCGCCTCGCCGCGCCCATGTACCGGGGCTCGGTGTTGCTGCAGATCGAGCACGCCGCCGCGGGCCAGGTCGACCCGACCGCCCCCACGAACGCCGACGGCCAATCGGCGTTTTACGGAACCCAGTTTGAATTGCTGCGCAGCCGCGCGCTCGCCCGCCGGGTGATCGACCAACTGGCGCTGCGCGCGACACCGCGGCCGGTATTCGCTGAGCTGGCGGCCGGTGTCGGCAGTCTGTGGACCGGCCGGCCCCCGGAGCCGGCGGAGCTGGAGACGCTCTTTCTGGAACACCTGACGGTGACACCGGTCAAGGACTCTCATCTGGTGCGGATCGCATTCGACAGCCCGGTGCCCGACGAGGCCGCGGCGGTCGCCAACGCGCTCGCCGCGGGCTTCATCAGCGCCACGCGCGAGCGTGGCGACCAGGCCCGCGCGGACGCGCGGGCCGCGCTCGCGGAGCAGTCCCGGCAGGTTCAGGCCGACCTCGCGGCGGCCGAGCGGCGCCTGGCCGCTGCGACCAGCGCGGCGGAAGGCATCGACCCGGAGGCCCAGGCGCAGCTCCTGATGACCCGGCTGAGTGAACTGAGCCGGGAACAAGCCGCCGTCGAAGCCGCGCGCATCGCCGCGCAGGCGCACCACCAACAGTTGGCGCGGGAGGGACCGGCGCGCAGCGCCGAGGTCCTGGCGAACCCGCTGATCCAGACGCTCAAGGAACGCCAGGCGGAACTGTCCGCGCGCTATCAGGAGAAGTTGCAGGTCTATAAGCCCGACTACCCCAAGATGAAGCAGCTCAGGCAGCAACTGGACGTGATCGAGCAGCAGATCGAACAGGAATCCGCCGGCATTGGCGACGCCGCGCGCGCCGCTTATGAGACGACAGTGCGCCGGGAGACGCGGCTGGCCGCGCGCATCGACGCGCTCAAGTCAGAGGTTCTGGCCCTGCAAACCAGCGCCGCCCGGTACCAGGAACTGCAACGCGCGGTCGACACCCAGCGCGAACGCCATGCCGGACTCCTCGAACGCCTCAAAGCCATCGAGGCCAACCCCGGCAGCGCGCCCGGCACCATCGCCATCGTCGATGCCGCCCAGCCCCCGCGCACACCCATTGCTCCGCTGCTGTGGCACAACCTCGCCATCGCCCTCGCGATCGGCCTGTGCGGCGGGATCGCCTTCGCGGTCGTCAGCGAGGCCCTGGACGACACCCTGAAAACCAGCGCCGACACCGAACGCGGCGTCGGGGCGCCGGTATTGAGCCGGATTCCCTGGATGGCCGCGGGACACCAGGACCCGCATGGCGCCGTGCTCATCTGGTTGCCGCTGCGCGATCCTCGCGGCGCGGTGGCCGCGGCCTACCGGTCGCTGTGCGCCGCGCTGAACCGCGCCGGGGACGACGGCGCCCCGCGGGTCATCCACTTTTGCAGCGCCGCGGCCGGCGAGGGCAAGACCAGTTGCGCCGGTGCCACGGCCGTCACCTTCGCCCGGACCGGCAGCAAGGTCCTGTTGATCGACTGCGACCTGCGCCGTCCATCGATCCACCACGCCTTCAATCTCCCCAACACGCGCGGACTCGCCAACTGCCTGAGCGATGGCGCCGACCCGGCCGCGGTCGCGCAGGCCACCGCGGTGGCCGGACTCTTCGTGATCAGCAGCGGCCCACGCCCGCCGCATTCAGCGGCACTGCTCGGCACGGCCCGGATGACCGACCTGATCCGCGATGCCGCCCGGCGTTTCGACCAGGTAATTCTCGATGGACCACCGGTTGCGGGGCGCGCGGACGCCCTGATCCTGGCCGGTCTGGCCCAGGCGACCCTGATGGTGGTTGCCGCCTCGACGACCCGAGCCGGCGCGCTCACCGGGTCGCTGCGGCGGTTGCGCGGCGCCAATGCCAACATCCTGGGTGCCATTCTGGTCAAGTATCGGCGCGGGCCGGACGACGACGGGTCCGACGCGGCGTCCCCGCGCGGAGTCCTGACCGGCGAGCGCACGCGTCGAACGGCCCCATGAGCGCGTTCAGGCGCAAGACGCCACCTCATGCCGGAAGGGACCCGACGCCGGGTGCAGCGCTGCTGGTCCTCGCCCTCGCCTGCCGGGAAGCGCCACAGCGCTATGCGCACCTGCGCGATCCCCGGCGGCCGCTGCCGCCCTGTTTCAACCATCTGCCCAGCGCCTTGAGCGCCGCCCTGGCACCCGGTCAGGCCGCCGCCACCGCCGCCGGCTTGGGAACCGCGCAGGAGCGCCTGCGAACCGCGCTCATGGCCTTGATCCGCGAAGTTCTGCTGCATCCGGATGCCGATCATTACCGCACGCTGGGACTTCCCCGAACGGCCGATCCCGAGTCCATCGCGGCGCATTACCACGCGCTGGTCGGACTCTTTCACCCGGATCGGGCCGCCGACAGCCGCGCGGCCGACACGGCGCGACTCACCGCGCGACTTAATCAGGCCTATCGCTGCCTGAAGGACCCGATCGCACGACGAAACTATGACCGCGAACTGCTGAAAACAGGGTGGGTGCGGCACCGCTGGAGCACCGGGCTCGGGGTTCGGACAAGGGGCGGCGAACCGGGCGCCCGCCCCCGTGCCTGGCTGGTCGGCAGCACCCTCCTGCTGATGGCCGCCGTGCTGGCATTCGCGCTTGGCGGGCCGCGGCAGACACTGCGGATGGCCGAAACCAGCCCTTTGCAGCAGCAGGACACGCGGGTGACTCAGCAGACCCTTGGAGCCCCGCAGCGTCCGCTGCTTGACGCCCACGCGCTCCCTGAAGGCACGGCTGATCCAGGACCGGCAACGTCCGAGCAGGCGTGGGTCCCCAACGCGCCGCCGACCATGGGAACCAGGATTACCAAGGTCGTCGCTTCGCGGCTGCCGCCGGTCGCGCCGGTGAAGCGCCCGGAAGACCTGATCGAGCGCTTCCGGCGCCATTTCGCGGCCGGCGATCTCCCCGCCATCCTCCTACTGCTGGCCGATGATGCACGGATCACCAATCGCGGAGACACGCGGGCGCGGGACCCGGGGGCCGACTTCTTCGCGGTCGCGCTCAACCGGACGCTCCGGCTGACCGCACCACGTCTGGATCCGGGTGACGACGACCGCCGGTTCGCGGCCAACCTCGGCCTGCAACGGGCCAACGGGGCGAGACCGGCCGGCGAGATCCGTCTGGAACTGGAACGCGACGGCAGCGGCTATCGCATCGCCGCCCTGGTGTACCGCATCGACCCCGCGACCAAGAGCACGGGGCATTGATCCTGGAACGGCTCGCTTCCCGCACTCACTCCGGAACTGCTGCCGCGGCCGGGGTCGGCTCCGGATCGCCTTGCCGTCGGCGGATCACCTCGTAGAGCAGTTGTTCCACCCCGCCCAGCACCCGCTCCCAACTCATATGGAGCGCGGTACGGCGGGCGGCCTCGCCCAGTGCGCGCAGCCGGCCGCGATCCTGGATGGCACTCAGACCGGCGGCCACGAAGCCCGCCCGATCCCCCATGGGCGCCGTCACCCCGTTGACCCCGGAGACGATCGCCGCATGCGCCGCGGCATAGTCGAAAGCGACCACCGGCAGCGCGCTCGCCATCGCCTCGGTCACCACGTTGCCGAAGGTCTCGGTCAGACTGGGGAACAGAAACAGGTCGCCGCTCGCGTAGTGAGCGGCCAAGTCTTCGCCGACCCTGGCCCCGGTGCAAATGAAGCGGGGATGGTCACGGTGCAGACCGGCGAGTGCCGGTCCATCCCCGACCAACACGAAACGCGCCGACGGCTGCTGCATCTCGATTGCCGCGAAGGTCTCGCGTGCGAGCTCCAGATTCTTTTCCGCGGCGACCCGCCCGACATAGAGCACCGCCAGATCGTCCGGGCCGCAGCCCCAGGAGGCGCGCAACGCCTCCAGCCGCCGGGTCGGCGCGAACAAGGTGACATCCACACCGCGCCCGAACACCTGCACGTTGGTAAAGCCGGCCGCGGTGAGCTCCGCCCGCAGTTCCGCCGTCGGCACCAGGGTGGCGTCCGAGCGGTTGTGAAAATGCCGCAAGGTGTTGGTGATCTGCCGGGTCAGAAAGCCCAGTCCGTAATGCCGGCTGTACTGCTGAAACTGGGTGTGGAATCCGGTCACGGCGGGGACCCGCAACGCGACCGCGGCAGCCAGCGCCGCATGTCCGAGCGGACCCTGGGTGGCGATATAGATCAGATCCGGCCGCTGGCGACCCCAGAGTCGGCGCAGCCGCCAATAGACCGGCAACCCCAGGCGCAGCCCCCGGTAACCGGGGATCGGAACCCCGGGCACCAGGGTTTGTTCGATCGGCGCGGCAAGGTGCCCGGCGCGCTCTCCCGCTTGTCGCGGACGCACCAGATGCAACTGGTGACCGCGGTCCCTGAATCCCTCGACCAGATGGCGCATGGTATTGGCGACACCGTTGATCTCGGGCGGGTAGGTCTCGGTGACCACCGTCAACCGCAAGGGGGACTGCGACGCGCGCTCATTCATGGGAAGAATCCGCACTGATCCGGGCGGCCGTCTCAGCCTGCAAAGCGCCGGCACGCGCACCGGGACGGGGTGGCGCATCCAGCCCAGCCGCCTCCGGCAAGCCCAGGGCGGTGACGATCCGGCGCCGCGCAAGCGCCGACAGCGCGCGTCGCTGGTCCTCGACACGCGGCCAAATGGGCGGCAGGAACTGCACCTCGCAGACCAATCCGGGATGGCGCAGCACGCGCCACAGGTTGGTCAACAGGGCCTCGTCATCGACGAAGGCGATGTCCTGATCCGGCGTCGGATCGGCCCCGCGGTGATACAGGATGGCCACGGGCTGCACCCCCAGCCCCGGTTGCTGGGCAATGGCGAACAGCCGTGGGTAGAACCGGCGCACCCCCAGGCCGCGGCTGGTGGTGCCCTCGGGAAAGATGGCCAAGGTCTCCCCGCGCGCGATGCGCTCGCTGATCCGGGCGGTCACCGACTCGACCTGATTAGCGCCCCGCGCGATGAACAGCGTGCCGACCAGATCGGACATCCAACCGATCAGGGGCCAGCCGCGGATCTCCGCCTTGGCCAAAAACGCCATGTGTCCCGAGGCGCCCAGGACCATCGGGTCCAGCCAGGAGACGTGATTGCACACCAAGAGGCAGCGGTCCGCGACCGCACCCACGGTGTTCACCCGCACCCCCAGCGCCCGGCTCATCCGCCCGTACCACCACTGCACCACCCCGGGCAGCCAGGCCGGTCGGCGACCCGCGCGGGACACCAGAGCGACCCCGCACAGGATCAGCACGCCGGTGATCACGTGCTCAAGAAAGCGCAAACCCCGCCACAGCGAGCGGAATATCCCAGCGCGTGCCGTCATGTGTCGAGTACCCCGATCCACCTGAAGTTGCACCGTCATTCCGGCAGGATGCCGGAACCCGGTGCCATGGATGGTACCTTGCCGCAAGCACGGACCTGCAAGAGAAGATGGAGCGCCCAACTAGGTCCCCGCCGTCCGTTCCAGGAAATGGCGCGCATAGGAAGGATTCAGATCTTCCATACGCAGCAACATCAGCACATCGGCCACCTGGAAATCCGGATCGCGACAGGCCTCACCGCAGACCTGGGCGCCCAGCCGCACATAGGCGCGCAACAGGGCCGGCAGGGGTGCATCGAGAATCGTATCGGCGACTGAAGTCGTGAGCAATGGCACGCGCGGCGTCACCCGCAACGACTCCGGGGCCAGCGCCTGACGACGCAGCCGGTTCATGATCGCCGCCGCCTGCACATCCCCCTCACCCAACGGGAAACTGGCGCAGCCGAACAGATAATCAAACCCGTGGAGTTGCACATAACCGGCCAGCCCCGACCACAGCACGGCGATGGCCGACCCCTGGCGGTGCGCGGCGGCGATACAGGTCCGCCCCACCTCGAGCTTGCGGCCCGGCAGCGCGGGGATGGGACCCAAATCGAACTCGCTCGCGGAGTAGAACCGCCCCAGGCGGGCGGCCTGGTCGTCGGTCAGGATGCGCGTGCAGCCCACCACCTGACCAGTCCCGGAATCCCGCACCAACAGATGTTGGCAATAGGGGTCCAAGCCATCCACGTCGAGACCAGCCCGCGCGGAATGCAGTTGCGCGCCCAACTCCTGCGCAAAGACCTGGTACCGCAAGGCTTGAGCCTCGCGCACCTCGTGCTCGCTCGCGGCGAGTTCCACATACAAGCGATCACCACGCTTGGCGGCCAGGGCAGACGCGAACGCAACCATCTCACACCCTCGGGGCTGACGAAAGACACCAAATGAAGAGACGAGTAGGATAATTCGCAACTGTTGCGGAGACATGTTGGAGCGATGACGATGTGGTGACCGGACCTGGCCGCTTGGTGAATCACGCGAAGGCCGAGCAGCGGGACCTCAGCCGCGGCTGCGCTTGCTTTGAGACGCTGTCCTTGACACGTCCGTGATTCCGCCGTACATACTTAAGTACCAACAGGAGATCCCACATGCAAGCCGCATCCAACCGCACCGCCCGCCTCGAAGCACGGATTGCGCCCGAGGCACTGGTTCTGGTCAAACGTGCCGCCGAGATTCAGGGGCGCAGCGTCAGCGATTTTGTCGTCGCCGCCGCGCAGGAAGCCGCGTGTCGCGCCATTGAGGAAACCAGCATCATCCGACTGTCCGCGGAGGATCAGCGGCGCTTCGTCGATGCGCTGCTCGATCCCCCGACCCCGACGGCTGCGCTGCTGCGTGCCCAAGAGGCTCACGCCCGACTGTTCGGTTCAGAGTGACGGCGCCGTTTCGACTCGAGCCGCTGGGGCCCCACCATGACCGGAAAGGCTTTGCCTGTGGCGTCGAGGCACTGGATCAGTACTTCGCAGAGCGCGTCACCCAGGATATGCGCCGCCGCCTGACGGCCTGCTATGTCGCCATTGAGGCCGCAACGTCACGGGTTGCCGGGTACTACACGCTGGCCGCCGCGGGCATTCCCTTGGGCGACCTGCCGCAGTCCATTGTCAAGCGTCTGCCGCGGTATCCGTCGATACCCGTGGCCAGGCTGGGTCGCCTCGCTGTCGATCAGGACTATCGAGGTCGACGTCTCGGCAGCGCCATGCTCTGGGATGCGATCACACGGGCCGCGCGCTCAGAGGTGGCGGTCTTTGCCCTGGTCGTCGATGCCAAGGATGCGCAGGCCGAGGCATTTTATCGTCACCAGGGGTTTTCATCTCTTGGCCTGGTTCCAAGGCAACTCTTCCTGCCACTGAAGGATGTCGCGAAATAGTGCCGCCTGCACCGAACCGACGGCGCCTTGCCTTGCCAAAATTTGCCATCGTGGCTACGCTGACGACATGACTACCATAAACTCTCCTTGCCCGACGCGCTCAAGTCATAATGTGAACGAGCAGGTCGCCGGGCGCCGCTTCGGCACCAGCAGTGAGTAGGTGCGCGACCTGATCCGGCGGGACCAGGATCGGCAGCGTTTGCGCGGCTCCTCGCGGGCGCCGACTCCGCCCCGACGGCACCCGCCGACCGGGCCTATTTCGAAGCCCCGCGGGCTCGCGCCGGCCAGTGCTCCGCTGAGTGACCGGCAAGCCCGTCATCCCGCGCGAATGGGCCGTGCGGGATGTCGAGGCGATCATCGACGACTGTCTGGCGGCGGACGCCGCGCCGGCCGCACTGGGCTTCATTGATACAAATGTATCATCGAAGCAACCAGGGCAAGACCGAAGCCCATCATCGGTTGTTGACGACCATGAAACAAGACGATCTTCTGCAACGCATCACCAGCCGCCCCGATGTATTCGGCGGCAAGCCGATCGTTCGCGATCTGCGCATCTCGGTGGAATTGGTCTTGAGCTTATTGGCGCAAGGCGAATCCTCCGCCGCGATCCTGGAGGACTACCCCGATCTGGATCAGGCGGATATCAATGCCTGTCTCGCTGTCGGTACCGAGCGTATCCGGATCTCCCGAATGCCGCCGGACTCCAAATGACAACCGCGAGGAATCCTATATGGCCCGCGTGGGCCTAATCCCCGCGAGCGCGGGGGAACCGCGAAGTCGTGCGGGGCGGCGATGCGGCCTTGATCGTCGTTCCGGCGACTGGAGGTCGAGGCTTTAGCCGGTCCGGCGCGCAAGCACCACTGATTTTCTTTGAGATCTCGGGAATCGCCACAGGCTAAAGCCTCGACCTCCAGTTGCGGACAGGCCGTCGCCGGCCGGAACGATGATCAAGGCCGCCACTCACCGCCCCCGCAGCGCCAGCCGTTCGATGGTCTGACGCAGTAACTCGGGGCTGACCGGTTTCGCCAGGAAGTCGACCATGCCGGCCTCCAGACAGGTCTGCTTGACATCTTCGGACGCGTTCGCCGTCAGAGCGACGATGGGCAGGGGCTGTCCCAGCGCCTGCCGGCGATACGCTTGCGCGAATTGAATACCGTCGAGTTTCGGCATACGCAGATCGACGATGGCGATGCCATAGCCCCCTTGCAAGGCTTCACGCAGGGCCTGCTCACCATCCTCGACCAGGGTGAAGGCGATTCCCATCTTTTGCAGGAAGGCCGTGATCACCTTGGCGGCAATCGCATTGTCCTCGGCGACCAACACCCGGATACCGGCCAGGGTCGCCGGATCGCCCCCGCCGAATCCGCGGTTCTCCTGGTAACAGGGATGCGCCGCGCGCACGAGCCCGAGCAGCGCCTCGACGGCATCGACCAGGTCCCCGGCAAGAAAGGGCTTGCTCAAGCAGCGCGCCGCGGTGCGCGGCACCTCGGGGCGTCGTGCCGCGTAGGTGAGAAAAAGGCAGGGACATTCATAGCCCAACAGGCTGCTGATCTTGGCGCGAGCGGCATCCAGCGCGAACCCGCGCGGCCGGTCGCCGATCACGAGAAAGTCCAGGTTCGCGGCCCCCGACGCCAAGGCGCTGACATCCACCGGGTCGGCCAGGCCCTGGCAGGTGACACCCTCCCGACGCAGCACCTCGCAGACCAGGTCGCGGTGCGTTTGGTTGGCTTCGATCACCAACCCGCGCCGTCCTTGCAGGCGCGCCGATGGGGCGGGCGGCGGGGGCAGCACACCTCCCAGCAACGGCAGCCGCACCCGGAAGCGGCTGCCCTGACCATCGACGCTCTCTACCCCGATGGTACCGCCCATCAGGCGTGACAACTCCAGCGCGATGGTCGTGCCGAGACCAGAGCCGCCGAAGCGGCGGGTGGTGGACTCATCGGCCTGGCTGAAACTCTCGAAGATCTGCTCGAGCTTGTCGGCCGGGATGCCGATCCCGGTATCCTCGACCTCCAATAACAGATGCGGCTCGCTGATCCCCTCCTCCGCGGGCCGCACCAGTACCCGGACCCGGACTTCGCCTTCTTCGGTAAACTTGACCGCGTTACCCACCAGGTTGAACAGAATCTGACGGACCCGTAACTGATCGCCCACGACAGTCTGGGGAACATCGGGCGTCACGATACAGATCAGTTCGACTCCCTCGGCCAAGGCGAGACTCTCAAGCACTCCGCAGACCTCCCGCACCACCGCGCGCGGACTGAAGGGGACCTGCTCCAGGGTCAGTCGTGCCGCATCGATCTTGGAGAAGTCCAGGATATCCCCGATCAGGGCACCGAGCACATTGGCCGAATTGGAAATGGAGAGCAGGTAGTCGCGCTGCTCGGCGTCGAGCGTGGTGCTCTTGAGCAACTCGGTCATGCCGATCACACCGGTGAGCGGCGTGCGCAGTTCATGGGTCATGAAAGCCAGAAAATCGCCCTTGGCCTTGTTGGCGCGTTCCGCCTCGTCCTTGGCCCGCTGCACCCGCCGCAACAGCGCGAACTGATAGAGCGGCAGCAGCAACAGGAAAAAGAGGAAAAAGACCGCTTCATAGGTATGGCGCTGCCACTGACCCAACGCGGTCAAGACCAGGCTGTAGGCGATCACGGCCTCGGCGGAGGCCAGCACCAGATGACTGGTTCCATAGCGGGTCCCGGCCGAGATGAAGATCCAGATGTAGAGCAGATAGAAGGGGCTGATCGCCTCACGGGTGACAAAAATCGCCAGGCTGATGGCGACAATATCCAGCGACAGTGCAACATAACGCCGACTCGGCCAATCGGGACGGACCAGGACGCTGGCGAAGACGGCGGCGTTGATCAGCACAAAAATACTAAAAACTGTAATAAAATAAGGGATATCGACCTTGTAATAACCGGTGATGGCGGCCAGCGAAATATAGCCGGTACCGAAGGTCCAGACCGCGAACCGAACCAGGGCGGATTGGAACTCGGGGTTTGCCCGCATCCCCTCCGGAAGACCCAGATCACCACGCTTGGGTGCCATCGCCATGCTTCGCTACTCCGCCGGCGAACGCCGACGCCGGGCCGCAAAGAACGGCCCATGCGCAGCGACACCTGTTGTTGTCATTGTTTGATCAAGAGCGCCTACCAACCCCGGCGACCCCTTCCCGACCTGGAAGGTCCCGGTCAACCGATCCAGGCACCGTGACGGCGCGGCGCCAAGGCCCTGTTACCGGTTAGAACCCGACAAATTTCCACTGGCACTCGGCCCCCAAACTCATGGTATATTAGCTAATCCTTCTCGAACGACAACGACCAAGCACCGACCAAAACCCCGGCGAGCGCGCCTCACCAGGTGCCTGGGGCCGTGTAAATTAGGCCGGACCTGAGAGAACAAGGGGAGAACGCCATGTCCAAGAAACACCCGATTGTCGCCGTCACCGGCTCGTCCGGCGCCGGTACGACCACCGTCAAGCGCGCTTTCGAACACATTTTTTATCGAGACGGCATTACTGCCGCGGTCATCGAGGGTGACAGCTTTCACCGGTACGACCGTGCCGCCATGAAGGTCGAGGCCACCCGCGCCGCCGCGGAACACCGCAACCTGAGTCATTTCGGCCCCGAGGCCAACCACTTCGAACTGCTGGCGGGGCTATTCCACAGCTACGGCGAGACCGGCACCGGCAAGAAGCGGTATTACATCCATAGCGACAGCGAGGCCGCGGAGCAGAACGCCCGGCTCGGCACCCAACTGACGGCCGGTCAGTTCACGCCGTGGGAAGATCTGCCGGACAACACTGATTTGCTCTTCTACGAAGGCCTGCACGGGCTGGTCGTCACCGAGGAAGACAATGTCGCCGCCCATGTGGACTTGGGCGTGGGCGTGGTGCCCATCGTGAATCTGGAATGGATCCAGAAGATTCACCGTGACAACCTGGAGCGCGGCTACTCGGCCGAGGCCATCGTCGACACCATCATGCGGCGCATGCCGGACTACATCCGCCATATCACGCCCCAGTTTTCACTGACCGACATCAACTTCCAGCGCGTCGCCACGGTCGACACCTCCAACCCGTTCATCGCGCGCGACATCCCCACCGCCGACGAAAGTTTCGTCATCATCCGCTTCAAGGAGCCGGAGAAACTGGAAGTCAGCTTCCCCTACCTGCTCTCCATGATCAAGGACTCCTTCATGTCGCGGCGTAACAGCATGGTGGTGCCCGGCGGCAAGATGGGGATGGCGATGGAGATCATCCTGCAGCCGATCATCGAACGCATGATGGATGCGCGACGGGTCTAGCGGAGCCTTCCCGCAAACCTCAAAGGCATCGCGAGCACCGGAGTCCTGGCGGGACGCCGGGCTCGGGTGCCTGGGATGACGACCCGGCGGCGCACCCGGATGCTGCCGCCTACTGAATCGCAAACTTTGCCGCCGAGGCCGCCGCGATCAGCCACACCGCCCCGCTCACCTCGCGCCGGCGACCGGCGAGCGTCTTGACCACCGCATAGACGATGAACCCCAACCCGATGCCGGCGGCGATCGAGAAGGTGAACGGCATCGTCAGCGCCGTCACCACCGCCGGCAGCGTGTCGGTCAGATCATCCCAGTTGAGATCCCGCAGTGCCTGTGCCATCAGGCAGGCGACGAACACCAGCGCGGGCGCGGTGGCGAAGTCGGGCAGCGCCATGGCGAGCGGGGCGAAGAAGAGGGTCGCGAGGAACAGCACGCCGGTCACCACCGCCGTCAGCCCGGTGCGCCCGCCGGCCTGGATGCCCGCCGCGCTCTCGATGTAGCTGGTGACGGTGGAGGTACCGAGCGCCGCGCCCAGCATGGCGCCGCCCGAATCCGCCGTGAGTGCCTCTTTGAGCCGCGGCACCGTGCCGTCCGGCCGCATCAGCCCGGCGCGGTGAGTGACCGCGATCAGGGTGCCGGCGTTGTCCAGCAGGTCGACCAGGAAAAAAGTCAGCACGATACTGACCACGCCCAGGCTGAGCGCGCCGGGGATGTCCATCTGCAGCAAGGTGGGCGCCAGGGAGGGCGGCATGGCCATCACGCCGTGAAAAGTGGTCAGCCCGAACGGGATGCCGGCCGCGGCAGTCGCCAGGATACCGATCAGCACCGCCGTGGCCAAGCCGCGCGCCGCCAGTCCGGCCATCACCAGGAAGCCGGCGCAGGCGAGCAGCGTCGCGGGGTTACCGAGCTGACCCAGAGTCACGTAGGTAGCCGGGCTCGCCGCGACCACGCCCATATGCTCCAGCCCGATCAGCGCCAGGAAGAAGCCGATGCCGGCACCGATCCCCAGCTTGAGCGACAATGGAATGGCATTGATCAGCCATTCGCGCAGGCGCAGCAGCGAGACGATCAGGAATAAGACGCCGGACAGGAAGACCGCACCCAGCGCGACCTGCCAGGGCACCTGCATGCCGCCCACCACGGCGAAAGCAAAATAGGCATTCAGCCCCATACCGGGCGCCAGCGCCAGCGGGTAGTTGGCATAGACCCCCATGACGATCGAGGCGATGCCGGCACCCAGGCAAGTCGCCACGAACAGTGCTCCCTGGTCCATGCCGGTGGTGGCCAGGATGCTCGGGTTGACCGCCACGATATAGACCATCGCGAGCCAGGTCGTGAAGCCGGCGAGAATCTCGGTCCGGACCGTGGTTCCGGCCTCGCGCAGGTTGAACACGCCTAACGCCCCGGCCCCGCCCGATCCACCCAGCCGCCGCGGCAGCCCAGGGTGCGCGTGGGCGCCGCGCGGATCAGGTCTCCCAAGGTCGACTGGTCGGTGATCACGCCCTTGAGCCCGATCCGCAACTCAGTGATCTGCCCCGCGGGGTCACATTCCAGCCGCACCCGTTCCCCGGTGCCGGGGCCGAACGCACGGTCGAAGGCGTCGCGCACCTGCTCGGCGCGCAGCCGCCGGCCGATGCTCGCTTCGAAGAGCGTCCGCACGTCGGAGGCATTGAGTTGATCGAGCAGGGCCAGCGAGTGACGAAAATAGGTGTCCGCATCCGCGCCGTAACAGGTTCCGTGTTTGAGCCACTCGTGGCGCTCCAGCGCGGAGAGCGTCCCCGGCATCCGCTGTTCCAGCGCGCCGCGGGTGACGGGTTTCAGGTCCGGCGTGGGCAACCGCTGCCAGTCTCCGGATTCCGAATGCTCCCGCTGCGGCCGCTCCACCCCACAGTAGGCGCGGCCGATCGGCTGCGGCCAGAGTCCGTGGAGCGAGAACTGCCTGGCATCGGCGCGTGTCGGGGTCTGACCGCGACATTCGGGCCGACCCTGGCGCTGCTCACAGAAGGCCGGCTGCCAACTCGCCGCCAGCACGAACTGTTGGTCCATGCCGCCGGTCCTGGTCGGTGCGGACACTGGTGCCGATGCCGCGTCCGGCCCCCGCGGAGTATCAGTGACCGCCGGGGCGAGCCGGCCACACGCAACCTCCACCCACCGCTCCCGCGGACGCGCGGACTCGATGCGCACTTGGTAATGCGTCGGCTCCGCCCGATTGCGTGCGACGACCCGATAGGTCTCACCGGGGACCAGGCGGACTTGACCCGGATTTTCCTGATGTTTGGTCGAGATCCCCGCGGGACAGTCCCGTTCGGCAATCAGCCCGGCCGAAAAGGGTTCGGCCAAGCCGACCAGCGGCCAGCAGCAGAGCAAGGCAGTCAGCAGGCACGGCACGTGCATTGGACGGTCCTCGGATAGGGCGCCTTTCCATCCGGAAAAGGCGAAGGATCGCGGGTCAGCACCCGGCGATCCGGAAACCGCGATGCTCGCCCAAGCGCGTCGGGTTGGCAACCACTTCAAGCCCCGCCCGATCACCGGGCGCGAGTGATCCGGCACCTGCCGGTGCATCCTGCGAACCACGGCCTGATCTGCCGTTGAATCCCTGCTACTGTTATGCTTAATTAACCAAACCGATCGCTGGACCAGACCTGGCGCCGCCTGCCGCCTGAGGTGAGTCTCGATGTTCAAGAATCTGCACCTCTGGGCCAACATCATGCTGGGGATGGGCCTAGCGATCCTGCTGGCGGTCAGTGCCCAGGGCTACGGCAATCTGCTCAGCCTGCGCGAGGTGATCCTCACGGCCGAGCGCGCCGAATTGCGCCAATCGATGCAGAGTCTGATCGCCGGGGTGGCGGCCGAAACCCGGTTGGCGCAGGCGCTCAGCGCCCTGGTGGCCAACCTGCCGGAGGTGCAGAGCCATTTCGCCGCCGGCGACCGGGCCTGGCTGCAGGCCACCCTGTTGCCGCCCTACCAGGTTCTGGCGAAGGACTACGGCGCGGTGCAGTTCCAGTTCCATACCCCGCCCGCCACCTCCTTCCTGCGCCTGCACCTGCTAGACAAGTTCGGCGATGACCTGTCGGCCATCCGCAAATCGGTGGTGGAGGCCAATAACACCCGCGCCCCGCAACGCGGTCTCGAGGTCGGGGTCGCCGGGCTCGGTGCCCGCGGGATGGTCCCAGTCTTCGACGGCGGGCAGCATCTGGGTGTGGTCGAATTCGGCATGTCGTTCGGCCAGCCGTTCTTCGATGCATTCAAGGTCAATTTCGGCGTCGATGCCGGACTGCATCTGGTGAGCGACGACACCATCGAGACCTTCGCCACGACCTACGGCAAGCGGGCGCTGCTCGCCCCCGCCGTGCTGCGCGCGGCGCTGGCCGGGGAGCCGCAACTAGTCGAAATCACGGTTGACGGCCGCCAACTGGCGGTCTATGCCGCGGTCGTTCGCGATTATTCCGGTACGCCGCTCGGGGTGGCCGAGGTAGCGCGGGATCGGTCGCTTTATCAGACCGCCATGTCCGACGCCACCACGCAAGCCCGGCTGAGCGGCGGGCTGGCCCTGCTTGTCGGCGTGGGGATCGCGCTGCTGACGGCGCGGGCACTGAGCCGGCGGATTCGACTGTTGACCCAGGGGGTCCAGCGGGTTGCGGCCGGCGATCTCAGCCATGACGTCCCCGCCGGGGGCAAGGATGAACTGGCTGAACTGGCGCGCGCCGCCAATGCGATGCGCGGCCATCTGCATTCGCTGGTGGCGGAGGTGGATACCAATGCCGCCGCGGTGCATCGGGCCGCCCAGGAAATCGCCCAGGCGGTCGATGGCCAGGCCGCCAATTCGACCGAGATGTCCGCCTCGGTGGCGGAAATCACCTCCACCATGGAGGAGCTGTCCGCGTCCTCGACGCAGATCGCCGAGTATTCCGAATCAGTGGTCGAGGTGGCCCGGCGCACCTTCGATCAAAGCCGCGCGGGTGCGCAGGCGATGCAGCGGCTGGCCGACCGGATGGGGGCCATCCGCGGCGACAGCCAGAGCGCACTGGCCGACATCGTCGATCTGGGGCACAAGTCCAAAGAAATCTCCCGGGTCATGGAGATCATCGACACGGTGGCCGATCAGACCAAATTGATTGCATTCAACGCCGCGCTGGAGGCCGCCTCGGCCGGTGAGTCCGGCAAGCGCTTCAGCGTGGTGGCGGCTGAAATCCGCCGCCTGGCCGACTCGGTCACCGAGTCCACCAGCGAGATCGAGACCAAGGTCGGCGAGATCCAGGAGTCGATCAGCCGCCTGGTGGTCACCTCGGAGAAGGGCAACACGGGCATCGCGCAGGGAATGGCCGAATCGGCCCAAGCCGCGGAGTTCCTCAACGCCCTGGTTGCCGATGCCGGGCAGACCACCAGCGCGGCTCAGCAGATCAGCCTCTCCAGTCAACAACAGCGCACGGCCAGCACCCAGGTGGTGGTGGCCCTGCGCGAGATCGTCACCGCCAGCGCCGACACCGCCGGGTCCGTGCGGCGCATCGCCGCCATCGCTCAGGCGATGACGCGGCTCTCCGCGGGACTCAAGGGCCAGGTCGAAGGCTTCAAACTGAATACGCCCGGCCATCCTGATGACGCCGCGGCAACGGACGCGTCTGCCGCACGGGCAGCAGCAGACCGGCAGGCCGCCGCCGGACCGGCGAGCGTCGGCTGATGGCCGCCGCGCGGCACGAGGGACCGGTGCGGGTGCTGGTGGTGGACGACAGTGACACGGCCCGCGGTCTGCTGCGGGCCATGATCGAGGACGACCCGCGGTTGACGGTCTGCGGCGAGGCGGCTGACGGTCAGTCCGCGGTGGAGCAGGCGGGCCGTTTGCGTCCCGACCTCGTGACCATGGACCTGCGCATGCCGGTCATGGACGGGATGCAGGCCATCGCCGAGATCATGGACCGCTGTGCCACCCGTATCCTGGTCGTCTCGGACCTCACCGATGCCGCCCAGGCAATGGCCGCGGTCGCCCGCGGCGCACTCGATGCCATCCCCAAACCCGACACGGACGCCGGGCCGGCCTTCACCGCGCGGCTGCGGATGCTGGCCGGCGTCCCGGTGATCCGGCATTTGCGCGCGCGCCACCCGGGGGCCGCCGCCGCACCCGACCGCAGGCCCGACCACCCCACGACCATCCCGCCCGGTCACCCGGTGATCGCCATTGCCGCGTCGACCGGCGGACCCCAGGCCTTGGCCCAGTTGTTGCCGGTGCTGCCGCCGGGGCTCATGGCCCCGGTCCTGATTGCCCAACACATCTCCGACGGCTTCGCCGCGGGCATGGCTCACTGGCTCGACGATCTTTGTCGGTTACCGGTCGAAGTGGCGCGCGACGGCGATCAACTGGTACCCGGCCGCATCTATGTGGCCGACTCCAGCAGCCACCTGACGGTGCTGGCGGGACGCACCATCCAGCTCTGTCCACGCCTGGAGGGCGACCGCTATCGCCCGAGTTGCGACCGCTTGCTCTGCTCGGTAGCCGCGACCGCCGGGCGCAGCGCAATCGGCATCATCCTTACCGGCATGGGCCGGGACGGCGCGCGCGGCATCGCCGCCATCGCCGCGGCCGGCGGCACCACCATTGCCCAGGACGAGGCGAGCTCGGTGGTCTTCGGCATGAATCGGGAGGCGATCATGGCCGGCGGCGTACAACAGGTACTGCCATTGACCGCCATCGCCGCCGAACTGATCCGGCTCGCCGGCCGCGGCATCGCCGAATGAACCTGACCCAGACCAAGGTGCTGATTCGGGAGCGGCTGGGGTTGCACTTCGACGGCTACCAAGAAGCTTGGCTGCAGCGTGCCGTCGAGGCGCAAATGGCGGCGTTGGGCACGACGGCCCCCGACGTCTACCTGACGCGCCTGCGCGAGGATGCGGCGGTCATGCAAGCGCTGACCAGCCTGCTGACCATCAAGGAGACCTATTTTTACCGCGAGCCTCACCATTTCCGGCTGCTCACCGAGCACCTTGCCCCGCGGCTGCTGCACACGCGCGACCCGAATGATCCGATCCGTATCCTTTCAGTGGGCTGCGCCACCGGCGAGGAGCCCTACTCCATCGCCATCGCCCTGCGCCAGCGCTGGGGTGAGCAGGCGGAACGGTGGTTTCAGATCAGCGCCGCCGATGTGGACGAACGCGCTCTGGAGCAGGCCAGGGGCGGACGCTACCGATCCTTTTCCTTCCGCGCCATGCCGGACGACCTGATCGCCCGCTGGTTCACGTCGGCGCCGGACGGCACCCGACTGATCGCCCCGGCGGTGCGTCGTCAGGTCCGCTTTCGCCCGCTGAACCTGCTCGCCGAGCCGTTCCCTGATGACCTCATCGGGCACGATCTGATCTTCTACCGCAATCTGTCGATCTATTTCGACGCGGCCACCCGCGCCGCCGTGCTGAATCGGCTGAGCGCGCTGCTGCGACCCGACGGCTACCTGATCGTCGGTACCGCCGAGACGCTGGCCAACGACCTCGGCGTGCTGCCGACACGGCACCATGAAGGGGTCTGGTTTTTTGCCAAGCAGTCGCCGGAGCGGCTTCCTGAACCCACCCGCGGTCGCGCCGCGACACCTGCCGGTACACTCCCGAACGGCTGGAGCGCACCGGCCGCGGAGGCACGCACACGCGGGGAAGCAACGTCCCGCCGCGCTGCACCGTCCGCCAACCCGGACTCGCTCGCGGACATGCGGACGCACCCGGATCCGCGCGTTGCCGATGGGAACGCCGCGCGGGTTGTCGCAACGCGACCCTACGCCGCGCCCACGGAGCAAGCCGCGGCGGCGATCCGACCGGCCGCCCGGCGCTACCAGGAAGCGCTCGGTCTGGCGCGTACCGAGCAGGTCGATGCGGCCCTTGCCTGCCTCGCCCCGCTCGGCGTCGCCGCCGCGACAGACCCCGAGTGCATGACCCTGCAAGCGCACCTGTTGCTGGAGCGTGGCGACCTGGAGGCCGCCCGGACCGCGGCGCGGCAGGTGCTGGACGCCGATGCCTGGTCAGTGGACGCGCTGGTCTTGCTCGGCCGCATCGCCCGCGCCCGGGGTGACCTGGACGAGGCTGTCGACGCGCTGCGGCGCGCCATCTACCAGCGTCCGGAGCATTGGCCGGCCCATTTCCAACTGGCCGAATGTCATCGCGATGCCGGCCGTGGCGATGCGGCACGGCGCGAATACCGGATCGTCCTGCGTCAACTGACCAACGCGCGAGCGGGCGTTGGTGCCGCACAGACCGGCCCGCTGCCGTCGGCGCTCTCGCTCACCGACCTGCGGCTGCTGTGTGAGGCACGCCTGCACGGGCTCGCGGACGCCGCCTGAGGCACCCGTCATGGCCCTGGATCTGAGCAAGTTCATCGGACGTTTCAGCGGCGAGGCACGGGATCACCTGACCCGGCTGACGACCGGACTCGCCGCGCTGGAAGCCCAACCGGATGACGCCGAGGCAATCAACGCGCTGTTTCGCTCCGCCCACACCATCAAGGGCTCGGCACGGATGCTCAAGCTCACCGGAATCAGCACGACCGCCCACCACCTGGAAGACCTGCTGGGCGCCCTGCGCGCCGGACACTATCGGGCCAACCCGACCGGCATCAGCCTGCTATTGACCGGAGTCGATGCGATCGCCGCCCAATTGGATCAACTGGAGTCGGTTGGTGGAGACCCACCGGCCGATCCGGCACTCTGCGACACCCTGGCGCGTGCGGCCGCCGCGGGGCTGGCGGCGCCGGCCACCGCGGACCTGATCGGGAGTGGCCAGTCTCCAGTCGATGCCACCCCCGACCAACCAAGCCCGGTCACGCCGCCGGCCGCCGCTGCACCTGCGCAGCACGCGCTCGACAGCGTGCGGGTTCCGTTGGCAAAGCTCGACGAGCTGATCCGTCTGATCGGCGAGGTGACATCGGTTCAAGTCCAACTGCGGCAGCGCGTTCTGGAGGCTCAACACCTGGGCCGGGCGGCACGCAAGCCGGCGGTCGGCGACGGCCGCGCACCCGGCGGCTTGGCCGACCCGGCGGCCGCGCAACGGTTCGCACATGACCTGCGCGATGATGTGCAAGCCCAGGAATTGCTGGTCGCCGGACTGCGCGAGCGGGCACTGGTGCTGCGCATGTTGCCGCTCGCCATGGTTTTCGATCCCGCCGCGCGGATGGTCCGCGAGCTGGCGCGCGCCCAAGGCAAGGAGGTGCGCTGCGAGGTACAGGGCGGTGAGATCGAACTCGACAGGCAACTGATCGAGGGGTTGGGCAGCGCCCTGATCCATGTGCTGCGCAACGCCGTCGATCACGGGATCGAGGACCCCGCGACCCGCCGGGCCGCCGGTAAGCCGGCGGTCGGACAGGTGCGGATCAGCGCGCGCCAGACCGGCGGCGGCGTCGTCCTCGAGGTCAGCGACGACGGCCGCGGCCTGAACCGCGAGCGGATCATTGCCAAGGCACTGCACAAGGGTCTGCTCGACCCCGCGCGGGTCGCCACGCTGACCGACGATCAGGTGTGGGAGCTGAGCTTTGCACCGGGCTTGAGCACCAGCGAGATCATCACCGACCTGTCCGGGCGCGGCGTCGGACTGGACGCGGTCAAACACACTGTCAACGATGTGCTGCAAGGTGCCGTATCACTCGTGAGCCGCACCGGTGAGGGCAGCACCTTCGCCTTCACGCTGCCGTTGTCACTGGCGGTGATGCGGGTGCTGGTGTTTGCCTGCGGCGGGCAACGGTTCGCCCTCGCCGCCCAGCATGTGGTCGAACTGCTGCGGGTGATGGCGCACGAGGCGATCACCCTGGCGGGACGCCCGGCGGTGGTACTGCGCAACGAGTTCGTACCGCTGATCCCATTGGCGGGACTGCTGGGTCTGCCACCCACTCCAGCCGCGCGGGACAGGGCCTCCGGAACCGTGCGACGGGGCGACGGGATGCGCCTCGTGGTCGTGATCGGGGTCCGCCAGGCCAAGTTGGGACTGATCATCGATCAACTGCTCGACGAGCGTGCGATGGTGATCAAGACGCTGCCCGAGCACATGCGCGGCTGCCCCTTGGTCGGTGGTATCGTAGTGACCGGCGACAATGCCCTGGTCAGCGTGCTGCAGGCGCCGAGCCTCATGGAGACCGCGCGCCGCACCCGCGGTGAGACCGCCGTCCAGGGTACGGCCGGCGCCGGCGCACGGCCGGGCCGGGATGAGCCCTGGCACATTCTGGTCGTCGATGACTCGTTCAATACCCGCGAGATCGTCAAGGATGTGCTGGAAGCCTGTGGCTATCGGGTGACCACCGCCGAGGACGGACTCGATGGCTGGCAGAAGGCCCTGGGTGGACGCTTCGATGCCGTGCTGACCGATGTGGAGATGCCTGGTCTCGACGGCTTCTCGCTCACCGCGAAACTGCGCACGCACGACCGCTACCAGGCCACCCCCATCGTGATCATCACCTCGCGTGAACAGGAAGAAGACAAGCGACGCGGGATTCAGGTCGGCGCCGACGCCTACATTGTCAAAGGCGATTTCGATCAATCCAGCCTGCTTGAAACCTTGCACAATTTGCTGGGGTGAAGATCATGCGAATACTTATTGTTGATGACGACCCCCTGGCCGGTGAATTGGCGGCGGCCGTACTGGAAGATGCCGGCCATGACTGCGTCCTGGCCGATAACGGGATCGCGGCGCTGGACCTGCTGGCGGCCGACGCCACCATCGAGCTGATCGTTTCGGACATGAACATGCCGTTGATCAGCGGCCTTGAACTGTTCCGGGAACACGGCGCCCAGGGCCGCGCGCGCCCCTTCATCCTGCTCACCGGCGACGACCCGGAGCCGCTGCACGCCCAGGCTCCGGGGCTGGCAGGGGTGCTGATGAAGGACGCGGCGCTGGAGGATAGGCTGCCGGCCTTGGTCGCGGCACTGGCCGTCGACCCGGCTGGTCTGGTGCAGGGGCGATCCGCATGATGCCGGATCTCAGGCGAAAACACTTCGTGCTCGGCTAGCGATTCGACGGCTATGACAGCACCATCGGACACCTTCAAGACCCGCAAGGCACGGCTGCGGTCCGCATTCCTTGCGCAGTTGCCGCAACGCATCAGCGAGGCGCGCTTGCGGTTGGCGGCGCTCCCGGACACCCCCGTGGAGCCGGAGGCACTAACCGGCTTGGCGCTGGTATTTCACACCATCAAGGGCAGCAGCGCCTCGTTCGGTCTGGCGGCAATCAGCGACCTGGCACGGCAAGCGGAAGATACGGTCCGCCATGCGCTCACCGCCGCCGAACCCATGTCGACGCAGGTGCGCGCAACCCTGGAGCGGACACTCGATCAGTTGGCGGTCCTCCAGGCGCGGCCCGCCGAGGAGACGAACGCGGCCGACCGGTTCGGCTTTGAGCCCCTGCCGGCCGCGGCCGAACCGGCAGTGGTCCATACCGGGCACGCCGCGCAGCGGCGCGCGAAACGGATCTATCTGTGTGATGACGACGGCGATCTTGGCCAGCAACTGTGTACCCAACTCGCCTGCTTCGGCTATCAGGTCACGGCACTGAGCAGTCTCGCCGAACTGCGCGCGGCCGTGGCGGCAGAAGCGCCGGCGGCGGTGATCATGGACGTGATGTTTCCGGAAGGCGAGCATGCCGGTCCGGCCGCGCTCACCGACCTCCATGAGACACTCGGGTACGTGGTCCCGAGCCTGTTCATCTCCAGCCGCGACGATTTTCAGGCGCGGCTGCAGGCGGTCAAAGCCGGCGGCAGCGCCTACTGCACCAAACCCGTGAAGACCACCGAGATGGTCGAGTTCCTGGATGCCCTGACCAACCGGGAGTCGCCCACTCCGTTTCATGTGCTGGTCGTCGATGACGAACCCAACATTGCCCGACTGCACGCGCTGGTGCTGGAGGAGGCGGGCATGACCACGACCATTGCCACCGACCCCGCCGCGGTCATCGACCTGCTCAAGGGATTCAATGCCGATCTGGTGCTGATGGACATGTATATGCCGCAATGTTCCGGCCCTGAACTGGCGCGGGTGTTGCGTCAGATGCCCGGTCACGTCAGCCTGCCCATCATCTATGTGTCATCGGAGACCGACCGTGAGCGCCAGTTCAGGGCACTCGAAGTCGGTGCCGACGGTTTCCTGACCAAACCGGTGGAGCCCGCGCGTCTGGTCAATGAGGTCAGTCTGCGTGCCGAGCGCATGCGCACCCTGCACGCGCTGATGGTGCGCGATGGCCTGACCGGGCTGTTCAACCACAACACCATCATGCAGTTCCTGGAGATCGGGGTCGCCAACGCCCGCCGCGACGGCCGCCCATTGTGCTTCGCCATGATCGATGTCGACCGCTTCAAGCGGGTCAATGATGCCTATGGGCATCCGGCCGGCGATCAGGTGCTGATGGCGCTGAGTCGGGGCCTGCGCCTGCGGTTACGGGAGTGCGACGTGGTCGGACGCTATGGGGGTGAGGAATTCGCGGTGGTGCTGCCCGGCGTCGAGGTGGAAGACGGCAAGGTCATCCTCGACCAACTGCGCACGAGTTTCGCCGAGGTCTTGTTCTATGCCGGCGATGCAACCTTCCGCTGCACCTTCAGTGCGGGGATCGCCGCCTTCCCCCAGATCGCGTCCGCCGACGCGCTGATCGAGGCGGCCGATGTGGCCCTCTACAGCGCCAAGGGGAACGGACGCAACCGGGTCGAGACCGCGTCCGCGAACGACCGCTCCCGGAGCCAGGACCCAATCGCCGCGGAGCACGCGAATGGGCAATGAGTCCAATGGGCGGACCCTTCCGCCAGGCGATGCGCCAATTGATACGCCAATTGATGCACTGGCCGCGGCACTGGAGCGCCGGCGCCGCGGCGATCAGGACATCGTCGCGGTCGATGTGCCCGGCGTGCAATGGGTGGTCTTCACCCTCAGCGGCCGGGCCTTCGCTTTTCCCGGTGCGCAGGTCGCGGAGATCCTGCCGCTCCCGCCCATTTACTTCGTCCCCGGCTGCCCGCCCGCACTCGAGGGGGTGATCGATGTGCGCGGCAACATCTGCTCGGTGCTCCGGCTCGGCGACCTGCTCGATAGTCCCCATGGACCACCAACGCGCCGCACCGCCATCCTGCGCGGCCGCGCGGCCGACATGGAGAGCGGGCTGCGGGTCGATGCGGTCGAAGACGTACTCGAGGTTGCGCCGGAAGCGCTCCTGCCCCCACCCGGCAACCTCCCGGAGCGGCTGCAAGGGCTGGTCACCGGGGTCTTTGAGCATCGCGGACAACTGGTCATGGCGCTGGACATGGAGCGGTTGTTCCGGTCATGGCGCGACGCCCGCCAGTGACACCTGGACCCACGATGTGACCGACATTGACCTGGTCGTGTTCCGCTGGAATGCACTGCGGCTGGGCGTCGCGGCCGGTCAGGTGCTTGCCATGGAGTCGACCCCCGACCCTGACGCGCCCTCGATCGGCGTTCTGCTGGGGTTACCGACGGGGGAAGGCCTACCGGGCGTCGTTACGCGAGCGGGGCCAGCTCGCCTGTTGCGTCTCGCCCACCCGGCCGGCGTGCTGCGCGTGCGCGTCCAGGAACCGGTTGTTCAAGTCCGGCTGCCGGCCTGCGCCATCCACCCGCTGCCGCCGCTGCTCGCCGCCAGGCTGCGCCTGCCCGGCATCCGTGCCCTGGCTTGGCAGCAAGGTCAGGAGCCGGGAGCGCTGATCATCATCCTTGATGTCGGTGGTTTGGCTTGCGACGAGCAGCCGGCAGCATGAACGCCTTCGCACCTGACATCCAGACAGACCCTTTCGAGATTTGCCTGTCGGTGGGCCTTGATCACCTGCTACTCCTTCTCGAACCCCTGGCTCGTGAACTTCAGCGTCCGGCAGTTCTCGGTCACCGTGCGCATCACATGGTCCGACGCGCCGGCCGGAATCGCGGCCTCGACTTCAATGGTCACCGTCACCGTGGTCCCGACCAAGCCGGCGAGGTGCGCGATGACTTCCTCAGCGATCCGGCCCGCGTCACGACCCACGCGGGTCGCGTCGAGTACAGCCGTGCCGTGGAAGCGCTTCGGCTTGGCCGCCGCTGGTTGATGATCGGTTGTCGGTGTTTCGATAGGCTCGGAAGTGCTAGCCGAACCAGGTGTCGTGGTGTTTTCGCCCCCTGGTCCGGTCCCCAGTGAATCCCCAGAAGGACTCACCGGCGCAGTGGCCGCCCGCTCGGCATCCATCTGCCGACGCGTCACGTCCGGCTTCACCACCAGCCCCGGCGCATGGGCATCGATCAGCGTCACCATCTGCCCGCCGCGCAAGCCCTGGTAGCGGCCCGCGGCCGCATCGAACGCATCGGCGAAGCCGAAGCTGTCCTGCGCCCAGGTCAGCAGATTCATCCCATCGCCGATGGCATGGAGCAAGACGCTCGGGTCCTTGAGGCGCGGCAGGTAGAGATAGCGCGCGAAGTCCTCGACCAGTTGCTTGACCGCCACATGATCACCGCGCCATAGCGGCACCCGATCCAGTTCCATCTTGAGGCGCGTCGCGGCGAAGCTGGTCAGGTAGGACTCGTCGGAGCGCAGCTTCTTGCTGGCGCGCATCGCCAGCGCGTCGGTCCCGGAGAGGCGCAGTGCCTCCCAGGTGATGGGGGCCTGCGGCGTGGCTTGTCCCGGCACCAGCAGCCACAGATAGGTCTCCGGCAGCCGCGCCGTCACGGTGCTGTCGGCGGCGGTCCGCTGTGTCTCGGCCTGGGTCACCTGAAACGGCGACAGATTCAGGTTCTTCTGCTCGGCCAGGATCGAGACCCACGCCAAGAACTTCCGCGCCGCCTCGTCCAGGTCCTGCAAACGCGTCTTGTCGGCCGCCAGAAAGACCAGTGTGTTGCGGTACAGGCGGGGCGTGTTGCCGCGCGTCTCCAGGATCGCCTTAGCCGCCAACTCGGCCGGGCTGTTGGTCTCCTTGCTGTACGGATGCCCGATGCCCAGCACCACCAGACGCGCATCCAGATCGTCCGGCACGTCGGCGCCGCTCTGCGGCAGCGGGTGGATGCGGGGGAAGTCGCCCATGCGCGCCAGATCCTTGCGCAGGCGCTGCTCCAACTCATGCGCCACCTTGTCCGGCTCACGCTTGAACTGCTCGGCGCGGTCCTCGGCCAGCTTGGTTACGGTCGGCTGGGTCGAGTACCAGTAGTGCGGCCCGTCCTGATACAGATAAGTCGCCGCGGCGGCCATGCGGCGCAGCGCATCGCCGAATACGGCCGGCGATTCCCCAGGCATGACGCAGCCGAGCTTCACGCGCCGGTCTTCGATTCCTTTGTGCGCGGCGGCCGTGGTCGGCGCCGAGCCCAGGTAGATGGCGCGCGCCACCCGCCGACAGGCCGAGAGCTTGCCCAGGTTGGGCAATTCGCTGTCGAGTTTGAGCGGCAAGGAGTTCGGCCCGTCCACGTCCTTCTCGATCACCGGCACCCAGTTGTCCGAGAGGTAGCGCGTCAGCTCAGACTGCACGCGCGGATCGTCGATTGAAACATTGGCAGGCAGGATCAGCGGATTGCGGTCGCCCTTCTCCCACAGGCTATGGATCACCGCCGCCATCAGCCGCAAGACGCCGCGCGTGCGCTGGAATTTCACCAGGGTCGACCAATCGGTATAGAGCCGGTCGAAGATCTCCGGGTGGATCGGATAGGCCGCCTTGATGCGCTGCTCGTAGTCCGACTCGCGGCACTCGGGCGGAAACTCCGCCTGCTGGGTGCGGTAGAACTCGGCGAAGGCCCGCGCCACCACGTCGCGATCCTTGAACTGGGCCGGGTCGGACAGCGGCTGGAACAGGCGCCGCCGGACGATCTCGAAGCCCTCCTCCGCGCTCGCCGGCCGCCAGGAGGACTCCACCCGCCCCACCACGTTGCGCAACCGGTCCAGCGCCTCGCGCCCACGGGTGCCCCCGACCTCCACATCGTCCGAGTGCGACCGGCCCGAGGTATCCGAGGCCGGCAGACTGATGACCAGCAGGCAATTCCTGGCAAGCTTGGCCGATTCGGTCAGCACTTGGGCGAAGGTGAATTGGGTCTCGAAACCGCCGGCCGGCAGGTCGCTCTGGTCGTGGAGCTGGCGCGCGTAGGCCACCCACTCGTCCACCAGGATCAGGCAGGGACCGTAGTCGTTGAACAGCTCGCGCAGCACATCGCCGGGGCTGGTGGCCTGCGCGTCGTCCGCCTGCACGCGGGCGAAGGCTTGCGGACCGCCCAGTTGCCAGGCCAGTTCACCCCAGAGGGTGCGCACCACGGTGCCGTCAGGCTTGACACTCGGGTTACCGGGCGAAATCTTGTTGCCCACTAAGACCACCCGACGGGCGGTCGGAACCGTGCTTGCCCCGGCGGCTGCCATCACCGCGTCGATGCCAGCCAGTTCGGTCGGTGCGATGCCGGAGAACAGGTGATAGAGCGCCAGCATGGAGTGCGTCTTGCCGCCGCCGAAGTTGGTCTGCAACTGGATGACCGGGTCACCACCCGCCCCGGTTGCGGAGGGCGAGAGCCGCCGCAAGGCACCCACCAGCATCCCCTTGAGGCTCTCGGTGAGATAGGTGCGCCGGAAGAACTCGACCGGGTCGCGGTACTCGGCCGTGCCCTCGCCCAGGTGGACCTGCCACAGGTCGGCGGCGAACTCGGCCTGCTGGTACCGGCCGCTGGCCACGTCCTCGTGCGGCATCACCACCTCACGCCAGGGTTTCAGGCTGCCCGTCACCCCGCTCTCGATGGCCTGGCTGACCGACTTGCGTTTCTCGCCGCGCGCCTGCTCGTCGAAGCGCTGACGCAGCAGCTCCATCTTCATCCTGCCGACTTCGTCGGCCTCGGGGGCCGAGACGGCAGACAACAGCCGTTCCGCGGAGTCCAGGGCGCGGTAGGCGTCATCGCTGGAGATGGGCTCCTGATGCGCCCACTTGTTGCGCCAACTCCTGACCTCCGACACCAGACTGCGTTCCGCGTAACCCAGCGTCCTGCGGAACACCTCGTTCCAGGTCTCCCACATCAGCTTGAGTTGCGCCGCGGCGTCCCACTCGCAGATGCCCCGGTTGGCGAGGTTCGGGTCGTCGACGAAGCCCTTGACCTTCTCCATGGAGATGGCGTTGGCGGCGATGGCGGCATGAATCTCGCGCTCGACGAATGGGCCGAGCCCGGCCTTCAGATGCTCCAGCGATTTGCCGACACGCTCATGGTTGGTGATGGCCATGATGTTCTCTATGGTGTCCTTGTGAGCGCCTTCACTTGAGCCAGCAGCGCCGGAATCTCCACGGTCACCGCAACCCAGAGAATATCCGCGTCGATATCGAAGTAGGCATGTACCAGGCGGTTGCGCATGCCAATGATGGACTTCCAGGGAATGCCCGCGTGAGCGTTTCGAGTCTCATCCGAGACCTTGCTGGCCGCCTCGCCGATGATCTCGACGGCACGCACCAGCGCAAACAGCAGCATGCGATTGGTGTCCAGGTCCGCACGGGTGCGTCCTGCAATGAACCCCAGTGCGTCCTCGGCGGCCTCGATCATGTGGCCAACACGGATGCGATCCTCATCCTGCATATTGCACCTCAGCCATGCGCAAGACATCATCACGGAAATAGTGTGACAAGTCCCCTGCTGTACGCAGATCGACTGGTTTCCCTCCAAGCATCTCCGACAGCTCGATTTCCATTCCGGAAATACTAAGCAAACCAGGGATATGTTGCGGCTCGAATTCAACCAACAGGTCCAAATCGCTATCCGCCCGCGCAGTTCCCTTTAACTGCGACCCAAACAGCGACAGACGGCGAATGTGATGTCGTTTGCAGAATTGAACCAAGGCGTCTTCGTGGAGATTCAAAGCTGAGTGCATGGCATCCTCCGGAATGAACGAGGTTTCGCTTCTGGCTCCCACACTCCGGCGTGGGAGCAAGTCCCGACGCGCAAGCCGCGCGTGAGAACTCGGGCCGCTGGAGCGGCCAAAACTGCATTCCCACGCGGAGCGTGGAAACGAGGTAGACGGGCCGGCGTAAGCTCAAGCGGCCAAGTCATACGCCTGCCCTTCCTGTGCCGCGCGCCAGGCCAGGGTGTTGATCACCGTTTTCTGGCGCTCGAAGGCGTCCGCGCTCATCACCACCACGTCGGCGGGAATCAGACTCCGACCCAGCAGGGTGGCCAGGCGTGCCATCTCCGCGAAGCGGTCGGGCACCTCCTGTTCCACCACTAGCAAGTCGAGGTCGCTGTCTGCCCGTGCATCACCACGCGCCTGCGAACCGAACACAATCAGCAGGGTGCCAGCCGGAACTGCTGGCTTGAGGCAGGCCAGTGCGTCGTCGATCAGACTCATCATCGCCCCCCGTCGTCATCGAACAGATCACCGGTACCAGGAGTGGCGGCGCGCGGCGATGCCTGCGCCAGTCGGGTGATCTCGGGCCAGCTCTGCACCAGGCCGTTGTAGGCCATCGCCTCGGTTGCGCGCTTCTTGCGCTCGCACAGGGTGTAGAGGCGGTAGCACAGTTCGCGGGCGGTCTCGGCTTTGCTTCCGAGCTTGGCGACCAAGGCCGCCGCCGCGCCTTCGCCGCCGGTCTCCAGCACGCGAATCAGTTGGTGGACCATCATCCAGTGAGGAGTGAGTCGAGAGGAGGGAGGAGTGAGAGAAGAACCCTCTCGTTTCTCACTTCTCTTTCCTCTTTTCTCGTCCTCCGGGTCCCAGTCGGCGGGTAATTCGGCGGGTTTCAGCAGGCGCACCTTACCGGCCTTGGACACCAGGATGCCGGCCTCGACCAGCCCGGCCACGGCGGTGTTCTTGGACTTGGAGAGCTGTTCGGCGACGCCGTAATCGCCCTCGGCAAAGCCGGTCTGCTCGAACCAGGTCAGCGCCCAGCGGCTGTCGGCGTCGAAGTCGCCCTCCTGCTCGGCCAGGGCCTCGTCCAGCGTCTGATTGATTAGCGCCAGCGCGGCGCGCACCGGGAGCGGGTTGCCCTCGGCGTCGAGCACCTTTGCATAACGGGTGTAGACCGCCATGCCGGGGCCGATGGCCGCTTGGGCCAGATCGACTGGAGCGATGTTGCCCTTCTGCAAGTGAGCCAGCGCCGCCGGCAGTTCGGCCTTGAGTGCGGTGACGAATTCGCGGCGGGTCGCGGTTGGGGCGTCGGTGGGGCGTTGGCGACAAACGATGACAATGCTGGAGGCAAGTGCGTTAGTTCCGAGTCCAATTGAGCGAGATCCCCGCTCGGTTCGCATCGGCAAGGTGCCGGTGATCCCGAAGCCAGCTTCGATGACTGCGGCGAGAAAGGTATCCCAGCCGGTATTTGTCGTGCCGTCGGCGCTGTCACTCTCCGATTGCTTAAAGGCATAATAGATCGTCACCGGAAAGGCGGGGTGCGCCTGTTCGGCCAGTCGGCTCATGGCTTGTGTCATACCCTTGAGAAAAAACGCTTCTGCCTTTTCTTTGCTGCCATGACGGTACGGCGTGGCCACCAGTTCCGCCGCCTTGGGTACAGCCAACGTAGCAAAAAGCGCTGGAAAGACAGGCTTCAGAGAACGGCGCAACCAAACATAGAAGAAATCCGACAAATCGGCATAGCCGATATTGTCATAATACGGTGGATCGGTCGATACTACGGCGCCATTAGCAAGCTCAGTTACAATAGCGTCGACTTGTTCAGCGAAGGCCGGTGGTCCACCCGCAGCACAGCCGGAGAGAGCGCCGGAAACTATACCGACTGAGCCAATAAATGTCCCTCCTATATCTGCGAGCGGATTGACCTCGGCGTAGTCCCAAACCATTGGTATCGCATGGCGTGCAAACAAGCCCTTGGGGCGATCCTCCTTAGCATACCAAGGAACGATCGTACAGCCGTATTCGGCTGCCTTGTCCTCGGCCATCGCCAAGTACACCGCCACCGCATCAGCATAGGCCGTAGCGCCGGCGCCGCGTTTCTCCAAGGCTTTGCCATCATCGGAAAGCCCGGCCTGGATTGCGTCGCCTTTCACTTGTTCGCGCACCTCCTGCACCAGATCGGAGAAAGTCGTCAGCGCCACGAGTTGGCGGGGGGTGAAGAGATCACCCCACGAAGTCAAGCCGTAGGGCGTGCAATTGCCACCGGTCATTCGGGCAGCGATTTCACCTTCTGGCCGCCACGTTGGCTGTGCCTTTCGCGCTGCATTCTCATGCGAAGACGTGGGCGCGAGGTAGACCCGCCCTCTCAAACCCAAGGCAACGACTGCCATCAGCCGCGCACCCATACGCCCCGCCTTTGCCTCCACCTTGATGTAGTCCCCCGAGACGGGCGTACCGGACATCAGGCAAGAAAAATTCCCTCTGGCCAGTTTGGTACCCTTTTTCGCTGCATTCTCATCCTTTGGCTTACCCACTTTCACGGTGAAGCGGTAGCTACCATTTTCAATCACCGGCTCAACATACACCTCCTTGCCGGCCTTGGTGGAGAGCATGAAGGTGGACGCAAGCGGTACCTCAATGTTGGGAAAAGCCGGGTTGGGGCTCTTCACCGTACGCGCCCAAAGCCATGCAATGACGGTAAGTTTCTCACCGAGAGAACTTTTCAGATCCGGCCTTTTCTGGGCCAACTCCGCCGTGACCTCAACCTTGGGGTAGAGGTGGCCGATGCGCTTTGCCGCCTCGTCCCGCATCCAGTGCCCGTAATAGCGCACATCCTCGGCCAATCCGGTCGCGCCCATCCAAGTGCCTCCGCTTACGGCATCTGCACGCGAATTCGGATTCACTGGTGGTTTGCCTGCAAATCGTGGCGGAATTTCGATCATCGCCTTGTTGATCAGCACCGCCACCGGATTGAGGTCGGAGGCATAGCTCTCCAGCCCCAGCCGCTGTGCCTCCGACGGCAGTGTCCCGCCACCGGCGAAAGGATCATAAAAGGCAGGCAGCTTGTAGCGGTCGAACAACTCCTTAGCGCGCGGATAGTCGGCGTTCTCGGCGCAGGTATATCGCCAGCTCTGCCATATTTCATCGCGCGCCTGCTGCAATACCGTCTCATTGTTTGTGCTCTCCCATTTCACGAGTTCCTCAATGATGCGAAACAGTCGCTGCCGCTCTTTTTCTTGTGCCTTTTCGGTCTTGAAGAGGTCCGGATGGGCCGATGGGTCATCGACCATCTGCGCAAAGATCACGGCCCGTGCTGCCGCCAGCGGTCGCTGTGCCCACCATTTGTGCAGAGCTGAGGGGTTGCCTCGATAGATGAAGCCCTCCCGTAGCGATGCCTTATTGATCGCCTCCAGAGGCAGAGCGACCTCGATCAGTTTTTTCTTGATGGTCATGAAACAGTCTGACTGTTATCCTCTGGGGCCATGTGTCTTCGCCAGCTCTTGGATCTCTAGCACAAGATGATGAACGCTGGTGGTGGGATTATCTTCGCCGGTCTTCTCGGCATCCGTTTCAGCCCATTGGGCATGCTTGATGGCCGTTTCGATCCCGTCTTTCAATAGGTGGTAGGTGTTTCTTTGCGCTTTGGCGTATTCAAAAAATCCTGGTTGCCTACGCAGATCACGAATCACGGCATCGCAGAGAGATTGCTTGTCGGCGGCTTGAAAATGTTGGCGGGAATACGTGAAGTGGAGCAGCAACCAGTATTCGAAGCAGGGAATCGAGGGAATGGCCCGAAAGGGTTTTCCCAGGGTCTCAATGCGCTGAATGGTCGCCTTGTAGTGCTCATGCTGGTCGCGGTCAATGACACAGAAGACCTGGTCGAAACGATCGGACCCCAGTTGAGCGTCTTCCTCGTACAGCTTTTTCGCGTAATCGAGTACTCTATTAGGAGATGAACCCTCTGCTCCCGGCGCGATCTTCACGCGAAGCGTGTGAAGCTTGTAAGCATTGCAGAGTTCCGTAAAGTAGTAGGGTTCGGTCTTCATGCCTTCACAGACGATGAGGAAGCGCTTGCCTTCCTGGCGTTGCTGCTGCTGCCGTGCGATGGTAGCAGCCGTTTGTGCCTTCCGCTTCTTGAAGATGTCATCCGATCCCATTGAAGTCCAAGTCCTTTAGAAAGGGAATTCCGCCATAGCGGCCGTTCAGATAGCCCCGCTCAATGGCCTCATTATCACGAGGACTATAGTCTGACAAGGGGTAAAGCTGGGTTGCGTTCTTCTCGTCTTTTTCCATAAACCAGATCTGATCGCGCCGCAGGATCTTCTGGCTGAGGATCGTGGTGTCGTGGGTAGTAAAAATGAGCTGCGCCTTGCGCTCCTGGTGGTGCAGCAGTTTCACCAGATAGTGGACCATCAAAGGATGCAGACTTGCGTCGAGCTCGTCGACGATCAGCACCCGCTCATTCTCAATGACATCCAGCCACATGCCTGAAAAAGAAAAAAGCGCTCGTGTGCCGTCCGACTCGTCTTCCTGGTCGAACTCGACAAGCTCTCGACTTTCGATATCTTCGTGCATAAACTTAACCTCCATGATTTCTTGACCAGTCATTTGCTCACTGATCTCGTCACGCAAGGCCCCAGAGATTTCTTTAGGTAGAAATTCTGGCGAGAATACTTGGGTCTTGATACGAATATCCGCGATGGAGAGATCCGCCGAATTCATGAACTCCAACACACGGTGCTTGTGCTGCTCGTCTCGACAGCGCTTCATAGTGAAGTTTGGAAGGAAAAGCTGGTGTGCCTCGATAATCCTCAACCGTTGTTGGAACCAATTCAACACCGGTTTGAGTTGCTCGTTATTGAGTTGGATCGCGGTTGACAAAAACAAGGCATTGGCGCGCGTCTGCTCTCGCCAGTCCTGCCGCTTACGGCCGCCTAGAAACGACGAGCTGAATCGGTAATCGTCCTTATTGGCCGCCGCGTCATAAACCCGCTGAAACCACTTCTGCGCGCGGCCCTCCGGATAGGCGAACAGCCATTCCTCGGTGAAGCGTTGCCGGTTGCAGCGAAATCCGTATTGGTAGCGTACCCCGTCTTCGATAAACGCGACCTCAAACTCACTGTCCTCGGCGCGCGAGGCGGCGGTGAGCTTGAACGGCGTAACGTCGATCTCCTCGTTGGCCTGGCTTTCCTTGGCGGAGTTGATGATTAGATCACGTACAAAATCCATCGCACGAACTAGGGTGCTCTTACCTGATGCATTAGGGCCATAGATGACATTCGAGCGAAGCAGGCGAGGGACGGACTCGACAGCGCCCGTTTCAAAGGTATTCTCGGGCTCTAACTCTTTGAAATATTTCGATGCAGACATGCTCAAGGTCTGCTGATCGAGAATGGAGCGATAATTCTTGACGCTGAACTGGATAAGCATATTAGAGACGGCGGGAAAATATATCTTAGTTCGATTTTCCACCTTGGCACGCAAAAAATGCAACATAATATTTCGCAGGGGGAAATCGCTTGGACGGGTGCTCGCCCCCCGTTCGAGCCCTGCTGCTGCATCAATCGGGCGAAGTCTCAACGCGGTGTCTCGGCACGCGCAAGCAGCTCGGCAAAATCGTAGTTCACGCTGGTGACCCCGAAATCCGGCTCGCGAAGGAACGGCCGGCGCAGGTAGTGGACCCGGTGTGCGTCGTCGTCATGGAACTCGACGATGGCGAGGATAAAGTCATCCGGCTTGTTCAGAGAGTACAGAATCTCATTGCGGGTCACGGTGATAGTTGGGGCACCCGAGACGCGGCCCTTCACCTCAATGAAGCGCAGCTTGCCGGTGCCGGGGACGCGGCTCTCGATGTCGTAGCCGAGCTTGTCGAACTCCCGGTCGGTGGGGTCGAAGCCAAGGCGGCGCTCGATGTCCATGACGATTGCGCGGGCACGAGCGGCGCTGATCTGGGTATCCACAGGCACAGTCGGCGCGGCCGGTGCCTGCCCGGTTATGGCCTTGATCAAGCCGATCGGCACCACCAGCAGTCCGCCCAGCACCACCGGCGGCAGGGGCGAGAGTTGGGCTTCGAGCTTCAGGTCTTCCAGCCGTTTTTGCAGCCGCCCTTGCAGCAGGTCGGCCCGTTTGCGCGCCTCGCCGGAGTTGAGTCTAGCGTTGGGTTTGCCGGCCGCCTCCTGGAGCTTCAGCTCCTCGGCACGGTGGTCCCAGTAGGTGATCTCCTTGGTGAGGCGATCCTTGACCGCCGCCTCGGTCTTTGCGATGAGGTCCAGCTTGCGGCCTTTCACCTCGGCAAGGTGCTCCGGCACGACCTGGGCGATGGCGTAACCCTGTGCCTTTTTCTCCAGTTCGCGGTCGATCCACTGGCACTCTGGCCGGCCGAGGATGGCGTCGACACCGGGCTCTCCCGCGTCCAGTGGGCGGTAGTCGAGATAGGGGGCGTAGGAGAGGTGAGAAAAGAGCAGTGAGGAGTGAGAAACCAGGAGTGAGGAGTGAGTGGCTAGGTCTGGCGGCGGTTGCGACGCATCACCGTCAGCATTCGGCTCACTTCGTCCAACAAGCCTCGCAGCCGGGCTGTCTCCGGTTTGGGAAACCAACCGAGATCCTCGCACAGCGTCAGCAGGGTCTCCGTCTCCGCTAGCGAACCCTGAGCGATCGCCAGGAACTGCGCCTTTTCCCGCACCCCCTCCCGCGTCCATCCCTCCGCGATGTTCGCCGGCACTGAAACTGCGGCGCGGGTGATCTGGGACCGCATCCCGTAAGTTTCTTCCCTCGGCAGCAGCGGGACGAGCCGATAGACCTCCCGCGCCACCGACATGGCTTTCTGCCAGACAGTTGTCTCTCGATAATGCATCGCTCCCCCTCTCGCTCCTCTCGCCCGTCTCGCTCCTCACTCCTCTCCCCTCACTCCTCGCCCTAGCCTCGACATAGAGCATCCGCTTGGAGACGACCCGGCGCTCACCCGCGCGGGTCAGGCCGGCGTCCTGGATGGCGTGCTCCAGGTAGAAGAGCACCCGCGGTTGTGTGCCCAGATCGCGCTCGTCCACCAGGACGGTACCGCGCTTGAGCAAATCGCGGTTGCGCTCCAGGGTAAGGTCGATGACGGCATCCAACAGCGGATGGCCGGGGCAAACGAAGGCGGCGAGCGGCTGGCCCTGGGGTGCGACCAGGGCCTTGTCGAAGGCGATACGCTCGTAGCGCGGCAGCACCGGCTCGCCGATGCCGATGAGGCGGTCGCGGTTGCGCACCGGGGCGGGGACATGGCTGATCTCGTAGCGGCGGGGCTCGCGCTGTTTGGCGGTGCCGCCGAGTCGCTTGAATGCCTCATGGAAAAAGGACTCGATGTAGTGCGGTTGCAGGCGGCGGGCGTCCGCGCGCTCCATGTCTTCGCGGATGCGCCGGACCCCGCTCGCGTCCATGGCGTCATGGGCGAGGACGCGCTCATCGATCAGCTCTTGCAAGTGCCCCCGGTCGAGCGTGGTGTCGAGCACCGTGGTGAGGAAGGCTTTGACCTCGGGCCGTTCGCCGTGGCGGATCGCTTCGATCAGCAGTTCGCGCAGTGACTTGCCCTGAAACTGGAGCTTGCCGAGTACGTCGAAGACCTGGCCGCCCAGGGCCTGGCGCGCCTGTTCGAGCTTCTCCAAGAGCTTGCGGTAGACATCGCCCTCGCGGGTGTCGTCCGCCACCAGGTTCCATAGGTGGCAGACTTCGGTCTGGCCGATACGGTGGATGCGCCCGAAGCGTTGCTCCAGGCGGTTGGGGTTCCAGGGCAGGTCGTAGTTGACCATCAGGTGGGCACGCTGGAGGTTGATGCCCTCGCCCGCGGCGTCGGTGGCCAGCAGAACCTGGACCTCGGGGTCGTGCTTGAAGGACTCCTGGACCTTCAGGCGCGCTTCCCGACCGATGCCGCCGTGGATGATGACCACGGCGTCCTTGCGTCCGAGCAAGGTGGTGATGCGGCCCTCCAGGTAGTTCAGCGTGTCGCGGTGTTCGGTGAAGATGACCAGCTTCTGGTGCGGCGACGGCGTTGGCGGCGGGATCGGTCCCGCTCCGTAAGGTGCCTTGGCTTCTTCGATGCGGTCGCCCAACGCGGCCGGGGTGAAGACCGCGCCAAGCAGACTCGAAAGCTCCATCCATTTGGTGTCGTTGCCGCTGCGGCGCACCGTCAGGGCCTGGGCTTCGAGCCGGCGGAGGGTGTCGATCTCGATGCGCAGCTCGGCGATGGAGCGGGCGGCGGTGGCCTGGTCGAGGATGGCCTCTTCGACTGTCGCGACCTCGTCTTCGGGGGCGTCTTCGAGGTCTTCGAGGTCGTCGGCGTCCAGTGCCGCAGTCGGGGGCGGGACGCCCCCGCTCCGATGGAGCACATCAAGCTCGCGCAGCCGACTTTCCAGCCGTTCGCGGCGACGGCGCAGGGACTGGTAGATGGCCTCGGGCGAGGAGGCGAGACGCCGTTGCAGGATGGTCAGGGCAAAGCCGACGGTGCCGGCGCGCTTGTCGTTCTCCAGGGCCTCGGCGCGGTTGAACTCCTCGCGCACGTACTCGGTGACTGCCTGGTAGAGCGCGGCCTCGGGGTCCGAGAGCTTGTAGGGCACGGTGTAGGCGATGCGCTCGGGGAACAGCGGGGTGCCGTCGAACTTGAGCAGGCTCTCTTTGACCATTCGGCGCATCAGGTCAGAGACATCCGCGGTGTGCACGCCGTCGCGGAAGCGTCCCTCGAAGCGATCTCCATCCAGGAGCGCCATGAAGAGCTGGAAGTCCGCTTCCTTGCCGTTGTGCGGCGTGGCCGACATCAGCAGGAAGTGACGGGTCAGGGTCGAGAGCAGTTGCCCGAGCTTATAGCGCTTGGTGTACCTTGCCTCACCGCCGAACACCGTGGCTGATAGCTTGTGGGCCTCGTCGCAGACCACCAGGTCCCAGCGACAATCCGGGGCCTGAAGCTTCTGCTGCACGTCCTCATTGCGCGAGAGCTTATCGAGACGCGCGATGGCGAGGTTGGTCTCCAGGAACCAGTTGCCGGTGCGTGCGGCCTCCAGCTTATCGTTGGTGAGGATCTCGAAGGGCAGGTGGAAGCGGCGATACAGTTCGTCCTGCCACTGCTCGGCCAGGCTGCCGGGACAGACGATGAGGCAGCGTTGCAGGTCGCCGCGGGCGACCAGTTCCTTGATGAGCAGGCCCGCCATGATGGTCTTGCCGGCGCCGGGGTCGTCGGCCAGCAGGAAGCGCAACGGCTGGCGCGGCAGCATCGCCTCGTAGACGGCGGTGATCTGGTGCGGCAGCGGGTCGACCATGGAGGTATGCACCGCCAGCACCGGGTCGAACAGGTGGGCCAGACGAATGCGGTGGGCCTCCGACACCAGCCGGAAGAGCGCGCCGTCACCATCGAAGCTCCAGGGGCGGCCCTGTTCGACCAACTCCAGGCGAGGTTCGTCGTGGCGGTAGAGCAGCTCGTTGGCAACCTTGCCGGCCGAGGTTTTGTAGGTCAGTTCCAGCGCCTCGGAACCGAACCACTGGACGCTGACGACCGTCACCAGGGCATCGGGGAGGATGCCGCGGATGGCCGCATTGGTCTGGAGTTGTTCGAGCTGCATCGTCAGGTGCCGCGTCCTTGTTCTTCGCGTTTGTGCAAGTCTCGCATTGTTCATGCACAACTGCACGCCGGGGCGTCACTGATGGGGTGGACTGGAAGAAGAGCCCGGCGCTGAAAGTCCTGCGTAAGCTCTTTGGATGACGACCATGGGCAGGATGCAGTCGCGGTACTTGCCGCGCTGGTAGACATCGCGCAGGACATCGTCGGCAATACCCCAGATGAAGCTGACGAGCCGGTTGCATTGGGCCTGGTCCATGAACTGACGATTCCTGCTGGCGAAGCGGTGCAAGCCCCTACATCAACCCCGCGCCAACTCGGCCGTCGCACATTGCACGACTCCCGGCTCGGTCAGCGGATAGGCGGCGATATGCAGCCGCTGCAGGCGCTCCTGATAGGCGGTGCAAAACTCGTGGTGGAAGGTCAGAAACATCGGGTGGGAGGTGATACCCCACACGTCCTCGATGAACCCCAGGTAGTTGCGGGTCTGGCCCATGTGAAAGGATGACGGGGTCTCGCACAAACGAAAGCGCTCGATCCGCTTGTTCCACATCGGGAACACCGCCGGATTGGCCAGATGCAGCACCGTGGATGCGCCCACCAGCGAACCCAGGCAGGCGGCGATCGGGTCGATCAGATCGCGGCTGATGGTCACTCCATTCGCCTTGACCGAGGCGAATGACGCTGCCGCGGCAGGCAGGAAATCCTCGTCGATCTTCAGCGCCTTGGGCATCCAGGCATAAGCGAGGGCAGCGGTTCGCAGGAAGGGTTCCAGGGGATCGTCAGCATCCACCCGCGCCGCCGCCACCAACGCCGGATAGGCGCGCAGAAAGCTCGCCTCTTTGGAACTTGCCCCGAAGCGGTGTTCGCGCACACGTTCCACGGCGGGATAGAGGTTCTCGATGTTCATGAACTCTGGTCGCTGATCGCTGATCGGGTGCGCGGCCGCACGGTCGCGGCGGGCCATGGGGACTACTGGAATGGGCGATCCCTTGCGGGCGCCCCCCGGCCTTGGTCGAGTCCCGCCTCGGATCCGTGTGAATAGTCGTAGTGCTTGATCTTACGTCGAATGTTACGCTGAATGATGACTCCAAGCACGGTCCATTCGAGCCCCCTGAGGTCGATCTCCGGATAGACGGGGTTCTCCGCCCGCAAGGACTCGGCACCACCGGCATCTTTGACATACTTGCGGAACCAGCGCACCCCCTCGACCTCGACGAAGATGTAAGACCCGTTGCGGCAGGTGTCGGTTGGTTCGATGATCACGATGCAGCCGGCCGGGAATTCGGGCTCCATCTGGTCGCCAAGTACCTGGAGCGCGTAAGGCTCGTGCAGGGCGCAACCGGTGCTGTCGAGGGTGGGATCTGCCATCATTCGTCCTCATCTAGAGCGCTGTTCGTCTGCCGGGTCGCTGAGCGGTGCGCACGCCGCGCTGCCGGGGGGCAAGGTGGCACCCGCGCCGCAAGAAAGCAACCAGATCGCCATGCAACCACGAATCATCGCAACCGAGCGCGTCCACGGAGATCGCCGGGACTGGCAGAACCTGCGCGGGATGCTGCCCTATCTGTGGGAGTTCCGCGGCCGCGCCGCGGTCGCGCTGGTGTGCCTGGTGATGGCCAAGGTCGCGACCGTCGGCATCCCGCTGACACTCAAGGGAATCGTCGATGCCTTCGACGGAACCAGGGGCCAGGTCTTGGTGTTGCCGCTGTCGTTGCTCCTGGTCTATGGCGCACTCAAGCTCAGCAACGCCCTCTTCAACGAACTGCGCGATGTGGTGTTCGCGCGCGTGCGTTACCGCGCCATGCGCCGACTCTCGACGCGGGTCCTGGAGCAGTTGCACGCTCTGTCGCTGCGCTATCACCTGGAGCGACGCAGCGGGGCGGTCAGCCGGGATCTGGAGCGCGGGACCCGCTCGGTCTCCACCATCCTCAATTATATGGCGTTCAGCGTGCTGCCGGTGCTGGTGGAGTTCGGTCTGGTGGCAGCGGTCATGCTCGGGCGCTATGCCCCGATTTTCGCCCTGGTGACCTTCGGCACGGTCGCGGTCTATGTCGCCTTCACCCTGGCCATCACTGAATGGCGCATGGACTACCGGCATGAGATGAACCGCCTGGACTCCCTGGGGAATGCCCAGGCGTTCGACAGTCTGCTCAACTACGAAACGGTGAAATATTTCGGCAACGAGCGCATGGAAATCGATCGCTACGATGCCACCCTGGCCGGCTGGGAGGAGATGGCGGTCAAGAGTCAGACCTCCATGTCCGTGCTGAATTTCGGTCAAGGCGCCATCATCGCGCTGGGGGTAACGCTGCTGATGGTGTTTGCCGCCCAGGGTGTGGTCGCCGGGGAACTCAGCGTCGGCGACTTGGTGCTCGTCAATGCGCTGCTGCTCCAGCTTTTTATTCCGCTCGGCTTCCTCGGGGTCGTCTATCGTCAGATCAAGTACGCTCTGGCCGACATGGATCTGGTGTTCAAACTGCTGGAGCGGCGCCCCGAGATTACGGATCGGCCCACCGCCAGACCGCTCGCGCCAGGGTCTGGCGGTATCCGCTTCGCGCATGTCGACTTCCACTATCAACCCGAACGGCCAATCCTCAAAGACCTGGACTTCCACATCGAACCCGGGCAGACCCTCGCCGTGGTCGGCCACAGCGGCGCCGGCAAGTCGACCCTGGCGCGCTTGCTGTTCCGTTTCTATGAAGTCAGCGGCGGTCGGATTCTGATCGACGGGCAGGACCTGCGCGACCTGACCCAGGCCAGTCTGCGCGCCGCCATCGGCATCGTCCCCCAGGATACGGTCCTGTTCAACGAGAGCATCTACTACAACCTGCTGTACGGACGCCCGCAAGCGACCCGCGCCGAGGTCGAGCGCGCGGCCGAAATGGCGCACATCCGCGCCTTCGTCGAGAGTCTGCCGGACGGCTGGAACACGGTGGTGGGTGAGCGGGGGTTGAAACTCTCGGGCGGGGAAAAACAACGGGTGGCCATCGCCCGCGCCATCCTGAAGCGCCCGCGCATCCTGATCTTCGACGAGGCCACCTCATCGCTCGACAGCCACACCGAACAGGCGATCCAGCAGACCCTGGCCGAGGTGGCGGAGGATCACACCACTCTGGTGATCGCGCATCGGCTGTCCACCGTGGTGGATGCAGACCGCATCCTGGTCATGGCGCAAGGGCGCATCCGCGAGCAGGGGACGCATCGCCAACTCCTCGACGCCGGCGGGCATTATGCGGCGATGTGGGATTTGCAGCAGCGCGAAGGCAGCACGGCACCGGAGGTCAGCGCATGAACGCCCCTGCGGACCGCTGGTCCGGAGCGCACACAAGCCCGGCACCGACGGCCGATGCCGACGCGGCACCGCCGCGGCGGATCACTGAACCCCAGGAGACCCACGCCGCCGTCCAACCTGGTGTGCATGGCCCCGCCGCCGATCCAGGCCGCGACGCGGCCCGCATCCGCGAGATGCTGCGCACTGCCGGTCTCAGCGGTCCCCTGATCCTGGTGGGAACCACCCTGGGTGTCACCTTGTCGATGCTGCTGCTGCACTCGACCCAACCGGGGCTGGCCTGGCCCCCCGTGGTGTGTCTGATCTTTCTGCTCGCCGGGGTCAGCGGCTGCGCGGCGACCTGGCAGCGCCTGCGGGGCCGGCTCCTGCTCCCGCTGGTACGTTTGGAGGACTCGGTCGCCCGCATCAATCAAGGTGAGCCGGGCGCCAGTGAGGCCCTGCACGACGCGGGCGTCCTGGACCGCATGGCCCGGGATATCGGCGGCCTCAATGCGGAGCTCACCGACCTCTACGAGGACATGGACAGCCGGGTCGCCCGCCAGACCAAGCGCCTGGCGCAAAAGACCGCCTCACTCAAGATCCTCTACGACGTCGCCGCGAGCATCCACCAGGCCGATTCCCTGGAGGCGCTCCTGTTGCGCTTCTTGCGTGTACTCAAGGAGATGGTCAACGGCCGCGCCGCGACCGTGCGGCTGGTCCTGGCGGACGGGACCCGCCGCCTGGTCGGCTCCATCGGCCTGGACGACGATCTGGTGCGGGAGCAGGACATGGCCCCGGTCGACCTGTGCCGGTGCGGCAGCGTGCTCGCACCCGGCGATATCCTGTGTGATCGGGACGCCCGATACTGCTCACGAATCGATGGTCGGCGGATGTTCGGGTCGAACGAGCTGGAAGTGGTGACCGTCCCCCTGGAGCATCGCGACGAGCTCCTGGGCATTTACACGATCTTCGTCGACCCGCCCGGAGTGAGGGCGCGGGAAGACATCATGGACATTTTATTGACAGTGGGGCATCACCTGGGCGTGGCGATTGCCAAACACCGCTCGGATGCCGAGGCGCGCCGGCTGTCGATCGTCGAGGAACGCAATGCGCTCGCCCATGAACTGCATGATTCGCTCGCCCAAACCTTGGCGAGCCTGCGTTTTCAGGTGCGGATGTTCGAGGACGCGCTGGGCGACACGCCGATCCCCACCGCCGCCCGCAATGACCTGATCAGGGTGCGTGTCGGCCTGGACGAGGCGCACACCGAACTGCGTGAATTGCTGGCCAGCGTGCGCTCCTCCCTGGACCGGCGCGGCCTGGTGCCCGCCCTCGAGAAATTGACCCTGAGCCTCGGCCGGGAAACCGGCGCCCATGTGCTATTTCAGAACGACTGTCGCCCCTTCGATCTCTCGGCCACACAGGAACTGCAGGTTCTGCGCATCGTGCAGGAGTCCTTGACCAACATCCGCAAGCACGCGCACGCCCATACCGTGCGCCTGCTGCTGACGCGCCAGCCGGACGGTGCCTATCGCGTACTGATCGAGGACGACGGTGTTGGTTTCCGCACCCCGACCACCGGGGAAGGCCCCGGCGACCATATCGGACTTGCCATCATGGCTGAGCGGGCGCGGCGCATCGGCGCCGAGTTGCGGATCGAGAGCGAACCGGGCGAAGGCACGCGCGTGGAACTGACGTTCGAGGTGCCGCGCGCCGACGCGCATCCGCGGCGGGTGAGACTTTGATGCGCGTCCTGCTGATCGACGACCACGCGCTGTTCCGACTGGGCCTACAAGAACTGCTTGAACGCAGAGGCATCGAGGTCGTCGCCGCGCTGCGCGACGGCGCGGCCGGTGCGGCAAGGGTGGCCGAGACCTTGCCGGACGTGGTCCTGCTGGACCTGCGCATGCCTGAACACGGCGGGGTGGAAATCTTACGTGAACTGCGCAGAGCCCATCCGCGCATGCCGATCGCCATGCTGACCACGAGTGCGGACGAGCGCGACGTGATTGCCAGTCTCCAGGCGGGGGCTCAGGGGTACCTGCTCAAGGACATGGAACCGGATGCGCTGATTGCGGCCTTGGGTGAGGTGGTCCGCGGCCGCACCGTGGTCGCCCCGGAACTGATCGGCATTCTGGCGCGCGCGGTCCAGGGCGACGCGAACGGCGACCAGCACCACCAGCGCCATGCGGATTTGACCCCGCGCGAGCAAGAGATCCTCTGCCACCTGGCGGAGGGGCATAGCAACAAGACGATTGGTCGGCTGCTGGGGATCACGGACGGCACCGTGAAACTCCACGTCAAGTCGATCCTGCGTAAACTCGAAGTCCATTCACGGGTCGAGGCAGCGGTCATCGCCGTTGAGCGCTGCCTCTGTGCACGACCCCGGCAAGACGACGAGCCGTGAACACAGCCGCGTCGCAACCCCATTCTCTACAGGAGATCCGATGAAAAATTTTCTCGAACTGGTCAGAGGATGCCTGGTCGACATCCGGGAGATCATGCCCTGGGATCTGGCGGAGCGCAGGCACGAGAATCCGGATGTCATGATCGTGGATGTCCGCGAACCGGATGAGTTCGCCGCGATGCATATCGCCGGCTCGCTGAACGTTCCGCGGGGCATTCTGGAATCCGCCTGCGAGTGGGACTACGAGGAAACTGTACCGGAACTGGTACAGGCACGGCAGCGAGAGGTCGTTGTTGTGTGTCGATCCGGCTATCGCAGCGTGTTAGCGGCCAACTCCATGCTGCTGCTGGGATACGAAAATGTTGCCTCGCTCCAGACCGGGCTGCGCGGCTGGAACGATTTCGAGCAACCCTTGGTCGACAATGCAGGACGGGGCGTAGAACTCGAGGATGCAGATGTGTATTTCACCCCACATCTGCGGCCGGATCAGTTTCGTCCGAAGTAGGCGTCATGTGCTTTTTGACGAAAATGCAACAGTAGCATTTTCGGCAACTGATGCTAATATCAGGCTGAGTGATCGACCCCTCCCGACGGAGCACATGAGGTGATCCGCCGGCCGGCGCGCGGCGAACGTCGTTTCCTAAGAACAGAGTGACGCAGATGAGCCTCAAGTTACGCATCGGTATTCTGGGGATTGCCTTGAGCGGATCGGCATTCAGTCTCGCGGCTCAGTCACCGACCGAGATGTCCGTGGTGATTTCCCCCGAAATACGGGAGATGGCCGGGCGCTTGGGCCCTCCCGTGGCTCCGGCCGGCACCGCGGCAGAGACCACGGCACGTTCAGCGCTCACTGACGACCCGCGTGCCGGGCTCAAGCAACGCATTGGCGCGGAATGCCCGTCCGCCGAGGATGCGGGCAACATCACCGAGGCCCTGTTGGTGGCGGGTCACGATCTCTTCACGGCGGTCTATGAGACGATCCTGGTCTGTGCGGCCGCCGAGACCGGTCCGGGAGTCGCGGCGGCGGCAGCGCGCCGGGCGTTCTTTCTCAGAGGGACAGCACCGCGTTATCTGATCGACGCCGCCGTCCTGGAAGCGGCCGCAGAGATCGCGGAGCGACAACGACAATCCGCGACAACGAGCGCCGCGGTGGTCACATCAGCGAGCACTGGACAAACACAACAGCGCGCCCTGGAAAAAGAACGTCTGCGGCGTATGATGGAAAAGGGCCTGATCGGCGACGAGTATCGGGATTATGTCGATGACCGGCGCGCCTTAGCCGAAGCGATGACCCCGCCGGCGGATCCCGCTGCCGACTGGTATGAGAACGTATACAACAACTTGTTTACCATCGGCCTGGTGGGCGGCGGCGGCTATGACAACTGGTTGGACGTAACCGAAGACTCGGGCGGCGCGGCCAGCGCCCAGTGAGCACCCCGTAGGTTGCCGCATTCCAAATCGACGCACTGTAAATACACCGAGCGAAAAAACGATGCACGGTCAACGACACCTCATCGCCGCGGGGATGCTCTACGGCATCCTGGTCCCTACGCTGTCCACGGCCCAGCCGGTCGGTACCGGGTTCGATCTGGGAGGGTTTCGTGCCTACCCTTGGCTCAATCTGCTCTTGGGCTACGAGACCAACTATTATCACAGCAATAATCAAATCGAGGATCTCGGCTATCTCGGGGTCATGAGCACCTTTGAAAGCATCGTCGAGCCCGGCATTCGCTTGACTGCCCTGAAGGGTCCGGACTCCTATAATCTCGCGTATTTCGCGCGCATCGGCAACGTCTTCGAAAGCTCGGCCGATGACTTTGTCGATCATCAGGCCAGCGCAACGGCAAATTGGGATCTGGGTCTGCGCCATCGCGCATCCGCCGATTATCAATTCTGGCACTGGCATGATCGGCGCGGCACCGGCTCACCGGTGGATGGTTCACGTGCCAACTTCTCGGATTCACCCGACCTTTGGAACTCCAATCGTGTCAGGCTGGGATACAGCTACGGCGCCCCCGGCGCGCGCGGCCGACTGGACCTGTCAGCCGGCTTCCTGACCCGCGACTACATCAATAACGATCAAGAAGCCCGAAACAATGACCGCACGCCGCTCGGCGCCACCGTCTACGCGCGCATCAGACCCAAGGTATCCTTACTCTTCGAATTGGGCTGGGAGAATATTGAATACATTAATCAACAAGCCGGCGCGGAGACGCTCGACAGCGAGCAACTGCTCGCCTATGGCGGTATCACCTGGGACGCGACCGCGAAGACCAGTGGTACCCTGAAACTGGGTTGGCTCGGCAAGGACTTCACTGCAGAAGAGCGCGGCAACATCAGCGACCTGGGATGGTCAGCAACGGCCCAATACCGGCCCAAACCTTACTCCACCTTCAACCTGGCGACTCTCCGCGCCCCCGAGGAGTCCACGACGGGTTTGGCGGATGCGGTCGTGGTCAGTTCAGTGAATCTGGATTGGGTGCACTACTGGAAGCCGGCCATCCACACGCGCTTCGGCCTGCTGGGGACAAACGACGACTACGTGGGTGAACCGCGCACGGATCATCGCTATAATGTCGCCGGGGGGATATTCTACCAGATGCGCCGATGGCTTGAACTCGGGCTCGACTACACCTATGAATCGCGAACATCGGACCAATCTTTAGCCGAATACACGGATAATGTTTTCTTGTTCTCGATACGCACGGCTTACTAGGTTCCCGGTCACATGAATATGGCGTCTTCGTCACCAGTTTTTTTGCGACACCGTGGACACTCGTGGCGGCTGATTGCCGCCTTGGCCGGATGGTTGGTGCTGCTTCTCCCATGGGGGCTCGGACACGGCAGTGATGCGCTTCAGGGCTACCGACTGAGTGCGGGAGACAAGGTACGAATCGCCGTTTTCGGTGAGGACGACCTGACCGTGACCAGCCGGGTCAGTGCCCGCGGTACGATCTCCTTTCCACTACTCGGCGAACTGAAGGTTGCGGACCTCACGCCGGGTGACCTCGAAGAGCTGGTCGCCTCGCGCCTGCGCGGTCCCTATCTTGTCGACCCGCGAGTCAGCGTGAGTATTGAGGAGTATCGGCAGTTCTTCGTTATGGGGCAGGTGAACAGGCCCGGAAGCTATGCCTACCTGCCTGGCTTGACGGTACGTAAAGCGGTATCGATTGCCGGCGGCTATACGGAGCGGGCGTCACGCAATAAGATTTTTGTCGTGTCGGAGGGGAATTCCCGGCAGGAACGCAAGGTGGGCCAGGATGATCCACTCGGCCCCGGAGACACCATCATCGTCAAGGAAAGCTTCTTCTGATGAATCGCCGCGAATCCGTTTTCGATGCGGTCGTCACCGGATCATCACCAGAACGCGATGCAGTCGCCGCGACAACAACAGTGGCGACACTCAATGTGGAGACCTACTGGCGGATCATACGACGGTATTGGGCGCAGATCCTGGGGCTGGCGCTCGCTGTCGGTCTGCTCGCCGGCTTGATCGCGCAGTCGCTGGAGCCGGTTTACCAGTCGTCGACCACCATCCTGATCGACACGAGCCGCCGCGGGTTCAGCCCGGTGCAGGATGACGCGGTGAACGGTTGGTACTCGTTTCTCTCCACCCAGAGCTATCTGCAGACTCAGATCCTGCTGCTGCAATCGCAAGCGCTCGCGGCCAGTGTCGCCGATCGCTTGAATCTATGGACCAATCCGGAATTCGATCCCCGTCAGCAGGCGCCGCGTCGGGCACGCTTCCAACTCAATCTCAGCGGCATCCTCCCCAATTGGGCAGCGGGACCGGGTGTTGAAACCGTCATCCCCGAAGCGGACGTCCGCCGCAGCGTGGTCGCCGCCTTGAGCGGAAATGTCAAAGCTGAGGTCTTGCCGGACTCGGATATGGTTCGCGTCTCGTTCGATGCCCATGATCCGGAACTCGCGGCCAGCGTGGCGGCGGCTTACGCTGATGCCTATATCGAGTTCGGGCTGGAAACGCGTTTGGAGACAGTCAAGAAGGCGGCGAGCTGGTTGACGAAGCGTCTCGATGGGATGCGGTCACAGGTCGACACCTCAGAGCGCAAGCTGCAAAGCTATCGGGAAGAGCAGGGGTTGATCGACGTCAAGGGTGATCTGGACCTGACTGATCGTGAACTCAGTGACCTCGCACAACGACTGGTGGAGGCCCGCGCCAGAAAAGAAGGGCTCGGCAATGAATTCGATCAGGTACGTAAGCTGCGGGATCTGGACAGTACGGAGTTGAGCTCCAACGCGGTGGTGACCCGTAACCCCATCATTCAGACACTCAAGACCGAGGAAGTGCGCGCCGAGCGGAATGCCTCGGAATTGGCGGGACGCTATGGCGCCCAACATCCGAAGCTGGTGTCCGCGCGCTCCGACCTGAATACGATCCGCGCCAAGCTGCGCGCCGAGATCGATAACACCATCGCGGCGGTCAAGAAAGAGTACGACATCGCCAAGTCCCGCACCGATCAGTTGCAACGGGAATTCGACGCCATGAAGGCGCGCGCTCAGGATGTCACCCGCAAAGAGTTCACCCTGCGCTCGCTGGATCGTGAAGTGGAAAGCAACCGCCAAATTTACGACATGTTCCTGACGCGCTTCAAAGAGACCGACCTGGGCGCGGACGTCGAGTCCACCAATGCACGGGTCATCGATGCCGCGCTGGTCCCCACGACGCCAATCAGACCACGCAAGACCCGCATTATCGTGGTCGCCGTCGTGCTTGCCCTCCTCATCGGTGTCGGCTTGGCGGTCCTCGAAGACCACCTGGACAACACCCTGAAGGACGCTGAGGAGGTCGAGAATCACACCCAGCTCGCAACCCTGGGGACCGTGCCGCTCCTGAACCGGCGGGGGATCCGTAACGCGCCACCCGAGCGGGTCTTTTTCGATTGGCCCAAAAGCGATTTCGCCGAGGCGATCCGCACGGTCAGAACCGCGGTGGTGCTCTCCGGCCTCGATGCCCCCCATCGGGTGGTCCTGGTGACGTCAACGGTACCCGGCGAGGGTAAGACGACGATCGCGATCAATCTCGCGGCGGCCCTCGGTCAGTTGGAGCGGGTCCTGCTGATCGACGCCGATATGCGGCGCTCCTCGGTCGCACAGCGCCTCGGTCTGCCGGCCGAGGCCCCCGGCCTGTCCAATCTGGTCGCCGGCACGGCGACGCTGGACGAGTGCATTCACCCCGTGGAGGGGACCAAGCTGCATCTCCTGCCGGCTGGATTGCTGCCACCCAATCCGCTTGAACTCCTGTCCTCCCAGCGCTTCCAGCAGACCCTCGAGGATCTTGAGCAACGTTACGACCGTATCGTGCTGGATTCCGCCCCAGCCCAGGCGGTGAGCGACGCCCTGGTCCTTTCCCGGCTGTGCAATGCCGTGGTCTTCGTCGTTCGCGCGGATGCCACGCCACGTCAATTGGTGCAACTCGCCATCAAGAGGCTACACCGCGTGGACGCTCCGCTGATCGGCGTCGTCTTGAATCAGTTCGACAACGCCAAGCGCGTCGGCTATGGGCGTTACCGCAAGTATGCCTATGCGTATAGCGGCTACACTCAGTACGACCGTGAAAACGCGCGAAATGTGTAAATGCGTCATCGGGCGTACCCGGTGCCCAAGGGCTGGCGCGGGTCGACCGGCCATCGGGGCGACAGGCCGCGCCCGAGCACACTTTGACCAGCGGTCGTGCCGGTGAGCCGCGCCGCGCTGATTTCGCTGTTGATCCTGATCTCGGCCGCTGGGTTCTGGAGCTTGCTCGCTGGCGCGGCGAGCGTATTCGCTTGGCAGGCGGACCGGATCGGCGCGCTTGCGCCTGGGCTCGGGGTGCCGGCCGGGGGCGTTGACGACCAAGCCATTCGCCGATCGCTGATGCTTGCGCAACGGATGGACCCCAGCAACGCCGGCTATCGCGGACAACTCGCACTGCATCTGGAACGTCTGGCGTTGCAGACCCAGCCCCGAGGACCGGTCGAGAGCGAGCGCTTGAGCGAGGCGGAGCACCTGCATGTCCAGACCGTGGAGCAGCGCCCCACCTGGCCCCTGGGGCTGACGTCGGTATTGCGCACCCGCTTCAAGCTCGGCCGATCAGGTCATGAATTCACACGCATCTACCGCCGCGCGGCCGATCTGGGCCGCTACGAGCCCGCCGCGTTGCGCGCGCTGGTGGACTTGGGCCTGATCTCCTGGCCCTTACTCGATCCCGACGGGCGGCTCGCCGTCCAGGACCTCCTGCGCCACGGGCTGCAGATCCAACCCCATGCGGTCCTTGAGCGCGCGCTTGCGCTCCGCCAGGCAGCGGTCGTGGCACCGTTGATCGCCGCTGACGTTGAGCTTCAAAGTCTCTACCTGAGTATCCGCAACCGGTCGGCGTCCGGCCGATGAACACGGCGGCAAGCCACCAGACACCCGACCGCGGGTCCAGCGACCGCTGGCTCTTCTATGCCCTGGTCGCCTTACTCGTCTGGGCGCCGCTGCCGCTCGGCAGCAATCGCCCCTGGTCACAAGCCCTGCTGGAGTTTGGGATCTTTGCGCTGGCCGGTCTCTGGCTGGGTCTTGCCCTGCGCGGCCGCGTGGGACCGACCGCCGCCTGGTCGCAAGCCCGCTGGATGCTGATCGCCCTGATCGGCTGGCTCCTGCTCGGACTCCTGCAAGTCCTGCCGTTGCCGCTCGCCTGGCTGACCGTGATCTCGCCGATGGCAGCGCAACAATGGCTGGAGACGGCACTGGCCCTTACCGGCGGCCCGCCACCAACCTACGCGACACTGAGCCTTGACCCCCACGCCTCCCTGGTCTCGTGGCGACTTGGCCTGGCCTTGATCAGCCTGTTCGCGCTGCTATTGGTGCTGGCCCGCAGCCGCCGCCGCCTGCGCATCCTGGCGAGCACGCTGGTGCTGGCCGCGGTGGTGCAGGCGATGCTCGCCAGTTGGCTCACACTCTCGGGCGAGCCCTTCCTGTTCATCGCTGCGACCGGACGCGCCCACGGGACCTTCGCCAACCCCAATCACTTGGCCGGTTTCCTGGAGATGACCATTGCCTTGGGTATCGGCCTGCTGATCGCGGACCTCGCTCAACCGAATCAATATATGACCTGGCGGCAGCGCCTGCGCACCTGGACCAGCACCCTGTTGGGACCCAAGGCGCGATTGCGCATCTATCTCGCGATCCTGGTGAGCGCACTGGTGATGACAGCCTCGCGGATGGGCAACACCGCGTTTTTCATCAGTCTGGCGATCGCCGGACTCATTGGCGTACTGAGCTTTCGCCACTCACCGCGGCCGGTGCTGATCCTGCTGTTCAGTCTGGTCTTGGTGGATTTGTTGATTCTGGGGAGTTGGTTCGGACTCGACCGCGTGCGCGAGCGTTTGGAACAGACCGTATTGACCGAGGATGCCCGTTACCAGATCGGCGTGCGTGCGACGCGGTATCTGGAGGACTACCCCTGGCTGGGCAGCGGCGGCGGCAGCTTCTCCAGCGTCTATCCAGCCTACCGGAACGCGGAGTCGATTCCGCTGCATTTCGCGCACGCGGAAAATGACCTGCTGGAACTGCAACTGGAATACGGAATCATCGGCATGCTGCCGCTGGTCGCCGGCGTCGTGCTGTCCCTGGGCGCGGCACTGCGCGTGCTCTGGAGCCGGCGCGACGCCTTGTCGCGCGGCATGGCGTTCGCAAGTCTGATGGGCGTCACCGCGATCCTGATCCACTCCACGGCCGACGCCAATCTGCACATCCCGGCGAATGCGGCCCTGTTCATGGTCCTGCTCGCCCTGCCCTGGCTCGGTCTGGCGATCGGGCATGAGGAGACGCGCATCCCGCCGGAACAGCGCGGTCAACTGGCCGAAATCCCCCGCAGACCGGACATTCGGGGTCCGCGGTCAGGCGGACCTGCCGCCACTCCATAGCGGCGGCATCGAGCAACAACAAGCGCCCGAACAAAGGCGCCCCCAGGCCAGTCAGCACCTTGATCGCCTCGACCGCCTGAATGCTGCCGATGATGCCCACCACCGGCGCCAGAATAGCGTTGGCCGTGCAGGTGTCGTCGTCGGCGCCGCTCCTGGGGTAAAGACACTGGTAGCAAGGCCCGCCCGGTTGGCCTGAGAAGGTCGCGACCTGTCCCTCCATCCGGATGGCCGCCCCGCTGACCAACGGGCGACGCGCCGCAACACAGGCGGCATTCAGGGCAAAGCGGGTGGCGAAGTTATCGCTTCCATCCACCACCAGATCCAGGTCCTGAAGCAATGCGGGCAGGGTCTCCGCGGTGAGGCTGCGCTTGACGGTCTCCAATTCAACATCGGGATTCAACGCGCGCAGTGCCAGCCGTGCCGAATCCGCCTTCGCCATCCCGATCCGGTCCGTGGTGTGGAGGATCTGACGCTGGAGATTGGACAGGTCCACGGCATCGAAGTCAGCCAGCACCAGACGCCCGACCCCGGCCGCGGCCAGATACATCGCCACCGGCGACCCAAGTCCGCCGAGCCCGACCACCAGCACCCGCGCCTGGCGCAACCGCTCCTGGCCCTCGATGCCGAAGCCCGGGAGCATGATCTGCCGACTGTAACGCAGTAACTGAGTGTCGTTCATGCCTAAACCGCGTCCAGCGCGACATGCGAAATTTTCATGGTGTGTTCGGCCTTGGGGATTTCGCTAACCTCGGTGGAGACGCGGTTTAATGTCGTTGTCGTTGTCGAGTTAATCGTAGCCCCCGAATGCTCTCGCACCTCAATGCTTCGCGGTCCGCGCTTGGTCAGCCATGATGGCCCTCGCGCCTGCCGGTTATTGCCCCCCCAATACCAGCCGACCTTGTTCGTCGTCGATGGTAACTCGAAAACGGCCCAGCAGGCTCATGCCGAGCAGGGCGTTCCCGCCGAGCCGGCTGTCCTCAATAAAAGCGACCTCAATCCCGGCGATGCGTTGATCCTTCAGCCAGACCGCCGGGAGGGTACCGAGTGCCGCATCGGTTGGTCCGTTGGCGGTCTGCACCTGTTGCTGACGCAGCCCCTCGGGGGCGAGGCCCAGTTGGCCGATCAGCGAACTGGGGAGCACCACGTAATCCGCCCCGGTATCCACCAGCAGCAACCGCTGGACCCGCCGGCCGTTCGCGCCCTCCAGGGTCAGGGTCACCGCGTGGGAGGCGCCGACCCGCTGGGTTTCCAGCACCGTCTCACCCGCGGCCGCCTCGCCCCCCTGGGGCGCCGCCCCTGGGGCGGCGGCGACCGGCGGCGGCGGGACGTAAGGGACCTTCTCCCCCAGGATCAGGACCCGCTCAACCCCGCCTTGGGGCGACTGGACGATCACATGGTCGAACCCCTCCAGGAGCACGCGCAGATGCGGCAACAGGTCCGTGTCCTCGGCCCGGCCCTGCTTTTCACGGGTCGCGTCCAGGTCCGCGGGCTTCATCGTGAAGCCATGTACCGCCATGAGCCGCTCCAACTCCTGTGCGACCTCGACCTGAGGCGCACCGAGCAGCGGGCTGCCGCACGACCAGGCGAGCAACAACACCAGCCAAGCCAGCCGGGGTCTGGGGAAAAAAGATCGCGCGCGGGAATAGAACATCGAAATCGGACTCCTCAGGGCAAGCGGAGTGGAAAGGGTGCGACCGCCATCGAGACCCGCCGATGATCAGGCCAAAGCACCGGCAAGGAACACCGATGCGACGATCTTTTTCAATGGGCCTGGGGTATTGCGCTCACGGCACTCGCGACTGAGTGCGATGGTAACGTACCCAAGGTGCGGTCTCGACCCCGCGATGACGGTCGTTACCCGAGTCACGCGGCACAACAACCTCAAAGACGGAGCAAGACGATGAAACAGAGTCACCGTGCACGATCGGACACCAACGCTGTGACCCCAAGCGACGGGCGCGAGGACACAGCGAGGAACGCCGGTCTGAACGCACTATACCGCTTGGCCACCGCCTTCATCTTCGGCGGCGCTGGTGCCCTGTCACCGCTGCTACCCCAGGCCATGGGTTCGCCGGCACCGCCGCCCAGCCGGATCTGCACCCTGGACCAGGTGCTCGACGGCGACTCCCTGCGTTTGACCTGCAAGGGCAAGTCGGTCGAGGTCCGGCTGCACTGCATCGATGCCCCGGAGTATGAGCAAATCCCCTGGGGCAAAGCATCCCGCCGCCACCTGCGTGAGATCACGCCCCGACGGGTGGAACTCAAAACGCTCGACATCGACCAGTTCGGGCGAATCGTCGGGGAGATCTACACGACTGGTGCCAACCGCCGCTTTCTGAACCTGGAGCAGGTCGGCAGCGGTCACGCGGCGGTCTACGAACACTATTGCTCGGACCCGGCGTTCACGCAGGCGCAGCGCAAGGCACGCAAAGCCGGTCTTGGCATCTGGTCCAAGCCCGGGGCACAGCAGACGCCCTGGGTCTTCCGGCATCGCAAAGGGTCTTAAGGAGCGCTTGCTGTCACCTTGGTCGCCTCAAACCGGCCGCTCGAACAGATAGTGACTGACCCACCACTCCTGTCCGTCGCGATAGCCGAAGAGTTCGGCGCAGGCCATGAAAAACAGCCGCCAGCGCATCCACCAGACGCCCGCCTGCGCGGCCCCGTAGGTCTGCTCCAGGATCGGCCAGACCCGCGGGCGGGCGGCGTCCATCTGCGCCAGCCAGGTGTTGAGCGTGCGCTCATAATGGCGGCCATCCCAGCGCCAGCGCGCGAGAAACCGCAGGTGATCCTGAAAGTGCAGCGGCAGGTCGTCACTCGGCATGATCCCGCCGGAGAAGAAATACTGGCTCATCCAGTCGCTTGGTCCCTGATCCTCGAAGGCGTAGGGGTGGGCGCGGTGAACGAAGATATGCATCAGGAAGCGCCCGCCGGGCTTGAGCCAGTCATGTACGCGGGCGAACAACTGCCGGTGGTTGCGCATGTGCTCGAACATTTCGATCGAGACCACGCGGTCATAGCGCCCCGGCGCCTGGAACTGATTCATATCCGCGGTGATGATGGTCAGATTGCCGATCCCGCGCGCGCGCGCCTGCGCCTCGATGAAGCCGCGTTGCCCCTGCGAGTTGGAGACCCCGGTCACCCGGCAATGGGGGAAGCGCTCGGCCACGTAGAGGCTGAAAGCACCCCAACCGCAGCCCATTTCGAGGACCTCCATGCCGTCCTGGATGCCGGCGCGCTCCGCCGTGACCCGCAAGGACGCATCCTCCGCTTGAGCCAGGGTGTCGACCCCCGGCGGCCACAGGCAGGAACTGTACTTGCGCCGCGGTCCCAGGACCTCGACGAAAAACTCAGGCGGCAGTTCGTAATGCTGGGCGTTGGCCAGTTCCGGAACCGCGGCGATCGGCGCGGCATCCATCCAAGCGACGAAATCACGCACGGCATGGGCAGCCGCTTCGCAATCCTGTGTCGGGAGTGTGGCAAGCCGTTGACGCAGCAGCGCGCGAATTCCGCCACGCGTCACCCCATCGGGCACGACGCCCTGTTCCACCCAGCGGATTGCCGTTGCGGTTGCGTCGAACATCTCTGCGTCCCCCTGATTGACTGGATACCTCATAATCAACCAAGGTATTGCCGCCAACGCGGAATGCCAAGCCCTTCCCGGCGATCAGGCCCGCAGGACCCGCCCGGTACACCCGTCGCGGATCATGGACGGACGACCGGCCCCAACGCAGGTGCCGCCGACGATCAGGTCCGGTCCGTCGGGCAGGGCCAGCCGCACACCCAGGGCCGAGCGGGCCGGCGGGCGATCAGCGACGTTCGCACTGGTGGAGACGATGGCTCCGCCGTAGGCGCGACACAGCCCGGCGGCCAGCGGATGGGCAGTGACCCGCACCGCCAGAGTGTCGAACCGGCCGGTGAGCCAGCCCGGTGTCCGGGGCCGTACCGGCATCAGCCAGGTGTTGGGGCCCGGCCACGAGGCCAGGATCTCGGCCATCCGCGCGGGCGGCAGATCGACCACGAACGGCAGCAACTGGATCGGCTCGGCGGCGATCAGAATGAGGCCCTTGGCCGGGTCACGGCGCTTGATCGCGAGAATGCGCGCCACCGCCGCAGGGTCCCAGGGGTCGCACCCCAATCCGAAGACCGCCTCGGTCGGGTAGGCGATCACCCCCCCGTTGGCGATGACACGGGCGGCGAGGCGCAGTCGGTGATTGAGGAAGGCGGCATTCATATCGATCGTTATCGCAGCGGATTGCGGACAGGAACCAGGTCACTCGCTTATTCTAAACGTCACCCCGCCCCAACCGGAGGCTCGACCACGATGCACCCTCACCATGACTGACCAGCGCTCAAGGGAGACTTGAGCTTGACCCGCCTGTTTCCAGTCCTCACCGCGGCCTGCATACTGGCAGTTGGGCCGGGCGTCACCCGTGCCCTGGACCTAACCATCGCCTGTGGACGCACCGTCCAGGAAACCGCCCTGTGCAAGGAGGCCGTAGACGAGTGGGCGGCCAAGACAGGTCATCAGGTGCAGGTGATCACCGCGCCGACCGATGATGCGCAGCGGCTGGCCCGCTATCTGGACCTGCTCCAGGTCCGCGCTACGGAACTGGACGTGCTGGAGATCGACGCCCTCTGGTGTGGGCTGCTCAGCGCGCACCTGGCCGATCTGAAACCCCTCATCGCCGATCCCAATGGGGCCGATCCCAATGGGGCCGATCCCAATGGGGCGGATCATAACGAGGCGGATCACAACGGGGGAGATCCCGACAAGGCCGCGTTCGACTTCCTGGATCCACTGATCCGCAACGCGACCCTGGGTGAACGCCTGGTCGCCCTGCCGTGGTACCTGGAGCTCGGCCTCCTCTACTACCGCTCCGATCTGCTCGCCCGCTATAACCTTCAGGTCCCCCGCACCTGGAGTGAAGTCGAGGATGCCGCTCTGCGCATCCAGGAGGCCCAACGGCTCTTGGGTAACACCACCTTCTGGGGTTTCGTCTGGCCCGGCGGCGACGACGAGGCGCTCACCGCGACCGCCATCGAATGGATCAGCAGCCAAGGCGGGGGGACACTGGTCGAGCCGGACGGCCGGGTCTCGGTGAACAACCCCAGGGCCCAGTTCGCCCTGCAACGAGCGGCGGATTGGATCCGCGGCATTACCCCGGCGGCCGCCCTCACGGCTACGCCGCAAGACAACCTGGACGGTTTCCGGACGGGTGCGGCCGGTTTGATGCGCAACTGGTCCACGGCCTGGGCATCCCTGCAAGACCAACCGACTCCGGTCGCCGAGCGCGTCGCGGTGGCCCCGCTGCCTAGGGGCTCGGGTGTACCGGCGTCCGTCCTGGGCGGTGGTCAGTTGGCGGTCTCGCGTTACAGTCGCCACCCCACGGAGGCTGCGCGCCTGGTGCAACACCTCACCGGTGCCGCGGTCCAGCGGCGCCGCGCGCTGGACGCCGGCTTCAACCCGACGCGGGCGGACCTCTACACGGACCCGGAACTGATCGCGGCCCGGCCACTGCTTGCGGATTTGACCCCGGTCCTGCCCAACCTGATCGCGCGCCCATCGACGCCAACCGGCGCCCAGTACCCGGAGGTGAGCGCGACCTTTGCCGCCGCCGTGCGCGCGGTGCTGCGCGGCGATGCGGCACCGGACGCGGCGCTGGCGGGGCTGCAACGTACGCTCGACGCCCTGAGTCAGAACGGGACGGCCTGGTGACCCAAACCCGGCTCGCCACCTGGCTGCTCCTTACCCTGCTCGGATGCTCGGCCGGGGCCGCACCCGAGCGCCTGCGCATCGGCGTGGTCGGCCGGGAGGCGCCGCAGAATTTCATCGAAGCCCGCGGCGCGCTGCGGGGTTTCGACCACGACGTGGCGCAGGCGCTGTGCGCGCACCTGCGCGTGCAGTGTGAGCTCGTTCCCGTGGATCGGGACAGCCTGCTCCCGAAGGTCCAGAACGGCTCACTCGACGCGGCCGTCGCCTCCCTGTCGGTCACCGCCGCACCGCAGGCCCAAATCGGATTCACCCGACCTTACCACCGCAGCCCGGAGCGCTTCGTGGCACGCGCCGATCGGTTCGGACAGATCGATGCGGACGCACTCAAGGGCAAGCGCATCGGCGTGCGGCGCGGCACCGCCGCCGACGACTATCTCGTGAAGACCTACCCGGATCAGGTGCGGCTGGTGCGCTACAGTACCACCGACGACGCCTTGCTGGACCTGCTGCTGGGACGTCTGGACCTGGTGTTCGGGGGACAGTTGCTGTTGGACCAGGGCTTTCTGCGCAAGGCACAGGGCCGGGGCTTCGCCTTCGTCGGTCAGCCGCCCGCCGACCCGCGCTTGTCCGGCGACGGACCTGGTGTCGCGGTACGCCCGGATGCCCCGGACCTGCTCGCCCGCCTGGACGCCGCGGTTGCTGCCTTGGATGAGAGCGGGGTCTTCCGACACCTGGCGCGTCGCTGGTTTCAGGAGGACGGCCCGGGGCCGATCGCAACCCCCGCCACAGTCCCGACCGAAGTCGCCCGCCCCGCGGCACCAGCCGCACGTAAGCACTAGCGATCCGGTCCCGCTTGACCCTGATCGTCACCCGCTTCGTCTCGCCGTATCGCTGCTGCCAGTCCGTCGAAACCTGGCCGTCCGCATTTGAGACCGGCCAGAACGATCGCGCGGGTCAAAGCATCGGCAGGGGACGCGCCGCGCAGCAACCCATCGATGATCCCGGCATTCAATACGTCCCCGGCACCCAGGGTGTCGACGACCCGCTCGGGTGCACAAGCGGGGAGATGCAGCGGCGCGGTATCGCGCACCAGCAGCCAAGCCCCCGCATCACCCCAGCCGAGCACCAGGATGTCGGCAGTCGTCCGTTTCGCGAGCTCCGTGAGATAGACACGGGGATCAGCGGCAACCCCCGGACCGCCGTCCGCCAGAGCGAAGCCCCGTGCGATCAGCAGCACGTCCGGACCGCGTAACAGGGATTCAATTCCGGATCTGGGCTTTTCAAGCTCGACCGACAGAGGGATCCGCGGTAAGGCGCGACGACAGCGCGCCAACATCTGCCGCGTCTCATGCGGATTGCGCCCCTCGAAGTGAATCCAGTGCCAGCCGTCCAAGGGAATGCGTGCGAAGGCGGCGGCGTCCAGTTCCGGAAGATCGCGGTAGTGCACGATGGTGCGGCTGCCGGTCGCCTGGCTCAGGGCCACATAGGAGGTGGGGCTGATACCGTCGGGGACACGCACGGCATGGCGACAGTCGATACCGCGGGCGCTGAGATCGGCCTGGAGAAAGGCGCCGCCCGCGTCCTCGGCCAGCGTCCCGGCCCAGGCGCACGCATGGCCGAGGTCAGCCAATACGGCCAGGGTGTTGGCGCAGTTGCCGCCCCTGGCGCGGCGCTGCGCCGCGGCCCGCACCTCGGCGTCCTCCGGCGGATAGACAGCCACTGTATTGATCAGGTCGAGGGTGGCGATGCCGACGCCGAGTATGCGCCGCCGAGTCGGGGCATCCTGCACGGCCGCCTGCTGTTCCGAATGCCGTGTGTTCAAGGATCGCGCGCAACCCGAAACCCCAGCATGTTCAGCCGACTCTCAGGGAGAAACTTGGCCCGCACATGGGTCTTCATCGACGCGGCCGGTTTGTTGAAGGCACCGCCGCGGGCAACGCGATTGGTGCAGCCGCCATCGACCCGCGCACGCCCATCCGCCGGGGCACCCTCATAGCTTGCCGTATAGCAGTCAGCAACCCACTCCAGGACGTTTCCAGCCGTATCGTAGAGCCCGAAGGCGCTCGGCGCAAAGCTGCCAACCGGCGCGGTGGAGCGATTGTCCCACTGGCTGCCGCAGTCGAAACACAGGGCCTTACCGCGCTCCATGGAGAACCCCCAGGGGTACGAACTGCGCACCCCGGCGCGCGCGGCAAACTCCCACTCGGCCTCGCTTGGCAGACGGTAACGCTTGCCGGTCTGACGCGTCAGCCAGTCCGCATAAGCCTGGGCGTCCGACCAGGAGACCGCGACCACCGGACGCGTTCCGCGTCCCCAGCCAAAGGCTTCGGGCAACGGCCGCCCGGTGGCGCGCGCAAACCCATCATACTGCTGAAACGTGACTTCAAAGACACCGATCAGGAAGGGCGGGATTCGGACCTCATGCTCGGGTCCGCTGTCACTGCCGCCCATACTGTTCTGCCCCATCCGGAAAATACCGCCCGCCAGTACGGCCATGGTCGGCCCCAGGCTGCCGCCGCGCAGCCGGTCGCGCAGGGTCGGCGGCGGTTCGGCGGGCGGACCAACCGACACCGCGGGGATGAGCGTGACCTCCTCTTCGGGTCGCTCGGAGGCCCGGACCGCCTCGACCGCAACCGGCTCTGCCGATGCACCCTCCCCATCCGACGAGGTCGTACGCTCCCAGAAGCGGGGCAACTCCAGGCTGATGCCGCCCCATAGGAACAGCGCTACGACGGCAATCACGGCGAGTCCCGACAGCAATCCGGCCGAGAAGCTGATCACCTGGGGCACGACGCGTGGCGGGGTACTCAGGTCCACCGGCGGGAGGGGCAGCAGGTTCGAGTTCTGAGCCTGATGGACGACTGCCGCGATATCAACCGACTGCTCTTGAATCTCGGCCATTTGGCGCCGCAGCCGCTGAAGTTCGTCGCGCGCCGCCTTGAGCGACGTCTCCTTGCGCTGGACCTCGTTCTTGAGCGCATCAGCCTCCTGATGCCGGTCTTCCAACTCGTCTTCAAGTCGCCGGCACTCACCCGTGATCCGATCGAGTGTCTTGCCCCGCTCCCCCAGTGAATGCCTCAGGGTGGTGAGTTCCTGCTGCATGGCCTGCCGCTCGGTCGCGGACGAGACGGTGCTTTCCATTGCGTATTCGCGCTCGGCCAACTTGCGATTGAGGCGCGCGATCTCTTCCGCCGCATCTCTGCGCATCTGCTCGAGTTGGTTGCGCAACTCAAGCGTACCGCCGGTGTCGGCGAGCTCAAGGCGATCGGTTTGTTCGTTCATACAGGCATCAGCATCAACCGGTTCCGTCACCCGCAATCGAGGAACTCGGGGGCGACTCGAGGCGCCACATGGTCCAGGGTCGCCCAACCACACCGATCAGCGCACGACTATAAGCGTAAGCCAGCAAGAGCGACAGAACGACGTAGACGAACAGACTGGCTGACGCCATAAAGGCCTGCGGAAGATCCTGAAGGCTGCGCGCCAGATTCTGCACCGACCATTGTCCCAGGTCGTCCAGGGCCGAAACCAGCGAGGCGATCGTTGCGACCGGGGCGCAGGGGAGATCGAATCTCGTACTCCCATAGGTAATGACCTCCTGCCAGCGCAGTCCGATGAAGTTTTGCTCGTTCGCGAACACGAGGACCAAGAGGGACTCCAGCCAAAGAAACAGTGTGCTGACCCACATGGCCCAACGGCGGGCCGTGACATAACGGTACGGCTCGCGCAACTGTCCGGCGAAAACCCCGTAGAACCGCGGCAGCAGCAGCGACACCAACAAGACGTCGGCGAATATCAACGACCAATGACGCGACGCAAAACTCAGCGCGCTGACCATGAGGAACAGGGCCAGCACGGCAGACGTGAGGATCTCGATGGCGATGAGCAGGTAGCGACGCTGTAACAGCCGAAACAGGAAGGTGCGCGGCTCCAGGCACTCATTGAGAAACACGCGTCGCTTCGCCAGCGCGCTCTCAATACCGGAGACGAACACGATCACGGAAAAAACGACCCATATCCCCAAGATCGCCACGCAGCCGCTGCGATCGGCGATGAGGAACCACACCAGCAACAACAACCACACGATGGTCATCGTCAACAGGCGCGGAATGTCGCTGTATGTCACTGAAGTAATCTCCGATCCCGGCCGATGGCACATTGTAGTCCAGGGTGACTGGACGCCACTTGGAAAACGCGCACCACGCGATCAGCCCGGCCTTGATCATCGTTCCGGCCGTAGGGTGGACAAGCGATAGCGCAGTCCACCGAATCCGGCGTCGTCGCTGGTGGACTGCGCTGCGCTTGTCCACCCTACGATGTCCCGTGGCCGGAGCCGTGATCGCGGCCATCAGCCCCTCCTCAGCGCGACAGCCTGGTAGCGCGGCGTCCTCCAACTATCCAATACTGGATCGCGTGAGCCGGCGCCGTGAAGTTGTTCGCAGAAGCGCCGCACCGTGCCCGTTCCAGGCGGACAAACCGCTTAAAACCATTTCGGAAGCAGGATCAACCCCCAGGTCAACACGGTCAACGCGAAGCTCATGAAGACCGCGGCGGAGGCAATGTCTTTCGCGCGGGCGGACAGCTCGTGCCGCTCCATGCCGACGCGGTCCACGTTGGCCTCGATGGCGGAGTTGAGCAGTTCCACGATGAGCACGATCAACAGGCAGCCGACCAACAGCACGCGCTCGATCGGCGTTTCCCCCAGCCACAACCCGAGTGGGGCAAGAAACATCAACAGAAATAACTCCTGACGGAAGGCTTCCTCCGCCTCGAAACAGACCTTGAACCCCGCCATGGAATAGCCGAAGGCGTAAATGAGCCGCCGCCAGCCCCGAACGTTCTGATTGGCCATACTATGTACAGTTGGCTGTAGACCGCCACGCCAGATCCAATTGACGCGCCGCGCGCACGTCGTCGAGCCGGCGCACCGGCATGGTGTGTGGGGCGCCTTTCACCAGCTCCGGGTTGGTTCGTGCCTCCTCGCGAATGGCGACCAGCGCGGCGACGAAGTCGTCGAGCTCTTCCTTGGTCTCGGTCTCGGTCGGCTCGATCAACAGACACTCCGGCACCAATAGCGGGAAATAGGTGGTCGGGGCATGGAAGCCATAATCGAGCAGGCGCTTGGCGAAGTCCATGGCGTTGACGCCCAACTCTTTGGTTTCGCGTTTCATGGTAATAATGAACTCATGGCTGGCGCGCCGTTGCGGGTAGGCGGCATCGAATCCCGCCGCTTTGAGCCGGGCCATCAGATAATTTGCGTTGAGCGTCGAGAATTCGGAGACTCGCTTCATGCCCTCACGCCCGAGCATCCGCGCGTACACATAAGCGCGCAGCAGGATGCCCATGTTGCCTCCGAAGGCGGTCAACCGGCCAATGGATTGAGGCCGCTCGTGTTCACTCACCCAGCGATAGTCATCGCCGTCCTGGACGACCAGGGGCACCGGCAAGAAGGGCTCCAGGCGCTTGGATACGCCCACCGGACCAGCGCCTGGACCGCCGCCGCCGTGAGGGGTGGAAAAGGTCTTGTGCAGGTTCATGTGAATGACGTCGAAGCCCATGTCACCGGGCCGCACCTTGCCCAGAATGGCGTTGAGGTTGGCGCCGTCATAGTAGAGCAGTCCCCCGGCCGCGTGGACGATGCCCGCGATCTCCTGAATATTGCGGTCAAAGACGCCGACGGTGCTCGGATTGGTGAGCATGATGCCCGCGGTCTGGGGGCCAACCGCCTCACGCAGGGCCGCGATATCCACGTCCCCGTTCGGGCCGGTCGGGATCTCCCGTGCCACAAAGCCGCACATCACCGCCGAAGCGGGATTGGTCCCGTGGGCGGCGTCCGGCACCAAAATCTCGGTGCGGGCACCATCGTTGCGGGCGCGATGGTAGGCGCGAATCATGGCGACACCGGCGAACTCGCCCTGTGCCCCGGCAGACGGCGCCAGGGACACCGCGTGCATCCCCGTGACCTCCTTGAGCATCTCCTGCAGTTCGAACAGACAGGCCAGCAGCCCTTGGCCGTGGCTGTCCGGGGCCGCCGGGTGACGGGCCAGAAAGCCCGGCAGCATCGCCAGCGTATTGCAGGCCCGCGGGTTGTACTTCATGGTACAGGAGCCCAGCGGATAGAAATGGGTGTCGATAGAGAAGTTCTTCTGCGACAGCCTGGTGTAATGACGCACCGCCTGCAGCTCCGAGACCTCCGGCAACACCAGCGGGGCAACGCGCCGGGCGCTGACCGGAATGTCGGACACCTCTGCAGAATAGAGCGGCGCCTGAGCGGCGGCACGACGGCCGGGTCGGGATTGTTCGTGGATCAGCATGTGCGGCTTGTTTCGGTTCGGTGGGGTACTGCGCGGATCGCAGGACGTGGCAGGACCGATGAGGCCCATGGTGGCCTCATCGGTTCCGCGACTGACTAGAGCGCGGCCAGTGCCGCGTCGTAGTCCGGCTCTTGGGTGATCTCCGGGACCAACTGCGTATAGACGACCTTGTTGCCGGCATCGAGCACCACGACGGCGCGGGCGGTGATTCCGGCGAGCGGCCCATCGGCGATCAACACACCATAGTCCGTCGCGAAGTTGCGTGAGCGCATCATCGACAGACTCACGACATTGGTAATGCCCTCGGCCTCGCAGAAGCGGCCCATGGCGAACGGCAGGTCGGCCGAGATGACCAGTGCGACCGCGTCGGTCTTGCCGGCCATGGCCTCGTTGAACTTCTTGGTGGACGCGGCGCACACGCCGGTGTCCAGGCTCGGTACGATGTTCAGCAGCTTCTTCTTCCCGGCGAAGTCGGCCAGGGTCTTGTCACCCAGGTCTTTGGCAACCAGATGGAAATCGGGAGCCTGGCTGCCGACGGCGGGCAGTTCGCCGGACAGGCTGACGGGATTACCTTGCAGAGCGGTCTTGGCCATATGTCATCTCCAGTGGTGGTTGGGTTGGCGGATCATTGATGGCGGGTCGCACTATGGAAGGGTGCTAGATCTTAGGCTCCACGGGGCACTTCGCCTGCGTCCTTGCGGCGATCACCCGAGCCAGCGTCGTCACGTAGCGCTGCATTTCCTCCTCGGTCCGCAACTCGGTCGCGCAGACCAGAAGTGCCGGGTCCAGTTCCGGATAATCCGGACCCAGATCGAATCCGCCCAACACACCGTGGGCGGCCAGTGCATGCAACAAGTCCGCGGTCGGAGCGGGCAGGCGCAGCACTTGTTCGTGGAACATGGGGCGATCGAACCGGGGTTCCACCCCCGGAATCTCGCACAGCAGGGCCGCGAGCCGCCGGGTATTGGCGTGACAGGCCGCGGCCACCCGCTCCAGACCCGCCGTACCCAGCAGCGCCAGATGAATGGTGGCGGCGGTGACCAGTAACCCCTGATTGGTGCAGATGTTGGAGGTCGCCTTGCCGCGGCGGATATGCTGCTCCCGCGCCTGGAGTGTCAGGGTGAAGCCCGGCTTACCCTCCAGATCCAGGGTGCGGCCGACGATCCGCCCCGGCATCTGACGCATCAGGTCTTTCTTGCAGCACAGAAAACCCGCGTAGGGCCCGCCGGAGGAGAGCGGCATCCCCAGCGGCTGGGCCTCACCGCAGGCGATGTCCGCACCCCGCTCGGGGCCGGCCGCGCCCCACTCACCCGGCGCCTTGAGCAGTGCCAGGGCAATCGGGTTCACCACGGCGATGGCCAGCGCTCCCTGGGCGTGAGCCCAATCGGTCAGCACATCCACGTCTTCGATCACACCGAAGAAGTTCGGCTGATTGATGACGATCGCGGCAAAGCCGCCGTCACCGACCAGGGCGTCCAGCGCCGCGACCGGGGTCTGCCCGCCCTGGCGGTCGAAGGGGGCCTCAATGACCTCGATACCCTGAGATTCGACGATCCCGCGCAACACCCGCCGATAGGCCGGATGCAGGGCACGCGGGACCAGCACGCGATGCGACTTGGTCTTGCGGTTGGCGCGCACCGCCATCAGCACCGCCTCCGCCAGCGCCGAGGCTCCGTCATACAATGAGGCATTCGACACATCGAGCGCGGTCAGGGCCGTCATCATCGACTGGAATTCGTACAGCAGTTGCAAGGTACCCTGGCTCGCTTCCGCCTGATACGGCGTGTAGGCACTGTAGAACTCGCCGCGGGAAGCGATCTGCCACACCGCCGCCGGGATGTGGTGGTCATAGGCCCCAGCGCCAATGAAGCAAAGCGGCTGGCCATCGGCACGGGCCCGCGCCTGCATCAACCGGGTGATGTCCATTTCAGCCATCCCCGCGGGAATGGCGGCGAGTTCGCCGATGCGCAGTTCGCGTGGAATCTCGTCGAACAGGTCGTCGATGGTGGCGACGCCGATCGCACCGAGCATCGCGGCCACGTCTTCGTCGGTATGGGGTACGAAAGGCATGTCTGACTCAGGCCTCCGCGTCCAGCGCCGCCTGATAGCCGGCGGCATCGAGCAAACCATCGACGGCACCCGCATCGGCGATGCGCAGGGTGAAGATCCAGCCGTCCCCGTAAGCACTCTCGTTGATGAGTTCCGGTGTGTCGGCAAGTGCCGTATTGACCTCGACCACCTCGCCCGCCAACGGCGCATAGATATCGGACGCGGCCTTCACCGACTCGACCACGGCGCAGCCGTCGCCGGCCTCTACCTGCCGGCCGACGTCCGGGGTCTCAACGAAGACGATGTCGCCCAGCGCCTCTTGGGCATGGTCGGTAATGCCGACCGTGGCGGTGCCGTCGCCATGGACCTTCACCCACTCGTGGGTCTTGGTGTAGTGAAGGTCAGCGTGGACTACGCTCATGGTTCTCTCCGGGTAGGGGCCGGCGCGGCCGGCCATCGCTGTGAATCTAAAAGGCTTGAGCCGGTTTGCCGTGGCGCACGAAGGTGGTCTTGACCACCAGCGCCGGTACGGCCTTGCCGCGGATGTCGACCGCACAGGTCGCACCGAGCCCAGGCGCGACCCGCGCCAGCGCGATCGAGCGCTCCAGGGTCGGCGCAAAGCCGCCGGAGGTGATCTCGCCGACCACGCGCCCTTCGCTCAAGACCTGTTGGTGGCCGCGCAACACCCCCCGCCCGGTCAGCAACAGTCCCACGAAGTCGCGTCGCGCCGGGTTGTCGCGCAGCGCAACCAAGGCCTCGCGACCGATGAACTGACGCTCCAAGGGCTCCCAGGCGATGGTCCAGCCCAGACCGGACTCCAGGGGACCAACGGTCTCGTCCATGTCCTGGCCGTAGAGGTTCATGCCGGCCTCCAGCCGCAGCGTGTCACGCGCACCCAGGCCGCAGGGCTGAATCCCGGCGGCGATCAGGCCCTGCCAGAGACCCGGAGCATCCTCAGCGGGAAGTATGATCTCGAAGCCGTCCTCACCGGTATACCCCGTGCGGCCGACGAACCAACGCGCCCCATCGGCGGCGAAAAAGGGGGCAATAGCGAGGGCCGCGTCACGGCAGTCGGCAGGCAGGAGTGGGGCGGCGAGCGCACGCGCTTGGGGTCCCTGAATGGCGATCATCGCCAAATCACGCCGACGGTCGATCTGCACATCGAACCCCGCCGCGTGCGCCTGCATCCAGTCGAGGTCCTTATCCGCGGTGCCGGCGTTGACCACCAGGCGGTAGCGCTCGGGACCCCGGTAGTAACAGATCAGGTCATCCACGACTCCGCCCTGGTCGTTGAGCATGCAACTGTAGAGCGCCTTGCCGGGATCCTTGAGCTTCACCACGTCATTGGCGAGGAGCCGACGCAGAAAGCTGCCGGCACCGGAGCCTGTGATATCCACCGGCTGCATGTGGGAAACGTCGAAGATCCCGGCACGGCGACGCACCGCATGGTGTTCTTCGAGCTGGGAACCATAGTGCAGCGGCATGTCCCAACCGCCGAAGGGCACGATGCGGGCATTGAGCCGCTCATGCTCAGCAAACAAGGGGGTACGCAATCCCATTCGACTCTCCTCAAGATCAGGCGGAGCCGCCGCGAGAATCAAAACGACGCGGCAGCACGGTGCCATGGGCCCCTGGGGACCCGCGGCATCGCCCCTCTGTCCTGGACCTGAGAGTTTGCGGCTCGGCGTGAAGGGCCCCGCTTGACGGGGCAAAACGCACCCGCGCAGCAGATCGGTCACGCGGGGCCGGCTGCCCCATCGGTGGGTTGCGATCTGACGGGCAGACGGCAACCGCTCTCCAGAGTCGGTCTTGAGCCCCACGGTCCCTGTTGCCTGAGCGATTCCGGGCGGTGTTGCGCCTTCGGCGCCGGACCTTACAGCAGACTCCACGCGATTGATCGTGGCTGAAGGTCCGGTCTCTCCCGCGGGGCATGACGCGAGCCGTGACTATACGGGCGCCGTGATTGAATTTCCAGCGCCGGCTGACGCCTCACCCCCGGACCCGGACTCAAGGCTCAGACGATCCGGACGCCCCGGTCCCCGCGGTCTGCTCCTTGCGCTTGAATGCCGTGCCGCCGCAGTCGGCGCACGGCGGGATGCGTCCGGCCTGCACAAAGTGCGTCTCGGCGCCGCAGCGGTCGCACACCAGAGTACCGGGGCCGGTGACCTCGCCGGCCTGATACAGGCTGAACTGGCGGGCGTTCTCCGCCCACTGGGCGAGTTGCAGACTGGTCTGGTCCGCCGCCCGCGCGAACAGATCCATCATCCGCTGCTCCATCAACTCGAGGTCGAAGCGCCACCAGTCATGGATGGTCTGACCGGTCTCGGCGATATAGGTCGCCGCATCCTCGACGTCCCGGCGCAGATACTCAGAGACCTTATTGGCCTCCTCCCGGGTCAACTCACCCAGTTCCACCATATTGTCCCGCGCCGTCTCCAGTAACTCCCGGAAGCGGGGGACAGTTTCCTGCCCAGCCTGCCCCAGGGTCTCCTGGGTATGCTTGAGCATCTCCTCGTAGGCTTTCACCATCTTGTCGACTGGCGTCTCACCAGGCTGTTTCTGATCCGGATCGGTCATCGGGGGCTCCGTCTGGTTGGTCGGTAGAGGTCCCATCGCCTCGCGGGGGCGCGGTTCTGAATCTTAGACGTAGTTTGCGTGATGGAGCGGATTTCGCAACCGGCAAAAGGTCTCGATCCGCCCGCGTCCAACTCAGGCCCCGCAGATTCCGGCACGAATCGCCGCGATCTGCGCCGGACTATAGTCACGGGTCCGCTCCAGGTGGCCCCAGACCGGTTTTGGCCAGCACGCGTCCGCCGGGTTCCGTCCGATCACATGGATGTGCAACTGCGGCACCAGATTGCCGATCCAGGCGACGTTGACCCTGGTGCAGCCAAGCGAACCCACCAGATAATCGCTGACCCGCTTGCAATCCGCCAGCACCGCGTCGCGCTGGACGACGGCCAAGTCCAACAGGTTGGCCAGATCCGTCTCCGGAACCAGGATGCACCAGGGAACGGCGGCGTTCTTGTGCAACAACAGATGGGTCGCGGGCAGCCGCCCCAGGATATGGCAATCAGCGAGGAGCTGGGGATGGATTGCGAACATGGCCTTACTTCGACGTGGGGATTTCGGTGTGTGGGCCTTGATCATCAAGGAGGGCGAGAGCCACCGCAAGCTGCGCGCCACCTATGCAGCAGTTCTAAATTTGGGTAGCCGCCGCCAGCAGCGTGCCGGCCGCGGGGCTGATGGTGGATGCGCTGCGCTTATCCACCCTACAAAACCGACTCCGCTGTAGGGTGGATAAGGCGCGCCGCTCGGTGTCTGGGACCCGGCACAGCCGTCGCGCGCGCCGCATCCACCAGGGGCTACAAAACCGGCTCCGCTGTAGGGTGGATAAGGCGCGCCGCTCGGTGTCTGGGNCCCGGCACAGCCGTCGCGCGCGCCGCATCCACCAGGGGCCGCGCGATGCCGCCCAAATTTGGAATCGCTGTTGCGCAGCAAACCCGATTGCGTACGCGGCGCCGGACGTTCTTTGTTCTTCGGGTGGGGTCGCGTGGGATGGGTCCGCGCAGCGGACCCTACCGGCTCCGAGCAAGAACACGCTCCCGATTCCCGCTCGGAGCATCGCAAGCCTAGGGTCACCGGCGGCACCGATCCGAGCCTGTTGGGGGATGTGAAGACCTTGACGGCACCGCTGGCTTGCCTGCAAAGTCGCGGCTAACCATGGTCTCTTCCCGGTTTCACGATGAACCGCCCGCGCCTTTTCGTCTCCGCCGTCAGCAGCGAACTGCGCGGTGCCCGCCGCCTGGTCGCCGACACCCTGCGCCGGCTGGGCTTCGACACCGTGATCGAGGACGACTTCCCCACCGGGTACGGCGAACTGCGGGCTTGGCTGGAGCAGCAGATCGACGGCTGCGAGGGGGTCTTCCAATTGGTCGGCCTGGCCTACGGCGCCGAGCCGCCGCCCTGTGACGATCCGGTGCGCCCCTGGCCGGACCCCGAATGGAGACCCTGTTCCTACACCCAGTTCGAGCTCCTCTACGCGCTCCGCCGCGGCAAGCGCACCTGGTTCATCGAGGTCGAGCCGGGCTGCACGCGCGACCAGCAACCGGACAAACTCGATCTGCCCCACACCCGCGAGGGCGCTCCTCCGCACCCGGATCCCGCCGCCTACCAGGCCGAGCGCCGCGCCCGGCAACACGCCTATGTCGAGCGCCTGCGCGCCGCCAACCACCTGCGCCACAAGGCGGCGAGCGACGAGCGGATTAAGAACCTGGTGTATGAACTCAAGGACGAGTTGGCCGAACTGCGCCAACGCCAGGCACGCGACCGGCGCCGGCTCGGTTGGAGCATCGGCGGGCTCTTCGCGGCCTTGCTGCTGGTGGGGGCCGGCATCCTTGGTTACGTGCACTGGAACACGGAAGTCATCGTCAAGCAGACCGCCGCCCAACAGCAGATCACCACCGAACGCATCCGCGCCCACCTGCTCACCGCGGTCGAAGACGCCTACCAGCGCGATCTCACGACGGCCGCGGCCGCCGCCGACTGGGAGACCCGCGAGCGCCAACGCGAGGCCGCCGCCGCCCAGCGCGCCCAGCAACGCGCTCGCATCGATGACCTGGCCGCCTCCTTCGCCGCCATTGAGGCGCGCGGCGAAGCCGGCAGCGTCTTCACCGAACTCACCCGGATCTTGCAGGAACAGGGCGTCGACCCGGCACTCGCCTATGTCGCCGCCAAGCGCCCCGCCATCCTCGACCAGGTCCGCGCCCGCCAGGCCGCCGCCCGGCAACGCAACCGCGACGACCTGCAACCCCTGCTCACCAGCGCCGGCCTCTACGCCGCCAAGGGCGACCCCGCGTCCGCCGCCGCGCGCTATCAGGAGGTCCTGGACCTGGAACCGGACTGGCCCGAGGCACTGGCACCCGCCGCCTGGTTCTACCGGGACCGCGCCGACTTCGAGAAGGATCACGGCACCCTCACCGCCGCCCTGCCCCTGGCCCGGCAGGCACTGGACGCCGCCGGGCGCCTGACCGCCCGCCCGCCGGTCGCCCCCGCTCAGGAGCGGCTCCTGGCCGCCGCGCAATCGCAAGTGGCCGACTGCCTGGTGCTGCGCGGCCAGGCGGGCGACGCCGACCAGGCGGTTGGATTCTATCGGCAGGCGCTGGAGGTCTTGGAGCGCCTGCTGGCCGCCGCCCCGGACTCCGGCCCCCAGTTCGATCAAGCCGCGCGCGATGTCTCGGTGAGCCTGAACCAGCTCGGCGCCTTCCTCGCCGCCCGCGGCCTGCCGGGCGACGCCGACCAGGCCCTGGCTCACTACCAACGCGGACTGACGATCCGCCAGCGCCTGCTGGCCGCCACCCCCGACTCGGCGGCGAAGGCGCGGGATGTCGTCGTCTCGCACGCCAAGCTCGCCGCGCTCGGTGAGCGGACCGGGGACCAGGCCCTGGCTGAACACCACAAAGCCGCCTGCTATGCGGTGCTGCATCGCTCTATCGCGGCCGGCGTGACCTTTGATCCGCCGGTTATGCAGGTTTATGAGCAACTGCGGTCGGTGTTGGGCGACCCGCGCTGATCCCGCCGGCCTCACGCCACAGGGCCAAAGGTCCGCCCCACCAGGACGCCCAGGACGCTGGTCAGCAGGGCGGCGGACTCCGGGGCGAGCTGCACCAGCCCGGCCAGGGTCAGGAGCTTGAGGCCGGTGGCCAGGATGGCGGACAGGGAGCAGATGGCGAAGGTCCAGTAGCTTACCCGCCATTTGATCTGCTCCCGCCGGCAGCGGTTGCGATAGTAGGCGAGCGGACCCTTCTTGGGGTTGGGATCCCGCAGGCGCTGGTCCAAGGTAGCCGGCGGGCGCCGCGCGCCAGGGTTGGCCGCGCTGCGGTCGGGTGCTGCGCAGATGCAGGTGGCGCCGAGGGTGGCAAGTAGGTGGGTGCCGGCCATGATCGTCGTTACGGCCAAGTGATCACCCGGATTTTTCCACGGATGTCACAGATTCTCACAGATGAAGAAAAAAATATCTGTGCTCATCTGTGACCATCTGTGGATGCATTTTCCGCCCCAGGGCCTCGGCGGAAACTGGCCAGAACGATGATCAAGGCCCGCGGCATTAACGAACGAGGCGCGCGGCCTCATCAGCGCCGTCAGCCGCCGCCTCAACACCCGCCTGCCGCGCCATCACCCGCTGCACGGTCGCCAGCATCTCCTCGCGCTTGAACGGCTTGGTCACATAGTCGTCCATGCCGGCGGCGAGGCATAACTCGCGGTCGCCTGCCATGGCATTGGCTGTCATGGCGATCACCGGGGTATGGCGTCCGAGCAGCCGCGGCGCCAGGCCATCCGGCACTGCCTCGGGCCGCTCGGGATCTCGTCCGGTCTCCAGGGCGCGGATGATACGCGTGGTCTCCAGCCCGTCCATCTTGGGCATCTGCACGTCCATCATTACCAGGTCATAGGGATCGGCCGCCAAGGCGCGTAATGCGGCCTCACCGTCCACGGCTTCGGTCACCGGATGGTCGTCCTTCTCCAGGACCCGGCGCGCGATGACACTGTTGACATGGTTGTCCTCGACCAACAGGATGCGATAGATACCCTGGGGCCGTGGACTGGGTGCCGCCTCGGTCCGCGACTCCGCCCGCCGCCGGGCCTGCGCAAAGTCCTGCATGTGGGTGAGCAATTCGCCGATGATGAGCGGCTCGCTGACACAAAGCACATGGCTGCCGTCTGCCAACCGGTCGGCCTCATCCTTGTCCGGCTCGGAGAGTGCAATCAGGGCCAAATCCGGCGGGACCGGGATTTCGCGCAGAAAGGTGAGGATGTCGGTGGTGGTAGCGTCGCACAGGCATTTCTCCAGCACCACGATGCGGAACGGGTCCTGGGTCTGCGCCGCCGCCTTGAGCCGTGCATCCGCATCCGGCGCGGTGTAAACACACTCCGATCGACAGCCCATCAGGCTCATACGCTCGCAGACCAGCCCCATGGCGACCTGGTCGGTCCCGGCGACCAGCAGCCGCGGCGAACCCATGTCCGGGAGCGGACGCCCCTCGGCGCGGGGCAGACGCACCGTGAAGTAGAAGCGGCTGCCCTGCCCCGGCGCGCTTTCCACCCACATGCGGCCGTCCATCAACTGCGCGAGCCGCTCGGAGATGGACAACCCAAGCCCAGTACCCCCATGTTTCCGGTAGATGGTCTCGTCCGCCTGGGTAAAGCGGGAGAAGATACCGGCCTGACGCTCCCGGTCGATACCGGTACCCGTGTCCGACACCTCGAAACGCAGGGTGACGAAGCCGTCACGCGCGTCCGCCAACTCCGCATCGATGCGCACATGACCCGTCGATGTGAACTTGAACGCGTTACCGACCAGATTGATCAGAATTTGGCGCAAGCGCAGTGCATCACCGACCGCCGCGCGCGGAAAACTCGGATCGATGCGGTAATACAGGGCCACGCCGCTGCGCCGGCTGATGTCGGAGAAGGTCCGCACCACCTCTTCGATCACCTCGAACAGGTCGAATGAACACCGCTCCAGTTGGACCTGCTGGGCCTCGATCTTGGAGAAGTCCAGGATGTCGTTGAGCAACCCGAGCAGGGCATTGGCCGAGTTCAGGATGGTCTTGACGTCATGGCGTTGCTTCGGCGCCAGATCGCTGTCCAGAACCAGTGACGTCATACCGATGATGGCATTCATCGGCGTGCGGATTTCGTGACTCATATTGGCCAGAAAAACCGATTTGGCGCGATTGGCCGATTCCGCCGCATCGCGCGCGCGCTCCATGGCGGCCAGCTCCTCGCGCAGGCGTCGGCAGGTGCGCTCGATTGCAAACACGTCGCGATACGCCAGCGCCAGGACCACGAGGATGACACCCGCCGCCAACAACGCCTGGAACCCGCCGAAGCGCTGACGTTGCGCCGCGCCGCGCACCCCGAGGTCGTGCAGTCGCTCCTGGCTGCTGCGAATCAGGCGGTCAGCCTGTTCGCTCAATCGCTGGAAGGTCGACGGAAAGGTGCGCAGTACCTCATCCACCGCGGCGACGCGTTGCTCCTGCTCCTGACGCGCCTCCTGCTGCATCGCCGCATCACGCGCGGCGAGTAGCCGGATCAGGGTGTTGGCCTGCTCCTCCAGGGCCGCGAGCTTCGGTCTGAGTTCGATCGCCTCCAGCATGTCCGGACCGAACGCATCACCCGGGTTGTAACTGAACACGGGTGCCGACACCTGCGCCCCGTCTGGAGCAGAGGGATGCCGGACGCTGACCGCGCCACCCTCGCTCAATACCCGCAGCATGCCTCGGGTGTCATCGACCAGCGACAGCAGGTTGCGCGCGATCGGCAGACGCGTCCGGGTAGTGCTGACCATCCGATAAACGGCCGTCTCGATGCGCACCAGGTTCTGAGCGATCTGCTCCCCGATCCTCACCCGCGCCTGAGCGTTCTGAAGCTGCTGATCCAGCGCCTCCATCGAGCGGTTAAAGAAGAATGCGATCCCGACCAGGGCCAGGAGTCCGGCGAGCAAAAACCCCAGTGGGGCGATCAGCCGGACGCCGTTGCCTTTGATCTTCATGATGTCTCCCAGTCGGTGCGTCGGCAGCCCTCGGCCGCCGCGTCCAGCCAGGTCAGCCGGAACCCCGCAGTTTAGGCGATTGCCGCAAAATCATGTACCAGATCGCGAAGGATCGCGACGCAATCGCTCGAGCAGGTCAAGCAGCGGAGCCGCCTTGTCCAGCGTCTCGCGATACTCGGCCTCCGGGTCCGAGTCCGCGACGATCCCGCCGCCGGCCCACAGGCGGGCGACGCCGTTTGAGTACACCAGGGTACGGATCACGATATTGGTGTCCATGGCACCGTCGTGACCCAGATAGCCGATCGCCCCGCAGTAGATGCCGCGGCGCTGGGGTTCCAACTCCTCGATCACCTCCATGGCCCGCCGCTTGGGCGCGCCGGTGATGGAGCCGCCGGGAAAACAGGCGCGCAACAGATCGACCGCGGTGCGGCCCTCCGCCAACCGGCCGCGGACCGTGCTGACCAGGTGATGAACGCGAGCAAACCCCTCCACTTTGAACAATTCAGGAACCTGGATACTGCCGATCGCACAGACCTTCCCCAGGTCGTTGCGCAGCAGGTCGACGATCATGACATTCTCCGCCCGATCCTTGGGACTGGCCTGGAGGGCTTGCGCGAGCAGCCGGTCCTCGCCGGGATCGGCCACGCGCGGGCGGGTGCCCTTGATGGGCCGGGTCTCCACCGCGCCGTCACGCACCAGCAAGAAGCGCTCCGGGGATGAACACAGCACCTGACAATCCGGAGTCGCCAGATAGGCACTGAAAGGCGCCGGGTTGATGACCCGCAGATCCTGATAGGCCTGCCAGGGGTCACCCTGCGCCGACACGGCGAAGCGCTGCGCGAGGTTGACCTGATAACAATCGCCCTCACGCAAATAATGCTGGATACGACCGACCGCATGCAGATAGCGCCCACGGCTCAGATTGGAGCAGACCCGATCGAGCACGCGGAACGGCGCGCGGGACCGCGCCACCTGACGACCGGCAAGCGCGGCGGCGAACAATGCCCGGTACTTGGCGAGACGGCCGGGATCCCGCGCCACCAAGCGGGTACACCGCTCTTCGTGGTCCACCACCAGGGCCCAATCGTAGATACCGACCGCCATGTCCGGGGTGCCCTCGACATCCAGCGCCAGACTCGGCAGGCACTCCAGGCGACGTGCCAGATCATAGGCAAACCAGCCAATGGCGCCGCCGCTGAAGGGGAGACCCGAAACTGCGGGTCGCCGGGGTCCCAGTGCCTCCTGCACCAGACTGAAGGGGTCGGCCAGGGAGGTCCGCACAACGCGGCCGGCACGAACCTCGGTCAGCGGCCCGCGGGTCACCAGCCGCGTGCGCGGATCGGCGCTCAGGATGTCATAGCGGCCCTGCGTGCAATAGGGTCGGCCGCTGTCGAGAAAGACCGGCCAGCGGCGGTCGATCACGGCCGCAAACAGCGGGGCACTGTCCGGTCGATAGGGAAGATCGATGACTACCGGCGCATCAGTCAGCGATGTCATGGGATCTCACCGATGGGACCACCACCTCCTCCAGGAACAAGCAGCCGACAGCGCGCTACCAGCGGCCCGCCTCGCCGGCTCAGCATTGCAGTCATGGCTCAAGCCGGCGGGGCGGCACAGCGGTCGGCGGGCGGCCGAACACCGGGTGCAGCCCCGGCCGCACCGCCCGCGGTCACCGGGTCCGGATCACAGGTGGGCGGCGTAGGGATGGGCGATGCTGCCCCGCTTCTGCAACACCTCGGCGGCCTTGGGCTCGCCGGCCACGGCGCGCTGGATGGCTTCCTTGGTCGCCTGGTAGTTGAAATCCTGAATTTTGGCCTCGTCCTCAGCCTGCCAGTGCACAAAAACGCCGACACAGATAAAGATGTCGTCCGCCTCGGCGGCCGGAATGGTGCCGTCTTCCACGCAAGCGGCCACCGCCATCGCCACCCCCCGCTGGGCCGGTCCGAACATCTGCACCACCTGTTTGGAACCCTTGAGTGTGACCTTGTTGCACATCAGGGTACTGGGCTTGACCGGCAGATTCGGCGCCACCACCGCGAGCAGGTTGGTGAAGCCGTCCTTATTGTTCACCAGGCCGTTGCAGAACGCAGTCTCAGCCGCGGAACCGCGCGGCCCCATGATCAGATCGATGTGAGCGACCTCATTGCCGTCGCCCACCTGGGACTCACCAACCAGCGTCTTGTTAATCACTGCCATCGCATACGCTCCTTAGGGTTTTGGGTTTCTTAGAGTGAAGGCACCGGCGTAACCGGGCCGGTGCCTGGAATACGGCGGACAACCGCCGCGGATAAATCATCGCAACATAAGGGTTCCAGCGCACGGATCAGCAGACACGCCACGGTCAGATCAGCCGAGGTTCCGGGGTTGATGCCGGCCGTCTTGAGATCCAGGTCCAACGCGCGCAACGCCTCGGTGCAGACCTGCGGCCGCGCGGCCGCGGCCAGCGCGGCAGCGATCGGCGCGGCCCGGCGGCAAACCGCAACCGCCTGATCCAAGCCCAACTTGCGGGCGACATGCGAGTCCGGATAGCGCGCCAAAAAATCCAGATAGAGCCCCGCGGCGGCCCAGGCCGGGTCCAGCCACCGCGTCTCGAACCCGACGAGCAGCGGCAGCGCCCGCTCGAACAAATCATGAAAGCCATCGGCATATTGACAGGCGATTCGGTCGCGATGCGCCGCGGCGCCCATGACCTCCAGCGGCGTGGCGAGCGCCTCGCCGGAGACATCGTGTTCCGGCGCCACGCCCAGCCCACCGGGCGCGGCCAGTCGGATGGCGCGGAAGAGCCAGTCCGTATCCGTTCGATCCGCGGCATTGAGTACGCCGACCAGGCGCCGGCGCAAGCCCCCGCAGCCCGTCGGATCCAGGGCGGCCTGGATCAGCGGAGCACACAGCAGGAGTATACCGAGATTGGTGTTGCAGGCGACTGCCGCGCGTGTTGCGGAGACAGCGCGATAGATACGCTCCCCGAGCGCCGGACCCGGCTCGGTCAACGGGCCGGCACTGGCCTCGGCGCTACGCAGGAAATCGTCCACGGTCATCCCATGGCCGTCGGCGTCGCGATGCACGTTCCCCGGCTTGAGCGCGGCCAGTTCCAGACCACAGGCCTCCCGGTAGGCGTCGGCGATCAGCCGCCGCCGTAATGCAAAGGCTTCGCTCACCCGGGGCCTCGACTCGGAACGGCACGCATCACGACTCCCGCATCGCCCGCCGCGTCGCTGGATCCACCGCCGCGCCCTGATTGTGCCCCGCGACGACGCGGTAGCGCAGTGCCGACAACGCGCCGAACCGTGCCTTGAGGTTCAGTTCCAGCCAGCGTGCCTGGTCCAGGTCCGCAACCAGGACGAATCCGGTGGGACCCCAGGACGACTGCCCGCTGCCGACAAACCCCCGCTCCGCCGCCCAGTCCAGTGCGGCGGATACCGCCGGCGAGGCAAAACAGCCCCCCTGAACCGGAGCGAAATGACTGCCGACAGCCCGTTGAATCTGGCCGATGGCATCAGCGACCGGCGGCAACCGGCCCTCGATCAGCCCCGGCACCAACTGCATCAGGAGCAGGCGGCACAGGGACCCGACCGTCGCGTCAGGAAAGACCGGCAGTGCATCGAAGGCCCGAGCCTCTGGTTCGCCGTGCAACCCGCTGCCGCACTGATCGAGCAACAACAGCACCCGCCAATCCGCCGGAAAGGGGAAACGCATCACGACCGGGGGCACTTGCTGCAGGGCGCCGCGTCCGCAGTCGACGAGAAAACCGCCCTGGTCGAAGGCACCAACGCCGATACCCGAACGCTGACCTCGCCCCAGCGCCTGGGCGATGGTTCGGCTATCCCAGACCTCACCGTCGGCAGCCGGACCCAACAGCCGCTCCAACGCCGTACCGACGGCCAGCGCCAACTGGGTCCCGGAACCCAGGCCGGCATGATCAGGGATCGTCTCATGCAGTTGGAGACGGGCGCCGCCGGTCAGGCCCCGTGCCGCGGCAAAGGTACGGGCATACCCGAGTGCCCGCTCCGCGTCCATTCCCTCCGCGCTGAATCCGTCCGCCCGTTCCGCGGTCAAGCGGGTGGCAAAGCCATCGATGGTGAGTCCCAGGCTGCCGAACTGACGACCCAGACCGCCGTTGAGGTCCAGAAAACCAAGGTGCAGGCGGGCAGCGGCCGTCACGTCGACACGCGCAGACGGGCAGTGGATCATGTGGTTGCCTCTCACTTGGATGGATCGCCCGATGGCATCACTCGATGAGATCAGGAGCGCACACCAGCGACGTCGTAGCACGCGCAACGGGCAAGACGGCATCAAAACGGCATTCACGGCACCCATCAGCGCGGGCGGCAAGCGCTGACAGTCTCACCGAGGCACACCGGAGTTCGTTGACTGATTCTGCGACGCGGGGATTATCCGCAAAAGACGGGCGCCTTTGCCATAGGCCGCGAAGTTTAATCTGCAATCGATCCGCTAAGCCAAGAGGACCTGGAACTTGGACGCCGCAAATCCGGCGCGGCGACGCGGGTGACGACGGGGCAGCGCAGGCTGCGCCTCGCCCGGAGCACGGCGCACACTACCCTGCGGAGGCGGTCACCACACCCTCGGCACGGAAAATTGCATCCGCGCACTCAAGCTGCTCTTTGGTTGGCGATGGAGTCTCTTTGAGCTTGTACTCCATGCCCATCTCCTCCCACTTGTGCTCGCCCATTTTATGGAAGGGCAGCACTTCAACACGCTCGACATTCTTGAGTTTGGCCACGATGCGCGCAACAGCACGGATGTTATCCTCGCCATCGGTCAGACCGGGAACAAGCACGAATCGCACCCAGACCGGTTGCTTCCTGGCCTCCAGCCGTCGGGCGAATTCCAGTGTGGGCTGAAGCGGCACGCCGGTCACCCGTTGATACAACCCCGGCAGACCGGACTTGATATCGAGCAACACCAGATCCGTGGCATCGAGCAGCGCATCCGACGCACGTGCGCCGAGAAAACCGCTGGTGTCCAATGCCGTGTGCAACCCCAGTTCCTTGCAGCCCTGAAAGACCGCCTCGACGAACGCGGGCTGCACCAGCGGCTCACCGCCGCTGACGGTCACCCCGCCGTGGGTATGCATCAGATAGGGCTTGTACTCCGCGATCTCCTGCAGTAACGCGCGGCTCGATAGGAGCCGCCCGCCACCGAGCTTTTGCGTGTCCGGGTTATGGCAATAGAGGCAGGTCAGACGACAGCCGGCCAGAAACACGACAAAGCGCACGCCGGGACCATCGACGGTCCCGGCGGTCTCAACGGAGTGGACGTAGCCGTCCACCGCTGTGACTTCAGGCACAGCAGCCATGGAAGGTGCGGTTGACCACATCGAGCTGTTGCTCACGCGTCAGCTTGACAAAGTTGACCGCGTACCCCGACACCCGAATGGTGAGTTGCGGATACTTCTCCGGATGCTCCATGGCATCCAGCAGGGCTTCACGCTCCAGCACGTTGACATTGATGTGCTGAGCGCCGTTGCTGTGTGGATTCAAACCGAAGTAGGTATCCAGCAACCCGGTCAGATTGGCGATCTGATCCGACTCCACCGGTCCGAGCGCGCTCGGGACGATCGAGAAGGTGTAGGAGATCCCATCTTGCGCATGGCGGTAATCCAACTTGGCGACCGACGACATGGACGCCAAGGCACCCTTGAAGTCACGGCCGCTCATCGGATTGGCGCCGGGCGCGAAGGGTTCACCCTTCTTACGTCCGTCCGGCGTTGCCCCCGTTTTCTTGCCGTAGACCACATTGGAGGTGATGGTCAGGATCGACTGGGTATGCACCGCATTGCGATAGGCCGGGATCTTCTTGAGCTTCTCCATGAAGGCTTCCATGGCCCAGCGGGCAATCGCGTCCACCCGCTCGTCGTTGTTGCCGAAGCGCGGCGGATCGCCCTCGATGATGAAATCCTGGGCGAGACCGCGTTCGTCACGCACGGCCGTGACCTTGGCGTATTTGATCGCGGCCAGGGAGTCGGCCACCACGGACAAACCCGCCATGCCGCAGGCCAGGGTGCGCAGCACATCCTTATCATGCAGCGCCATTTCCAGCCGCTCGTAGGAGTATTTGTCATGCATGTAATGAATGACATTGAGCGCGCCGACATAGGTCCGTGCCAGCCAGTCCATCATCGGCAGGAAATGCCCGATCACCTCGTCGTAGTCCAACACATCGGAGGAAATCGGCTCCAGGGCCGGCCCGATCTGCTCGCCGGTCAACTCGTCACGCCCGCCGTTCAGGGCGTAGAGCATGCACTTGGCAAGATTGGCGCGCGCGCCGAAGAACTGCATCTGCTTGCCGATCCGCATGGGCGACACACAGCAGGCGATGCCGTAGTCGTCCCCCCAGAAGCCGCGCATGAGGTCATCGTTCTCATACTGGATCGATGAGGTGCGGATGGAGGTCAGCGCACAGAAATCCTTGAAACCCTGCGGCAGCGCATGCGACCAGAGAACGGTCAGATTCGGCTCCGGCGCAGGGCCCAGGGTATCGAGCGTGTGCAGGAAGCGGAAGGACGACTTGGTCACCAGCGTGCGGCCATCGGAACTCATGCCGCCGATGGATTCGGTCACCCAGGTCGGGTCGCCCGAGAACAGCGCGTCATAATCCGGCGTACGCAGGAACTTCACCAGCCGCAGCTTGATCACGAACTGGTCGAACAGCGCCTGAGCCTCGCTCTCGGTCAGGCGGTGGGCCTTCAGGTCGCGCTCCACATAGATGTCGAGGAAGGTCGAAGTGCGCCCCAGCGACATGGCGGCACCGTTCTGTTCCTTGATGGCGCCGAGATAACCGAAATAGAGCCACTGGATGGCTTCCTGGGCCGTGTTGGCCGGTCCGGAAATGTCGTAGCCATACTTGGAGGCCATCACCTTGAGGTCTTTCAGTGCGCGAATCTGATCGCTGAGCTCCTCGCGTTCACGAATCACCTCTTCGCTCATGCGCGCCGCGTCGCTGATGTCTTTCTGCTCTTCACGCTCGGCGATCAGGCGATCGACACCGTACAGGGCAACGCGGCGGTAGTCGCCGATAATCCGCCCACGGCCATAGGCGTCAGGCAAACCGGTGATGATGCCGGATTTGCGGATCGCCCGCATCTCGGACGTGTAGGCGTCAAATACGCCCTGATTGTGCGACTTACGATAGCGGCCGAAGATCTCCTGGATTGCCGGATCGATCTTATACCCGTAGGCCTTGAGCCCATCGACCACCATCTTGACGCCGCCGGTGGGCATGATCGCCCGCTTGAGCGGCTTGTCGGTCTGCAGACCGACAATCGATTCGAGTGATGGCTGGATATAGCCCGCACCATGCGACAACAGGTCCGACGGCACGCTGGTGTCGGCATCCAGCACCCCGCCTTTCTCATATTCCTCTTTGCGCAGTTCCATCACGCGGTTCCATAGCGCCTTGGTGGCCTTGGTGGCGCCCGCCAGGAACTTGTGGTCGCCGATATAGGGCGTGACGTTCCGCTGGATGAAATCGCGCACGTCGATCTCGTGCTGCCAGGGACCGGCAGTAAAGCCCGCCCATGAGACCTCGGGCGTATTGCCTTTGCCCCACGTTTGCTCGTCGTCGGCGAGCGCGGCGCTCTCGTGGTCTTGTCTGGTCATCGGGATGCTCCTCTGGATCTCTTCGTTTGTCTTGGTGGACAGCTTGCCTGCGCCGCCTGGCGTCAAGCCATCGGGCAGCGCACTCCGACCGTCTGCGCGGTCTTCATCTGCTGCGCGTTCTCCCGGCGTACCGGGGAGCGCGTCCGCACTCGGCGATTCTACACGAATCGCATAACTGCCAGCCGCGTCAAGCGGGACACGGCTGTTCATCGATGCGCCGAAGTTCAATCACACGGCTGGACCTTTGCCGACCTCCGACTCCGCGCAAGGCTGCCGAGGTTGGGCTTTCACATGATTATTCAAGTACTCATTTTCTTGGGGATAGGGCCGAACCAGCGGGCACGCAAGACCTAATCGGCCGGAATCCGCAAACCCGATCACTGAGGGGGCCCGCCCGCCCAGCCGTAACGGCCGGATCAAGATCGGGAATCAAACCCTCGGTTACACACCTGCATGCGGTAGCGGCAACGGTCGGTGCGTGCGAAGATCCGGCGCGTCAGCGCCCGACTGACCTGAAGGCCGACATTGCACTGTAATGTTTAAGCAATATTTATGCCGATAGTATACCAAGAGAAATCGCTTCAGGAAAGCGCTCTTGATCCGCGCCTGCAACCGAACAGATCCCCCCCTGGAATGTCAGATACCAGACAGGCACACTCAAGATTTGCAGGATTTCAGACATCCGCTTCATCGAGGAGACAACGGCGATGCCAAACGACAAGACCTACACCGACAGCGCGATCCGCCGGCACCTCACGACCGAGTTGCCCCGCTGGAGCTACGACGACGGCCGGCTGCAGCGCCATTACCGCACCAGCGGCTGGAAGGGCACGCTGATGGTGGTCAACACGGTCGGACATCTGGCAGAGGCGGCCTGGCACCACCCGGATCTGCAGGTCTCCTATGCCGACGTCATCGTGAAGCTCGTCACCCACTCCGCCAACGGCATCACCGACAAGGACTTCGAATTGGCGCGGAAGATCGAGGAGACGCTCATGTGGCGTCCCGGCACCGACAGCGCACTCGAGGGCACCCCGGACGACCCGCGCTTCGCGTACATCCAGTACGACTGAGGTGCCCGCGGCTTGAGCCGAACCCCGCAATGCCCGATCATGCCGGCCCGCACTCAGCCCGACCTCAGATCCATGAAATATACCGATCTCCGTGACTTCATCGAGCAACTGGAAGGACGCGGGGAACTCAAGCGCGTCCGGGCCGAGGTGGATCCCTACCTCGAAGTCACCGAGATCTGCGACCGCACCCTGCGCGCCGGTGGTCCCGCACTCCTGTTCGAGCGCCCCAAGGGCTCAGGGGTCCCCTTGCTCGGCAACCTGTTCGGCACCCCCAAGCGGGTCGCGCTCGGGATGGGCGAGGAGTCGGTCGAGGCATTGCGCGAGGTCGGGCGACTGCTCGCCTTCCTCAAAGAGCCGGACCCACCCAAGGGACTGCGTGAAGCCTGGGCGGCCTTGCCGATCTTTAAAAAGGTTCTCGACATGGCCCCGAAGGTGCGGCGCAATGCTCCCTGTCAGCAGCAAGTGTTCGCCGGCGATCAGGTCGACCTGGGGCGTTACCCGATCCAGCACTGCTGGCCGGGAGATGCCGCGCGTCTGATCACCTGGGGACTGGTGGTGACCCGCGGCCCGGAAAAGTCGCGCCAGAACCTTGGCATTTACCGCATGCAGGTGCTGGGGCCCAACCGCGTCATCATGCGCTGGCTCGCCCATCGCGGCGGGGCCCTGGATTTTCGTGACTTCCAGCGCGCGCATCCGGGCCAGCCCTTCCCGGTCGCGGTGGCCCTGGGCGCCGACCCGGCGACCATCCTGGGCGCGGTGACACCGGTACCCGACACCCTGTCGGAGTATGCCTTCGCGGGCTTGCTGCGCGGCAGCCGGACCGAACTGGCCGCCTGCCTGGGCTCCGACCTGCAAGTCCCGGCCAGCGCCGAAATCGTCCTTGAGGGCCACATCCACCCGGACGATCTGGCGCCCGAAGGCCCCTTCGGCGACCACACCGGCTATTACAACGAGGTCGACCGCTTCCCGGTCTTCACCATCGACCGCATCACCCAGCGCACCGACCCGATCTATCACAGCACCTACACGGGCCGGCCGCCGGATGAGCCGGCCATCCTCGGGGTCGCACTGAACGAGGTCTTCGTGCCGATCCTGAAAAAGCAGTTCCCGGAGATCGAGGATTTCTATCTGCCGCCCGAGGGCTGCTCTTACCGGCTCGCGGTCGTCAGCATGAAAAAGCAATACCCAGGCCATGCCAAGCGCGTGATGATGGGGGTCTGGTCCTTCCTGCGGCAGTTCATGTACACCAAGTTCGTCATCGTGGTGGACGACGACGTGAACACCCGCGACTGGAAGGATGTCATCTGGGCCATGACCACCCGCATGGACCCGGTACGCGATACGGTCCTGATCGAGAATACCCCGATCGACTACCTGGACTTCGCCTCCCCGGTGTCGGGTCTCGGGTCCAAGATCGGATTCGACGCGACCAACAAATGGCCCGGCGAGACGACCCGCGAGTGGGGCCGCCCGATTCGCATGGACGATGCGGTGCGCGAACGGGTCGATCGCATCTGGGGGGATCTTGGCATCGATGGTCCGCGGGCATGACCCGTCTTACCGGTCTGGCGCGGGGCGTGGAGCAGGAAATATTCGTTGAATCGCTTCTCCGACAACGACACCGACAACGACAACGACAACGACAACGATCATATTCGTTGTTTAACTTGACTCCCAACGCGTTACCTGAGGATATCAGGGTGATCGTCCAAGACAGTCTCCCGGAGCGAGGACTCAAGACCCAAGCGAATTCAGGATCGGTCGCCCGCTAAAGCAAGCGGCCGATCCGTCAAACGCGGCTTCGGGTCAGTAGCGCCCGCCGCCCTCACGGCCGCCGCCGTCGCGATCACGGTCGCGCCCGCCGCCGCCGCCCCAACCACCGCCTCCCCCACCACCGCCGCGCGGACGATTCTGCTCGCGCGGACGGGCCTCGTTGACGGTGAGCTTACGGCCCTTATAGACGGACTCGTTCAACTCCTTGATCGCGGTATCCGCATCCGCGTTGTTGGGCATATCGACAAACCCAAATCCTTTGGACTGACCCGAGAACTTGTCCTTGATCACCTCGGCGGCGGCGAGTTCGCCGTATTCGCCGAAGACCTCGCGCAGATCCTCATCAGTGACGCTATACGACAGGTTGCCTACGTAGATCCTCATCGCTGTCTCTCACGTTCGTGTGCATTGGTCGGAGGAAACCCGCCGAGCGACCAATACACAAGTCCGCTCGTCGGAAACTGAGAACTCCCTGCCGGCGCCGCCGAACCGCCATGGCGCGCGCCAAGATCCGCCTTGCCACATAGGGTAGGACATCTGAGACAAACCGCATCGCGCGATCGGAATCGGGCCCTGGGGATGGATCGGGAGTGGGTCCGGCAACCTGCAGACGGCGCCTGAATCGGCGCGTACTTCGGCTTTCGGACGGGTCGGGTCCCAAAGACATGCCCCGGGAGGGACTCCGGAGGGGCGATAGGGTAGTGTCTTGTCGGTCGATTGGAACCCTGGCGGCTGGCGGCAATGGAAACAGGGCGAAAAGTAGTGTATCGGGGTCAGTGCGTCAACCGTCGTTTGAGCAAAAAACATCACGAAACGCTAGGGACCGAATCCACCGGTGCGATATTCGTCCATCAACACCCCACCCAGGGAGCCAATGGCGGCGCCCAGCAGGGCGCCCTGACCGGCATTGGCAGTCAGCGACCCGATGATCGCGCCGACACCGGCGCCCAAGGCCGTCCCGCTCGCCTGCCTGGCCCGAGCCGTGGTCCCGCAACCGGAGAGTACCAGCACGGCAGTGAGCAGGACGGTCACGACAATGGGCTTCACCGAGGCCTCCCGATCAGTCGATATTGCCTTTGAGGTGCTGATCATAAAGGTAGCCGCCGAGTGCACCCACGCCGAGCCCGATCAGGGCGCCGGCCCCGGCTTGAGCGGTCAGTGAGCCGATCAGCGCACCGCCCGCGGCACCCATGAGCGCGCCGGTTGCTGAACGTGTCCCGGTCGTGTTACCGCACCCGGCCAGGGGCAGTGTGGTGATCAGGACCGCGGCGACCAAAGCCTTGGGGACGCCGACAGTCTTCATCGAGAAGGTCTTCATGAGGGTTCCTGGTAGTTGAGAAGCGTTGCCCGCGGCCGCGACCGCGGGCGCCTGAGGAGCGGCAGGTTCAGCCCTTACAGGGATACTTGGCCGCCAGGGCGCGAATCAGACCCACCACCGGCGGTTCGCCCATCAGCGTCGTATCCCCGATCTTTGCCGCGGCCCAGGCGTTGAACGCCGACAAACCCTCCTCGATGGTGGCGTTCGCCGGATAGCAGATCAGTCGCTTCATCTGCTTCGGCTTGCTGATCGCATCGTGGTATTGCACCGCGGACTCGATGAAGGCACGGCACGCCTGGTGTGCCATCGGATACTCGGTAGCGTTGGTCGGCACCGCGCAGACGGCATACAGGTCCTTGGTGGTATCGAAGCGGAAATCCGCATTTTCCACGGCCACGGCCGACTGGCCCAAGGCCAAGGCAATCCCGGCGGCAGCCAGGGCACGGATGAACGCTGAGTTGGCTTGCATCGATCGAGTCCCTAAAGAGTTGTTACGCGTGGCCGCGACAAGACGGCCCGTCGCAGCGACGGGCCGGCCGCTGGTCTTAATTGCTGAAGCTGCCGCGGGCGTGCTCGTCCACCAGGACGCCGCCCAGGGCACCGACCCCGGCGCCGATCAGGGCGCCGGTGCCGGCATTTGCGCTGAACGAGCCGATGATGGCACCAGTGGCGGCACCCATGCCGGTCCCGGTGGCGACCCGCGCACGGGAGGTGTCGCCGCAGCCGGTCATTGCCAGCCCGGCAGCCGCGGCAAGGAGGAGAATGGCGATCGGTTTCATGAAAAGCTCCGGGTAATGATGCGACGAGGAGAAATGTTGAACCGGGCGGCTCATCGGCAGGGATACGCTTGCGCCAGGGATCGCACCAGACCCACGACGGGCAGTTCGTTCATCTGCTTGGTGTTGTCCGCGTTCTTCTGACCCCAGGCGAGGAAAACATCCCGGGCACCGGCAATGGTGGCACCCTTGGGGTAGCAGATCAGCCGTTTCAGCTTCTTGCGGTCGCTGATCGCGTCGTGGTACTGCACCGTCGCTTCAATGAAGGCGCGGCAGCCGAAGGCCGCCGCGACCTGCGCCTGCGCGTCCATGCCGGCGGCACAGACGGCGAGCAGGTCCTTGGTCGTTTCGTAGTTGAAGCTGCTGTCATCGACAGCGCTGGCCGGCGCCGACAGCGACATGACCGCGATCAGGGCGGTCGCCAAGGCGGACGATCGGATGGTTGGGCTCACTGATTTGTCTCCTGGGTCGATCTGGTCGAAAACGACCGCCGGGCGGGTCCAAGCGGCCCCTGAGCAGCGCCCGAGCGGAAGCGAAGTCTAGCTGCTTGTCATCTTGCTGTCAGTCGCCGCTCATCTAGCCTTCGGACGTAATAACCGGACATAGGGGCGGGTTTCAAACCCGCCCCTACACGAAGATCTGTCTGGATATCAGGTGCAAACGCTATACCTAACAGACATCCGGGAAGAGGCGGTCAGGGGTCGACCTGATCAGGAGGTGCGCACGATGGCACAGGCGCGCAGCCCGTCCGCCAGGCTGGGATACCGCAAATTCAGACCCAACTCCTCACGCAGCTTGCGATTGCGCAGCCGGCGCGATTCGGCCAGGTAGGACAGCATCCCCGCGGAGACCTGACCGGCCGCCTCCGCCATCGGGATCAAAGGCGGGCGCGGCAGGCCCGCGGCGTCGGCAATCGCCAGGAAATAGTCGGTCATGGTACTGGGCGCGTCGTCGCAAGCATTGTACACGGCACCCGGCCGGCCGCGCTCCATCGCGGCGACACAGGCGGCGACCAGATCGTCCACATGGATGCGGTTGCTGAACGGCGATTCCTGCGGCCGCACCAGCGGCTGACCCTGACGGATACGCTCCAACGGGAGCCGGTCCGGACCGTAGATTCCGGCGACCCGCAAGATCACCAGTTCACCCCCGCTCGCCGCGCTCCAGCCCCTCAGGGTCTGCTCGGCATCCCACCGACGGCGCGCGCGGTCGACCCCGGGGCGGGCCGGCCAGGACTCGTCCACCCAGGCCCCCTGACAGTCGCCATAGACACCGGTGGTGCTGATGTAGACCACCCGGCGCGGGTGACCGGTCCGGGCGAACGCATCGACCAGAGCGCGGGTATGCTGGTCCTCGCTGCCCGCGGCCGACGACGGCGCCAGATGGAAGACGCGGGCGCCGTCCAGGACGCCAAGGGGCTCCGCTGCCGCCAGGCTGTCCGGCCCCAACTGGACACGCCGCGCCGGGATGCCGGCCGCGCCGAGGCGCTCGACCCCGGCGGGGCTTTGCACCAGCCCGGTCACGGACAAACCAAGGTCCAGGTATTGGCGGGCCAGACGCGTGCCCACATATCCGCAGCCGACAATGATGATTTCGTCGATGATTTCGTCCACAATCCCGCCGCAGTCATTCGTTTGCAATCCAGTCGGATTATTCACGCAAAGGCGCGCCGGCGCAAAGACGGTCGACTGACATGAGTTTCCAGATCCGCACCGAGCCTGCCGACCAGCGCTTCGACGCGGCGCCCGGCGAGACCATTCTCACCGCCGCACTGCGCCAGGGCGTGGGGCTGCCTTACGGCTGCCGCAACGGCACCTGCGGCGCCTGTGCCGCCCGGCTCATCACCGGTCAGGTCGACTATCCGAGCGACGCGACGAGCGGTCTGGAAGGCAAACCGCCGGGGACCTGCCTCACCTGCCAGGCGGTTCCGACGGCCGATCTGGTCCTCGGCGTGACGCCAATTCGCGGCGTCGCCCAGATCGAGGTCCGGACCCTGCCCTGCCGCGTGATCCGTAAGGAACACCTGAGCCATGACGTGGTGCGCCTCTATCTGAAACTGCCGGAGCAGCAGCGGCTCCAGTTCTTCGCCGGCCAGTATCTGGACTTCATCCTGCGTGATGGGCGCAAGCGGGCCTTCTCCATTGCCAATGCCCCCCATGACGACGCGGCCATAGAACTGCATGTACGCCATGTGCCCCAGGGCCAATTCACGGATTATGTGTTCAATGACTTGCAGGAAAAGACCATCCTGCGCATCCAGGGACCGCTCGGCACCTTCTATCTGCGCGAAGACTCCGACCGCCCCCTCATTCTGGTGGGCGGCGGCACCGGCTTTGCACCGCTCAAAGCCATGATCGAGCACGCTTTTTTTATCGGGATCGAACGCCCGATGCAACTTTACTGGGGGGTGCGGGCACGCCGCGATCTTTATCTTCCGGATCTGCCGCCCGCCTGGACGCGGGCGCACCCGCAATTCACCTACACCCCGGTGCTCTCGGAACCCGACCCGGACTGGCAGGGACGGACCGGGTTCGTCCATGAGGCGGTTGCAGCGAATCACCCGGATCTGAGCGGAGTCGACTGCTACATGAGCGGCCCGCCGCCGATGGTGGAGGCCGGCCGCCGCGCCTTCGAGGCCCGCGGCTTGCCTCGGGATCACCTGTTCTCCGACGCCTTCGAATACGCCCCGGAGACCCGCGCGGCAGCGGGCGGCTGAGCCAGCCACACACGGTTCGCGACGACCGGTCAACCCCGATATCCTTGCCTCTGCGCCCCGTTCGCGGTCAAACTCCGCGGCCGGATGGGAACCTTCCCGACTGCCATCAGAGAATCATCGCCATGCGCTCAGCCCGAACCGGCATCGCCGCCTACCTGGCCCTGTGCAGTGCCGTCATCTTGTTCGCCCTGCTGGTCAACGGCTGCGCATCGAACCCGGCCCCCGTGACCTGGAGCGCGCCCGGAATCACACCCAAGCCCTACCGCAATCTGGTCGTGTTCGGCGTCGCGGCCAACGGCAAGGTGCGGCGTGCCTATGAGGTGAATTTCGTTGCCGCGCTGCGCGCACGCGGGGTCTCGGCGCGCGCCGGACATGGCCTGCTGCCCGACGGCGGTCTGGGGGACGTTCAGGCGGTCAAACGCGCTGTTGCCGGCACCGGCGCACAAGGCGTCATCATCACCCATCTGGTGGGCGAGCGCTCCGCACAGGTCCAGTCCCGCAACTTCGTCAACCCCAGCCTCTCCGGCAGTCTCTATCCCTATTACCAGCGGGTCCACGGCTATGTCACCGAACCCGGCTATTACGCCAACTTCCCGATGCTCCAGCTCGAGACCAACCTGTATGACGTCGCCCGCGAGAAGCTGGTCTGGTCCGCGCGTTCACAGCCAATGGACCCGGGCTCCGAGAAAACCACCATCAACGAGGTCATCGAGACCATGATCCGCAGTCTGGCAGAGGCCGGATTCCTTCCCGAATAGCGCCGTTCTACCCATCCTACGCGCGTCTGCGACCACATCACTTTGGACCGCACCCTGAGCCGGCCAGCGATTCCAAATTTGGGCGGCATCGCGCGACCCCTGGTGGATGCGGCGCGCGCGACCGCCGTGCCGGGTCCCTGACACCGAGCGGCGCGCCTTATCCACCCTACAGCGGTGCCGGTTTTGTAGGGCGGATAAGCGCAGCGCATCCACCATCAGCCTCGCGGCCGGCACGCTGCTGGCGGCGGCCACCCAAATTTAGAACTGCTGCTGAGCCGGCACCACAACCCAAGACGGCGGCCAGCTGTGCGATGATAGAGGTCTGACCCTCAGTGTCGTGTCGGCGCGTCGCCGCTCATCGGCGGTGCATCGATTCGCGGAGTCTCCCAGGTGGTATTTCAGCTCCGTCGGTCGACCAAGCGCCTGCTGGCTTTGGTGGCGACCTTGCCCGCCGCGCTGCTGCTGCTGGCCGTCATCTATATGCTGGGGATGTCCCACTTGGAGGGGGACCCGCGCGGCTTTTGGGATAGCCTGGAGTGGGCCTCCGAGACCCTCACCACCACCGGCTACGGACGCGATGCCCATTGGCACCATCCGGCCATGACGCTCTTCGTGGTCACGGTGCAGTTGAGCGGCATGTTTCTGATCTTTCTCCTCTTCCCAACCTATGTTCTGCCCTATTTCGAAGAACGTTTCGAGCAGCGCCTGCCGCGCAGACTCCCGTCGATGGGTGGACGCGTGCTGTTTCATCGCTACGGTCCCAGCGTCGACTCGCTGGTCGCGGAGCTGCGGCGGGTGGGGGCACCGTTCGTCATCCTGGAGCAGGATCGGGCGATCGGGCGCGCGCTCGTCGATCGAGGCTTCCGCGTGGTGGTGGGGCAATTGGACGAGGACCCCGAATTGCTGGCCGGGGTGGAGCGCGCCCGCGCATTGGTCACCAGCGCGGACGACCACTTAGGCGCCACCTTTGTCATGATCGCCCGCGAGCGGGGCTTCGCCGGCCCGATCTACGCGCTGGCCGCAAACCCGCTGCACCGGGCACCCCTGATCAAGGTCGGGGCCACCCTGGTCTATACGCCGAGCCATGTGCTGGCCGCCGCGCTCGCCGCCCATGCGAGCACCCGCATCAGCCCCCAGGCCGAGGGGCTGCAATCACTGGGCGGTCAGGCCGGGATCGCCGAATACCGAGTCCACCCGGAGAGCCCCCTGGCCGGCCAGGCGCTGGGTGCGATCCACCTGCGCGAGCGGCTCGGCATCAACCTGATCGGTCAGTGGCAGGGAGGCAGGTTTACACCCGCCCGCGGACCGGCGACCCGCATCGCCGCCGGGGCCATTCTGGTCGCGATCGGCCGTCCCGAGAATCTGGTCAGGCTGGAGGCCCTGGCCGCTCCCATCCGCCGCGCCGGTGCGATCGTCGTGGCTGGCCTCGGCGAGGTCGGACGTAAGGTCGTCGAGATGTTGCATGACGCGGGCGAGACGACCATCGTCATCGACGAACACGACCATCCGGGGGTTGACGTCGTGGGCAATGTCCTGGATCCGCACACGCTGGAGCAGGCGCGGGTCAGGGAGGCCGGCACCCTGGTGCTGGCCCTGAGCGACGACAGTTCCGGGGTCTTCGGCACCGCGGTGATCCGGGACTATGCCCCGCACGTCCGTCTGATCGCACGGGTCAACCGCGCCTCCAATGTTCCCAGACTCCATCAGGCAGGGGCGGACTTCGCCCTCGCGGTGGGTCAGGTCGCCGGGCAGCTCCTGGCCCATCACCTGCTGGGCGAGAGCGGCCTGTCCGTCGAACAACGGCTGCGCTGCATGCGCGTCCGGCCGGGGACCTTGGTGGGTAAGCACCCCTGGCACGCCGGAGTACGGGAACGCAGCGGCGCCTCGGTGGTCGCCATGGAGCGCGGCGGCGAGGTATTCGTGGATCTTCCTGCGGACTTGCGAGTTACGCCCGAAGATGCGCTCTTCATCTGCGGCACCACCGAGGGTCTCAGCCTCTTCCAGCGCGAGTTCCGCTCCGCCCCTTGGGTCGTCGGCGCCGGGACCTAGCGCCTCCCTGAGAGACCGGGCAAGGCGGCGCATCTTGGTGGTCAGGGTAGCGGATCGCCGTTGGCATCGGCCGGATCGGCGGCGCTGTGATTCTGGCGTAAACAGATGGAGCGCTTTAAGCTTTCCGTTTTTGCCCATGAGCGGTACCCTGCGTCTTCTCGGGCCCTGCCAATGACCCCCCGGCGGGCACCCCATTTCCGGAGTCTTCATCTTGGATATCGACATTCTCAATGCTGATTTCGGGATCAGCGGAACCCTGCGTTTCACCACGGGACGCGGCGGCTTGACCATGATCGAGATCGACAACGGCTTGGCGACCGCCCTGATCTCACCCTATGCGGGCCAGGTGCTGGCCTACCGTCCGGCGGGCGCCGCGGCCGACCTGCTGTTCATCAGCAAGCGCGCCTATTTCGCGCCGGGCAAGGCGATCAAGGGCGGCATCCCCATCTGCTGGCCCTGGTTCGGCGCCGACCCCGAGGGCCTGGAGCGGCCCGCCCACGGCTTCGTGCGCACCTGGCCCTGGTCAGTCCTGGCGACCAGCGCGCTGCCGAGCGGCGCCACCCGCGTGACCCTGGGCGTGGCCGACGACGCCCGGACCCGCGCCCTGTGGCCCTATTATTTCAACCTGCTGGTGGAGATCACCGTCGGCGCCACCCTGGGGGTGGAACTGATCACCCGCAATGCCGGTGATCGGACCTTCCAGATCACCCAGGGTCTGCACACCTATTTCAGCGTCGGCGACGCCACCCGGGTGCGCGTGCTGGGGCTGGACGGCTGTTCCTATATCGATAAGGCCGCCGGGGCGCAGAACGCCATCCGCACCCAGGAGGGGCCGCTCACGATCGCCGCCGAGGTCAACCGTATCTATGAGTCGGTACCGCCGGCCCTGACCATCGAAGACCCGGTGCTGGAGCGGCGCATTCGCATCAACAGCCGTCACAGCGCCACCTGCGTGGTATGGAACCCCTGGGTGGCGACCGCCCGCGCCATGGATGACCTGGACGATGAGGACTATCGCATCATGCTGTGTGTGGAGACCGTCAACACCGCCTCCGAGGTGATCGATGTCCCCGGCGGCGGCGAGACCCGGGTGGCGGCCGACTACGCCGTAGAGCCCCTGTGAAGGCGACCGCGGCGCTCTCGCACCTCCCGCGGCGGGCAAGCACCAGGCAGTTCCGCTCACCGACCCTGGTTCCCGAGGGACTCAGGACATCATGACCCCGGAGCCGACACTCCAGGAAGCCCCTGACCGCCTGTGGCAACAGTGGCTGGACTGGGCCGCCGCCCAGGGCCGCGCGCGGCCCGCCGCCCCCGCATTCGACGCCCTCCGGGCACGAATCTGGGAGGCCAGTGAATACGTCGCGCTGGCCGCGGCCCGCCACCCGGCCGAGTTCGCCGACCTGCTGGACTCCGGCGATCTGGAGCGGATCTATCAGCCCGGCGACCTCGCATCCCGGCTGGCCGGCGCCCTGGCCGGCGTGACCGACGAGCCGACCCTGCAGCGCGCCCTGCGGCGCTTACGCCGCCGCGAGCAAACGCGCATCATCTGGCGCGACCTGGGCGGCCTGGCCGGGTTGGACGAAACCCTGGAAGACCTCTCTGAACTGGCCGATTGCTGCATCCGCGAAGCCTTGACGCGGCTCCACGACTGGACGCGCGCCGAACTCGGTACACCGGTCGATCCCGCCGACCCGGCCGACGCGGCGGGCGGCCCGGCCCGCGAGCAACACCTGCTGGTCATCGGCATGGGCAAGCTCGGGGCGCGCGAGCTGAACCTGTCGTCCGACATCGACCTGATCTTCGCCTTTCCCGCCCAAGGCCAGGTGAGCGGCGGACCGCGCGAGCTGACCAATCAACAGTTCTTTCTGCGGCTCGCCCAGCGCCTGGTGCAGACGCTCGACAACCAGACCGTCGACGGCTTCGTCTTCCGCGTGGACACCCGGCTGCGCCCCTTCGGCGATGCCGGCCCACTGGTGATGGCGCTCGATGCGCTGGAGGACTATTACCAGTCGCAGGCGCGCGAGTGGGAGCGCTACGCGATGATCAAGGCGCGCGTCCTGACCGGCGACCCGCCGGCCGTCGCCGCCCTGGAGAACCTGTTGCGGCCCTTCGTCTACCGGCGCTACCTCGACTTTGGCGCCATCGACTCCCTGCGTGATCTCAAGCAGATGATCGCCAAGGAACTCTACAAGAAAGGCATGGACGCCAATATCAAGCTTGGTCCGGGCGGCATCCGCGAGGTCGAGTTCATCGGCCAGGCTTTTCAGTTGGTGCGCGGCGGGCGCGATCCGGATCTGCAGACCCGCCCGATCCGCCGGGTGCTGACGCTGCTCGGACAGCGCGGGCGGCTGCCGGCCGTCGCCGTGCAGCAACTCGATGACGCCTACTGTTTCCTGCGCCTGGTGGAGAACCGCATCCAGGCCTACCGGGACCGGCAAACCCACCTGCTGCCCGCCGACGACCTGGGGCGGCTGCGGCTGGCGCGCGCCATGGACTGTGCCGACTGGGACACCTTCGTCAAGGTCCTGGATGGCCACCGGCAGCGCGTCCAGGATCAGTTCGATCAGGTCTTCATGGCCCCGCCGACCGAGCCCTCCGGCCTGGACCCGGACCTCAGCGCGCTGTGGCGCGGGACCCTGGACGACGCGCGCGCCCTGGAGGTCCTGGCCGCCGCGCGTTTTACCGACCCCCAGGCGGCCCGACAGCGACTGGGCACCTTTCGCGACGCCACCGCCCGCAAGGGGCTGAGCACCCGCGGCGGGGAGCGGCTCCACCAGTTGATGCCGCTGGCGCTTCAGGTCATTGCCGCCAGCGAGGCACCGGATTTGGCGTTGGAGCGCGTCCTGCGGGTACTGGAGTCGGTGGTGCGGCGCACCGCCTATCTGGCCATGCTGCTGGAACGGCCGATGGCCCTCACGCAGCTCGCGCGGCTCACCGGCATGAGCCCCTGGATCGCGGAGCAGATCGTCCGCCAGCCGCTGCTGCTCGACGAACTGATCGACCCGCGCCGACTCTACACCCCCCAGCGGCGCCACGATCTCGAGACCGAGCTGAGCGCCCTGCTCGCCCCGATCGACCCGGAGGATTTGGATCAGCAGATGGAGCGGCTGCGGCAATTCGCCCACGGCAACATGCTGCGGGTGGCCGCCGCCGACCTGACCGGGGTGGTCCCGCTGATGAAGGTCAGCGATTACCTGACCGAGATCGCCGAGGTCGCGGTCGCCCGCACCCTGGCGCTGACCTTCGCCCATCTGGCCAGGCGCCATGGCCGGCCCGCGGGCCTGCAGGGCGCCGACAGCGGCCTGCTGGTCCTGGGTTACGGCAAACTCGGCGGGCTGGAGCTGGGCTACGGGTCCGACCTCGACCTGGTGTTTCTCCACGGCAGCCTCCAACCGAGCGTCGAGACCGACGGCCCCAAACCCATCAGCGCCGAGCAGTTCTACAACCGGCTCGGCCAGCGCATGATCCACATGATGACCGCGCACACCCCGTCGGGCATCCTCTACGAACTGGACATGCGCCTGCGTCCGGACGGCAACAAGGGCATGTTGGTGCGCTCACTGACGGCCTTCGCGGACTATCAGGAACACAGTGCCTGGACCTGGGAACACCAGGCGCTGATCCGCGCCCGGCCGGTGGCGGGCGACGCCGCGCTGGCCGAGCGCTACAGCGTGATCCGCCACGCCATCATCTGTCGGCCGCGTGATCCCGAGCGGCTGCGCGAGGACGTCCGGGCCATGCGCGCGCGCATGCGCGACAGCCTGGACAAGAGCGGACGCGGACGTTTCGACCTCAAACAAGGGCGCGGCGGTATTGCCGACATCGAGTTTATGGTTCAATACTCGGTCCTGCGGTGGGCCGCGCGGTACCCGGACCTGGCATTCTGGACCGACAACATCCGTCAACTGGAAACCCTGGCCCGGCTGGACCTGCTGCCCGGTCAAACCACGGCCGAGCTCACGGACGCCTACAAGGCCCTGCGCGGCGCCTATCATCGCAGCACCTTGCAGGATCAGCCCAAGACGGTGCCCGACGACGCCCTGCTCGCGGAGCGCGCGCGTGTCCGCGGCCTGTGGCGGGAGCTGATGGGCGATTGACGCCGCGGATCGGGCCGGCCGACCGGCACTCTTTTGGAATCAACCAGGGCGGAGCACCGGCCCCGACCCGAGCGGAGTAGCACATGGTGACGATGGCGGACCGTGACGGTCTGATCTGGCTGGACGGTGAAATGGTGCCCTGGCGCGAGGCCAAGGTGCATGTCCTGACCCACACGCTGCACTACGGCATGGGCGTCTTCGAAGGCGTGCGCGCCTATCAGACCGACCGCGGCGCGGCCATCTTCCGCCTCCAGGAGCACACGGACCGGCTGTTCAACTCGGCCCACATCCTGGGGATGCCCATGCCCTGCGACCGTGCGACCCTGCATGCCGCGCAGTGCGCCGTGGTGCGGGAGAACGCGCTCGACTCCGCCTACATCCGTCCCATGTGCTTCTATGGCGCCGAGGGTATGGGCCTGCGCGCCGACAACCTCAAGGTCCACTGCATGGTCGCCGCCTGGGAATGGGGTGCCTATCTGGGCGAGGACAACATGAAGAACGGCATCCGCATTCGCGTGTCGTCCTTCACCCGCCACCATGTGAACATCACCATGTGCCGGGCCAAGGCCAACGGAAACTACATGAATTCCATGATGGCGCTGCAAGAGGCCCTGCGCGACGGCTATGACGAGGCGCTGTTGCTGGACACCTCCGGCTATGTCATGGAAGGCAGCGGGGAGAACATCTTCATCGTGCGCGACGGGGTGCTCTATACCCCGGATCTGACCTCCGCCCTGGACGGCATCACCCGCCGCACCGTCTTCGCCCTGTGCGAAGAGTTGGGTCTGCGGGTGGTCGAGAAACGCATCACCCGCGATGAGGTCTACATCGCCGACGAGGCCTTCTTCACCGGCACCGCCGCCGAGGTGACGCCGATCCGCGAGGTCGACAACCGCACCATCGGCAAGGGCGGCCGCGGTCCGCTCACCGAACGCCTGCAAGCGCTCTATTTCGATCAGGTCCATGGCCGCCGGGACACGCACCCGGAGTGGCTGACCCTGGTCTGAACCGATTCCGGCCCGGCGTGCGCCGGGTCGGGGCCGGCATCGCTGCAACCAATCCAGATACCGGAGCCCCCAATGCACCAGGCCGCCGCCCAGCCGAGCAACCCGACCGCCGCGCATCAGCACGCCGACAGCATCGCGGTCAGCCGCGCCGACCTGCCGCTCTGCTGCCCGCGTCCTGCCGACAAACTATGGAACATGCACCCGCGAGTCTACCTGCCGATCGAGAACAGCCCCGACGGCACCGCCGTCTGCCCCTACTGCGGGGCCCATTACCGACTCATCGACTGAGCCGGCCGTTATACCGAACGGGTTTCAGTTTTTCGTTAGAGTCTGTAGGGGCGGGTTTGAAACCCGCCCCTTGTCCGGTTATCACGTCCGAAGGCTATCATTCGCCAATCACGCGGTTTCATCAGGGCCGCACAGGCCACGCCCCATGCCTAGAGTCGACACCGACGCTTTCTATCGCCTGGCACTCGAACGCTACGGCCATAATGCCGAGGGTGCCCACTGGGAATCGGCCCTCACCCAGCGCGTTCGGTTCGATGTGCTGCGCCGTTTGCTGCCCGCGGATCCGGCCGACCTGACCCTGGTCGACGTCGGCTGCGGCATGGGCGACTTCTATACCTACCTGAAATCGGTAGGGGCACTGCCGGGGCGTTATCTCGGCATCGACGTGGTCGCCCCCATGGTCGAACTCGCCCGCGCCCGTACGCGCCAGGAAATCCTGCTGCTCGATGCCTTGCAGGACGATCTGCCGGAGGCCGACTACTACATCTGCAGCGGCGCCATGAATACCTTCACGCGCGATGAGACCCGGCAATTCATCGCGCGCTGCCTGGCGGCCGCGCGCGAGGGCTTTCTCTTCAACCTGCTCCGCGGCCTCGACGACTGCGACACCTTCAACTACTGGGAACCGGACGAGATCCTCGCCCTCGCCCAGGATCTGGGGGCCGTCTGCGCCATCGAGACCGGCTATTTGCGTGAAGACTTCACCGTGGTCCTGCGCCGCGCCAGGCGGCCTTGATCGTAATCCCGGCCAGCGGCGTGCGTCGTCAGGGCTTCCAGCCCTGAGGATGTCAGGCCAGGATGGCCTGACTACGCACCCGGCGAGTCCAAGTGGCCGGAATCTTGATCAAGGCCCGCCAGGCCTAGCTGATTTGATCGACACCGGCGTCCGCTTGACGCAGCGCCGCCTGTCCGAGCTGTTTCAGAATGCGCCGCTGCATCGCCGGGCTATCGTCCGGTCCCTCGATATACATGGGCCGACCGTTCATCCCGAAGGTGAAGTCGACCGGGCACTCGGCCGCGTCGATATCACCGAAAATCAACCCGGCGACCCGGTAGTCCGGATGCGGCTCGAAACCGAGATTCCTGGCATAGGCCGCCGCATCCTCGACCAGCTTGCGCGCGTAGGCCGGCTCCTGCCGCACGAGCGCGCCTCCCGGACCGTCCTGAATCCTGTCCAGGAATGCGGGATACTCCGCGCCCTCGAAGATCTTGAAGAGCGCGTTCTTGACACCCAGGCAGTAGGTATCGACGAGGATTCCAGCCATCGCATAGCGGCCATCCGGCAACAGCCGGCTGATCCACACGGTGCCGATCCCCGCTTTGAACAGGTTATCAGGAACCAGAACGTCCGCGATCGGCGCCCGCACCGCTGCCGCCCACTCGCGCGCCTTGGACAAGACACCCGGCTGGCCGGAAGCCCCCTGTCTCACCTGCTTGCGTTTCAGCTCCCGCTTGGCCCGCTTCTTCTGCAAGGTCTTCTGATCAAGTGCCATTGATACCTACCCCTTTGAAAAAATAAATATGGAAAAAGCGGCCAGCCGTCAGCTTGCGTTGCAACCGGATTCGCTCAGCGTGACAGCATACGCTGAACCACTCCCGCGTCAGTCGCCGTCCGCAGCGCGCATTGCGCGATCCAGCGAAGGCCCGTCATCCTGCACTCAGGTTATGATTCGCGTCTCTGGAAATAACCGCGTACCCGCGTCGGCGGCGCCCAGCCCGCCGGCATCGCCCCGCCAACCATCCTTGGGAGATCCTCGTGGAAGAACGCAACGTCGATGTCGCAATTATCGGCTCGGGGACCGCCGGCCTCAACGCCATGGGTCAGGCGCGCCGGGCCGACAAGTCCTTTGTCCTGATCAACGGCGGCGAGCCTGGAACCACCTGCGCGCGCGTCGGCTGCATGCCGTCCAAGGCCATGATCCAGATCGCCGAGGATTACCATCGACGCATGCACCTGGGTCGGTATGGCGTCGCCGGGCACGAAGACCTGACCCTGGATGTTCCGCAGGCGCTGGAGCACGTCCAGGATCTGCGCGACACCTTCGTCGACCGGGTGTTGAGCAACAGCACCGACGACATGCCGGCGGACCTCTTCATCCAGGGCTATGCCCGCCTGCTCGAACCGACCCTGGTCGAGGTGGCCGGCCAGCGCATCCGCGCCCGCGCGGTGGTGATCGCCACCGGCTCACGACCGCTGGTGCCGGAACCCTGGCGCGCGTTCGGCGATCGGGTGATCACGACCGATGAAGTCTTCGAACTCGAAGCCCTGCCGACCGCCATGGCGGTCATCGGCCTGGGGACCATCGGCCTCGAACTCGGCCAAAGCCTGTCGCGGCTGGGTGTGCAGATCACCGGCTTCGACCAACTCACCAGCATCGCCGGGATTTCCGACCCCGAGGTCAACCAGTGCGCCATCGATCTCATGGGGCGGGAGTTTACGATCCGCCTGGGCGAGCCGGCGCGAATCGAAGCAGAAGGCGACCAACTGCGGGTGACCGCGGGCGAACACAGTGTCCTGGTCGACAAGGTCCTGTGCAGTATCGGACGCGTCCCCCGCGTGGACGGGCTCGGACTGGAGGTGCTCGGGCTGCCCCTGGACGCGCGCGGTCTCCCACCCGTCGACCACCACAGCATGCAGGTCGGCGACCTGCCGGTCTTCATCGCCGGTGACATCTCCGGTGATCGCCCACTGCTGCACGAGGCCGGCGACGAGGGCAAGATCGCCGGCTACAACGCCGCCCGCATCGACCAAACCCCGACGCGCTTCCGCCGCAAGACACCGCTTTTCATCAACTTCTGCGACCCCAACATCTGCGCGATCGGCCTGCGCTGGGAGCAACTCGATCCGGCGACCACGGCGGTCGGTCAAGTCAAGTTCGCCCCGGTCGGCCGGGCGCTCATCATGGGCAAGAACCGCGGCCTGCTGCGCGTCTATGCCGACCAGGCCAGCGGACGCCTCCTCGGCGGCGAAATGATCGGCCCCAAGGGCGAGCATCTGGCGCACCTGCTGTGCTGGTGTATCGAACAGGGCCTGACCGTCGGCGACCTGCTGCGGATGCCCTTTTATCACCCGGTCATCGAGGAAGCTCTGCAATCCGCGCTCTATGACCTGTATGCCAAGGTGAATACCAAGAACAGCGGCGGTCTGACTGAGCTGGCGCCGTTGTCGGACTGAGCCATCCCATCCGGACGACAGCCACTCGCGGCACATCGCCTACGCCGAATCGGGATCGCCGGCACAGCAGGGTGCGTGACGAGCCCTTGAGTTCCGGCGCCAGGTGGACACGAGGCGGACGCGTCGGACCACCTCAGTGCGCCAGGAAGGGATTGATCACCTTCACCCCGTCATAGTCCTGGCCATGGTTCAGATCCTCCGAATACAGCACCGAGGCGCCCAGAACACTAGCGGCAGCGATGATCGCCGCGTCCCAATAGGCGATCTGGAAGCGCTCCTTCAGCCGCAGCGCATCCAGGAGTAGGGCGGCATCCGATGCCACAGTCGGATGCCGGAGGAACTGGCGGATCGCCGCCACGGCGTCGGCGTGGGTCATGGCACTGCGTGGTGGCCGCACCACGTTGACGTAAAACTCCTGAAGGACCTGCACCGACAGCCCCCAGCCAGGTCTGCTCAGGACCTCCCGTGCCTGCGTCCGCTTGGCGGCCTCGGCCGCGTCGGTCGAGACCGCGTAGAGCAGAACATTGGTATCGATGAAGGAATCAACGCGCATGGGCCTCCTCGCGGGTCAACCGGTCGGCCGCCCGGAAGCCCTGGGCGCAGTCCAGGGCCGCGAAGAGCGCCGCGGCCGGGTCCGGGTCGGCATCGGCGGCGCGGGCAAAGGTGCGCAGGTAATCGCGCACCAGGGCGCTCACCGTGGTGTTGCGTTCGGCGGCGGCAATGCGCGCGCAACGGTAGGTCTCTTCATCGACAGATAGGGTGATATTTTTCATTGCGCATCCACAGTCTCACAGTTACACAGGATTAATATAGACCTTGGACCGCAGCGACTTCAAGTGCGTCGCCGCTCTCACGCCCTCCCCAAGGGAGGGATCGGACGCGCGCTCGTCAAGGTCGTCGAGGCTCTCAAGGAGTCGTTCGGCCAGTACCGCCCGGTCTTCGACCGGCAAACGGAGTGCGGTCTTCAAGACCGCTTCAACAATGACCATGGTTTCTTCTCGCTGATAGCGGTTGCTTGAATCGCTTGAACACTGGCTCTGAGTTTCCGCCCATTGACAACCGACAGCAATGCCGCCAGCCTCAAGCGCGGGGCTGATCAGCGCGGCGCATCCACCAGCCGTCGCGCCGCCTGCCGACAGCACTGCCAAAAATTTCCGGCTGACGTGACTGCACGACCGTCAACCGCCTGCAACGCATCGACCTGACCACTGTTTTCAGGTGCACCAAATATGCTGAACCGCATTCGACGCTTCTTCGACACGCATCTGGGCACCGACCCCACCGACCAGGACCCGGCCGCGGCCGCCCGGTGTGCCGCCGCCGCTCTGCTGCTGGAGATGGCGCACATGGATGACGCCATGACGGCGGTGGAACAGGCGGCCATCGTCGCCGCGGTGCGTGAACGCTTCGGCCTGTCGCCCGAACAGGCTGAAGAATTAATTGCCTGCGCCCAGGAAGAGCGACAGCAGGCGACCGACGACCACCAGTTCACCTCACTCATCAACGGCCAGTTCGACCCCCGGCAGCGGGCCGCCCTGGTCGAACTGCTGTGGCAGGTCGCCTATGCCGATCAGGTGCTGTGCAAACATGAGGAGTATCTGGTGCGCAAGGTGGCGAATCTGCTCCATGTGCCGCACCAGACCTTCATCGCCGCGAAACATCGGGTGATGGGCGAGACCGTCGGGGCGGTGCAGAACCCGGTATAGCGCAGTCCATCATGCCAATGCCTTCCAGTGATTGAACGGTCTCCGCCCCCCCGGCGGGCGCGGGTGCATTTCCGACTTTGGAACCAGGGTGCCTGGCAGGTCGATCGCAACCCGCCCGGGTGCCCCGGCGGCCTGACCGAGGTGCCGCTGCCACTGCCCTAGTCCGGTCACCCGCGCGATGGCCCCCTCCGCTGGTTAGCCCGTTTCACATGGCACTGATACACTCGCCGCACCCCACCTGGAGAATGAGCACCGGATGCCCGACACCGCGACCGACCGCCCCGTGCGGCTGCTGCACCTGTCCGATCTTCAGTTCCGCGCCGACCGCGCCTGGGATGCGGACCCGGTACTGCGCGACTTGGTGCAGTTCATCCGCGCCGAGGTCGCGGCGGGCCTGGTACCGGACCTGGTGGTCATCACCGGGGATCTTGGTTACTCCGGCAAGGCCGGGGAATACCAGCCGGGGCACAAGCGCAAACCCGGCGAGTCGTCGTGCTCGGCCCTGGAATGGTTGGAGGGGCTCTGGCCCGCCCTGTCGCCGGGCTCGGCGCAACCGCTGCCGCGGGACCGGCTGCTGCTGGTGCCGGGCAACCATGACGTGGATTGGGAATCGATCGACATCGTTGCCGAGGCAACTCAGGATCGCTTGTTGACTCGCCAAGATCAGAAGCAGATCGGCACGGTTCTCGGTGCTGCGACCCAGCGTAAGGTCCTCATCAGTCGCCACGCCGCCTATCTTGCCTTCTGCCGGGTTTGGCTCGGTAAAGCCCAATCCGTGCCTTGGTGGCAGCGCAGCATCCCGCTCCACGGCCAATGCCTGCACGTCGCCGGACTCGACTCCGCCTGGATGGCCTGCACCGATCAGGATCAGGGCCGGTTGCTGCTCGGACGCTACCAGGTGCATCAGACCGTGATGCACAAGGATGCAGACGGGGCCGACTGGCGCATCGCCCTGATGCACCACCCGTTGGAGTATCTGGCGGCGTTCGACCTGCACGAGGCACGTCAGAATATCCACCTGCACTGCGATCTGCTGCTGCACGGTCACCGGCGTGAGCCCGCAGCCTGCCGGGTGGTGCCCGCGGACCCCAAACGCGCCTGCCTGGAACTCGCCGCCGGTTGCATCTACCACGGCAGTGGCCACCCCAACGCCTTCCAGTGGCTCGAACTGCACCCCAACCCCAAGCGCGTGCGCGTCCTCTTCCGCACCTGGATCGATGGCAAATGGACGGAGGACCGGAACCAGCCTGGCGACCATGACGGCGACGGGGCGGCGGATTTTCTCCTGGACCAGCCGCCGACCACGAACACCCCCACCCAAGTCGCCGGCGCGCCTGCGGTCCCTGCCGCCTATCTCGACTGGCTGCGCCGCAAAAACGAATCGGTCGAACTCCTGGGTCTGGAGGCGCAGGCGCAACACCCCACCCAGCTCAGTCAGGTCTATGTTCCCGCCATCACGCCCGCCCGGCGCGGGCCGACAGCGCCCGTCCGGTGCGACCCGGTCGGGCCGACACCGCCCGACCCGGCCGCACCGGACGGGCAGCCGGACGATCGGCCGCAATACGAACAACTGCTCAGCCGTCTGGGCGAGGCGTCGCTCTTTTGTTCCGGCGACCCCGGTGCCGGCAAGTCCACCTTCTGCCGCTGGCTGGCCTTGGTCGTGGCCGGCGGCGCCTTGCCTGCCCACCCGATCGCCGAGCCGGACGCCTACCGCGAGACCTTCCCCGCGGCGCTGCGCGACCGGCTGCCGGTCCTGGTCCCACTGCGGGACTTCTGGACCACACTGCCACTGACACCGGGCAACCATCACCTGAGCCCAACCGCCCTGAGCACCGCCCTGGGCCACTGGCTCACCGACTGGGCCGGGGGGCGCCTGGATGCGGCGACCTTCACCGCCCTGCTCGACGCCGGCCGCTGCCTGCTCATCCTGGACGGCATCGATGAGGTCCCGATCGCGCACGGTGACGGGAACCGGCAGACCTACCCGCGCGCCTGTCTGCTCGCCGCACTCGCGGACGCACTCGACGCTTGGACCCAAGCCGGCAATCGTCTACTGCTGACCAGCCGCCCCTACGGCCTGCGCCCGCAAGACCTGCGGCGCCTGGCCCTGCCCGGGGCACCGCTGGCCGCCTTGGACGCGGACCTCCAGCCGCTCTTCATCCAGCGCTGGTACGCCGCCGCCGACCCCGCTCAGGGCGCGGAGAAGGCCGGCGGCCTGATCGATCACCTCGCCGACCGCCCGGACCTGCAAGAGCTCAAACGCAACCCCATGCTGCTCACCGCACTTTGCGTGCGCTACAACGAAGGCCGGCGGCTGCCTCAGGACCGTCATGACCTCTACGACAAGCTGGTCAACAACGTCCTGTTCAACCGCTACCGCGGCGCGGACAACGAGCGCGCCGCCGTGCGCGGGCGCCTCGGCGCCATCGCGCTCGGGATGCACACCGGGGCCGCGCTTCAGATGCAGCGCGTCACCCCGGAGGCGGCCGTCAGCCTGGAGGAGGTGGAGCGCATCCTCACCGACTATGCCGAGCTCAATCCGGCCACCGAGGCGGGCACCGCCGCCGCCGTTGAGCGCCGCGACGAACTGCTCGCCCGCTCCGGCCTGCTGCTCGCCCGCGGGACCGGCAAGGCCGGCTTCTATCACCTGAGCTTCCAGGAATTCCTGGCCGCCGAGCACCTGGCCCGCACCCGCCGCGAACCCGACTGGTTCGCCTCCGTGGTCACCGCCCGCGCCCCGGTCCCCGAGTGGCGGCTCACCCTGAGCTTCCTATTCGGCCGGATGCTGGAGCGCAACGGTGAGCAATGGGCACTGGACGCCGCCCGCGACCTACTCACCACCCAGGACCGCGCCGCGGTTCGTGCCAACCCCGTCGCCGCCGTGGTCTGCGCCGACTGGCTCGAGCTGCTCAAACGCAAGGAACTCAACCTGCTGGATCTCGCGGACCGCTACGCGGACCTCGCCGTGGAGGCCATCGCGGATGAGATTGCGCTCAAGGACCGGTTCCGGCTGGGGATGGTCCTGGGGCTGGTCGGCGACCCGCGGCTCGGCGACCCGCGCGACCCGGCCTGGCAGAAGCGGGGGTTCGTCCTGGTTCCGGCCGGGCACTATGCGTATCAGAAAGGTCAGGGGGAGATCGCAGCGCCCTTCCGGATCGGCCGCTACCCGGTGACCAACAGCCAGTATGGGCTGTTCATCGCGGACGGCGGCTACCGGGAGTCCCGCTGGTGGTCCGCCGCGGGCTGGGCCTGGCGCGAAGCCGGGTCCGTGAACCTGCCCGCATATTGGCAGGACAGCCGCTTCAACACCGCCAACCAGCCGGTGGTGGGCGTCTCCTTCTGGGAGGCGGACGCCTTCTGCCGCTGGGCCGGGGGACGCCTGCCCAGGGAGCAGGAGTGGGAGGCCGCCGCCCGCGGTCCCCAGGGGTACGGGTACCCCTGGGGCGGCCAGTGGGAGGACGGGATCTGCAACAGCGCCGAGGCGGGTCTCGATGTCACCTCCCCGGTCGGGCTCTTCCCCCGTTCGGGGCAGGCCCAGCTTGGCCTGGAGGACTTGGCGGGCAACTGCTGGGAGTGGTGCGACGACTTCTATTTTGAGGACAAGCGGGAAGGCGGATCGCCGCGCGTGGTGCGCGGCGGTGCCTTCTGGCTCGAGGCCGGGTACCTGCGCTCCACAATCCGGTACTGGAACGCGGCCATGTTCCGGGGCAGGGACTCCGGGTTCCGCTGCGTCCTGGCCGCGCGCCGTCAGCCTTGACCCATTGATCTTTCAACCCTTTCTTCAACGGACCGCGCAGCGGTCCGTTCGCGTTTGACACTGACTTACAATTTGTCAGTGTGATTGTCAGTGTCGTTGTCAGTGTAAATGACACTGTCAAACACCGTTGTCACCCGCCCAGCGCGCCCCACATCCCCCGAAACGCTGGCAGACCGCGCGCCGGATGAGCGGGGTCCAGCGCGTAGGATGCGGTGAGTACTCGAACCGCATCACCCGTCCGTTCGCTCGCTCCCACGCTCCAGCGTGGGAGTGTCGTGCGGGCGCTCCGCGTCCGGTCTGCGCACTGGACGCAGAGCGCCCGCACCTGCTCCCCCGCTGGAGCGCGGGAGCTAGAGCCAAGAACTTATCTCACGCCAAGCAAGCCAAGAAGAGCGCAATCCTGCGGTGACCCCCGTCACCCCGCGAGCGCCTCCGGTTTCGATAGCGCCTTGAAGAACCTTGGCGTCTTGGCGCCTTGGCGTGAGACATTCCGGATCTGAGCCAAGCCGGTGCGGCGGATACGCCCGTTTGAGCGCAATTCGCCACCAGTGCCCGTCCCTCACCGCACCCGACCCTCCTCGAAGCGTGCCCGCAGAGCCGCCAGGTCGTGCTCCAGGCGCTGCCGTGCCTGGGCCTCCGCGTCGGCCCGCCGCGCCTCGGCGTCGGCCCGGTCCACCGCCTCGCGTTTGGCCTGGGCCTCGGCATCGGCCCGCCGCGTCTCGGCGTCGGCCCGCTGCGCTTCGGCAGCGGCCCGGTCCACGGCCTCGCGTTTGGCCTGGGCCTCGGCGTCGGCCCGCCGCGCTTCGGCATCGGCTTGCCGCGCCGCAGCCTCCGCCCGTTCCCGATCCGCGCGCCAGCCGGGGAGGACGAAGCCGGCATAGACCGAATCATCACGCAGCGCCTCCAGGTCGGGTCGGCGCGCCAGGTCGGCCGGGCGGAATTGCAGCCCCGGCAGCACCCGCGAGCAGATCACCCCGGCCTGTGGTTCGATGGGTGTATAGAACCCGGCGGCGGTGCGGGTGTAGAACGCCTGGTGGGCGGGATGCTGATGCAGGATGTAATACTCGGGCACGCCCCCGGCAGCGTATTCGGCCTTCTTGGTCACGGTGTCGCGCACGATGCCGCTGCGCTCCTGGTCGG
>NZ_KB902541.1 GCF_000379525.1 Lamprocystis purpurea DSM 4197 | reverse complement strand
GGAGTACCGGCGCCGCTCGCCATTGCGCAGCGCCGATTGTTGCCTACCGGCGGGACAAAACCGTCGGCACTCACCAACCAAAACTTTCGGGGCTCAACACCTTCAGGGTCGGCATCACCCGTTACCTTTGCACCTCGCCTGCTTTCGTGCCTACGCATCGACGCGTCCGTTACCGGCTACGCCGCAAGGCTCGATACTGGGCTCGCGGCTCACGATTACCCAGGCGGGACTTTCACCCGCTAGAACACGCGGCCTTGCCAGGCCGCACTGGCCCCTTTTCCTTGCCTTTTCCTTGCTTTTCCTTGCTTTTCCTCCTTCTTTTCCTCCTTTTCCTCTTTTCCTCTGCGAGGGAAGAGCGGCTTACCGCTGCCCAGCGTGACCGAGGCGACTTGGATTATTGCTTCATCTAGTAGCCCGGCGTCGTGAAACTGTCCAGCAAGATCGCCGCCGCCAACAATCCAGATGTTCTTGCCGCTTGCGGCTTCAATCATCTCGGCGTGGACCTTTTGGACATTGCCCTGCACGAAGCGGATGTCAGCGCGTTCGATCTTCGGTAGTTCACGGTGCGTGAAGACCCACGACGGTTGCGTATATGGCCACGCTTTTCCCGTCTCTTGTACGACCTTCTCAGAGTGACGGAGCATCCACTTGTATGTCGTAGATCCCATGGCCAAGGCGCCGATATCTGCGATGAAGGCCGGATAACTTGTGTCGTTTATATCGCCAAGCGGGAACAGCCATTCCAGCGAATCGTCTTCCGTGGCAATGAAGCCGTCGAGGCTGGTCGCCGTGTAGTACTGAGTTTTCATGGCGAGGTGAGCGAGAAGGGTGGTTTGTGCGGCCTAACGTCTGAATTGAGCGGCCTGCGCGGCTTTTCGCGCAGGTCCGCTCGAATGATGGGTTAGGTTTCGCTCTCTTGAAGGGCATTCTCGATGCGTCGGTCAGGAATAAGCCACATTATTGCAACGGCGATATAAATTAGCTGTGCAACCCAAGTAAGCCAAAAAGCCACAATTACTGCGAGGACGTAGAGCACCAATGAGGCTTTGCCTTTCCTATCTCGACCCACGGCAGCCTTGAGTAGGGATTTCTCTCCCTCAGAAGAAATGATTGCATGCTGAAGTATGAAATAGGCACAAGCGGCCATCAGTAGAACCATGCCGTAAAGGGCGCTGGGTAATGCAGCGAAGTGGCTTTCGCCAAGCCAGCCGGTAGCGAAGGGGAAAAGTGAAAGCCAGAAAAGCAGATGTAGATTTGCCCAAAGAACAGAACCAGAAACCCGCTTTACGGTATGCAACATGTGATGGTGGTTATTCCAGTAGATACCGACATATACAAAGCTAAGAATGTAGCTGAGAAAAACGGGGAACAGGGGTAACAAGGCATCAACTGTTTCCCCGTGAGGCACTTTCATTTCGAGCACCATGATGGTGATGATGATGGCAATGACACCATCACTGAACGCTTCAAGACGGGTTTTCCCCATAAATCATCCCCTGTCAGAAAAGTGAAATTGCGCGAAGAAACCTAACGTGAAGGCTAACGCGGCGCGCGCCACCGATGACGCTGAGAATTAGCACGACGGATGTGGCGCGCGCTCGCTGTTTAGCCAAAGGTTAGGCGATTCTTTATCTTCTTTGCAGCCGTGGCAGGGATTTCGGGGGAAACCGTGGTCTGTCCCGTATTACCCTGTCCCGTATTACCCGGTCCCGTATTACCCGGCGCGATAACGTAAAGCCAAAAGCGGCGCGCGCCTCTGATGACCTTGCGAGTTAGCGCAACGCCCGTGGCGCGCGCTCGCTTTTGAGGCGAAGGTTAGGCTATTTCTTGCGATTCATGAACCAGCGCTGGGTTTTGGCTCTCGCTTGTTACCGCTGAACCATACCTAAACTTTACCCGGTACTTTGCTTCGATTTCGGAAACGATACGATGAGAGTTGCTCGCATATTTCAAAATATCGTGTCCTGCTTCTTCGCCGAGTTGCTTCTGTATTCTGTATTTGGCTTCCAGCAAGGGGCTAGTTATCATGGCGCGTCTCCGTGAATAGTTCCAGTGGCGTAATTATCTCAGGAGTTGGCAAGTTCATTCTTGCATTAATAATGAGGATATGTTGCTTCTTGTTCGCATTGGCGAGATGATTGCAATTCCAAGTAAGCAAGAAATCGAGTTTGTAGTATGAGGCATACGCCAAGTGTACGGCATCGCCCGTGAGTGAGCGAGGCATGAGGTAGTTATCCAGGTAGACCTGAGCGATTTCAAAGACCCGAGGATCAGGTAAGAGCACTTGTATCTCGGAGATTAACTCAATTAGCTTTTCTTTGTTCGGATAGTCGCCTTTGCTGATCTCGATAATGCTTTCTTCGGAAATCCATAACTCAAAATTCTTGCGCTCTTCTTCCCACCAGTTGCGTGTGACTTCAATGTAGGTCTTGATGCTCTCTCGTTCGTCAAAAAGATAGCTTGGGATCGTGCTATCAAGGTAAAGCGACCTATTCATATTGCTATAGCTATCTAGTGGGTTAGGCTATTCGTGAATTTCATAATTGAGCCTGGCCCCTTTTCCGATTCTGGTCTGTCCCGGTTATCTCGTTGCATGCTTTATCGAGCTTTCATTAGTTATGCGGACAAGCTGCTTGCATACATTGTATGCGGCAAGAGAAAGAACGACCGGATTCGCTTGATGTCTTTTTTTAGTGAATCCAAAGCTGAATTTAGTCTCTTTTTGAGATCATCACGGGTACATATTGGCTGCTTCCTAAGGTGGTTGTCTTTTATTTCTTCCCATCCTTGCTCCATCGGGTTGTACTCGGGTGCATATTTTGGCAGAAAATAAACTCGAATTTTGGCGCGGTTACTCCGCACATAAGCACGTACTTCCTTTGAATGGTGAAATGCAACACGATCAACGAGAAGAATTAGTGGGCTATCTCTACCGCTCAGTACTTTGTCAAGAAAGCCGATATATACTTCTGAGTTGATGCGGCCTTGCGTTACTTCATACTCCATCTGGCCATCATTGGTGACAAGCGAAAGTGTATTCAGCTTACCGCGTTGCCCCGTGACTATGACTTCGGGCGTTCTCCCAATCAATCCCCATGTGCGCCCGGATCGTTCACTCATATCGACCCCCGCTTCATCTTCGTATGCAATATCTGCGCCAATCTTTAACGCAAGTCTTTGTATTCTTGGGAATTTTTCATTTAGAAAATATTCTATTTCCGCCGGATCACGCTCTTTAGCACGATAACATGGCTCTTGATAACTGAGACCCATTTGCCTCAGATGCGCACTAACTGTTGAAGGAATCACTCTGACGCAAAACGTTTTTTCTATAATTTCAGCGAGAATCTGGCAGGTCCACAAGACCGTATCGTATCCATAGCTTGTTGGATTTTCTGAGAGAACAATGGACTTCAGCCACGTATCAATCTTGGCAGTGATTCGCGGTTCCGCCCCCGGTGCATCTTGAGTGTTTAGTGCATCATAGCCGGCTTTCTCGTATTTTTTCACCCACTCATAGACTGAGCTACGGGAAAGGCCAAATACACTAGCCACCAAATCAGGGGAGTAATTTCGTTCGACGACAGACTGGACCGCCAGTTTCCGAATATAGCTCATTGGTTCGCCAGGAATCTTTCTTGCGTCACTAAGCCAATCGTTACTCATGATCGACTCTCCTCGTAATCCGAAACCTAACTCTAAGTATAGACTATGCTAGAAAAATTGCCATTAAGGCGCGTCCGGTTATTAAATAGCGCCTCGATAATTACCTTATCTTCGTCACTTGGGCACTGCAATGCCTTGGTAGCGCACGGTATTGACTGTGCCGTCTGCGTCCGTCTTATAGGGCAAACCGTCTACCTTGCCAATGTATAGAGTGGTTCGACTGGCGGGTGAACCCTCCACCGTTGCGTTATAACGAAACACCGTCGTTTCCACGCCGTCAAGCGTTTCCGAACCGTCTTCCTGACAATCGCTGAGCTTGATGCTGCCGTCTTTTAACATGCCGATGGCAACATTTTCAGCATGATCCATATTCGGGCCTTGTTGCCATTGGTCACTCACTTTCATGAAATACTGCCCATCGACTTTAATGGCTTCCAATTTCAAGCCGTCACTTTCCGTTATGCTATGCCACGCAGGTTGGGCAAGTTTAGCTTCATTGGCTTTAAGCACAGGTTCACAAGCCGCCTCCAAGGTGTCTGTGACGGGTGAACCAGCAGCAGGTAGATTGCCCGCTGCCTGACGTAACAAGGTTTCCAAAGTCAGAAGGTCATCATCTTTAAATTCGCCACCCATTCGGCTAATGCTCAACACAGTTTGACCTTGACGCATGGAAACCTTTTCCACTTCCCGCCCTCTGCGGAGACTGTTGGCTTCATCGCCTAGACCGTCGATTGCCGTCTTGCCTGAGAATAAGCTCTTAAAGCCCTGTTCGGCGGCATCTTCATCGTGGTAATCGATCCGCGTGACGCGAACCGAAAATCCACGTATTTCATAATCACAAAATTCCGCTGTGTCAGTGGTCTTTTTTACAGCCTGCCCGAAGGCACTCTGGATGTCTGCGGCACTGATCAAGGCGCAGACTGACGATGGCTCTGCGGCATACACGGGCATTAAGGTGGAAAGGCATAATGCGGGCGTCAAAAAAGATTGTTTCATGGCGTAATCCTTGGAGTTGGGAGTCATTGCCGAATCAGTTCCACCCGACGGTTACGGGCGCGGCCTTAAGATTCATGAAGATACATGGGCGGGTGGAGCCAAAAAAATACGCTCAATGCATCAGCACATTGACACGGTGCCGCCCCGATAGCCAACCTTTTAGAAGCGATACGATGGCCCCAATTAGTACAACACCAATGCCACTAAGAAACCACTCCGCATTACTTTTCAGCCATTCCAACACCTGACTAATACCCCTGGAAAAACCCTTCATCTGGCTAGCCTGGACAGCAGACCCTAAGCATTGCCGCATGGCGAATGCCACTGGCGCAACCTAGATTTCGGCAGACGAACTACCCCATAATTCGTCGCCTTTTTAGGATTGGATCAGGATTTTTTCAGAGTGTCAAGCGCTTGCGCGCAGTTCCTCGCTGCACCGTTCGTGCGATATGAGGAAAGATTGCCTCATATCCCACGAACGGATCGAAGGTACACCGCATAAACCGGGGGATGCCCGCGCGGTTCTCACAAGAGAATAGGAGAAAATACAATCGTATGAAGTGCCTTTCTCGACGAATTCTCAGGGTGTTTAGAGGCACCGGCAGGGAGGCCGCGCTCAGACTCGCACCGTTTACGCGTTATGAGGCGATCTTGCCTCATAACGCCCGAACCGGTCCGCATAAACCGACCGGTGCTGCTGTAGCAAAGTTAATAGAATAGGAAATCCCCCGGCTTTGCCGGGGGACCGAAAAAGTTTGACATTTCCGGGAGTCCATCCGGGAAACTCCGTGTTGTGAGCCGCCAAGCACACGACAGTGGAGAATCCCGATGGACGAGTCCCAAAGCCTAAGCCACTCCAAATGGGAGTGCAAATACCATTGATGCCCGACCATGTGCATATGCTGATCGCAATTCCGCCGAAGTACGCGGTGTCGCAGGTGATCGGCTACATCAAGGGCAAGAGCGCGATCTATCTTGCTCGGGTGTACGGCGAACGCAAGCGCAACTTCGTCGGGCAGCACTTCTGGGCTCGGGGGTACTTCGTCTCGACGGTGGGTCGAGACGAGGCGACGATTCGTGAGTACATCAAGAACCAAGAGCAGGAGGACCAGCGACTCGAGCAGCTCAACCTCTGGAGCTGATTCGCCACCTTTAGGTGGCCCAAGAACCGCGGGGCCGCGTTAGCGACCCCGTAGCCGCTTTGAGCGGCTCACGATCGAAAGCCCCCGGCTTTGCCGGGGGATGGTTACTAAAAAGAGAAAGAAAACAATATTTTGTAACATCTTTCCCGAAGGTTTATCAGGGTGTTTAGGAGGCATCGACAGGGGGCCGCGCTCGGCCTGGCGTCGTTCAGGCGCGCATCGATCATCGTTCCGACCAGAGCCTTGGCCTGCCCGATCCAAGGCTGAAGCCTTGGACTCCAACCGCCCAGCATGACCAAGCGCGGGGCTTTGACGCGGCTGGAAGCCGCTGCTACGGCCGACGCGACGATGATGGTCAGCCGTCGGGTGCGTTCCCGCTGGGCGGAACGGGCTTGCCTTTTCTGCGTTGACTGTCTATTTTTACAGTTATGAAAAATCGCTTGGACCGACCCGCCATGATCCCCTCTCCGCCTGCTGCCGAGCCGCAGCCCCGTCGCCTGCTGGACCAGGTGCGCGACAAACTGCGCAAACTGCACTATAGCCCGCGCACCGAGGAGGCCTACATCGGTTGGATCAAGCGCTTTATCTGGTTTCACAATAAGCGCCACCCGCGGGACATGGGCGCGCAGGAAGTGGAAGCCTTCCTGTCGAATCTGGCGGTTCAACGCGGGGTGTCGGCGTCGACCCAGAATCAGGCCCTGTGCGGTGTACTCTTTCTGTACAAGCAGGTGCTGGGCATCGAACTGGTCTGGGTAGACGGGGTGACCCGTGCGAAGCGCCCGGAGCGGGTGCCGGTGGTCTTGACCAGGGAGGAAGTCGCGCTGGTGCCATGTGTTGCAGCGCGGCGGCTCGGCGGTGCAGAGCCCGGTGGATGCGCTGCTGGGGGTCGGGGTGCGACACGCAGCGGCGTAGGGACGAACGCCTGAGGGGGTGGCGCCAGACCGGCGGTTGGGCCAATGGCTTGTTGCGGGTTTAGGTGATTTCCGGAACACCGGATACTACCCAACCATCGGCTCGGGTGCAGGTGCGACTGAAGTCGCACCTACACTGACCGGTATCCAAACCGCTCAATCCATGCCGATCAGGCCGCCACGCCCTTGGCCGTCTCCGCATATTCCTCGATCTGGTCGAAGTTCAGATACCGATAGACGCTCGCCTTGTCCGCATCGATGATGCCCATCTCGGCCTGGTATTCGGCGACCGTGGGAATCCGGCCCAGTTTGCTGGCGATGGCCGCCAGTTCGGCCGACGCCAGGTAGACGTTGCTGTTCTTGCCCAGACGATTGGGGAAGTTGCGGGTGCTGGTGGAGACCACGGTGGCACCTTCTCGCACCTGAGCCTGATTGCCCATGCACAGGCTGCAGCCGGGCATTTCGGTGCGGGCACCGGCGACGCCGAAGGTGAAGTAGTGGCCTTCTTTGACCAGTTCGTTTTGGTCCATCTTGGTCGGCGGTGCCACCCATAGCTTGGTCGGGATGTCACGCTGGCCGCCGAGCAGTTTGGCCGCGGCGCGGAAGTGGCCGATGTTGGTCATGCACGAGCCGATGAAGACCTCGTCGATTTTGGTGCCGGCCACCGCGGACAGCGGCTTGGCATCGTCGGGGTCGTTCGGGCAGCAGAGGATCGGTTCCTTCAGCTCATTCAAATCGATCTCGATGACCGCGGCGTATTCCGCGTCCTTATCGGCTTCCAGCAATTGCGGGTTGGCCAGCCAGGCTTCCACCGCTTTGATGCGGCGCTCCAGCGTACGCTTGTCCTGATACCCGTCGGCGATCATGTTCTTCATCAGCACGATGTTGCTGGTGAGGTATTCCTTGATCGGCTCGGGGTTGAGCTTGATGGTGCAGCCGGCGGCCGAGCGCTCGGCGCTGGCGTCGGATAGTTCGAAAGCCTGTTCCACCTTTAGATCCGGCAGGCCCTCGATCTCCAGGATGCGCCCGGAGAACGCGTTGACCTTGCCGGCCTTGGCCACCGTCAGCAGACCGGCCTTGATGGCATACATCGGGATGGCATGCACCAGGTCGCGCAGGGTGACACCCGGCTGCATCTTACCCTTGAAGCGCACCAGGACGGACTCGGGCATGTCGAGCGGCATGACACCGGTCGCGGCCCCGAAGGCAACCAGACCGGAGCCGGCCGGGAAGCTGATGCCGATCGGGAAGCGCGTGTGGCTGTCGCCGCCGGTGCCGACAGTGTCGGGCAGCAGCAGGCGGTTCAGCCAACTGTGGATGACGCCGTCGCCGGGGCGCAGCGCCACGCCGCCGCGGTTGCTCATGAAGGCCGGCAGGTCGCGATGGGTCTTCACATCGACCGGTTTCGGATAGGCGGCGGTGTGGCAGAAGGACTGCATCACCAGATCGGCGCTGAAGCCCAGGCAGGCCAGGTCCTTCAACTCGTCGCGCGTCATGGGCCCGGTGGTGTCCTGGCTGCCGACGGTGGTCATCCGCGGCTCGCAGTAGGTGCCGGGGCGCATGCCGGTGCCCTCGGGCAGGCCGCAGGCGCGGCCGACCATCTTCTGCGCCAGGGTGAAGCCCTTGCCGGTGTCCGCCGGGATCGCGGGCAGGCGGAAGCTGGTGGATGCGGGCAGGCCCAGGAAGTCGCGCGCCCTGGCGGTCAGGCTGCGGCCGATAATCAGATTGATGCGGCCGCCGGCCCGTACCTCGTCGAAGATCACCTCGCTCTTGAGCGCGAACTCGGAGAGCACCGCCTGACCGCCGTGCGCAACGATCTTGCCGTCATAAGGCAGGATGTCGACGACATCGCCCATTTCCAGCTTGGACACGTCGAGTTCGATCGGCAGCGAGCCCGAGTCTTCCTGCGTATTGAAGAAGATGGGCGCGATCTTGCCGCCCAGGGTCACGCCGCCGAAGCGCTTGTTCGGGACGAACGGGATGTCCTGCCCGGTGGCCCAGACCACGCTGTTGGTCGCGCTCTTGCGGCTGGAGCCGGTGCCCACCACGTCGCCGACATAGGCGACCAGATGGCCCTTCTTTTTCAGGTCCTCGATGAACTGCATGGGTCCGCGCTTGCCGTCCTCCTCGGGCTTGAAGGCCGCGTCCGGACGGGTGTTCTTCAGCATCGCGAGATAATGCAGCGGGATGTCCGGACGGCTCCAGGCGTCGGGCGCGGGCGACAGGTCGTCGGTGTTGGTCTCGCCGGGCACCTTGAAGACGGTGACGGTGATGGACTTGGGCACCTCGGGGCGGCTGGTGAACCACTCGGCGTCGGCCCAACTTTGCATGACGTCCTTGGCCTGGGCGTTACCGGCCTTGGCCTTTTCGGCGACGTCGTTGAAGAAGTCGAACATCAGCAGGGTCTTTTTCAGGCCGGCGGCGGCCACGGCGGCCACCTCGGGGTCGTCCAGCAGTTCGATCAGCGGGTGCACGTTGTAGCCCCCCACCATGGTGCCGAGCAGTTCGGTGGCCTTGGCCTTACTGATCAGTCCGACGGTGAGGTCACCGTGCGCCACCGCGGCCAGAAAACTGGCCTTGACCTGGGCCGCAGTATCCACCCCCGGGGGCACCCGGTGGGTCAGCAGATCCAGCAGGAACGCGTCCTCACCGGCCGGCGGCTGCTTGATCAGTTCGATCAGCTCGGCGGTCTGCTGCGCGGACAGGGGCAGCGGCGGAATGCCGAGCGCGGCGCGTTCGGCCGCGTGCTGGCGATAGGCTTCTAACATTTCGATGGCTCCTAACGGACTGGTGGTCACTCTGGTGTAACGGGAGGCGCTTACCCTACCGCCGCCGCCAAGGGGTCTGGCGGCAAATTTATTGGGTCAATCGGTTATTTTATGCTTTATGTAGGACCTGCCAAGCGATTTGCACGGGTCAGCGGCCGGCAGGAGGCCGCGATGTCCATGTGGTTCGTGTGCTTGCGTGGCCGGAGTCCGCGAGACGCGACAGCGGGCACCGGAACAGCGATCGACGCCTTGGACACCCGTACCCCGATACCGCACCAGACCCGCCGCCGCGGTTGCCCTGGTCTCCGGGAACTTCCGCACCCACATGGCATCCAACCGCGGACTCTCCAACCAACCACAGGTGAACTCATGCAACAGAACGAACAAGATCTGATCAGCGGGCTTTTCAATAAGCTCAAGCAGGCGGAGCAGCAAGCCGGCCCGCGTGATCCGGGTGCTGAGAAGCTGATCAACGACGCCCTGAGCAGTCAGCCGGCCGCACCCTACTACATGTCGCAGGTCATTCTGGTCCAGGAGCAGGCCGTCGCGGCACTCAGCGAGCGGGTCCAGAAACTGGAACAGGAACTGGCCGAGCGTCCCGCCAGCGGTGGCGGCGGCTTCCTGGGCGGGCTCTTTGGCGGCGGGTCGGGACAGTCCACCACCACCATCCGCCCGGACCGCACCCCGGTCATGCCTCCGGGCAGCCAGTACGGCAACCAGTTCGGCAACCAGGCCGCACCCGGCCGCGGCTGGGGCAGCGGTCCGGCCCAGCCCGGCGGCGGCGGGGGCTTCATGGCGTCCGCGATGACGACCGCGGTCGGCGTGGCCGGCGGCATGCTGCTCGCCAACGCGGTGGGCAGCATGTTCGGCGGGTCCGCCGAAGCGGCTGAAAAACCGGCGGAAGAGCCTCCGGCAGAGGAGCCGGCAGCCGAGCAGGAAGACTTCATGGCCGATGACGGCGGCGACTTCGACAGTTTCGGCGAGTTCTGACGCCTGAGGCGGGCCGCTGCGTCCGTTGCGGACGGGCGCAGCGGCCGTCGCGCTTGTCGTAATCGATTTGATGCTCCCCGCGGATACGGTGGCCTAGCAGCCTGTCGGACTTAGCCCCTAGGATTAGGGTATGAGTCAACATAAAGGCTTTTTGTTGCTCCACAATNTAACGTAAGGTGATTTCCGCGAAAAATCCAACCCGTAGGAGCCCGCTTGCGGGCGACGGGTGGGGCACAATGACGCGATTCCGGCAGGTCACGTCGCCCGCAAGCGGGCTCCTACGGAGCTTGATAAGTCCGACAGGCTGCTAGATCACGGTTCCGGCCGCGCCGCCTCGTAGGGTGGACCAGCGCAGCGCAGTCCACCAGCGACGACGCGGGATTCGGTGGACTGCGCTAGTGCTTGTCCACCCTACGGCTGAAACGACGATTTGAATCGCTTATCGGATAACGACAACGACAACAACAGAGAGCCCAATTCGCCAAACCGGTCACTCAATGCCCGGTCTCGGCGCCCTCCTCCGGCTGGAAATCCAATCGCTCGACGCTGAGCAAATGCACCCGGCGACTGTCGGCGCGCATGACCGTGAAGCGGAACGGACCGACTTCGACCGACTCACCCCGCTTGGGCAGGTGCCCCAGGGCGTTGAGCACCAGACCGCCGATGGTGTCGAACTCGTTGTCCGGCAGCGTGCTGCCGAAGTAGCCGTTGAAGTCGTCGATGGGGGTGCGCGCCTTGGCGCTGTATTCATTCTGACCGCGCCGGAAGATCTCGGCGCCCTCGTCGTAGTCGTGCTCGTCCTCGATCTCGCCGACGATCTGCTCCAGCACGTCCTCGATGGTGACCAAACCGGCCGCGCTGCCGTACTCATCGACCACGATGGCCATATGGTTGCGGCTGGCCCGGAACTCCTTGAGCAGCACGTTGAGCCGCTTGCTCTCGGGGACGAAGACGGTGGGGCGCAGCAGGTCACGGATGTTGAATGGTCGGCGGCCACTTTCGACGCAGAAGGTCAGCAGATCCTTGGCGAGCATGACGCCCACCACCTCGCCCTTGTCATCCCCGGTAACCGGAAAGCGGGAATGCGCGGACTTGACCGCGACCTCCAGAATGCGATCCAGACTATCGTCGCGACGGACGAACACCATCTCCGCCCGCGGGATCATGATGTCACGCACCCGCAGCTCCGAGACTTGGAGGACGCCCTCGATCATGCTCAGGGCTTCCGTGTCGAGCAGGGCGCGCTGCTTGGCGTCTTTGAGCAGTTCGATCAACTGCTCCCGGTTTTGCGGCTCACTCCCGAATAATGCGGTCAGTCGGTCGAACCAGTTGCGGGGGTGTGTGTCCTCGGTAGATCGATCGCTCGTCATGGGCTGTCGGGGGTCTCCTCGTAGGGTGGCGGAAATCCTAACTTGACCAGGATGGCGGTTTCCAGTCCCTCCATCACGACCGCATCGGACTCCGTGACATGATCATCGCCAAGCAAATGCAGCACACCGTGGACGACGAGATGGGCCCAGTGCGCCGACGCCTCTTTCCCCTGCTCCAGGGCCTCGCGCTGCACCACGTCGGCGCAGATCACCAGATCGCCAAGCAGCGCGTCCAGGTCGTCGACCCCGCACAGACCAGGCGGCGCATCGAAGGGGAAAGACAGGACATTGGTCGGCTGGTCGCGGCCTCGAAAGCGCAGGTTGAGCGCCTGCCCCTCCTGTGCAGCGACGATGCGGATCGTGAGTGCCGCCCGCTCCCGGCGACCCTCCAGAGCCGCCGCCGTCCACCGGGCAAAGTCCCGCTCGCCCGGCAGGTCGGCGGCCTCCACGGCCACCTGAAGGTCCAGATCGAGGTCCACGGTCATTGCCTGAGCATCCGTTGCCATCACGCTTGCGCCTGAGTCTCGTCGGGGACCCGCTGCTGCGCATCCGCCGGGGCTTGCGCGCCGGCCGATGTCCGCGCCACCGGGGTGTGCGACTGGGATTTGCGGGGACGACTCAGGGGTTCGGGCCGCTCGAAGGCCTCGTACGCATGGACGATGCGCTGCACCAGCGCATGACGCACCACGTCGCGGGCGTTGAAAAAAGTGAAGCTGATGCCGTCCACGTCCTTCAGCACCTCCACCGCCTGACGCAACCCGGACGGCTGGCCGCGCGGCAGATCGACCTGAGTCACGTCGCCCGTGATGACGGCGGTCGAGCCGAAACCGATGCGGGTCAGGAACATCTTCATCTGTTCGGGCGTGGTGTTTTGTGCCTCGTCCAGGATGATGAAGGCGTCGTTTAGGGTACGCCCGCGCATGTAGGCCAGCGGCGCGACCTCGATCACGTTGCGTTCCAGCAGCTTATTGACCTTCTCGAAACCCAGCATCTCGAACAGCGCGTCATAGAGCGGGCGCAGATAGGGGTCGATCTTCTGCGCCAGGTCACCGGGCAGAAACCCCAGCCGCTCGCCGGCCTCCACCGCCGGGCGCACCAGCAGCAGGCGCCTGACGCGATCGGTCTCCAGTGCCTCCACCGCGCAGGCGACCGCCAGGTAGGTCTTGCCGGTGCCGGCGGGCCCGACACCGAAGTTGATATCGTGGCGCTGGATAGCGTGCAGGTATTCCTGCTGATTCGGCCCGCGCGCCTTGACCAGACCGCGCTTGGTCTTGATGAGCAGCTCGGGCAAACGATCGGCCACGGCGACGATCAGGTCGTCCGCACCGAGTTCGCGCAGTGACAGATGAATGGACTCGGGGCTCAGGACCTCGGCCGCCGTATCGGCATAGAGGTCACGCAGCAACTGATCGCCCAGCCGCACCGCCGCCCCGTCGCCGATCAGGCGAAAGGACACCCCGCGGTTGCTGATCTCGATGCCGAGCCGGCGCTCGATCTGCCGCAGGTGCTGCTCGAACGGGCCGCAGAGATTGGCGAGCCGCGCGTTGTCCGCGGGACTCAGTTCCAGGTCGAGTGATTGGGGTTGGGTAGACAAGCGGTTCAGAATCCGGCAAGAACAGGCAGCATGGAATTCATCCTAAAATAGAGGGCTTGGAGACGCGGCGGAACCCGGCGCTTTGACCACCCCGCGCAGTGAGTTCGGCAGTGCCGCCGTAATGGTCAGATCGACGAACTGACCGATCAGCGAGGGATCCCCGGCGAAGTTGACCACCCGATTATTCTCGGTGCGGCCCGCCAGTTCAGCCCCGTCCTTGCGCGACGGCCGCTCGACCAACACCCGCTGCACCGTGCCGACCAGTTGCCGGCTGTAGCGCTGGGCATTGGTCTCGATGCGCTGCTGCAGGCGCGCCAGGCGTTCTTTCTTGACATCCAGCGGGCAGTCGTCCGGGTAGTCGGCCGCCGGCGTGCCGGGTCGACGACTGTAGACGAAGCTGTAGCTCTGGTCGAACCCGACGACATCGATCAGGTCCAGGGTGGCAGCGAAGTCGGCCTCGGTCTCACCGGGAAAGCCGATGATAAAGTCTGATGAAATCAGGATATCGGGGCGCACGCGTTGCAGCGCTTTGATCTTGGAACGGTACTCCAGGACGGTGTGACCGCGTTTCATCGCCGCCAGGATGCGGTCGGAACCCGACTGAACCGGCAGATGCACGAAGCTCACCAGCTCCGGGACCTCGGCGTAGACCGCGATCAGACTGTCGGAGAACTCCACCGGATGACTGGTGGTGAAACGAATCCGGTCGATCCCGTCGACAGCCGCCACATAGCGGATCAGCAGCGCCAAATCCGCGACGGCCCCGTCGTCCATGCGCCCGCGATAGGCGTTGACGTTCTGGCCCAGCAGATTGACCTCGCGCACGCCCTGCTCGGCCAGGCCGGCGACCTCAGCGAGGACGTCGTCGAATGGCCGGCTGACCTCCTCGCCGCGGGTGTAGGGGACCACGCAGTAGGTGCAGTATTTCGAGCAGCCTTCCATCACCGAGACGAAGGCGCTTGGACCGTCCGCCCGCGGGGCCGGAAGACAGTCGAACTTCTCGATCTCGGGGAAGGAGACATCCACCTGCGGCTGACGGCCGGCCTTGAGGTCACGCAACATCTGCGGCAGACGGTGCAGGGTCTGGGGGCCGAACACCAGATCCACATAGGGCGCCCGCTCGCGAATCGCCTCGCCCTCCTGACTTGCCACACAACCGCCGACGCCGATCACCAGATCCGGACGCTGGAGCTTCCACGGACGCCACCGGCCGAGTTGGGAGAAGACCTTTTCCTGGGCTTTCTCACGGATGGAGCAGGTGTTGAGCAGCAACACGTCCGCATCCTCGGGGCGCGGGGTGAGTTCCATCCCATGGGACTCACGCAGCACGTCCGCCATGCGCGCGGAGTCGTACTCGTTCATCTGGCAGCCGAAGGTTTGAATGTAGAGTTTCTTGGACATAAGTCTTAGGGTAACGAAAGGGGGGCGGATGGTCCAGATTCAAGGCATTGAGGATCGGCTGCGGCGACCCCTGGAGATCGCCGACGACCCCGCGATCCCGTGGGAGCGGCCTCCGGCCGCGATTCTCCCCGCACACCCAGGCGCCCCATCGCGGCGGGACGCCGCTCCCACGGGATCCGGCGCAACCGCACCTGCCCGCCCCGCCCCGCCCCGTGGGAGCGGCCTCCGGCCGCGATTCCCCCAGCGCACGCCGGCACCGCATCGCGGCGGGACGCCGCTCCCACGGGATCCGGCGCAACCGCCGCTCAGCAACCAGCCCGCAACAACGCGGCCCGCATTCCGCAATCCTCACGAACTCCACAGTCAGGACCCTCGCTTTATGCGCAGACGCATCCTACCCTGTTCCACCGCACTCGCCTGCCTCCTGCTGCTCGCCGGCACGGCCTGGTCCGCAACACCCGGCCAGACGCACTTCAGTGCGCATCAGGAAGGCCCTCAATGGCGGTTCGACTACGGCTGGATCGACCAATCAGGCACCCACACCCTGCGCTTTCGGCTGGACGCCGACGCCATCGCCGCCGCCCGTCGCGGCTTTCGCGCCTATCGCCGGGCGGATCTGGAGAAGGCCGCCGACGCCGAACGCGACCGGCAGGCGACCCGTGCGGTCGCCGACCTGGAGCGGGCGCATCCGGGCATTGAAATCGAACTGCGGCCAAACGGGTCGATCCAGTGGCGGACCAAACCGCCGACGGACTTCACGGCCCGCCAACAAGACCTGTTCAGAACGCACATGGACCAGGCCATCGCGGCGATCCAAGCCGACTATCCCCGGGCGCGCATCAGCCGCGGGGAAGATGGCGCGTTGGACCTCAGTGCCCGGTCGAACCAAGACCTGGCGGCGATCCAGCAACGACTCGCGGCCGCCCAGAGCGCGGCCAACCAGGCAGTGGCCGACTACGCGGATCAGGTCCAGACACAGATCGAACGCCGCTCGGAACGGCTCGGCCAGGACCTGCGCAGTGAGTTCGCCGCGGTCCAGCAGCGCATGGATACCTTCAAGCTGGCCTATTTCCGCGAGCGGCTCTATCGACTTGATGAATCCGGCACACTCTTTCCGGACTATGCGCGCATCGGCGAGCGCGCCTTGCCCGCGCTCGCCCCCCTGGCGCAGGCCATGGGCGCCCAGGTGCAGGGCCTGTCCACCCGCGCCGCGCTGAACACCGCCCTCGCCTTCATCCAGACCATTCCCTATGACCGGCTCCTGGATCGCGCGAACGATGCCGGCTTCCTGCCGCCGGTCGTGATGCTGGCCGACAATCGGGGCGACTGTGATACCAAGTCGGTGGCCTTCGCCGCCCTGACCCACCTGCTCTACCCCCAAATCCCCAGTGCACTGGTGCTGGTGCCGAGACACGCCTTCCTCGCCCTGGGGCTCGACCCGGCCCCTGGCGATCGACTGATCCATCACCGCGGACGCGACTGGGTCCTGGCCGAACCCGTCGGGCCGGGCACGCCGCCAGTGGGTGAGATCGGTGCGGAATCCAGTGCGGCCCTGGACCAGATCACCGCGGTGATACCCCTGTTTCCCTGAGGTTTGCCGGCTGCATCCGATGCCGCTGCGCCAGCCGGACGTAATTGGCAGCTGAATACTCCAGATAGTCCAGTTCCCGGTCGGTCAGGACGCGCACCCTTTTTGCCGGGGCACCGACCCACAGATAACCACCGGTCAGGACCTGGCCCGGCGTGACCAGCGACCCGGCGCCGAGCAGAGTCCGGGGTTCGATCACGGCCCGGTCCAACACGCGTGAGCCGATGCCGATCAGACAGTGATCACCGATCTCGCAGCCATGCAGGACGACCTGGTGTCCGACGGTGACCTGCTCATGGACGATCAGCGGAGCGCCGCCGGGCATGAAACGGCTGTCGTGGGAGACATGCAGGATGCTGCCGTCCTGAATGTTGGTTGCGGCGCCGATGCTGATCCGGTGGATATCACCGCGCACAACGCACAGCGGCCAGATGGACGCGTCGGCGCCCAGCGTGACGTCGCCGATCACCACGGCGGTGGCATCCACCCAGGCGGTGGGGTCGATCGCTGGGACCTTACCCTCAAAGGGGCGAATGGGGTCCATAACAGGCTCCGTTGGTGAGGTCGATAGGCTCCGAATTGGGGGCGACAGCCGCTCAACACGACACCCCGCCACCCGGCCCGTCCCTGGCGTAGAATGCGCCATCCCAACGATCGGAGCCTTATCTCATGGAGACCTTCCACGGTACCACCATTCTCTCGGTGCGCCGCGCCGGCCGGGTCGTCATCGGCGGCGACGGCCAGGTGTCGCTCGGCCAGACGGTGATGAAGGGCAATGCCCGCAAAGTGCGCCGGCTCTATAAAGACCGGGTCATCGCCGGATTCGCCGGGGCGACCGCGGACGCCTTCACCCTGTTCGAGCGCTTCGAGGGCAAACTCGAGAAGCATCAGGGTCACCTGGTCCGCTCGGCCGTGGAACTCGCCAAAGACTGGCGCACCGACCGGATGCTGCGCCGCCTCGAAGCCTTGCTGTGTATCGCCGACAGCCAGTCCTCGCTGATCATCTCCGGCACCGGAGATGTCATCGAGCCGGAGCATGACCTGATGGCGATCGGCTCCGGCGGCGCCTTTGCCCAGGCCGCGGCGCGGGCACTGCTTGAGAACACCGAACTCACAGCGCGCGAGATCGTGGAGCGCGCGCTGCACATCGCCGCCGATATCTGCGTCTACACCAACCATAACCTGGTGATCGAGGAACTGGACGCCCCGTCCTGAGCAGCCGCTGGGATAACCGGGTTGCCCTTGCGGAATCCCGGCCCGACCCGCACCTTCCACCGCTTACGCCGTGCCGTCCATCCGGGCGGCCAACCTGCAGACGCGTACACCATGCCGGAAATCACCCCCCAAGAGATCGTCGCTGAACTGAACAAGCACATCGTCGGCCAGGACGAGGCCAAGCGCGCGGTCGCCATCGCGCTGCGCAACCGCTGGCGGCGGATGCAGATCGCCGAGCCGCTGCGCTCGGAGATCACACCCAAGAACATCCTGATGATCGGCCCCACCGGAGTCGGTAAGACCGAGATCGCCCGCCGACTGGCGCGTCTGGCCAATGCCCCCTTCATCAAGATCGAGGCGACCAAGTTCACCGAGGTCGGCTATGTCGGGCGCGACGTGGAGTCGATCATCCGCGATCTGGCCGATATCGGCGTGAAGCTTTCGCGCGAACAGGAAATGGAAAAGCTCGGCGACATGGCCGCGGCCGCGGCCGAAGAGCGCATCCTGGACGCGCTGCTCCCACCGCCGGCCAACTTCGAGGAAGAAACCCGCAGCAGCACCAGCTCAGCAACCCGCGAGAAATTCCGGACCAAGCTGCGGGCGGGTGAACTGGACGAGCGCGAGGTGGAACTCCAGGTCTCCGCCGCCCCCTTGGGCGTCGAGATCATGGCCCCGCCCGGTATGGAAGAGATGACCAATCAGCTCCAGGGACTCTTTCAGAACCTGGGTCAGGGCCGCACCAAGCGGCGCAAACTGCGCATCAAGGACGCCCGCAAGCTGCTCACCGATGAAGAGGCGTCCAAGCGGGTCAATGAAGAAGAACTCAAGCTGCGCGCCATCGAGAACGTGGAACAGAACGGCATCGTCTTTCTGGACGAGATCGACAAAGTCACCCGCCGCGCCGAGGGGATGTCCGGGGCCGATGTCTCCCGCGAGGGCGTGCAGCGCGACCTGCTGCCCCTGGTCGAGGGCAGCACGGTCTCGACTAAGCACGGATCGGTGCGCACCGACCATATCCTGTTCATCGCGTCCGGCGCCTTCCACCTGGCCCGACCCTCGGACCTGATCCCCGAATTGCAGGGCCGCCTGCCGATCCGGGTGGAACTGAAGGCGCTGACCACGGAAGACTTCGTGCGCATCCTGACCGAGCCGGATGCCTCACTGACCGACCAGTACCGGGCGTTGCTCGCCACCGAGGGGGTGAACCTGGAGTTCACCGAGGACGGCATCCGCCGGCTCGCCGAGATCGCCTGGCAGGTCAACGAACGCACCGAGAACATCGGCGCGCGGCGCCTGCACACGGTTCTGGAGCGCCTGCTGGAGGATGTCTCCTACAACGCCTCGGATCTGGATCGGGTCACCGTCACCGTCAACGCCGCTTATGTGGACCAGAACCTGTCCCAACTGGCCGCGGATGAGGACCTGTCGCGCTACATCCTGTGATATAGCTTCGTACCTGATATCCATACAGACCTTCGTGTAGGGGCGGGTTTGAAACCCGCCCCTACGTCCGGTTATCACGTCCGAACGCTATACAATCACCTGAGTTGCCACCGAGGTCCCGACACGCCGCGAGCGGCCGCGGGACCGATCAATTGTTACCGGAGAACACCATGCCGACACCCACTGAACTCAACCTACACCAACAGTCCCGGGTGCTGGAAGTGAGTTATGACGACGGCTCGCACTTCAACCTGCCGTGCGAATATCTGCGCGTCTTCTCCCCGTCCGCCGAGGTCCAGGGCCACGGCCCCGGCCAGCGGGTGCTGCAACTCGGCAAGGAAAACGTCTGCATCGACAAGATCGAACCGGTCGGCAACTACGCCATTTGCCTGCACTTCGACGACGAGCACAACACCGGCATCTACTCCTGGGAATATCTTTACAACCTCGGTCTCAACCAGGAACGGCTGTGGCAGGAGTATCTGGACGAATTGCTCAAGGCCGGACAGGCGCGCAAGAAACCATCCTGAGCACAACGTCGCCCGACCCGTGGGAGCGGCCCTCCGGCCGCGATTCCCCCCGCGCACCCAGGCACCGCATCGCGGCGGGACGCCGCTCCCACGGGCTCAGAGCCATTTCGCATCCCACAATGGGTAATCCCCCAGACGCCGACACAAACCCGCTCGCAGCGGATTGGCGACGATGTAACGCGCCATGTCCTTGAGGTCCTCTTCCGCCCGGAGCGCACGGTCAAAATACCCGTCTTGCCAGACCGGACCATGCTCCGCGCGGCGGAAGTTAATCTGGTGCGACGTGTAGCTCTTCAGCGACAACATGATCCGGTCCAAGGGCCGCTCCCCGGTCAGGCAGAGAAGCCAATGCAGATGATCCGGCATCACGACGAAAGCCAGGCTCTCGACGTCGCCGCGCTGATGCAGGAAACGCAGGGACTTCACCACCTCGCGGCCAAGCCAAAAATCGGCAAACAAAGGACGTTTGAGTTCCGTTGAGGTACGCATATGGTAAATGCGCCCCGACTCGGAGATGCGGCCCTTGCGCAGATCGCGACTATGCGGTTTATCCACTGGCTCGACCTCGACACCAATTGCGGCGGGACGCCGCTCCCGCGAAGTCTAGCGCAAACGCGCCCACTACAACCGCCCCGCTCGCCCCGTGGGAGCGGCCTCCGGCCGCGACTCCCCCCGCCCACCCCGGCACCGCATCGCGGCGGGACGCCGCTCCCACGCGATCCCGCACAGCCGCAATCGCCCCGCCCCGCCCTGTGGGAGCGGCCTCCGGCCGCGACTCCCCCCGCACACGCCGGCACCGCATCGCGGCGGAACGCCGCTCCCACGCGATCCCGCACAGCCGCAATCGCCCCGCCCCGTGGGAGCGGCCTCCGGCCGCGACTCCCCCCGCGCACCCCGGCACCGCATCGCGGCGGGACGCCGCTCCCACGAGATCCCGCACAGCCGCAATCGCCCCGCTCCGCCCCGTGGGAGCGGCCTCCGGCCGCGACTCCCCCCGCCCACCCCGGCACCGCATCGCGGCGGGACGCCGCTCCCACGAAATCCCGCACAGCCGCAACCGCCCCGCTCCGCCCCGTGGGAGCGGCCTCCGGCCGCGACTCCCCCCGCGCACCCCGGCACCGCATCGCGGCGGGACGCCGCTCCCACGGGAACCGAGCCGCAACCAGCGCTGACGAGCAGCGCCGGGACCGGCCCGCCATCGTGTAGAATTACGCCCATTGCGAGCAGAGAATCAGGCTATGACCGACAAAGAGACGACCCATTTCGGCTACCGGCAGGTGCCGGTCGATGAGAAGGCAGTGCGCGTGCGCGAAGTCTTCGACTCGGTGGCATCGCGCTATGACATCATGAACGATCTGATGTCGCTCGGGATCCATCGGCTGTGGAAGCGCCACGCCATCGCCCTGGCCGGGGTGCGCCGCGGCCAGCGGGTCTTGGACCTGGCGTCCGGCACCGGGGATTTGGCCGCGCGTTTCGCCGGCATCGTCGGCGCCGCGGGCGAGGTCGTGATGTCCGACATCAACGAGGCCATGCTGACCCGCGGACGCGAACGCCTGACCGATCAGGGCCGCATCGGCAATCTGCACTATGCCCTGGCCAACGCGGAGCGCCTGCCCTTCGCGTCCGATCACTTCGACTGCGTGACCATCGGCTTCGGACTGCGCAACGTCACCCACAAGGAATGGGCGATCAGTGAGATGTATCGCGTCCTGCGCCCCGGCGGACGGGCGCTGATCCTGGAGTTTTCGCACCCCACCAGCAAAGCCTTTGGACGCGTCTATGATCTTTATTCATTCAATGTCTTGCCCACCCTGGGCCGGCTGGTAACCAACGACGCGGAGAGCTACCGCTATCTGGCGGAATCGATCCGCATGCACCCGGACCAAGAGACGCTGCGCGCAATGATGGAAGACGCCGGGTTTGAGCGCTGTGATTTCTTCAACCTGACCGGCGGGGTTGTGGCCATTCACCGAGGGTACAAACTGTGACCATCGACGACACGTACACCAGCCATCCTCATGAAACGGCGACCTTCGAACTGCCCGCGGCCCTGTTGGCCGCCGCCGAAGCGGCACTGAACCGGTACATCGCGCTCGACCCCGAGGGCGCCCGCGGTTTCGAACCCATTTATGGCCGCATCTGCTCCATCCAGATCGAGGGCATCGGCACCCATCTCACCCTAATCCCGGGACCGGATCGGATCCAGGTCTTCGGCAACTATGATGCCAAACCGGATTGCATGATCCGCGGCGCCCCGCTCGCCCTGGTTCGCATGATGACGGCGCAGCGCAAGGACGAACAGATCCGCTCCGGGGCAGTGCATATCGAAGGCGACACCGCGGTCGCACAGGCGTTGAGCGATGCCCTGGCCGCACTGGACGTGGACTGGGAGGAGCAACTCGCCCAAGTGCTGGGTGACCCCGTCGCCAACCAGATCGGACGTGCCCTGCGTTCGGCCCAGGAGTGGGGAGACCGCACGTCGCACGCCGTGCGGGCCAATCTCAAGGAATACCTGGAGGAAGAGTCGCGGCTGCTGCCCAGCCGCTACGAGCTGGATGAGTTCCTTGATCAGGTCGATGACCTGCGTGATGACGTCGACCGTCTGGCCGAGCGTATCAGGCGACTCGCCGACCGGGTGCCCATGACCGAGGCGGAGCACGGCGGCCAGCGATGATCGGCCCCCGCCAGGCCCTGCGCCTGTTTCGTATCAACTGGGTCCTGTTGCGCCACGGCCTGGACGAGGTCATCCTCGCCACCCACCTGTTCCGGCCACTGCGGTGGGTGCTCTATCTCAGCCCCTGGTACTGGCTGCGCGGCGAGTTGCCGACCTACCCGGTGCGGGTCCGCCTCGCCCTGGAAGACCTCGGACCGATCTTCGTCAAGTTCGGACAGATCCTCTCCACCCGCCGTGACCTGCTGCCTGATGATCTGGCGGTCGAACTGGCCAAGCTGCAGGACCGGGTGCCGCCCTTCCCCGGAGTCCAGGCCCAGGCCTTGATCGAGAAAGCCTGGGGCCGCCCGGTGGGCGAGGTGCTGGACGCCTTCGACGTGGTGCCGCTGGCCTCTGCCTCCATCGCCCAGGTCCACACCGGCCGACTCAAGGACGGCACCCAAGTCGTCGTCAAGGTGCTGCGTCCGGGCATCGAAAAGACCATCCGGCAGGACATCGATCTGCTCTACACCATCGCCCAGATGGCCGAGCGCTATTGGCCGGACGCGCGTCGGCTGCGCCCGGTCGACGTGGTGCGTGAATACGAAAAGACCATCTTCGACGAGCTGGATATGCAGCGCGAGGCGGCCAACGCCTCCCAACTGCGGCGCAACTGGCTGCACAGCGAGATGCTCTACATCCCGGAAGTCTATTGGGACTGGACCCGCTCCGGCGTCCTGGTCATGGAGCGCATTTACGGCACTCCGGTGAGCGATGTGGCGCGGCTCAAGCAGCAGGGCGTGAGCATGAAGCTGCTGGGTGAGCGCGGGGTCGAGATCTTCTTCACCCAGGTGTTCCGCGACAATTTCTTCCACGCCGACATGCATCCCGGCAACATCTTCGTCGAGCCGAGCGGACGTTACATCGCCATCGATTTCGGCATCGTCGGCACCCTGACCAGCGAGGATCAGCGCTATCTGGCGGAGAACCTGCTTGCCTTCTTCGAGCGCGACTACCGGCGGGTCGCCGAACTGCACGTGGAATCCGGCTGGGTTCCGGCCGGCACCCGGGTCGACGAATTCGAGTCCGCCATTCGCACCGTCTGTGAGCCGATTTTCGAGAAGCCGCTGGCCGAGATCTCATTCGGCCATTTCCTGGTGCGGCTGTTCCAGACCGCCAGGCGTTTCGACATGGAAGTTCAGCCCCAACTCGTCCTGCTGGAGAAGACCCTGCTCAACATCGAGGGCTTGGGCCGGATGCTCTACCCGGAACTGGACCTCTGGACCACCGCCAAACCTTACATGGAACGCTGGATGCGCGACCAGATCGGCGTCAAGGGCCTGGTGCGGCGCACCCGGCGTAACCTGCTGACGATCGCCGACCAGATTCCGGATTTGCCGCTGATCGCCCACCGCATCATCACCGCCTACGACCGGCAACTCCGCCATCCGGTCACTGCCAACGGAACCAATGGCGACCGGGGCGATGACGCCGCCCGTATCGCGTCGGTCCGCGCCCTGGCCGGGGCCGCCCTCGCCGTCTGCGGCACCCTGGTGCTGACCCTGGGTCCCGGTCCCTGGCTCCAGCCCCAGGAGTTGAGCCTGGCGCTGGTTGGTCTGTGCTATCTCAGCGGCGCCTGGTTGTTCGTTTCAGCCAGTCGTTAACTCGACTTCTCCACATCTAACACTCTGTAATATATTGATAATCTTGCTGAGATACGAGCCACCCACAATCAGGTCAAGGTGATTTCAGGGACAAGGATCGACCGACCTGTTGGAGCGACTTAAGGCGATTTCCGACAATTTGGATACCGGTCAGTGTAGGTGCGACTTCAGTCGCACCTACATTCGAGCCGATGGTGGGTGATATCCGGTGTTCCGGAAATCACCTAAGTCGCCCCTAAAGTCGCGTGTGATTTGCGCGGTCGTCGGTCCGCTACAGATCGCGGTGTTACCGTCCGCAGCCGGCCGCAACGAAGATCGATGCCGCGCCGCGTGGTGCCCTCCTCTACCGGGTCAGTTGTAGACCAACTCGGACCAACGCTTCTCGTCGATCAGCGTCTGCTTGCTTGCCTTCCAGGCGTCGGCCGAGCCGGCCTGATCCGCCATGACCTTGTCCAGAACGGTGGCGATGCGTCCGAGTCCGGCGACGAACACATGGGTCTTGGGGTCCTGAATGAGCGCCCAAGCCTCGGCCGCGTGCTCCGACAGTCCTTGCTCCAGGGCATCGGAGGAGCGCATCAGCGGACGCTGAGCCAGCGACTTGAAGGCTTTGAAGGTGGCCTCGTCATAATAGTCGGCGAGGTCGGTGGTCTCGTCGTTGGCGTACATGAGGTCGAGTCCGGTCCGGCCGCCGTAATAGAGGCGGACCTGACCCTGCCAACCGCCGCGGCGTTCGTAGATGAGCTGGACGAAGGCGCGGAAGGGTGCGATGCCGGTGCCGGTGCCGATCATCAGCAGATTGGCGTTGTTATCCAGCGGCATCTTGAATGGGCTGAGATAGGGTCCGCTGATCGTCAAGCGGTCGCCGGGCTTGGCATCGCAGAGATAATTGGAGGCGATGCCGGGGTAACGCTCACCGCTCACCTCGTCGATAGAGAAGCAGCGGCGCACCAGGAGGTCCAGGGCGACGCCCGAATCCTGCGGCACGCTGCGCGCATTGGCGATCGAATAGCGCCGCACATGATAGGGGTTGCCGAATGGATGAGGACCGGGGACGACCACCCCGATACTCTGACCCTCAGCGAACTGGAAGGCCGGATCCAGTACCTGGACCGAGAGATGGCGCACTTCATCGGCAGCACGAAACCGGGGACAGACCACAGTTTTCCGCGAAACCGGGGACAGACCACAGTTTTCCGCGCCTTTCCTCGCAGTGCGCCGAAGCGCCGACCGCTTGGCCGTTGCTCGATCGGGGTCAGCCGCACCAACGGTCGGCCGGCCTTGGCGATGACGATCTCCTCTCCGCGACAGGCCCGGGCGATGATCTTGGAAAGTTGAGTCTTCGCCTCATGGATGTTGACCTGGAGGGCCATCACCGCGCCTTCATTAGCTAAGTTGCAATGGTCAAGTCTAGTCTCCGGGGACACAAGACCGCAAGGCGCTCTCCTTCCCAAACGCTCACCTCACGAAACCGGGCGAAACCGGGGACAGACCACAGTTTTCCGCGCCTTTCCTCGCAGTGCGCCGAAGCGCCGACCGCTTGGCCGTTGCTCGATCGGGGTCAGCCGCACCAACGGTCGGCCGGCCTTGGCGATGACGATCTCCTCTCCGCGACAGGCCCGGGCGATGATCTTGGAAAGTTGAGTCTTCGCCTCATGGATGTTGACCTGGAGGGCCATCACCGCGCCTTCATTAGCTAAGTTGCAATGGTCAAGTCTAGTCTCCGGGGACACAAGACCGCAAGGCGCTCTCCTTCCCAAACGCTCACCTTGCCGAAGCGGCGGCCAGCCGGCGCTGCGAAACCCATCATTTGCGCTGAACAGCCATCCCAGTCAGCCTATTCTAGGCTGGCCCGGCTAGCCTGCGTGAGAATTATCCTGAGTCGCCCCCCCGAGACAGAGCACGCACTAACGGCCAGCTATATCAGTGCACTACAGTCATGCCCGCAGGATACAGTATTCCGATCGGGTTAATCTGTGATCTGGGCTGGGTGACCTCCTTGACGTCCCATGAGCTTAGCAGATCAGCCCGGTGGCGCTCGATCCAAGGGCGCACCTCACTATCCCAGCGCGGAGGACCTTCCATGCGTTCGAATACGTCGACCCGGTATTTTGCCAAAGTTCCCTTGCGTCCCTCTTTTATGATATCGGGATCGACAAGATGGACGTGCGGATATCCGTGGTCATTCGGATACATTAGGAGCGGATAGCCGGAAATACTGGAGATTACGTTGTTGCCGGCCAAGACTCGACCCCAGTCCTCCAGTTCCTGCCGCCAATGGCGAACATGATCAGAAGTCCCAAGATTCCTGATAGCGCATTGGTGCTCGTCTAACCCATCGACGCCGAGGCAATGCTCTGTAGCGGCAACTTGCGGGGCAAGCCATGGCGAATCCGGCACTGGGAAGCTAAATGCCCAACTTCCGGCCACGTGGGCATGCGTCAAACCGTCGGCTTTCTTGTTTTCAAAACTGACCTCGCAATCCTGTGTCGACGCCGCGACGTTCCTCACCCGCGACAATAGCCATTTGAAGTTGTCATTTCCAATCCACTGCTTTATCCACTGAGAAAGCGGCTTTGTTCCGGCAAGGCCATGCCAGTGACCGGCTATGAAGACGACATCGAGCTCAATTTTCCGGCGCGAAACCTCTCTCACACAGGTGAATAACATCGTCGCCCACGCCTGCCATTCCGCTCCGGGCGTGTTGTCCGGCACTGCGCAGGGGGACGACAGCTCATTGAAATAGATTGGCAGTGGCCGCATTCCGGGCTAATCCAGTAGCGCTTCCAGGCTCTTCTCCCACTGGTCGAAGAAACCCTCCGGCCAGTTGCTCAGTTGGCCGTCTGGCAAGACAGTCGGCAGTTCGACGTAACAATCCCCAGTCGCTACATCTCTGGTGAAATAACAGAGTCGTACATCTTGGGCTGTAATCAACCCCCGTTTGACCGTTAACCGGATACCGTTCAGCACATGATCGCTATGCGTCTCTACAATGATCTGAACGCCGTCCGCGGCGCAGCGGGCCAACAGATCCCCAAGCTTTGCCTGCCCCTGCGGATGCAGATGTGCTTCTGGATTCTCGATAAGTAACAAGGCACCGGGCGGCGCAGCCAGACATGCAACGAGAATCGGCAAGCTATAGGTCAGACCAAATCCTACGTGGGTTGGCCGATAATAGCTTGAATCCAGTCCGTTGGCTTGTCCGACATACTGAAACTGAAGTATCACCTCGTCCGTGCGCTTGAGTGCCTCTGCGCGTGACCGTGCGCCCGGACTGATCTGTTGGAGCCAGCCATTGACCTGATCGAGCAATCGATGGGTTGGGGCGATCTTCGCCCAGGTGGCCGCATCCAATGCAACGCTATCGGCCGAGCAGCGTCGCCGCTCCGAGACGACCTGGTCACCATTTCGGGCGAGGAAGTCTGCGGTGAACTCGCCGTGACTGCCCAGCATCCCGATGCTCCGCGCTTGTTGGTCTGCTTGGGGATACAAAGTGCGAGGGACAATACGGTCGGCTTGAAGGTATTGGAAATGCTCGGTGACGGCAAAGCCTCGTGCAGTGGTCGGTGAATCGATGAGCTCAAGCTCGCTGGCGTCGGGCTCCTTGCCAGGGACCCTGTATGTCCACCGTTGCACACCACCAGTATCAAGAGTCTCCACTGTGACCGTTTCCTCCTTCGCCCCTTCGCTCAAGACATCGATTCCCTGACCGAGCGCGACCAAGGGGCCACCGAGTCGCATCCCGGTGGAACAGCCAAGCGTATACGATTGGCGAATGGCCGCAAGTGCCTGTAAGACCGTACTCTTACCAGAGCCGTTCAGGCCGGCGAGCAGAGTCAAGGACCCGAGCGGTAGATCAAGATCGCGAGCGGCCTTGAAATTACCTAAACGAATACGCTCAAGCACGGAGTACCTCGTCAAAAATCGAGTGTATGACTTCTAACCGTTTGTTGAACTAATCCGCTCCGCGGGGCCTACCGCGCCCATCCCATAGCGCCATTGAATCGCGAACAACGCGCGGATATCCCCAGCCGCCCCGCGGTTGACCTCCAGCCCCGCCCCGGCTCCCATCGTCCACACTTTTAACGGCCCGATCCGGGTCGTTAACAGAGCACTGGACGATGACTCCCTTACGTGAGCAGATGATCACCGCCATGCAGATGCATGGCTTCTCGCCGCGCACCCACGAAAGTTACCTGGCCGCGGTCCGAGACTTGGCGAAGTTC
>NZ_KB902540.1 GCF_000379525.1 Lamprocystis purpurea DSM 4197 | reverse complement strand
CTAAGAGGACATCCGGCACAGCAGATGCTTATGTCCTATAATGTAACTAGTGGAAAAATTTTGAGGGCTGTCCATCCAACCACGGAGGAGACGATGATAATCCATGAAATTTCGGATGATTTCTGGTGCAAGGTTGAACCCTTGTTGGCTCCCTTTAAGCGAACAAAATCCGGTGGCAGTCCGCCCCGTGATTTCCGCAGCATCTTGAACGGCATCTTCTACGTCCTGAAAACGGGCTGCCAGTGGCATTTTTTGCCGCCGTGCTATGGTTCGAAAAGTGCCGTCCACGAGCACTTTCAGCGCTGGGCGCACGCCGGCGTGTTTGCGGAGATTTTCCGCTTGTATGCTCAGGAGTATCACGCACTGAAGGGCATTCAGTGGGAGTGGCAGGCGATGGATGGGACCTTGCTGCAAGCCCCCGTCCGTGGCCAACCGGTGTGTCTGGCCGAGGAGGGGCTGGGGCGAAATCCGACGGACCGGGGGCGCAGCGGCAGCAAACTCCATCTACACGTCGAGCAACAGGGGGTCCCCTTGGCGATCGAGTTGGTCGGCGCGAACGTGCATGACAGTCGGTTGGTGTCCCCGACGTTGGCATTGGATGTGTTGCCGCGGCCCGCGCCGACCACCGAACACCCCCAACATCTGTGCTTGGACAAAGGTTACGACTACGCCCGGGTCGACACGGAAGTCGCGGAGAAGGCTTATGTGCCGCACATTCGCCGGATTGGCGAAGAGAAAACGACCGCGGGCGCGACCACCCAACCGGCGCGGCGCTGGGTCGTCGAGCGCACGATCGCTTGGTTGAAAGGATTTCGGGCGATTCGTACCCGCTACACGTGTTTGGGCGTGAATTTTAGGGCGTTGGTTGATTTGGCCTGTGCGCTGATTCTATCCGGGAAACTTGAAGCCGCGTGTTCGTAGATGCAAGCATATTGTGTGCCGGATATCCTCTAAGGACGGTTCGTCATGGAAGCCGCGCGGGCGTGTGCGCGGAAGATCGCGATCCTACTGCAAAACGCGGCCCGCGAATATCCCGCTGATCACGGGTCTCCCGGAGTGTCCGACCGATGGTCTGATCGGTTGTCCGACAAATGCCTGGACAAGGCTTGGACATCTAGCCGAATATTGGACCACAGAATCATCGATACCGAGGGCTGGCCGATTGACTGAGATGGACACGCAAAGCTCGCCGACCTATCGGATCGGCACGGTCTCGCGATTGACCGGAGTTCCGGCTGATACGCTGCGGGTGTGGGAACGCCGCTACAACGTGGTCACCCCAATCCGCTCGGAGGCCGGCACGCGACTCTATGCCGCGGAGGATGTGGGCCGCCTGACCCTGATCAAGCGTCTGGTGGAGCGGGGTGATGCGATCAGCAGCGTCGCTTCACTGAGCCTCGCCCAACTGCGTGAGCGGGTGAGCGGGGCGGATCTGTCGACCCCTGAGCCGGCCTGGGAGCGGCCCTGCAAGATCGCTGTCATGGGGGCAGGATTGGCGGGCCGACTGCGGGGCGGGGACCTTGACCTTGCGGGGGTGGAGATTCTGGGCCTGTTCGAGCGGCCGGAAGCCTTGCTGGCCGGGGTCGGCGCGGATGCGCCTGATTTGCTGCTGCTCGAGTATCCCACGGTGCACGCGGATCAGGTACGCGAGATCGGCCACCTGCTGGCCCAGTCCGGGGCCACGCGGGCGCTGCTGGTCTATCACTTCGCCTCGCGCGGGACCCTGGAGCGCCTCGAGGCGCGGCATATCACGACCAAACGGGCACCGCTCGAACTCGCCGAATTGCGGCGCTGGTGTATTGCTCTGCATCAGGGGCAGTCGGGTCAGCAGGCGGGCGCGCAGCGCTTGGCCGACGGGACCGCCGGTCCGGATGTCGATCTGTCCCAGCCGATCCCCGCCCGGCGTTTTGCCGATGCCCAGTTGGCCTGCATCGCCATGGCCTCACCGACCGTGCGCTGCGAGTGTCCGCACCATTTGGTGGATTTGGTCTCGGCCCTGTCCGCCTTCGAGGCCTACAGCGAGGAGTGCGAGGTCCGGCATGCCGATGACGCCGCCCTGCACGCTTACCTGCACGCCGCGACCGCCCATGCCCGGGCCACGATGGAAGCCGCTTTGGCGAAGGTCGTCGCGGCTGAGGGGATCGAGATCGAGCCGCAGTCGGGGTGACTGTGCAAGACCCCTCGACCAGCAGGCTGCCGGACTTCAAGCGATTCCCAGGCGGGCTTCGGCGACGCGACTTGTCCGGTCCTTCTGCCGGATCGAGCGGCGGCCTTGTCGGGAAATTCCTGACGTAGATACCCTGGTATTGCCGGAACGCCGAACAGGCTTTACTATTTCATATCCTGCCAGCCGGACCACAGGACCGCTCATGTTCAAGGCGATCTCGCGCAGTCTCCTGACCCCGCTCATCCTGGCCGGGCTCTATCTGATTCCGGTCAACCTGTTGCTGAATTTGCCGGCGGCCCAGCAGTGGCTGAACAGTCTGCAACCGGACGCACTGACGCTGACCTGGGACCGGGCCTGGTCCTGGTATCCGTTGCGGGTGCAGGTGCGCGGGCTCGCGGCGGATGGGCAGACCGCGGTTGAGCAATGGCAGGTGGATGCCGCTAGTGCCGGTGCTTCGGTTGCGCTGGTGCCTTTGCTGCGCGGCCAGATCCGCATCCACGACCTGGACCTCGATGACGTTCGGGTGCACCTGCGCCCGCGGCCGAAATCGGGGCAGGACGACCCGGCACTGCGCCCGTTCTACCCGGTGATCCGCCATCGTGACCCGACGGCCGTCGCCGCCGCGCCGCCGCCGGCCGGCGGACCGCTGGTGCTGGCGGTGGAAAACCTGCGTCTCACCGGCGAGACGCAAGCCTGGATCGGTCACATTCGCACGGCCCTCACCGGCACCCTGGGCGGCAGCTTCAGTCTGGATACCGGCTCCGGACAGGTGGGGCTGGCCAATGCCGACCTTGATCTACGGCTGTCGGCGTTGGCGATCGGCCCGGACAAGGATTTGCTGCGCGACGCGGCGGTGCGCGGCCGGATCGAGGTGCAGCCCTTCGTCATGACCGCGATCAGCGGCCTGGACGCGCTGCGACTGCTGATGATCAACGCCGAGGTCGACCTGCCGGTCGGACGCCTGAACGCCCTGAACCACCTGCTGCATCTGGACGGCCTCACGCTGGACGGCAGCGGACGGCTGCACGGGCGGCTGCATCTGGAGCACGGCGATCTGCGCGGCGATACGGATCTCGTGCTCGACGCCGATCGGTTGCGCACCGGGATCGGACAGTTCGGCTTCGCTGGGCATGGCAGGGTGCAAGTGCGGGTCGATCCTCAGGATGAGCAGGATTTAGTGGTGCGCTTCGCGACCTTGGAGGTGCTGCTGGCCGAGGACGGGGCTGGCGCAAGATCCGATCGCAAACCGGCAACCCACGCTCTGGGCGAGTTGCCGGAAGCCGCGCTACGGCCGCTCTACAGCGGGCAAGATGTGTCCGTGACGCTGCACCTTGCCGCGCCGGACCGCAAGCACGACATCACTCGGCTGATCGTGGCGATCCCGGAATTCGCGGTGCCTGAATTGGCCGTGTACCAGCAGTTCTTGCCTCCTCAGACCGGCCTGGTGCTGCACGGCGGCCAGGGTCGGTTGTCTGGACGCGCCGAGCTGTCACGCGAGACGCTGGTGCTGGATCTGACGCTGACGGGCGCCGACGCGGATCTCGCCTACCGTAAGCAACGCCTTAGTGCCGATCTGGACCTGCGGTTGCGGATCGCGGGGCAGGCGGCGGCGGGGGAGCGCCGGGCACCGAACCATCGGACGAAACGGCGGGCGAAGCCGGCGGCGGTGCTGGATCTGAGCGGCAGCCAACTGCGTCTGGACGATGTCCGGGTCACCCTGCCGGATCAGGCCGAACCGCGCCCCTGGCAGGCCGCCCTCGTCATCGCGGAGGGTCACGTTCAGTTACCGCTCACGGGTGCGGAGCTGGCGCATGGCGCCATGCTGTCCCTGGCCGAGCGCATCGCTCACCGCGGGGCTGCCGCCTTCCTGGACATGACGGACGCGCGGTTGCGGGCCCGGTTGGACGCGCCGCAACTCAACTGGATCGCGGCGCTGATTCACCATCCGATGGGCCTTGCATTGCGCGGCAGCGGTGCGGTGGATGTGGATTTGCGGCTGGTGGACGGCTGGCTTGGCACCGACAGCGCATTGGTGGTGAAGACTCAGGACCTTGGCATCGATCTGCTGGATCACTCGGCGACCGGGGCGGGTGACGTCAAGCTGCGGGTCGAGCAGGGCGGGCGCCATCCGTTGCTGGCGCTGGATGCCGGGTTGACCGATGCCCGCCTGGGGCCCGCGGATGCGCCGCGCCCGGAGTTGGAGCAGGCGCGTTTCGAACTCGCGGTGCGGGCGCGCAATCCGGATGCGCACGGCCGGGGCGCCATCACGACGATCGATCTGCGTGTGCCGACGGCGCGGGTCAGGGACATGAGTGTCTACAACCCCTATCTGCCGCCGCAGAGTCCGTTGCGGTTCGTTGCCGGCGAGGCCGAGGTCAGTGCCGACCTGTCCCTGGCGCCCAATCAGGTCAAAGGGCAAGCGATCCTCAACGGCCAGCGGCTGCGGATGCAAGTGGCCGGTGAGGACATCACGACTGATCTGCGCCTGGATGTCCTGGTGCGCGACGGCGATTTGGCCAAGCGGCGCTTCAACATCGCCGGCAGCGCGCTGCGCCTGCGCCGGGTGCAGGTGACCGGCAATGCGCAGACGCACAAGCAACCGGACTGGCATGCCCTGGTACAGGCGGAACGGGCGCAGGTGCAGTGGAGCCGGCCGCTCACGCTGGATTTGGCGGCGGACATCATGGTCGCCGACTCCCGTCCATTCGTTGCCGTACTCGATCAGCAGCGCGGAAAACATGATTGGATTGATCAGTTATTGACTGTCAAAGACTTGGCGGGTCGGGTCGAACTGGCCATCGACCAAGCGGGCACCCGACTGCCGCACCTGCTGCTCGGCAGCCGCGAGCTCGAGGTCGGCGTCAAGGGCCGGGCCACCGCCGCCGGTCCGGAGGGTGTGGTCTACGCCCGCTTCCACAATCTGGCCGGGTTGCTGGCGCAGCAGGGCAAGACCCGGCACTTCGAGCTGACCGACGCCCGCCGCCGGTTCGACGCCTATGTGGCGGACGCGACACCCCTGGAACAGTCCGCGGGGGAGCAGGCTTCGGCCAGTCATGCCGCGGCCGACGGTGCCAAGACGTCCGCCGCTTCCGGCACCCATCCGGGCGCTTCGCACCCGGTGGTTGCCCCCAAGGCACCGAAGCAATCGGAAAACCCATTCCTGGAAAGTGATGGCTGATCCTCAGGCGATTGCGCCGGCGCGGAACAACGACAGGATGCGCCGAGGATCAGCTTCCTGGGTTCGCGCATACAACATGGTATTTTGCGCGGTCTTCATCGCCGGCAAATGGCGCCGTCACTCGGTAGCCTGTGCACCTAACGTGCTATTGTCAGACCCTGAGCCCCGGCCTCATCCCGCCAACCGATCACTGCCCCCGAGACGGATTTTGAATCATGACTGATATCCCCTCGCGCTCCACCCCTGACACGCACCAGCGGGGCGCCGACAAGGTTGCGCGTATCCCGATCAAGGTCGAGCCGGTCGCGGAGGTGCTGCGTAAGCCCTCCTGGATCCGCGCCCAGGCGCCGCTTGGCGAGGGTGTGGCGCGGATCAAGCGCCTGCTGCGCGAGGCGCAATTGGCCACGGTGTGTGAGGAAGCCAACTGCCCGAATCTGGGTGAGTGTTTCAATCACGGCACTGCCACCTTCATGATTCTCGGCGATGTCTGTACCCGCCGTTGTCCCTTCTGCGACGTCGCCCACGGCCGTCCCCAGCCGGTCGATCCGGCGGAGCCGGGGCACCTGGCGCAGTCGATCGCGGCCATGGGGCTGCGTTATGTGGTCATCACCTCGGTGGATCGGGACGACCTGCGCGACGGTGGCGCCGGACACTTCGCCGACTGTTTGCGCGCCGTGCGTGCCGGCTGCCCCGAGACCCGGCTGGAGGTCCTGGTGCCGGACTTTCGCGGCCGTCAGGCGGTCGCCCTGGAGCAGTTCCAGGGCGCGGCGGTTCCGGATGTGTTCAACCACAACCTGGAGACGGTGCCCCGGCTCTATGCCCAGGCGCGCCCTGGGGCGGACTATCAGGGGTCGCTCGATCTGCTCGCCGAATTCAAGTCGCGCCACGATGCGGTGCCCACCAAGTCCGGCATCATGCTCGGGCTGGGGGAGGCCTGCGACGAGGTGCTGGCGGTGATGGCGGATCTGCGTGCTCACGGCTGCGACCTGCTGACCCTGGGGCAATATCTCCAGCCGAGCCGCGATCATCTGCCGGTGCGGCGCTACTGGACGCCTGAGGAGTTCGCGGCCTTGCGGCGGGCCGGGGAGGCCCTGGGCTTCACCAATGTGGCGAGTGGCCCCATGGTCCGTTCGTCCTACCACGCGGACCGTCAGGCGCAGGGTCTGGTGGGCGCCTGAGCCCGGCGCCCAGTCTCCGATGCCCGATTGGCTCACGCTCGCGGTCGCCTTCCTGACCTTCATGGGCCTGATCATCACGGTGCAGGCGGTGGACCGTTATGCCGCCGGGCGTTTCGGCTACCGGCCCTTCGCCTTGCCCAACCTGGCTTTCATGCTCATCCCCCACGGCCTGCTCGCCGCCTGGCTGATCACCTGGTGGTCGACCGGCCAGCCGGCCGCGGCTGCGGTCGTAGCAACACCGGCAGCGGCCCGGTGGGCGCCGGCCGTACTGGGGACCGCGATGGCGATCGGTCTGTTCCTGATCCTGTGGCGGCGCACCAGTGCCTGGATCGCGCTGTTCGCGGTACCGGTCATGGCGGCGGGTGCCTCGGTGCTGCTGGTTTCGGGCCTGTTCGGCGAACTGGCGCGGGCTGGTGCGGGGCGGGATCGCTGAGCCTGCCGGCCGTGAAGGAAGTGCCCCGCACCCCGTGACATGAAAGCCCCCGTGGGAGCGGCCTCCGGCCGCGATGCGGTTTCGCCGGGTGTTACGGTGTCAACATGCACCGCGCCGTCCCATCGCGGCCGGAGGCCGCTCCCACAGGTGTTCAGCCGTACGTTTAGTGGTATTTTGGTTGCCGGCCAGCGCAGCCATCCGGTGACTCCCCGCAGTGCCGGAATTGCTGCCAACCTTTGTTCCAACTCAACGGGAGACCTGATGCCATGACGGCCTACAGTGCGATCAAGACCCTGCTCATGCCGCCCGGAATCATCATCCTGATGCTTCTGGCGGCGTTCTTTCTGGTCCGCGGTGTCCTGGGACGTGTGCTCCTGTTCGGCGCGGCCTCCTTGCTTGCCCTGATGAGTGTGCCGGTGGTGGCGATGCTGTTGATGGCGCCGCTGGAACCCTATCCGCCCCTTGATGTCCGTGCGCCGCTGCCGTCGCAGCCTCAGGCGATCCTGGTGCTGGGCGCCGGGCTTTACCATGACGCGCCCGAATATCAGCGCGACACGATCGATGGGTTCAGCTTGCAGCGGTCGCGTTACGCAGCCTGGCTCCATCGGGCGACCGGTCTGCCGATCTATGTCAGCGGCGGCGCGGTCACGGCCGGCGAGCCGGCGGTAGGTGAGGCGATGGCGCGCGTGTTGCGCGAGGAGTTCCAGGTCCCGGTGGCCGGGGTCGAGAGCAACAGCCGAACCAGTTGGGAGAACGCGGCTTTCTCCAAACCCATGCTGGAGCGGGCCGGGGTGTCGCGCGTGCTGCTGGTGAGCAGTGCCTGGCATCTGCCGCGGGCGATGGAAGCCTTCGAGCGGGCCGGTGTCGCCGTCGTCCCGGCGCCGACCGGGTTCATCACGGGTCCGGGCTGGCAGGACACGCTGGCCCTGGCCGATTGGCTGCCGTCCGCGGCAGCCTTCAACATCAGCTACTACGCCGTCCACGAACATCTGGGGCGAGTCTGGTACCAAGTACGCCAATGGGTGTCGGGCGCGCCGCGCCTGGCGCCGGCGGCCGACTAGCAGCCTGTCGGACTTTAGGCGATTTCCGAATAAGACGCTATCAAGAATCAAGCTCCGTAGGAGCCCGCTTGCGGGCGACGTGACCTGCCGGAATCGCGTCATTGTGCCCCNCCCGTCGCCCGCAAGCGGGCTCCTACGGGTTGGATTTTTCGCGGAAATCACCTGACGTTAGATTGTGGAGCAACAAAAAGCCTTGATGTTGACTCATACCCTAATCCTAGGGGCTAAGTCCGACAGGCTGCTAGGGGGCGTTCCGGTCGTTGTCGTAATCGAGTTTACGATGTCCACGAAGATGCTGTCGCACTGATGCGTCAGTGCCGCACGTGGCGAATCGAAACCCGATCGAAGCGGCTGCTCATGCCAGAGTTGAATCGCTTATCCCATTACGATTACGACAACGACAACGCGGGCCGCGGATCGCTCAGTCAAACCGCAACGGCGCCACCGTGCCCGCGGCGCGGTAGGCCAGGTAATCGGCCAGCACGGTCGCATGATCGAAGGCGAGTTGCGCGGGGAGCGCGTCGAGCGCAAAGACCTGCACGGCGCGGGCATCATCCAAGGCCGCGGGCTCGCCGCGCGCCTCGGCCACATAGACGGCGGTGACCGTGTGGCCGCGCGGGTCGCGGGCCGGGTGCGAATAGAGGCCGAGCAGGGCGCGCAGCCGTACGTGCAGCCCGGTCTCCTCCAGGGCTTCGCGAACCGCGGCCTGTTCCAGCCGTTCGCCGCAGTCGACGAAACCGCCGGGGATGGCCCAGCCAGGGGGCGGGTTGAGACGCTCGATCAACACGATCGGACGGCCGGGGCGGTCGATCAGTTCGATGATGGCGTCCGCGGTCACCAAGGGTGTCACAGGGACTGGCATAGTGATGGCCTCCGGCAGTTGTTGATCAGTCAGTCCCGCGCCGCGGGACATGGTCGTTGTAGCGTTCCATGAGATAGCCCAGACAGTCCTGGCGGATCACCGTCAGGTCGCGGGTGAGCATGGCGGGCATCACCGGGCGGCGCAGTTTGATCTCCCCGTCTTCGAGTTGAAAAAAGCGCTTGGCTACGTCGTTGCCGTCCTCGTCGCGCACCATGAATCCGAGCCCATGGTCGCCGGTGCGCAGGCTGGCAAAGGGGGTCCCGCGGGGCAGTTCCCGGAAGTTGAAGTGTTCGATCTCCGGATTGAGAACCAATTCGGCCTCGGTCGGCGGCAGGCCGATGCTCAGCTCGGGCGGCACCATGACCTGCGCGACACTGTGGAACAGGTCGATGTCGTGGGCTGCCACCGCGTGGTTCGGCACCTCCAGCAGATGCAGGGCGGCATCGACCAGGGTGCGGGCGTGCGCGACGCCCGCGGCCTCGCCGACCTTGCCGCATTCGAGCGTGACCGCCGGGCCGAGGTCCGCGAAGGCCGCGGACTGGGTCCCGATGGGGCGGGTGAAATAGACCACGGTCCGTCCGAACAGGGTGGCCAGGTGCAGGGAGCGGTGATCCAGACGGTCGACGCAGGCGTAATGCGGGTTGGCGCCGGTGTTGTTGTGCAGGTCGATACTGGCAAAGACACCGCGGCGGGTCATGCGCTCGAAGACGGCCGTCATCACCTCATGCTCGGGTGTAAGCGGGTGATCGCCCCCGGGCCAGATCCGGTTGTAATCGGGTTGTTCCGGCAGATGGCGGGCGCCGCTGGCCGCCGCGGCGACATTGCCGATGAACAGGCTCAGGGCGCGCGGCAGACGCGGCTCACCGAAGCGCGCGATGCGCTCAGAGAGCAGGGCGCGCATCGCGTCCCAGCCCACCGTCTCGTTGCCATGCAGCAGCACCGACACGAAGAGCGGCGGCTGCCGGGTTCCCGACAGATGAATCAGCGTCGGCGCACCGAGCAGGCGGTGCAGGTCGCGGCTGTCGGCCACGAGCAGGCCGGCGGGGAGGTGATCGAGTTCTTGCAGCATGTGGGTCCGATTCCAGGTTCGTTGAATGGCGCGGCCCGGCGGTCTAGTCCAGGGTCCAGGTGTGCACCGGCCGGCCGCCCCGCTGATGCTCCAGATAGGCTGCGACCAAACTCCGCATGTCCGCTCCGTGATGTTCCACCCAGGCGCGTTGCCAGTGGGCGCCGGTGCGCGGTCGCTCCAGCCGGGCGTCGATGATGCCGAGCCAGTGGTCGATTTCGCAGCGGTCGGCGCCGACCGCGGCGAGCCCGCGCCGCGCCCGCGGCAGCAAGTCCTGTGCGAGGATATCCGAAACCGGGCGGTCATGGCCGTCCATCCAGAGTATGGACGTCACGGGTCCAGGATGCCGGACGATAGTCGAGGTCCGCCGGATACCCTGGGCGGGTGACCTGGAACCATCACGGGGAGACGCTCGATCAGTCTGAGCCGCACATCAACTGTCTTCCGGCCAGATCCGATGCAGCAGCGCAACCAGATCGGCATCGCCGCGCCCGGCCAGGGCGTCGGCCAGCCGGCGGCGCAACCGCTGGTTGCCGCGATAGACGGCCAGATCCTTGATCAGCCGCTCGCTGATCCGCCGCTCGCCGTCAGCCACCAGTGACAGCAGCCAGTCGAACGCCTGATCGCCGCGGTGCAACACCGCGCCCTTGAGCAGGACTTGCTCCGCGGCGCCTTTGTAGGGCGCCGCATCCCAGCGGGTACGCAGTTCAACGAGCGCCGCGGGGACTCTGGATTCGCCCAATGCCAGGGCCGCCACTTCGCGCAGGTCGGGGTCGCGCTGGTCCAGAAAGCGGCCGACGAAAGGGGCGGTCGCTTCAGACTCCAAGCGCAGCAGGGCCAGCAGGCAGGCGCCCGTGACCTCGGGTTCAGCATCGCCGGCCTGCGCCTTGGTGCGCAGGACCGATTCGGCCGCGATGGGCTCGCAACAGGCGATGGCGTCCATGACCCCGGCGCGCACCCGCGGTTCCGGGTCGATCAGCAGTAGCGTCAGTTCGGGCAAGGCGCGGGCGTAAGCCGTCGCGGCCAGACCCATGGCGGCAGTGATACGAACGTCCACCGCGGTGTCCTGACTGCCGCCCCAGGTCGGTTCCGGTTGGCGATAGCGCAGGGCGGTGAGGAAGAAGGTCACATCGGCGCAGTCGAGCGCCACCAGGGCACGGGCGGTGGCGCCCTTGGCGGTGCATTGGGGGTCCTGGGTGTGGCTAAGATCAGCCAGTCGGCGGAAGGCGGCGATCAGATCCGCCTCCAGTGGATAGACGAGCCGGTCGCCCGCGTGTCCGGCCGCGAGCGCGACCAGCCGGTAGTGGGGATCGGCAAGCGCGGTGCGCAGCACCTCGAGCGGCGCGGTGCCGGCGGCAATGGTCTCCCGCAACTCGGCGAGGCGGGTGTCAAGAGCAATGGTGCGGCGTTTCGGCATACGAGAAAGACAAGTGAGTCGTCTTACCCACCCGCCGCCAGCCGACGGATGCGTGCGGCCAGCGGCTCATCGACGATCAGCTCGAAATAGTGCCGCCGGTCCGGTTCGACCGGCCCCAGCGCATCACCGTACCAGTCGCGGACCGGGGCATGGCGCAGTACGATCCAATGGACGCGTCCGCCGTGATCCTCGTGGTTGCCGATGAAGAACAGACTTTCCGGGGCCTCCTGCTCGGGCAGGCGCAATTGGGTCATGGGCAGTTCCTCCTGGAGCTTGAGGAAGGCGGTCTCATCGAGTTTGACGCCGTTGACGTTGTAGTTGAGTAAGTCGCGGCCGGGGCCGGCGCGTTCGCCGCCGATGGCGTCACGCACGACGGTGACCCGGAAGGCGGGATTGGTCGGCTGGAAGCCGGAGCGCAGCAGCAGCCCGGAGCAGGACGAGAGTCGGTCCGCCTGATTGATGGCGCTGGAGATCATGATCGGCCGGCCCTCGTCATAGAGGAAGTTGGGCTCGCGTCGCGAGAACGACAGACCGAGCCCCAACTCCAATTCGGGCAGATCGTTCTGGCGATTGCGGACATTCTGCAGGGTCACGACCTGGAGCACCTTGCGTGCCAGGCGGCAGGCCCGGGTGACCGTCAGGCTGGGGCCGTCGTCCAGGTATTCATAGAGCGCGACGATGACCGCGTCACCCTCCACGAACAGTTTGTCCGCGCCGAACTCGGGCAGCAGTTGATTGACCGGATCGAACAGGCTCAGGCTGAAATGGGAGGCGGGGTTGAGTCCGCGCGCGCGCAACTCCTCGGTGATCAGGGTGGAACCGCGCACATCTGCCTTGAGCACCGCATGGGCGCGAATGCGCCGGTTGCGCGGGCCGCCTTCACCGCGGCAGGGGAATTCGTAGAGGCTGCCGTTCGAGCGTGATAGGCGGCACTCATCCTCCTCCTCCACCAGGTGGATGTCGTCCAGCACGTCGAAGGTCTTATAGGCGAGCTTCAGGTCCCGGCGCAGGGTCAGGAAGTCGACGAGATAGCGGCCCATGAGCGCCTGTCGTTGTCCGGGCGTCTGGCGCTTGCGGGCGATCTGCATCCGCTCCAGCAACTGAGAGACGGCGAGCGGATCCGGACCGCCGCGCAGCGTGGCAATGCGCTGCGCCAGGGCGCGGCGGCTGAGGCGCTCTTTTGCGTAGTCCATCACCAAGGAGAAGGGCAACGGGTAACCCAGTTGACGGCGCAGCGCGGGCAGGGCATAGGTGCATTCGATGGCATCGCCTAACCCGGCGACATCCAGGCTGGCGACGAGTTGCCCGACCAGGTCGTGTTGAAACAGGTCCCAGTCCGGAAACTGCCAGCGGGCGGCGGTGCCTTGGGCGCGGCCCTCGCCGCCCCCCTCATCGGCGGCTGGCCCCGCGTTGAGAAAGAGCCGCAGATTCGCCGGCTCGTCGAGCCAGGTGGTCAGACCTTGCCGGTATTCCACCCGGGGGACGAACCCGGCGAGCAGGATCTCGGTGGCGACGAAGCCGCGCAGTTGGCCCTGATCGCGACGCCCAAGGGTCGACGGGTGACTGTCCTGAGGTTCGGGCAATGTCGCGCTGGTCAGCCAGGTCGGCAGGTAGTCGGCGAAGGTCGTGGTCAGGCACGCCGCGGTTCGCGTCAACCAGTCGTTGATCCCGGACTCGGCCATCCAGCCGATCGGATAATCGGCGGCGAGTGCCGGCCCTTCCCCCACATCCGGGATGAACAGGATCGGATTGAAGAGAATGCTCTCGGGCACCGGCCAGTGTTTGCCGAGGACGGCGGCACGCAGGGCCTGGACCTGGACGGTTTCGAACTTGCGGATTTGGCGAAACAGAATCTGCGCCACCCGCCGCTGCATGCCCTGCGCCTGGCGGGTCACCAGGACCAGGTGTTCGTGCAGACCAATATGGTCCGCTGCCGCCCCGTCCGGCTCGGACTGAAGCTGCGCCTTGAGTGCCTCCTGGAGGGCCAGGGGTTCGCGCGCCGTCAGTTGCAGCAGAAACTTGAGCAAGGCGAGCGCAAGCAGCACCACCTGGTCGCGCGAGTCTTTGTCGGGGCGGCGCTCCAGCGCCGATTCGAACAGACAGAGGTAGGTTTCGCGTAAGGCCGCCAGATCGTCGCTGCCGACCAACTGTTCGGGGATGCGCCGCGACAAGCTGAGGGCGTCTTCGCGGACCAACTCGCGAACGGTCGCAACGGCCTGGTCGCGGAAGCGTGCGCTGAGCAGGCAGTCGATGTGCGCGTTGTCGATGCCCTTGCGGCACCCGTCCAGTGAGATACTCCACGGGTAAGGCCGAACCAGTGGCTCAGAGAACTCCGCAAGACTAGGGCGCCAATGCATTTTCTTCGTATGGTGCGTTAAAGGCCGGTAGGGTTGCGGGCAGACCGGCAGCGTGCGCCGCGGTCCCCCAACGTTCGGCGTGCGTAACGGCTGATCACCCGGCGCGGCGGCAGGCGGTGCCGGCGGCGGGGTCTGCTAGACTGCGCGCGTTCACCCGCACCATCGTGCGTGCAGGCTGGAACAGGATCATACGCGCTCATTCACCAGGCGGTCACCGGATTGCCGGGGACCGCCGCCTCGTCACCAGGGGTGTCAAGTCCCATGTCAGGTCCAATTGTCCGCGGATTCACTGAAAGAAGCGTGCCGGCCGCCAATCTCCGGCCGTCAGCCGACAGCGGTCGCGACGCGGTCGATGCGATCGGCCGCGGCGCTTTAGACGGCGCCGCCGGTGCAGTGGATGACGTGCCGCCGCGACCGCGCGGCAGCCGACGGCGGCTGGGCCGCTTCTTCGCCGGGCTGCTGTTCCTGTTACTGTTCTTGCCGTGGCTGTCCGTGTTGGGGGCCGAGGGCAGCGTCGGCCGAGAGGCGATGGCGGACGCCATGTCCCGCATGATGGAAGCCATGGGTTTGATGGGCTCAGGTGGTGATGCGGCCCGGGCCATGACCAATGGGGGCGGACCTGGGATGTCCGCGGTTCCGGGGATGCCCCTTGACCAGGCCGGTGAGGTGGGCCGACAGATGATGGAGGGGATGGTCTCGGGAGGCGCGGGCGGGATGCCCTGGACCGGTGCGGCCCTCGGGGGTATCTGGGAGTCCGCCGGGGGCGGACTGTTGATCGTCGAGGGTGGTCATTACCGACTCTACGCCCCGAACTGGGCCTTCGTGGACGGCACGCTTCAGGTCACCGGCGACCGGGTGCGGATGGTCAGCCGCCGCGCCGGTTTCAGTCTGGAGTACGAGTTTGCATTGGACCAGGGGCGGCTGGCGCTGCGCGACGCGCAGGGACAGGTGTTTCTCTACCGTCGGTTGGTGCTGGACGGCGGGGGTTAGGCGAATTCTCCCGACCGCGGAGTCTGGAAGAACCATGTCTCAGGTCAAGGCCAGGCGCACCGCGACCAGCAGCAGGAAACAGCCGAAGGCGCGCTTGAGCAGCCCCACCGGGAGGCGGTGAGCCAGGCGCACGCCCAGCGGGGCGGCCGGCATGCTGGCCACGAGCATGATCAGCACCGCCGGCCAATAGACGAAGCCGGTGCTGAAGGCCGGCAGTCCATCGCGCCCCCAGCCAACCACCAGGAAGCCGATGGCCCCGGCCACGGCGATGGGCAGTCCGCAGGCGGCGGAGGTCCCGACGGCCTGGCGCATCGCCACCCCGCAGCGGGCAAGAAAGGGCACGGTGATGGTCCCCCCGCCGATGCCGACCAGGGCCGACAAGACGCCGGTCCCGCCCCCGACCGCCCAGAGCCCCGCCTTGCTCGGGAGCGGCCGTTGGGTTGCCGAGCGCGACGGGATCAGCATCCGCAGGCCCACATAGAGCAGGAACGCGGCAAACAGGCGTTTGAGCCAGAGTTCCGGCATGACCCCGGCGATGGCCGCGCCCGCCCAGGCCCCGAGTACGATCCCCGGTGCCAGCCCGGCCACCAGGTCCCAGCGCACCCCGCCGCGGCGATGGTGAGCCAGGGCCGAGGCCGCGCCGGTGCCGACGATGGTCGCGAGCGAGGTCCCGACCGCCAGATGCGGCACCCAGTCGCCGCCGATCCCGAGATGGCCGAACAGGAACATCAGGGCCGGCACCATGATCACGCCGCCGCCGACGCCGAAGAGGCCGGCGAGGAGTCCGGAGAGCACGCCGGTGAGCAGGAATCCGGTCAGATCGAACAGTGGCATGATGGCAGGGCTGAGTAATGCGTGGATCGTTTGGCGGAAATCGCCTTAGAGCCGATCACTCAAATCGCGCACTGAAAACCCGCGCCAGGGTCCGGCGACCCCGCGAGCCAGCCCCAAGACCTTGAAGCGCTCGCCCATGGCGCTGGGCAGCAAGAGCTGTTTGGCTGCCTGGGCCTGATTGAGTGTGTTCTCGATGGTGCCTGACTCGATTGTCAGGAAGCGGTCGATGCCGCAGCCGATCAGGAACTGAGCTTGGGTGGCGAAGCCGGCGATCACGAACCCGGCGGCCAAGCCGGCGTGGGCGACGGCACTGAAATCGACATGGGCCGTGATGTCCTGCAGCCCGAGCTGCCGATAGGGGTCGCCGTGGGCCTGGTGGCGCCAGTGGCACATCAGAGTCCCCATGGTGCGGTCGCTTTGGTAGTAGGCCGCCGCCGGGTAGCCGTAGTCGATCAACAGGACCAGACCCGCGGTCAGGGCGTCGCCGACCGCGGCGAGCCAGGGACCGGCCCGCAGGTTGATCTCGGAGCTGTAACCTGGTGTGCGGGCGAAACCGGCGTCCTGGATGGCCGCGAGTGCGGCGGCCAGCCCGACGGAGCGGATGGGCGCCGCGACTTCGCTCAAGGTTCCGTCGCGGTCGGTGACGAAAATCTCGAGCGGTTCGCCGTCCGGTCCGATGCGGAAGCGGTGAACCGGCATCGCGTCCAGCACCTCGTTGGCCAGCACCACACCGCGCAGGTCGACCGGTAGTCCGGTCAGCCACCGGCAGCGTTCGACCAGGTGCGGCACCGCGCTGCCGAGCCGTTCGCGTTGGCGCGCCTGCAGCTCCGGACTCGGCTCCAGGATCAGATAGCGGCCGGGGAGAGCGCCCAGTTGGTCCAATCGGGTCAGCACCGCCGCGGCCAGCGCGCCGCTCCCGGCGCCGAATTCCAGCAGGTCTCCCCCTTGCAGTCGCTGCAGGGACTCGGCACACTGGACGGCGACGCAGTCTCCGAACAGCGGTGAGAGCTCCGGCGCCGTGACGAAATCCCCGGCGCTGCCGAACTTGGCGGCACCCGCCACGTAGTAGCCGAGTCCGGGGGCATAGAGCGCCAACTCCATGAATTGGTCGAAGGGCAGCAGGCCGTCGGCGTCGACGATCGCGGCGCGGATCCGTTCGCGCAGGCGGGTGCTGTGCCGTTCGGCATCCGGGTCGGCGCCTTGGGGCCGTGAATGGGTCGAGTGCTGGTGCATGGTGCGCGGCGTCGGTCGGGATCATTCAGCCGCCGATTAGACCCGGCTTGCGGGGTTCAAAGCAAACCAGGACAACGCTGGGCTTTGAGCGGGGCGCAACGGCCCCTACCATTAGGGGCTCGGTCAGCCGGCTGGTCGGTCGTATCGTTGGGGCCACGATGCGTTTGTGCCGGGTTCTCCGGGTCATTACGCGCCAGCGTTCGGGCCTAAAACACCGCGCCGCGGCGGGCGGCAGGGGTCCGCTCCCCAGGTGTTCCGGTGCTGCGCCCCGCCATTCCGGCGTATCCGGCGATGCGGAAAAATGACCTAACTCTATGGATAAAAAATAATTATCGAAAATTTATCAATTTTTAGAAACAATTCTTCGTATTTAGTTCCTCACTAGCGGGCAACCTCTGCGACAATAGCCCCGCGATGACGCGCGGGCTGCAGACCCGTATCCCCAAAACCACCAAGCGAGAGAGGTTCAGCAGAGCCATGTCAGCAGATAGCAAAAAACGCGTATTCGCTTTCGAGGAAGGTGACGGCAAGAACAAGCACCTCCTCGGCGGCAAGGGCGCCAACCTGTGTGAGATGACCCAGATCGGGCTCAACGTGCCGCCTGGCTTCGTGCTCTCCACCGAGGCGTGCCTGGAATTCCTGGCTTCGCCGACCAAGGAACTGCCGCCCGGGCTGTGGGAAGAAGTCCAGACGCAGATGACCGCGCTGGAGAAGAAGACCAAGAAAGGCTTTGGCAGCGCCGAAGAGCCGTTGTTGGTCTCGGTGCGTTCCGGCTCGGCGATGTCCATGCCCGGCATGATGGATACCATCCTCAACCTGGGTCTCAACGCCAAGACGCTGCAGGGCGTGATCAAGGCCACCGGTGACGAGCGCTTCGCGTACGACGCCTACCGCCGCTTCATCCAGTTGTTCGGCAAGATCGCGCTGAACGTGGACGACACGTTTTTCGATAAGCAGTTCGAAATGGTCAAGAAGGCGGCGGGCGTCAAAGAAGACGTGGCGCTGTCCGCGAGCGACCTGAAGGATACCGCCGAGCGCTTCCTGCGCGTGGTGCAGGAGCAGACCGGCCGGCCCTTCCCGGAGGACCCGTACGAGCAGCTCCTGATTGCTATCAAGGCCGTGTTCGGCTCCTGGGGCGGCAAGCGCGCGGTGGACTACCGCCGCCAGTTCAACATCACCCCGGCCATGGCCAACGGCACCGCGGTCAACATCTGCACCATGGTGTTCGGTAACCGCGGCGACGACTCCGGCACCGGCGTGGGCTTCACCCGCGACCCCGGCACCGGCGAGAACCTGCTCTACGGTGAGTACCTGGTCAACGCCCAGGGCGAGGACGTGGTCGCGGGCATCCGCACCCCCAAGCCGCTGGTCTCCCTCAAGGCCGATATGCCGGAGATGGCCAAGCAGCTCGACGCGCTGCGCGACCGTCTGGAGGGCCACTACAAGGAAGTGCAGGACTTCGAATTCACCATCGAGCGCGGCATCCTGTACTGCCTGCAGACTCGCAACGGCAAGATGAACGCCGTGGCCCAGGTGCGCACCTCGGTCGAGATGGTCAAGGAAGGGATCATCACCAAGGCCCAGGCCCTGCTGCGCGTCGCCCCGGACAGCCTGGAGCAGATGCTGTTCCCGCGCCTGGACCCGAAGGCCAAGGCCACCCCGGTGGCCTCCGGTCTGCCGGCCTCTCCCGGTGCCGCCTCCGGCATCGCGGTGTTCGACGCCGATCGTGCCGAGATGCTCGGCAAGGAGCAGGGGTTCAAGGTTATCCTGGTCCGTGAAGAGACCAAGCCCGAGGACATCCACGGCTTCTTCGCCTCCGAGGGCATCCTGACCTCGCGCGGCGGCAAGACCTCGCACGCGGCGGTGGTGGCCCGCGGCATGGGCAAGTGCTGCGTGGCCGGTGCCGAGGGCATCCACGTCGATGTGGACAAGCGCATCGCCATCGTCGGCGACACGAGCTTCAAGGAAGGCGACATGATCACCCTGGACGGGACCTCCGGTAAGGTCTATCTGGGCGAGATCCCGACCGTCGAGCCGGAATTCACCGACGAATTGGTCACCCTGCTCAGCTGGGCCGACGAAGTGGCGCGGATCAAGGTCATGGCCAACTCCGACACCCCGGTCGACGCCAAGCGCGCACTCAAGTACGGCGCCGTCGGCATCGGCTTGGCGCGTACCGAGCGCATGTTCAATGACCCGGCGCGGTTGCCGATCGTCATCGACATGATCGTTGCCGACACCAAGGAAGAGCGTCAGGAAGCGCTTGACCGGCTGCTGCCCCTGCAGCAGCAGGACTTCAAGTCCCTGTTCGAGGTGATGGCTCCCTACCCGGTGGTGATTCGTCTGCTCGACCCGCCGATCCACGAGTTCCTGCCCAACGAAAACACTCTGGTGCGCGAGATCACCGAGTTGCAGCAACTCGCCAAGAACGCCCATGGCCTGACCGCCCTGGGTGCGGCGATGACGCTGATGCAGGCCCCGGACAAGGTCCGCGCCGACGTCGACGGTCTGCGCCGCCAGCTCGACCCGATGCTGGTGGAGTCGGTCATCGTCAAGAAGGAGCGGATGCTCCGCAAGGTGCGCGCGCTGTTCGAGACCAACCCCATGCTCGGCCATCGCGGCGTGCGTCTGGGCATCAGCTTCCCCGAGATCTACCAGATGCAAATCCGGGCGATCCTCGAAGCCGCCGCCGAGTGCCAGGCCGCCGGCGTCGAAGTCCACCCCAAGATCAAAGTACCCCAGGTCTGTACGGCCCAGGAACTCAAGATCGTCAAGAAGTGGGTCGACGCCATCCATGACGAGATCAAGGCCCGCACCGGCAAGCCGGTGAAGTTCCAGTTCGGCACCATGATCGAAGTCGTGCGCGCCTGTATGCGCGCCGAGACCCTGGCCGAGCAGTCGGAGTTCTTCTCCTTCGGCACCAACGACCTGACCCAGGCCGCCTTCTCCTTCTCGCGCGAAGATGCGGAAAACAAGTTCCTGCCGCTCTACACCGAGTCCGAGGTCCTGCAGGACAACCCCTTCGAAGTGCTGGACGAGAAGGGCGTGGGCAAGCTGATGGAGCTGGCGGTCAAGTGGGGCCGCTCGGTCAAGCCGGATCTCCTGGTCGGCATCTGCGGCGAGCACGGCGGCCACCCGGCAGCCATCGCCTTCTGCGACAAGATCGGGCTCGACTATGTGTCCTGCTCCGGTCCGCGCGTACCGGTCGCGCGGCTGGCGGCGGCGCATGCGGCGCTGCACGCGGCGAAGTAAAAGGAGCCGGGGCGTCCCGCCCCGGTGACTTGGGTGGGGGCGGGATGCCCCAGCGCTCCAGTTGATCCGCCCGCGTATCCGCAAGGATGCGCGGGCGGTGTCGTTTTGGGGTTATCCTTGGCCTCATCGCCATTTCGGCCAGCGACCTGCGGCTCTCGTGACATCGCTCCAGAGTTTGGGCAAGTATTCCTTGTCGATTGGGCTGAGGAACGAAGCCCAACGAGCAGCCAAACGTAAGGCGCTGAAATGTTGGGGTTCGTTCCTCACCCCAACCTACGGCATTGCGATGGCTTCGGGTTCGGAGCCAATACTTTCACAATCTCTCCAGCGGGGTCATGTTTGTCCCAGGAGCTGTGCACCCCGAGCGGCGGCGGCCGGAATGATGATCAACGCCCTTCGTCCGGAGCCGATCCATGCTGACCATTACCGTCGACATCCCCGATGACCTCGCGGCCAATTTCGATACTCCCGAGGCGCTCCGCCGGGCGCTGTTCGAGGATTTCGTCATCGAGCAGCGCCAACGTGGCGCTATCAGCCTGGGTAAGGCGGCGGAGTTGCTTGGTATTAGCTATCCTGAGGTCTTTGATCTACTGTGCAGCAAAGGGCTCAGCCCGATCAACGCCAGCCCTCAAGACCTGGACGAGAGCTATCGTCGCTTGGTTGAACTGATGGACAAGGGTTCTCGCGCTGGCCTTGGAGCGACGCGCCGATCTGCTGCTGATTGACGACAAGAAGGCGAGGAACGAGGCCGGTGATCTGGGGTTTCAGTGCGCGTTTACTACTGACGTGCTCCGCTTCGCGGAGCAGCGCGGGATCATTGCCTCGGTTGCCGAGATCGTCGAGGGGCTGCATGGGGCTCGAATCTATCTGCCTTTCGGTGCGGGACAGCGTAGGGGTTCCCACTGGTGAGATTGCAAAGTTTTTTATCTAGTGTTTGGAGCGGCTCTATCGCTATCATGCACATTATTAGCCGTAAACGCCTGAACCTGTTCGCGGACCAATATCCGGACAGCCGGTCCGCCTTGGCGCACTGGTACAGCCTCGCCAAGCGGCACGATTTCTCATCCTTCGCCGACCTGCGCAAGGTCTTTCCTGCGGCCGACCAAGTTGGCAAGTTGACCGTTTTCAATGTCGGCGGCAACAAGGTGCGGCTGATTGCCGCCATCCACTACAACTGCGCCAAGATCTATGTCCGTGCGGTACTGACCCACGCGGAGTACGACAACGGCAAGTGGCGGGAGGACTAAGCGATGCAGACTAGCGAAATCACCGCGGCGTTAGGGTCTTGGCCTCTGCTGTCGCCGCTGCTTTGTGTCCCTCGCACTGAGGAAGATTACGAACACCTGGTGTCCTTCCTGGATCGTCTGGTCGACGAGGTGGGCGAGGACGAGTCCCATCCCCTGGCCTCGCTGATGGAGATCGTGGGGGTTCTGATCGAGCGGTACGAGGATTGCCACGTTCCTGAACTGGCGGAATAGCGCCCGGCCCTCGGAGTGTCGCGCGGACCGGTTGCAGGCTCGTGCGCCAGCCATCTACACTGCGCTGGAGATTGCTACACGGCGATATCCCATGGCCCTGAATATCCGCAACGCAGAAACCGAACACCTCGCCGCGCGGCTCGCCAGCCTGACCGGGGAAACCAAGACGGCCTGCTGCGTTGATGGTCATCGACCCCTCGGCACTGCTTGCGACTATGCCCTGGCCCTCACGCTCGATGAGCCTTTGCTCTACAAGTGCGATGACGTTCCGCTAACCGATGTCAGAGCGGCCTTTCCGGCGCGGCCATGATCCTGGATTGAACTGAGCAGCAAACGCTATTGAAGTGAAGGGTCGCCGGAAGAGCTTACATGTCTACCAAGGCCCCGTCCGTTCCGCAAGCCGCCGATCCTGGCACTGCCGCGGGCGCGCCCCAGCCCCAGTTCATGGTCGTCCCCTCGCTGGCCTGCCCAGCCCGCTGCGGCTACTGCTTCGGGCCCCACCAGGGTCCGATCATGTCGCCCGAGGTCGCGGACGCGACCGTCGCGTTCATTGCCCGCATCGCCGAGGAGACCGGCATGACCCGGGTCCGAGTGACCTTCCACGGCGGTGAGCCGCTGATGGCCGGCTCGGGCCTGTTCCGTCGGATACTCACCGGACTGCGGGACCGCCTGGGTGCCGACCGGCTGCGCCTGGCCATTCAGAGCAACCTCTGGCACCTCGACGACGAATTCTGCACCCTGTTTCGGGAGTACCGGGTCGAGATCGGTACCAGCCTCGACGGCCCGGAGTCGATCACCGACGCTCAGCGCGGCGCCGGCTACTTCGCCCGGACCCTGGCCGGCATCCGCCGCGCCCAGGCCCACGGCCTCCAGCCGGGCTGCATCGCCACCTTCACCCCCGCCAGCGCTCCGCGCTGGCGGGAGGTCTTCGATTTCTTCCTGAACGAACGCCTGGGCTTCTCCGTCCACCCCGCCTTGCGCCCGCTCGGCGGCGGCGACCCGCGCCACGCCCTGCCGCCGGACGACTACGGCCGGCTCCTGTGCGACTTGGCCGACCACTACATCGCCCACCGGCGCGACCTGGCGATCGGCTCGCTGGATCAGGTCTGCCAATCACTCGGCACCGGCCAGGGCCAGACCTGCACCTTCCGCGACTGCCTGGGGATGTTCATCGCCATTGACCCCAGCGGCGACCTCTACCCCTGTCAACGCCTCTGCGGACACCCCGACTGGCGCCTCGGACATCTGGCCGACCGCCCCAGCCTGGCCGAACTCCTGGACGCGCTGCCTGCCCGCCGCCTTGCCGAACGCGAGCGGCGCATCACCGAAGACTGCGCCGGCTGCGCGCACCTCCCCTACTGCCGCGGCGGCTGCCCCTACAACGCCGCGGCGGCCGGCGACAGCGCGGGACGCGATCCCAACTGCCCCGCCTACCGCACCCTGTTCGACCACCTCCAGCGACGCCTGACCGTCGAGCTGGCAGCCCCCGAGAATATCGACGCGGTCGCCGCCCGCCCGTGGGACGGGCAGGTACACCCGCTGCTGCGCCGCGGACCCCTGATCGATCTGGTCCGCGCCCCGCCGCACCCGCACCAGGTCGCCCGCACCGCCCGGCGCATCGTCGCCGCCGTGGAACTGGCCCGCGGTCCGGACCGGCCCGCGGTCGCCGCGCGGCTGGTCGCCATGGGCATCTGCCGCACCCAGGCCTCCGGCGAGGCGTCCCTCGCCGGGCTCTGGTCGGAGTTCTATCCGCCGACCCGTCGGCTCAACAACCTCTACCTGCACCTGACCTGGCGCTGTCAACTGCGGTGCAGCCATTGCTACGCCCGCGCGGACGCGCACGGCGGACAGCAAGGGGACATGCCAGTCGCCGACCTTAGCCGATTGCTCAGTGAAGCGAGAGAGACGCAATTCCGTCAGGTTATCCTCACCGGCGGCGAGCCGCTCATGCACTCGCAACGCCCCGCGCTGCTCGCGACATTGACGCGTGCCCGTGAGCGGGTGGCGCCGATGAACCTGATCCTGCGCAGCAACCTGGCACTCCCGCTGCAACTGGACGACTTGCGCCAGATCGCCAGGGCCGTCGATCAATTGGTCGTAAGCGTCGATGGCGATGAGGCCACACACGACGCCCGCCGCGGTCCGGGCAGCTATGCTCAGACGGTGCAAAACCTTGAAGCCTATCAAGATGCCGCCGCCCGGCTGCCCGGTGCCGCCGAGTTGTCCCTGGCCGCGGTCATGCGCGCGACCGACAGCGCCGGGCCGCCCGGTGACGCCGTGCGCGACCTGGCGGGCCGCCTGAAAGTCCGCCGCACCCGCTTCCGCCCGATACTCCCGATCGGCCGAGCGGCGGACTGGGACGAGCCGCCCACCTCCGAGGCACTCGGTGCCCATGCCGACCCGCTGGAGCTGATCGAGGGCGGTTTCCGGCCGGTCGCGGGCTGCGGACTCGGGCAGAACCTGTATATCGAACCCTCCGGAGAGGCGTTCCCATGCTATGCCTATCATCGGCCGCACGGCATCCTGGGCAACGTCGTTGCGGAGGGGCTCGCATCCGTGATCAACAGCGCCCGATTCGCGGACTTATGCGGGCATAGCGTGGACACCAATCCGCGCTGCAAGGAGTGCGAGGTCCGCTACCTGTGCGGCGGGGCCTGCCGGGCCTGGGGTGGCGAACGGACGCAATACGATTTGGATGCGCCGCCGCCGGAGTGTCAGGGATTGAAGGCCAGAGCTGAGGGGTTGCTCCGGGCGGCATTGGTCTATCTGGATTTTGGTTCACGATCAGGCAATGAGGATTGAGGGCATGTTCAAGTCTCTAATAGTCTGGTGGAAGATTCGCAGGAACATTCGGCAGTTGGATTCCTCGGCTTTATTCGCGAGAAGAACAGCCGCAAAGGCACTAGGTGCTCTCGGCGATGTGCGGGCGGTAGAACCGCTGATTCAAACGCTGGGAGACGCTGATCCTCTTTTGCGGTCCGACGCTGCCGACGCACTGGCGAAGTTCCGCGATGCGCGAGCGGTCGAACCGCTGATCCAAGCGCTGGTGGATGGGAATTCCGACGTGCGAAAAAAAGCCGCCGCGGCTCTGGGAAAATTCGGCGATGCTCGGGCGGTCGAACCGCTGATCCGGGCGCTGGGAGATTTCGATGAAGCAACGCGTCTTCATGTCGCAATAGCGCTGAAAGCTCTTGGAGAGCCGACTTGGATGCAATGGGTAAGAGGTGACGATCAGGACATCGAACGTATCGCGAACAGCGATGATCCACGCGCCAACGAACCGCTGATCTGGGCGTGTTTGCGCGGAAATGGCATTCCGAGAAGCACGGCGGTCGAAGCGTTGCGCAAGCGAAACGATGCAGCTATCGTGGATTGCCTAATTGAGGCGTTGGCGGATACCGACGACAGGGTCAGGTGCAACGCCGCTGACGCCCTCGCGAAGTTAGGCGATGCACGGGCAGTCAAACCGCTGATCCGGGCGCTGAAAGACAGAAATCAGCATAACCGCGGTAGAGTAGCGGACGCCCTGGGACAGTTCGGCGACGCGCGTGCAATCGAGCCGCTGATGCTGGCGCTGAGGAACGTCGATCATTTTGATAGTCAACGTAAAGTCGCCGATGCCCTGGCGAAATTCGGCGATGCAGCAGCTGCACCGCTGCTCCGGGCGCTCGAAGATCCCAACTTGGACGTCCGACGCACCGCGGCTGAAGTGTTAGCAAGAGGGAATCCGCGTTGGATGCAGTCCGTCAATCATGCTCAGGCAGTGGAACCGCTAATTCGCGCGCTGGGAGATACCGACGGAGAGGTCCGGCGCTACGCCGTCAACGCCTTGTTGAAGTTAGGCGCTGCGCGGGCCTTGGATTCGCTGGTCCGGGCGTTGGAACATAAAGACCCATTCGTCCGGCGCTGCGTCGCCGACACCTTGGCGAAGTTAGGTGATGCGCGGGCGGTGGACCCGCTGGTGCGGGCGCTTGAAGACAAAGACCAGTATGTCCGGCGCAGCGTCGCCGCCGCGCTGGCGAACCTCGGCGATGTACATGCTATCGAACCGCTGATCCTGTCGCTGAGGACTGCCGACCAGGTTGTCCTACCTGAGCTCGCCGATACCCTCGCGAAGTTCGGCACTGCGGCGGTAGATCCACTGATCCGGGCACTGGGAGATGCCAATATTTTTGTACGAAGGACCGCCGCCGAGGTGCTGGCCAGATTGGGCGAACCGCGTTGGAAAGACTTTATTCAAAACGATTCTTATGATATCTCGCGGCTCGGAAGTTCCGGTGATTCAAGGGCAATCGAGCCGCTGATCCTGGCACTGGGCGGTACCGACAAAGACGTCAGACGCCGCGCCGCGGACGCGCTTGCCAAGTTGGGTGACGCACGAGCGATCGAACCGCTGACCCGGGCGCTGAAAGACAAAGACCGGTATGTGCGCAGCACCGTCGCCGACGCCATCGCGAAGTTCGGCAATGCCGCAGTCGAACCGCTGATCCGAACACTCACAGATCCCGACTTCGGCGCGCGCCGCGCTTCCGCTGAGCTGCTGGCAAAATTGGGGGAGTCGCGTTGGATGGACTGCATTGGAGAAGACTATATCTCCGCGCTCGAAAGATGCGGAGATGCACGAGCAGTCGGGGCGCTAGAACAGGCTCTGGAAAATGGCCAGGCCCGCGCCGCCGACGCCCTCGCGAAGTTGGGCGGCCACCGGGCGTTCGAGTCACTGATCGGGGCGCTCAGAGGAAATGACCAATATGTCCGCGGCGACATCGCCCAAGCCCTGGCGAAGTTCCATGATCCCCAAGCGGTGGAACCGCTAATCCAGGCTCTGGCGGAATCGGGCGACAGGGGACGACGTGGCGCCACCAAGGCACTTGGCGAGTTAGGCGATACCCGCGCGATCGAACCGTTGATCCGGGCGCTCAGCGATTCGTGCGTAGATGTGCGGAGGCATGCCGCCGAGGCACTTGGGAAGTTCGGCGATGCCCGGGCCGTCGAACCGCTGATTCGGGCGCTGGAGGACTCCGACTCAAGTGTCACGTGCAGCGCCGCCGCAGCGCTTGGGCAACTGGGCGATCCCCGTGCCGTCGAACCGCTGATCCGAACCCTCACGGATTCCAAAGGCTCTGGACAGGGCAGCGCCGCCGTAGCGCTTGGGCAACTGGCCGATCCCCGGGCCGTCGAACCGCTGATCCGAACCCTCACGGATTCCAAAGGTTCTGGACGGGGTAGCGCCGCCTGGGCACTGGGGAAGCTGGGCGATTCCCGGGCGGTCGAGCCATTGATCCAGGTGCTGGGGAGTTGCAGTGGTGACGTGCAACGCTGGGCTGCCGTGGCCCTGGAACAACTCGGGGAGTCCCAATGGGCAAGCTTGATCACCGGAGGAATGGGTGATCTTGAGCGCGTGGCCAATAGCAGCGACGTGCGCGCAGTGGAACTACTGATGCCCCCACTGATCGAAGACGCCATTCTGAACTTGGACCATAGTGATTTCAAGGTACGCCATGCCGTGGCCCTGGAATTGCGCGTTGTTGCTGTGCGACACCCGAACTTGCTCAGAAGCCGTTGGCATTACGTTGCGGCTCTATGTCGCGCGCGCCACCAGTCTTCTTACCTATCAACCGGAAACTCTTCAGATTGCGTCAGCACTCATGAAGATAAGGGGATTGGAATTGATTTCCCCGACAATCCAATCGGCGAGAGCGTGCTGCCGACAGATTTTTGATTCGCCGCCCGGGGCAAACGGGATCATCGCCCGGCGGATGCCCGCCGGGCGATGCTCCAGCGTGGTGCATAGCCCGCGTAGCCCGCTTAGGGCGGAACGCGCAGCGGTTCCGCCATCTGGGGGCTCGCGTAATGGCGGATCGCCCTGCGGGCATCCGCCCTACAGGCGACTCCGGGCGACGGGTTTACGGCGTCCCGTGCCATGTGCAGTCGCTCGCTTGGCTCCCGGGGTCCCGTGCCGCAACTTTGACCAATGCCAGATAATCCATGACCGACCACCGCGACCCCGACCCAAACGAGCCCCGCGCGGCCGACTTCGACTCCCCCTGGAAAGAGGCGATCGACGCCTATTTCCAGCCCTTCATGGCGCTGTTCTTCCCCGCCGTGCATGACCGGATCGATTGGACCCGACCCTATGAGTTCCTGGATGCCGAACTGCAACGGATCACGGGTGACTCCGAGATCGGCCGCCGCTATGCCGATCGCTTGGTCAAGGTCTACAGCCGCGAGGGGGCCGAACTGTGGCTGTTTCTTCACATTGAGGTACAGGCCCAGGCCGACGTCCGGTTTCCCGAGCGCCTGTTTCAATACTATTATCGGATTTATGATCGCTTCGGGGCGGTGGAGATCGTTATATAGTGGACCCTGAAAACCGGACAGTAATTTAAGCTCGCGTCGAACCAAAAGGGGCATATCATAATGGGCGAAGCGAAGCGCAAGACGTACACGGCATCCTTCAAGGCCAAAGTCGGCCNGGAGGCGATCCGCGGGGTCAAAACGACGAACGAGATCGGACAGGAGCATGGAGTCCATCCGGTCCAGGTGGGGCAGTGGAAAAAGGAGATCCTGGAGCAGGCCGGGACGCTGTTTGAAACCAAGCGTGGACGTCAGAAAGTGGACGATCAGGCTG
>NZ_KB902539.1 GCF_000379525.1 Lamprocystis purpurea DSM 4197 | reverse complement strand
CGCTGTAGAGACGTTCCGGCCCAGCCTGATCGTCCACTTTCTGACGTCCACGCTTGGTTTCAAACAGCGTCCCGGCCTGCTCCAGGATCTCCTTTTTCCACTGCCCCACCTGGACCGGATGGACTCCATGCTCCTGTCCGATCTCGTTCGTCGTTTTGACCCCGCGGATCGCCTCCAGGCCGACTTTGGCCTTGAAGGATGCCGTGTACGTCTTGCGCTTCGCTTCGCCCATTATGATATGCCCCTTTTGGTTCGACGCGAGCTTAAATTACTGTCCGGTTTTCAGGGTCCACTATACTGGCCGTCGAGGATTTCACCCGTCAGCCCTTCGGGCAGGGACTGGAGCTGTTCGTAGAGGCTGAGACGGCGTTTCGTGCGGGCGGGCATGGTGCCGGAGTCTGTCCTCAGAACTTCACCGCAAGAAAATTTGGCGGAGAGGGTGGGATTCGAACCCACGGAGGGGGTAAACCCTCAACGGTTTTCAAGTCCTTGTTTTATAAGACTTTTTACAACAACCCACCAATCGGCACAAGAAAACTCAAGGGGTTAACTGTTCACTGTTGTGGCGAATAGTGAACAGTTGAGGGGGGCAGATTGGCGTTGTGGACTCAAATTGGACTCAAACCGCACGCACTCGGGAGCCTTCGCCGTGCCCCTGGTAGACCTCGAACACGGCGGTTCGGCCATGATCGCGGCCAGGTCCAGGAGGGCAGCAACGCCGGCGGGGGATCAAGCAGGGGGGGTAGTTCCGGGGGGCGAAGGCGGAACCCCGAAGGCTGAAGGGGGTTCCTGGTTGCCAGGTTAAGCGGTTCACCCGCTCGGCTGCTACCCATGCGGGCGGTCTTCAGGCGGATTTCCAGCCGACCCTTTGACTGGCGCCCGATCGCTTAATCGGCTGTGACTATCGGGAACGATTTTTGCTTTTTCACAAAAACAATATGTTATTAGATATAAGCAAGAATACCGCCCGATAGGCTTTGCCAATCGAACGGCGCGAACACGTGACGTGAGGATGACGTTACGCCAGGTCCAGGGGGGGCAACGCCGGCAGAGGGTTCACCCTGCTCCGCGACGCCGCGGCCGTGGAGCGGTGGGCAGAGCCATGACGCCAGACCCAGGAGGGGGCTAGGGGCAGACCTCGAACGCGCGGGTTCGGCCGTGCCGGCGGCCAGGTCCAGGGGGGCAGCAACGCCGGCAGGGGGTTCACCCTGCCCCGCGACGCCGCGGCCGTGGAGCGGTCGGCAGGGCCACGGCGCCAGACCCAGGAGGGGCCAGCGGCAGACCTCCAACGCGCGGGTTCGGCCGGGACGCTGGCCAGGTCCAGGAGCGCAGCAACGCCGGCAGGGGGTTCACCCTGCTCCGCGACGCCGCGGCCGTGGAGCGGTCGGCAGGGCCACGGCGCCAGACCCAGGAGGGGCCAGGAGCAGACCTCGAACGCGCTGGTTCGGCCGGGACGGCGGCCAGCTCCCGGAGGGCAGCAAGGATCTTCACCATGCTCCGCTTCGGTCGCTCGTTTCTCAGGAAACAGGGATGCTCCGCGACGCCGCGGCCGTGGATCGATCTGCAGGGCCGTGATGCCAGACCCGAGCGGCCCCGCGGTAGACCTCGAACGCGCGGTTCGGCCGGGACGGCGGCCAGGTCCCGGAGGGCAGCAACGCCGGCAGGGGGTTCACCATGGTCCGCAACGCCGCGGCCGTGGATTGATCGGCAGGGCCACGGCGCCAGACCCAGGAGGGGGCCAGGGGCAGACATCCAACGCGCGGGTTCGGCCAAGGGCTTAACAGAAATGTTAGGCAAGGGAAAGACCTTCGATCAGCACGCCGAGATAGCATCCGCCCTTCCGGCCGGATTTGATCTGCCATCCCGATGCGCACTTGTCAGGATCACTCCCTTTACCGCCGCGGGTGCATTCTGAGCAATCGACATATATCTTTCCTTTGGTGTCCTTGCGGCTGAATTTCGCTAGCTTTGTAGTCATGCCTAACCTTCGCTTAAACTGCGAGCCCCGCCCGCGGGCTCTGATTGGTTGGATAGCTCGCGGCTGGGCGGGGCCGCGTTAGGCTTCACGTTAAGCCCTTATTAGGCAGACTTCCAACGCGCGGGTTCGGCCGGGACGGTGGCCAGGTCCAGGGGGGCAACGCCGGCAGGGGGTTCACCCTGCTCCGCAACACCGCGGCCGTGGAGCGGTCGGTAGCGCCACGGCGAGTTGCACCAGGGGGCGGGGCGATCAGGGCGCCAGCACGGCGGACGGGTCGGCATCCGCACGGCGCGGGATGTCTTCGCCAGCCATCGCGGCCACGCGGATAAGCAATTCCTCGGAGCGTTCCAACCTCCACAGATCCGCATAGAGCTTTTCGCGGGCCTCCGCAAAACCGGCCGCCGAGATTGGCTTACGCTCAGAACCGCAGTGGGCGACGGCGGCGGATAACAGCTTTTCCTTGACCGCTTCGGGCATGAAAAAGCACAAGATACCGCGTAGGTCGTAATCCCCATGAGCCGGAATCGCAAGGGCCAGGTCTACGTCATCGCGGGTCCTGGAACATCCCAGGGAGCGCGCGCAACTCTCCGCATAGACCGCGCCTTTAAAGTCCACTTCCTGTGAAATCGCCTTTTTCAACTCGTCAACCGTTGCCGGGCGCTTCGCCAGCTCAGAAAGCTTGCCAGGGATCAACGCGATTTCGGCCCGCACGGCGTTAAGCGCTTCCCGTGGGTTGATCGATTCCGCCAAGGGTTCAGGGTCGGACGGCAGGGCCAGCGTCTCACAGAGAATCTCAGTATGGCGTGACTGTAGCCAGCTCTCGCACTCAGCAACCAACCGCCTCGATGCGTGAGAGCGTTCCGAACTGCGCGTATAACGGGAATACGCAATAGCGCGGCGCTGGGCCAACCCCTCAAGCTGTGACTTGCTGCGCTGGTACAGCGTCCATTGGGGCGTTTCCTCACCAATATTTTGAGGATTAGGCCATTTGTTGCGGATTGTGTTTTCTAATTCGGTGCATTCATGGTGCACGACGATATGCGCGTTGCCAAAAGCATTTGAAGCGCTGCGGTCTTCCTCCGCGAAGGTGCGCAAGTCCTCCAATCGCGCTTGCCAGGGGGCAAGCTTATCGGCTTCAACTGCGCAAGGATCGTCAGAACATACAGGTTGTGCGATCACGGGCGGAAACTCCGCTTGGTGTTGACCAGCGAGGGACCGCGGCGGACTGCCGGCCCGGTCGGGAGGTTGGTGTAGATGACCGGCTGAGAGTCTTCCATAACCATACAGAGCAACGCCGCAATCCCTTGGGGTCGGTTTTCGTCGAACCGCAAAGCGATATCCATGAGTTCCGGCAGACGGGCGGTGAAGTCGTGGCAGGCGGCTATGTTGGGTACCGTTGCCAACTCCTCCAACCGGGATTTGACGGCAGCGGGCGCGATATTGTGGCCGATCAGGTAGCCGGCAGCGTCGGGCGGTAGGTTCAGCGGTGAAGCCCCGCACATGGCGACGATCTCCTTGCACTGCGCAGTGCTTAAGTCCGCGGGGCGCGCTGGCGGGCCACGGCGAAGGGGTGACGGTGGTACTCGCGGGGGGCGGTTGTTCACTGTGTTGTTCTCGATCCGGGTGAATGAGTGGATACCGTACCGCATCGTCCGGGAAGTCAATAGGGGCTAGTTGGTTTCCGACGCGCGGATGATGTCATAGCAGCGGCGCCATGAATGGGGCATCTTGCCGGCCTGGCAGGCTTGCAGCGCCTCGGCTTCCAATGCGTTACGGGGGCCGCGGGAAGCCAGCAGGGGCATTATGTAACCCTCGAAGTGGATCAGATAGTTTATGAACCGCTCACCCCGCCGCGTGGTTGATTCTTTCGGTTTCCCGGGAAACAACAACCAGGCACGGACAAGTGCATGGTTACGTTCGGCCAAAGCAATCTGAGTTGCCGGAAGCCGCACCCCCTCCCCACGCACGCCCAGGGCCAAGTCTAAGGCGGCGACCTTCCCGGTCATGAAATCGTCAACGGCACCGCCGAACCAGGGCGCCAAGTCTGGAAGGTGTTCATTCACCACGCGCGACACCCGCGCCAGATCCCGCAGGCGGCCGGTGATCCGCGCGTCAGTCTCGATGGGTGGGGTAGAACGGCTATTCATGATAGCAACGGCCTATTGTTTGTCTTCTCATGATAGAAACGGCCTACTGTCGAGTCTTATAGGGCTGAAAATATGCTCAAAACCCGCGCTCGCTGTAGGGCTCGGTGTTTGGGGGTGGCCAGGGTCCCCCGTGATTCAGCACCGAACAGGATGGATACCCCGCCGATCGGTCGGACCTTCGGCCTTCGGCGCTTGCGGCCGGTGCGTGTCTTCATGGCGCGGTCTCCGGTGTGATCGGCGATGGTCAGTGGTCAGTTGATCTCAGCGGCGAGCAAGCGCCGGAAGATCGGGACACGGCCCCTCATGCCTGGTTCAACCTGGAAGACCTCCACGGCCTCTAGGACGCACCCGGCCGGAATGGCGTAGCGGAACTCACTCCCGAGCGGCGCCCGTCGGAACGACAGCGCGGAGCGGTTCCGCTCGAACCACGCACGGTCGGCGGCTACCGCGGCCTGATCCGCCTCCAGGTCGGCGGGCGTTGGGGGCGGCAGGGATGTGTAACCGAAGCGAAACGACACAACCTCGGGGCCAGGGGTGACTGTGACCTCTCGGCGTTGGCGCTTGCGGGCGGTGCGTGTCTTCATGGTGCGGTCTCCGATTCGATGTCCAGGGCGGCGGATTTCATCCAAGGTCCACCTGGTCCACCTCCCAAAGGTGGACCTTGACAGACAGCAAAAACAAACAATATCAATTCCTTACTCTTGCGCAGGTGGACCAGGGGACCAGGGGGGGGCCTGTTTCCTATATAGAGAAAATGTTACGCGTGACGCGCCGCGCTTACGCGGGTCGGGCTCCCCCCCATTTCTTTATACATTCCTGATTTATAGTAATAAGGTCCACCGTCCCCCACCTACCGATGTACAGCGTTGTTCTGTAAGACATAAAAAGACGGCTGTCAGGGTGGACCTTAGGTGGACCTGGGTGGACCTAGGCGCCCCCCTGCGTGAGACGGAAGGGTCAAAGGGTGAGTCATCAAAACCGCTCATCACCGAAACACGGCGGGTCGGGTAACGGAAGGCGTCGGGGCGGAGTCAGGTAACGCGACACCCCCCCGCGGGTTGTCTTGGTCAGCGCCGCCCCCCCGTGCTGATAGCGGCTTAATGTCGTACCCATCTTGGTAGCCATTCCTTGATCCGTCTTGAATCCAAGAAGGTCGCACATGCCCGAAGCAGTACGCGGAGTCCACAGTGTCGGGGACGCTTCCCAGTCCAACGCCTCGGCTAGACGCTCCATGATGGGATCGGCCTGTGTGAATGCTGCGTTCTGTTCTTCAAGCCATGCCATCTCGTCAGGGGACAGGTAGGTAGGCGATCCCGCCTCATACATGGCAACGGCCTGTGCCCAAACCTGTTGCATGTCAACCGTATGCTGGTAGTCGATGTGGCGTACTGGCACGGTCCAGAAGCGGCGGTTTCCGGTGCGATCACGAAGAAAGCCAACGTCGTTGACCGATCCACAGAAAGCGGTGCGACGCGGAAAATTGGATGGTGACCGTGCATAGGGCAAGCGGATAACGTCTTTGGTGTTGGTTAGAAATGCTTTCAAAGCAATAACATCACTATGCCGAAAGGTAACGTCTAACTCCGCAAGCTCGGTAATCCAATGCGACACCACATCTTTTACTTTGTCCTTGTCTTTTAGGTCCAGTAGCGCTTCGGTCATGATCCAATCCGCTATGGGCGCCAAACGGCGGAACCATGATGTCTTGCCCTTGCCTTGCGCCCCTTGCAGAACCAACACGCCGTGCGGTACAAACCCATCAGGTTCAACCACGCACCCCGCGGCGGCAACTAGCCAGCGAGGCAAGAGCTTATCGCGGAGCTCTGGACGGTCGGTATCAAGCGTTCCGCAGAGCGCGGGAAAGCGGTCTTGTTGATCCCAGGCGCGTGAACGAATCCAATCCAAAGGCGGATTGATTGCATTCTGATCCGCAATGGCCAACAGGAACTGAGGCAATGCGCCAGACGGCACGCCGTGCCGCCCACACAGGCTTTCGACGTGCGCAATGGTGGCTTCGCCTTCGTTCTCTTTGGTGCAGCGAAGACCTGGGATCTCGATCCGCATATCCTTCTGGACGATATCGAACGAAACGCGGACCTGGTAATGATCGAGCAACACGCGCGTATTTTCGATGGTACGCAGCACGCGGTTTCGGCTATTGCGTACAAACGGAAGGGGGTCTTGCTCGACCTCGACCGGAGCGGGCTTCGGCTTGGCCTTTGCTTTCGCCGCGCGTGCCTTAGCCATATCCGCGACCGGAGCCACGCCGACCCCAGCGGCAGGGGGGGCGGTCCTCTCTTGAGAAACAGCTTGTTTTGGGTTCACCCATCCCGCGCGTTGGGCCTCGGCGAAGACGGTGCGATAGTCGATGCTCGACGGCTTAAAAGACTCCCAGACACGCGCCGCATCTTCGGCGTTGTACTTCTCGCTAGTCTGCGACCACTCAAACCACAACCCGCGGCCAACATCGCCCAGCGCTTTCAGGGCGTGCCCTATCTTGATCCAGCGGTCCCGATCATCCGAGCGCAGCGACGCGAGCGCGGATCGAAGGTCTTTCTGGGTGTCGGAAGGAACAAGGAGTGTTGGCGTGCCCCCCGTGGCGTCGGTATGTGTCGTTCCTCCCCCATGCAGGGGGGCCAAGGTCTCAACCACGAACCCCGACACGTCGGCGATGTCCCCTTGGATCGCATCGCCGGTGACCGTGAAGTACCGAGCGGCGCTATACGCCTCGATACCTGACCGGTTCGGCCCTAGGGTCTTGAAGGGCCGGCCGTAGCCGATCGCATGGACGCCCGTACCCGAAGGGGACCGCTCGACGTAGCCGGGTAGCAAGTCGACCAAGGCGGCGAGCTCGGGACGGGTATCGGTGTGATCCAGGTCGATCCCCTGCCAACTCGAACCGGTGTCATCGGCGCCCAAGACGAAGCCAACGCCAGCCCAGCGACGCGACTGCAAGACCGCCAAAGCATCCTCGAATGTCCCCAGTTTGGCTATGTCCGCGGGCGTGTCCAGGGTGCCGCTACGCAGCGTGCCGTCCAAGTAGTACGGGGGCTTGGTCGGCTTGCCGTTGCGGAGCGGTCCATAGCGCCAGACCACCCAGCGCGGAGCAGACTGCATCGCCGCAGGGATCTCTGTGCGCAGCGTCTCGGGGTCTGGAGCGCGATACGGTTGTCCGTCGGTACCGCTCATGATGGCGTTTCTCGAGAAACGGCGGACGCGCGCCGGGCGTCTTCCCGCTCGTCATACCAACGTTGGTAAAGGTCCATGCAAAAGATCGTATTCGCGGTGATCTCTGGAGAACCTCCCAGCCGCTCAGCAATGGTGCATAGGCAAGCGTATTCGTCGGCTGACAGGTCCAGGGTCAACCGGTGGACGAGGACACCAGGGGTGGGCTTGGGGAGGGGCGCGCGGGCCCCGGGTGCGTCTGGGGCGCTCATGATCCCGTTTCCTGGGAAACCGCGGTGTCCAGAACCTCAAGCAGGCTTTCCAGGCTGTGATCGAGTCGGACGGACGCCAACCGCGCGCAGTCGATCAGGGCTGCGATGTTCTGTTGGGTCGCGAGTGGCGAGGGGTCACTCGTGCACATCGAACTCTGATGAAGCAGTTCGTACGCCAGATCTAGAACGCAAGACACCGATCCGGGGGCTTGCGCCAAGTCTTGTCGAACCAAGTCGAGACGGCTGCGGACCGCGAACGGAAGGGCTGTGGTCGTGGTGGTAGTCATGTGGTCAATCTCCGGGGGGGTGGGATTGACCGCGCACAGACAGGCAGGGGGGACGGATTGACCCCAAGGGGGTACAATCTCATCTCCGGTGTCGGACCGTTGCGGCGGTCGGGCTTTACGCGGTGGGCCTTTCTGCCAAGGCAGGCCCATCGCGACGGAAACACCCTACACCAGCTTGCGACAGTCCCGCAAGCGTCCCAGACGCCCCGCACTGGTTGCCCCCAGTCCGGGGCGTCTGCTTGTTGGGGGTGCCCCAACGGTTTTTCTGGCGGTTCTGGCACGCGCGGCGGCGGTCTACAGAGCGGCGGCTCATCGCGGCTGCTCCAATTCGTCGGGCGCATTGGTCGCGGCGGACAGGTCCGGGGGCGTCCAAGGGCACTCATCGCGGGCGGTACCCGCCAACTCAGCCGCGCGGCTGGCGAGATACTCGACGGCCATGCTCAATCCTGACAGTTGGTCTTTCGCCGCTCGATCCTCCAGCCCGACCAAGGGCTGTAGGCTCGAACTGCACGCTTGGATAGCGTAAGCCAAGTTCCATAATTCGGCATATGTGGCGTGATGATCGTTCATGGTGAACCCTATGCCGCGACGGCGGTTGATTGGGTCGCAAGCCATTGGGCGAACCGCGGGCGATTCACCAAGAGACGGGGGCGCTTCGAACCGGGGGTTTTCAACTCCACCATGGCGCCAGACGATAAGAGCCCGTTCTTCTCACGGAAGCGGGCGAGCCAGCGAAGGCTTTGCACGGTGCCCAGCTTCTGGCGCTCGAAGTCGCGGGCGAAGTCTTTGAACGTGTGGAAGTCGGTCAGGTCGGGGGCGGCCGTGGGCGCGTGGGTGGGATCGTAGTAGACGATGTGTGCGGCGGCGGTCAGGGGGGCGGCCGCGGGCGCTGGGGTGGGATGGTCGAACATGTGCTGTATCTCGCTGAATGATGGTGCGAGATAGCGTGATCTGGATGCTTCGGCAATGCGCGGAAGATTCCAGATAGTTTTTTCTGGGAATCTTCCGGTTAGGCTTTCCTCACGTCATCAGCGTTAAGCAGGTCGGCAGGGGGCAAGTCTTCGGCGACAGAAACAAGATCGGCGATAACCTGATACATGGGCGAACGGTAAAGCTTCGCGGCCTCGCGCTTCAACACCCTGACCTTGAGGGTTGCGGAAGCGCGCCGGGCCTTCCCCTTGCGAGACAGGAGTAGTCCGCGATCGGGCGGCGGTAATTCGCACTCCCGAATCAACTCGCAAAGCATGGCGTCAAGGGATCCCAACAGTTTGGCAGCATCAATGAACCGGCCGGTTCGTGCAAAATCGGTTTCTTGAAGGGTCTTCGTTTGAAGCGCCATCCGGTCTAAATGGGCGAGCTTATCCCGTAAAGTCTTTGCGGTACTGGCAACCCCTTTAAACTCGCGTTGCAGAACAGGCCAATCGTGCTTATCTTCAAATTGCGATGATGGTATTGCAACAACGCGAAGCAGAGCCTCTGTTGCAAATCTATTGTCAATCCCGGAGCATGTTTTCGCACTCAACAGGTGCGCAATAATCGCCTCTATGCTAGGTGCGCTCAGTATTCGCTGAAGGCTTATCCAGTCTCGCCCTTGAGCGACCTCCCGAATGAATTCGGGCGATAGGGACAGGTATCCCCGGCCGGAATGGAAAGCCTCAAGGATCTTCTTGGGGCAGTGATCGAGAGGGCGAACAACGTCGGGCGAGGACACGTCACTTTCCGCCAAGCATGGCGCCTAACGCACCTTCAAGAAGCTCGCGCGAGTCCTCTGCAACCAGGTGAACATAGCGCGCGGTCAGACCAGGGCCGGAACGGTGCCCCAAGATCGCGGCGATCTGGAAGGCCGAAGCCCCAGCACGGGCAAGGTAGGAACCGCAGGAGTGCCGTAGGTCGTGGATGCGCAGGTTCTCGACTCCCGCGGCGGCCTTGGCCTGGTTCCATGCCCAATCGAGCGGCGGGTTCTTATCGGGCGTCGCCCCAGGGAACAGGCGGGGATCGTCCAGGCGCCGGACCTTGGCCCATTCAGCCAGGCGGGCGCGGGCTTCGCCGATCAGCGGAACCCGCCGATCTTCACCGTTCTTGGTCTCGCGGAGCAGGATGCTTCCGGCTTTCAGATCCACGTCTGCCCAGGTGAGTTTCATCAACTCGCCACGGCGGGCGCCGGTCGCCAGGGCCAGGCGGACGAAGACCCCGAGCCCGGTCCAGTTGGCCAGGTCGCAGGCCTCGAGCAAGCGCGCGCGCTCCCCGTCTTCCAGGCAGCGGCCGAAGCGGTTGTTGTTCTCGCGACGTTGCCGGATACCGGCCGCGGGGTTCTCTTTGATCCCGAACCAACCCGCGTCCATGGCGGCCTTGTAGATCGTGCTGATTGCGGTCCGGTAGCGGTTCAGGGTAGCCGGTGACAGCGCGCGGTCGGTCGCGGTGACCAGGTGCCCACCTTGACGCGCGGTCAACTCAGCGAGCCTGGAAAGCCCCTCACGCACGGTGTCGCCCGTGAACTCGGACAGGGGACGGGTGCCGTACTCGTCACGCCACCAACCCGCGCGGGCGGTGACGCTCACGTCTTTGCCGTGGTACCGCGCCATGAAGCGGTCGATCAGTTCTGCCAGGGTGTGACGGCGCAGCTCGCCCCCGAGCAGCTTGGCCCAACGGTCAAAGTCGGCTTCGACCTTGGCGGCGAAGTCGGCGGCCTCGCGCTTGGTGCGGAAGTACTCAACGAAGGTCTGGTTCTTGCGGCGGATGCGCACTTGCCAGGGCTTGGCCTTGCGGTTCTCCAGCTTGGTAATGCTCGCCACGGTCTGCACTCCCGCAGTCCGACCGGGTAGGATGACGGGTAGCCATCGGCCGAACCTCGCTACAGGTTGGAAGGTGGACAGAGCCTCGGGGATGGTCGCACGTCCTCGGGGCTCGCTTGTTTACGGGCCACAAGAGCCCGCAACACGGCGCCAGTGTAGAGCAACCCGTCAGGGTTGTGGACTCAATTTGGACTCAAACCAGGGAGGGAAGCGCGAGGGGAAGCGTCAAACGAGAGCTAAGTATTTGAATTGGCGGAGAGGGTGGGATTCGAACCCACGGAGGGGGTAAACCCTCAACGGTTTTCAAGACCGTCGCTTTCAGCCGCTCAGCCACCTCTCCTAAAGAAGCCAGGACCGTGACTCGGGCCTTGCACCCAGGACCGTTGACCCTACCTTCAGCCTATCAGGATAACCGAATCCGCTCGCGCACCCAAGCACCGAAATTCTTGCCGTTTCGCCGCGCTTCGGTATCCTTAGGGGAACTCGGCCGTTCCGCTCGGGTCTCACGACACGCCAAGTTCCACGACGCTGTTCACGTCAAGCAATCTTCACGAGGAGTATGACCACCATGGCCAACACCGACTACACCCTGATGCGTGGCGCCCAAGGGGCGATCAGCGCCAACAAGGTGCTCAAGAACACCTACATGCTGCTGGCGGCGACGCTGGCCTTTTCGGCCGTGACGGCGATGCTGTCGATGGCCCTGCAGATGCCGCCCATGGTCTACATGGGCGCGGTCATCGTCTCCATGCTGCTCGGCATCTTCGTGCTGCCCAAGACCGCCAACTCCGCGTCCGGCATCGGCGTCATCTTCGGCATCACCGGCCTGCTGGGCTTCGGGTTGGGCGCCATCCTCAATGTCTACATGGCACTGCCCAATGGTCCCGAGACCGTCGCCCTCGCTTTCGGCGGTACGGCGCTGATCTTTCTGGGGCTCTCCGGCTATGCCCTGACCGCCAAGCGTGACTTCAGCTTCATGGGCGGCTTCATGTTCGCCGGCATGATGGTGGTCATGCTCGCGATCATCGCCAATCTCTTCCTGGCCATGCCCGCGCTGTCGCTCGCCATCTCCTCGGCCATCATCCTGCTGATGAGCGGCATGATCCTCTACGACACCAGCCGGATCGCCCGCGGTGAAGAAGACAACTACATCATGGCGACCTACAGCATTTATCTCAGCATCTTCAACATCTTCATCAGCCTGTTGCAGATTCTGGGGATCATGGGCGACGACTGACCTGACGCGGGCCGCCTGACCGCGGCGGCCCGTGATCGAGGTTGACCGCGTTGCAACCCCGGCCCGGTGTCGGGGTTTTTGTTGTTTGCGACACTCACGGGGGTACGGCGATGGAGCTGTTTCTGAAGATCGCGATGGCGGCGGTGCTGGTGCTGTTGCTGTTCCGACTGTGGCCGGCCTATAAACAATGGCAAGCGAGCGGCCGTAAGGCCGAGCAAGGCGACTGGCTGGCCGCCCTGCTGCCCTTGGGCGGGGTGGTGCTGGTGGTCATCCTGCTCATCGTGGCGGTGCGGGCTTAGCCCATCCCGAGGATCGGGTCGACGAAGTTGACACTCTTTAGCTTCAATCGGTTACCTCATCAAGTCCGACAAGCTGCTAGGCCGCGGACATCTCATCCATCAATTCGGGATGGCGCACGATGAGCCGCAACAGACATAGCACCCCACCCGGCGGCGCGAATCGGCCTTGCTCCCAATCCCGCAGGGTCGCTACCGGTGTGGCGATGCGCTCGGCAAATGCCTGTTGCGACAATCCTGACTGCGCTCGGGCGGAACGCACTAGGATCTGCTCGGCCGTCGTGACCCGGCCCATACCCGCCTGAGCCTCCTCGAGCGCCTGGCGCAGGTCCGGCAGGGCCTCGCCCGCGTCCGCCTCAATGGCCTTGGCAATCGCCTCGATGTCCATGTTAGACCTCTCGTTCAATGTCGCCGATGAATTCAAGCCGCTGCGCCTCCGTCCAGACCTTTTCGGCCTGCTTCTGGAAGGTCGGCGTTTCGATCACGGTGCGCATGGGGACGATTGTACGGGCATCCCGTAGCTGCTGTCCAGACGTTCGGTCATCGCCTTTGCTGCTCGGCGCGACGGCGACCTCCTTCTGTGGCTGCCGCCCCTGCTCGCCTGGGTCCACGATTACAGCGATGACGTGCAGGGCATGCAGGCGTTGATCCAACTGCTGCTGTCCGGCATGACGTTGGTGTTGCTGATCGCCCGCCCGCCGGACGCGGCGGCCGCCACCGCCGCGGCGCAGGCGGAGGAGCGCCGGGGGCTCGCGATCCTGCGCGCCAAGGTCACGCGGGAGGTCACGGAGCGGTTGGGCGCCTCGCTGTACCGACAGATGCTGATCGCGCTGGGACGCGAGGAGACCCCGGACGCCCTGGCCCTGCCGTGGGCGCGGGAGCTGGAACGCCCCGGTCTGCCGGCCCGCCCGGTGCCGACGGACACCACGACGCTTGCGCTGTTCGAGCAGGGCGGCGGCGCGCTGTTGATCCTCGGCGAGCCCGGCGCCGGCAAGACCGTAGAGTTGCTGACCCTGGCTCAGGGCCTGCTGACCCGACCGCCGCCCGCCGCCGACCCGTCCGACCCGCCGCCGGTCCCGGTGCCGCTGAACCTGTCCACCTGGGCCAGCCGGCGCCTGCCGGTGGCCGACTGGATCGCCGACGAACTGTTCCGGCGCCACCAGATCCCGCGCGCCATCGGCGCCGACTGGCTGGCCCGCGGGCGCCTGCTGCCGCTGCTCGACGGCCTGGACGAGGTCGCCGAACCGCACCGGGCGGACTGCGCCGCCGCCATCGACGCCTTCCATCGCGCCGACGGCCTGACCCCGCTCGTGGTCTGCTGTCGCGTCGCGGAATACCGCGCCTTGCCGCCGCTGGCGCTGAACACCGCAATCCACCTGCTGCCGCTCGACCGGGGCCAGCTCGAACGGTATCTGCGCGGCGCCGGCCCGGCGCTGGCGGGGTTGCGTCAGGCCATGGCCGCGGCCCCGTTGCTGGCGAAGCTTGCCGCCACGCCGCTGATGTTGAACGTGATGAGCTTGACTTGGCAGGAACGCCCCGCCGCGGCGATCCTAGCCGGCCTCGGCCCGTCGCTCGGCGCGCCGGCCGGGACCCAGACGGGCGCGTCGCCCGCCCCCGCCGACGAGGCCCGCGACGCGCTGTTCGCGGCCTACCTGGCGCGGGTATTCGGCCGCAAGCCGGATCAGCCCGGCCCTTGGTCGCCCGCCGATACCCGCCGCACCCTCGCCTGGCTTGCGGCGCGGATGCAGCACCACGGGCGCACCCTGTTCCAGATCGAGGCCCTGCAAGGGGACTGGGGCGGCCTTTCTCGATCACGGCGCGCGGCTGATCCTGTTGCAGCGCGTCGGCGGCGGCTGGGTCTTCATCCACCGCCTGTTGCAGGAACACCTCGCCGCCACCGCGCCACCGTGATGACCACGGCGGGCTGACCGCGCCCCATGGCCACCGGGTCAGCCCAGAGGCCGCAGGTCGTTTTCAGCCCGTAGGATGGGCCCGGCCCTATCAAACCACATCACTTCCGATCGCACCCGCACGGCTTCCTCGCCGTCCACGAGGTGCCGCCTCTTACTTCCCGATTGTTGGCCGAGTTGGTGATTTCCGGGAAATGATCTACCGACATGGAGGGGCGACTGAAGTCGCCCCTACAGTCCCCTGCGGATCGTGCTGCACCCGCACAACAGATCGGAGGTCGAGGTTTCATGAGGGCCGATGGCCCTCACCCCTGGGGGCGGAGGTCATCACCATCCTACCCTTCCTCACTCTGCCGACGCGCTTCACCAGATGCCGCGGCACTGACCACAAGGCCGCCATCCTGTCGGCCCGGCTACTCTCGGCGCTGTTCTTCGGCTTGCTGCATCGGTCACCTGCGACTGGAATTTGATCCAATGCATCACTATTATCCCGACCGCCTGCCTGGTGCCGATCCGGCACTGGATCAGGAGCTCGAATCGCTGGGGCACGACCGGGACGCAGAGCGTGATCAGCGTGCCGGCACCAGGTCTCTTGTAGGGTGCGGTGAGGCACGAACCTCACCGCTGTGGTGCGGTTCGTGCCTCACCGCACCCTACGTCGAGGGTGGTGCCCCCCGTGAACCGTTCACGGCTGCGCTGCAGGCTCCATTCACTGCACCGCATTCATCCAATCGCTCTGCACGAGGTCAAGACCCATGAAGACGCCATCACTCATCGTCGCCGGCGTTGCCCTGCTGGCAACCACCGCCGTCCATGCCATCGACGCGGACTACCGTCGTCTGCTCGAACGCTCGGGCTGCACCCAGGTCTCCGAGATGCAGGGCTGCGACATCCACAAGACCAAGGCGGAAAACGCCAAGGCGGGTTTCGTTGCGGACGCCCCCGCGCATGAAAAGGGAGCCGCAAGTCATACTCCTTATGCCGGACAATGGGTTGCCAAAGCCGCGTCCGGAGCCACCGTGGCCACCATCCGCATCGACGACAAAGAGCAGGTCTGGGTCAGCGGCAAGCGCGTGAACGCCAAACGCAGCGACGGCGCGCTGGTATTCCGGGATGGCAGCATTACCTTTACCATCCAGGGTGATCGGCGCTTGACAGGCGAGGACTACTGGTCGGATGCCGATGCCGGAACGAAGGGGCGCATCGTCCCCGAATAACCCGGTGAGGCCCGCCGCGGCCTTCAATGACGGATTCGTGCACGCTTTATGGGATTTCGACACGATGCAACCATCGACCGCAGAACCGGGCGGCGCCGGCTGACCGCGCTTGGACTCGCCCCCCTCACCCACCACGAGACGCCGGGCGGGGTGCCGGCCGCGAAATCCTCGCCGGACAGCTCGGTGCTCTCCCGGCTCCAGTCCGATGCTGCCTTCCAGCGCGCCATGAAGCAGCGCATGCACCCGGGCATGGTGATGGTGGTCACCGATAACCCGCTGCATCCGGATCGGCGCTCCGGGACTGATTGCGTCATCATGTCCTCGTCCTGACGCCGGGGGACGGGTCGCGGTCGCGCGGGCTTCGCCTGCGCGCCCCGGGTCATCGCGGGCTTGAGCTGCCGGAGAACCAGCCCATCGGGCTTGCATAGAAGTGTATGATTCCGGTTCCCGAGACACCCTGAGGCCCGGTCATGCGTACCCGATTTCGTTCAGTCCTGTTCGCTGCCATGCTCCCGTCCGTGCTGACGGTCGCTGTTGCCGATGTCATTCCGAGACCCAACAACTGCCCCAGGGGTTATTATCCCGACGGCAACTACTGTGTGAATAACTCCGACGCTCGGTCGCCTTCGCACGGCTATTACAGCAATCCCCAAGAGCCCCCGCCGGGGCGTCACTCCGGCTACCCGGCCTACCAGGCGCCGCCGATCATTGAGAAGCACGGCAACTGCCCCGCCGGCTACCATTCCAATCAAAAGGGCAAGAAGTGCATCCGTGACGGCTATGAAGACTGAGGGAAGCCGACAGCCCCCCGTGGGAGCGGCCTCCGGCCGCGATACGGTGCAGCAGTGAACCCCGATCCGGCGTAGATCCGGCGAGACCCTATCGCGGCCGGAGGCCGCTCCCACGGGGGCGCAGTGCGGCTGTCGCGGTAACGCGGACTGCTATTCCCGGCCTCAAACCCCGCCGCTGTGCACCATCTCGTAGTAGAGCTTCTCGAGTTCGGACTTGTGCTTGGTCTCCTCGTTCGCCAGATAGACGAACATGTCCCGAATGGGGCCGGGCTCGGTCCCCTCGGCCAATGACTGGTAGTGCTCCATGGCGATGTGCTCGCGCCCCATGGCGTACTGCAGCACCGCCTGGTCGTCCGGCCGGGGTCCCAAGTCGGGCAGGTGGACGGCGTCGGAAAACCGGGTGTTGTTGGCGGGGGTCTGGACCTCGACCGCGATCTGCTCGACGATGTCCGGATGGTCCGCGAGACCACGCAGCAAATCGTAGTGGCACTGCTCCTCGGCGGCCAGATCCTCCGCCAGCCAACGGATGTTCTTGCTGACCTTGGGGGCCAGATCGCGATAGAAATCACGGGCGCTGGCTTCGAACGAACAGGCAAGCTCCAGGACCTCTTTCAGGGAAGTCTTGGACTTGATCCGATCGTAGCTGCCCTGGTGACCCTCGATCATGGTGCGTGCTCCTGAACGGATAGATAGGCATGAATGCTGTCCGCGACCCGGTGCCCGTCGGCAACGGCCGACACGACATCCGGACCGCGCACCATGTCGCCCGCGGCCCACAGCCACTCCAGATTGGTGCGACCCTGGCCGTCGACCTGGAGGCGCCCGCGGTGCCATTGCAGCATTTCAGTCAGGGCCTCACCCAGCAGGGCCACATCCGCCGCCTGACCGATGGCCTCGACCACCATGTCACCCGCGTGAATCTGCTCATCGGCGGGGTCATAACTGGGGGCGAACCGACCCGCCTGATCAAAGATGGAGCGCACGCCCCAGGTCCGCAACCCCGCGACCTGACCCTCGCGCATCAGGATTTCCTGAGGCCCGCGGGCCTCCAGAATCTGCACGCCCTCCTCCCGCGCCTCCCTGATTTCATCCGCATCGGCCAGAAAGTGGTCCAGGTCTTCGAGCGCCGTCAAGGTGATTCTGACCTCGCCATAGCGCTGCTGCTGGAGCCGCGCGAGGGTGCGGGCGATATCCATGGCCACGTTGCCGCCGCCGATGATCACCGCGGACTGGGGGACCTCGATCGCTTCACCTGCCGCCACCGCCCGCAGCAGATCCACGGCCCGCTTGACGCCGGCCTGATCGGAGCCCGGCACCCGGGTGGAACGGCCCATCCAGAGTCCGACGCCCAACACCACCGCGTCATACTCCGCCCGCAGCCGCTCCATGGTCAGGTCGACACCGACCCGGGTGTTGTAGCGGATCTTCACGCCCAGAGAAGTAATGACATCCAGATCACGATCGAGCCGGTCGGCCGGCATCCGATAGTCGGGAATGCCGTAGCGGACCATGCCGCCGGCCTGGGCCTGGGCTTCCAGGACGGTCACGTCATGCCCTTGCCGGACCAGGTCGAAGGCGGCGGTGAGTCCGGCCGGCCCGGCGCCGACGATCGCGACCCGCTTACCGGAGATGAAATCGGCCCGACCCTCGGCCGCGATCTGTTTGACCCGTTCGTGGTCCACCGCGTCCATGGCGTAGCGCTTGAGCCAGCGAATGGCGATAGGGGCACCGCGATGGCCCACCGAACAGGCGGTCTCGCAGCGATGGGTGCAGACCCGGCCGCAGGTGTGGGCGAAGGGATTGGTGCGGTAGATCTCACGCACCGCGCCCTCCAGATCGCCTTTCCAGATGGCGCGGATGTATTCGGGGGCATGCATGTGGGTCGGACAAGCGTCGTGGCACATCCCGCACTGGACACAGCGCGATGCCTCGATAAGCGCCTGATTGGCGTCGTACCCGGCCACGATCTCGGAAAAATTCTCGATACGATCCGCCGGAGCCTGCTCAGTCATCGGCTGGCGTTCGAGTGCGACCAGGTCCGCGTCGGTCGACTTGGCCCAGCCCTTGGGATAGGGCGTGCCGTGGATCCCCCGGGCATCGGGCAGAATGAAATAGCTGTCGAGTTCGCTGTCCACACAGGTATGCACATATTCGCGCGAGAGCGCGATCGACCCCGTGGGACACAGATCCACGCACAAGGCACACCAACAGCAGCGGCCGTAGTCGATGGCCGGCCGCAGATTGCGGATGCCTTTGGCCGGGTCCTCCGGCAGGCCGGGGACCTTGACCATGGTGATGGCGGCGTTGTCGCAGACCTTCTGGCAGGTGCTGCAACCGATGCACAGGTCCCAGTCGTTCAGATGGAAGCCGCGGTAGTTCGCCGAGGCCGGGCGTGGACCCAGGGGCTCGGTGATCGGCTGACGGGCAAAGAACGACAGGTTCTTGAGCGGACCGAGCAGACCGCCCCGGTCCTGGTGATCGATGTCGCGCATCAGCGATCCACCTCCGGGGGGCAGGCGTCGAGTGAGAACATGATCTGGGCCACATCCTCGATCCGGCACCCGATCGCGAGCTGCTCCAGTACCTGGACCGCGTGCATCTGGGAGGGTCCGCGAACATGGGTGCGGTAGGGCCGCTCACCGCCGTCGGAGACCACATACCAGGCGAGTTCACCCTTGGACGACTCGACCCTGGTATAGGTGGAACCGGCGGGCACATTCCAGGCCAGCGGATTGGGGATTGGGCAGCGGATGGGGCCGGCGAGCGTCGGCAGCCGCGCCACGACCTGACGAATGATCCGGATGCTTTCCTTGATCTCGCGGCGCCGCACCAGCGCCCGCGCCCAGGCGTCGCCCGGTTCCTCGGTGGGAATCTCGAATTCGAGCTGATCATAGACCAGATAGGGATCATCGCGGCGCACGTCGAACTTCAGCCCGGTCGCGCGCAGATTCGGCCCGGTCACCCCCCACTCCAGGGCCTGCTGTTGACTGATCGGACCGCAGCCCCGTGCCCGGTGGACGAACACCTGGTTGGTGAACAGCAGGTTGTCATAGTCCGGCAGACGCGATTCGAGATAATCGAGCGTATTGGTAACCCGCTCGCCGAAGCCGTCCGGCAGATCCCGGCGCACGCCGCCGGGAATGTTATAGATGTGATAGACACGCCCGCCGGTCATTTCCTCGAACAGATCCAGAATCAGATCGCGGTCGGCGATGCCCCAGAACATCGGGGTATACATGCCGGTGGTGGCCGCATGTCCGCCGAAGATAAAAAGATGCGCGGCGATGCGTGAGAGTTCGAGCTGCAGTACGCGTAGCCATTGCGCCCGCTCCGGGACCACCAGTCCGCACAGATCCTCGACCGCCAGACAATAGCTGACTTCCATGGGCACCGGGTCCGGCACGCAGATGCGCGGCGTGATGGCCAGGTTCTGAATCCACAGCCGGCCCTCCATCAGCTTCTCGAACCCGCGGTGCAGATAGCCGGCATCCGCCCGCGCGGCGATGACCCTGTCCCCATTCAGACGGAGTTTGAAGGCGTAGTTGCCCTCGATGCCCGGATGATTGGGACCGATATTGAGCTCATAGTCGTAGCTCGGCGGCTGTCGCTGCGCTTCATAGTTTTCAGGTCTCATCGACATTCCTCCGGCTGAAGCGCTGCTCGTCCGGCGGCACGGCGATCCCGCCGCCGCGGGTCTCCAGATCCTTGAGCCAGTCCGGATGATAGTCCTGCCAGTCGAAGTGCTGATTCACCCAGGCTTCCGAGTCGAAATCCTTGCGCATGGGCGGCGGGCCGTCCCATTCGGTCAGGATGAACCGGCTCAGGTCCGGACTGCCCTCGAACCAGACACCGAACATCTCGTGGATATCCCGCTCGAAGAACGCGGCGGGCCTATAGATATCATAGACGGAGATATAGACCCCCGGCTCGCGCGGGATGCGCGTATGCACCGAGACCAGGGACTGTATCTCATAGGACCAGCAGTGATACACCAGTTCGAACTGGCCGGCGTCGATCCAGTCGACACAACTGATGGCCGACAGGTGCACAAAAGACGCGCGTCCCCGCAGCAGTTCCAGCAGCGCCGGCAAGGCGTCGGACGCCACATCCACCCGCAGCCGCCGGCGCGACGTGCGCCGGACCCTGATCCCCTCCAGTTCGGCCAGCAGGGTGTCGAGCCAGGTCGTCAGTTCGTTCGTCATTGCGCTGTTCCGCCCTGGTCCGAACGGCTCCGCCGCCGCATCAGCTCCGGAATCTCGATGCGCATCTCCAGGGCCTCCAGCGGACGCTGATGCTGTTCCAGCAGGGCGGTATGCGCACCCAGGGTCGCGGGTCCGAAGAGGTCGTAATGACGCGCCTCGGCAATCACATCGGTCGGGGTCTGCCAGTCGGCGCCGAACAGGCGCTGCTGATTGCCCAGATAATGGTCATAGCGTCGGTAATAGTCCTTCCAGGCGTCGGCCCGGCCGGTGCGGATGTTCTCGATCAGGCCGCGCAGCCCCTCGATCACCGCCTCCGGACGCGGCATACAGCCGGCGATATAGATGTCCACCGGCATATAGTCGTTGAGCTTCTTCGCGGTCGCATAGCTTTGCCAGTACATGCCGCCGTTGACCGTGCAGGAGCAGATCCCGATCACATACTTGGGTGAGTTCATCTGCTCATAGGTCAGGATCACCCGCTTCAAGGTCTTCACCGAGACATAGCCGGTGATCAGCAGGATATCCGCCTGACGCGGCGAGACCATCGGCTGAATGCCCAGCCGCTCCATATCGAAGCGCGAGGTCATCGCCGGGGGCAGTTCGACCGCGCCGCAGCCGGTGCAGTAATGCAGCATGAACAGCGACCGGGACTGCGCAAACCGCACCAGCTCGTCGAACACCCGGGCGAACGGGTTGGTGCGCTTCGTCCCCGGCTTCACGCCAATCTCAACCGGCCGCGGAGCGCCGGGCGTCGGAACCTGATCGATGTGGGTCACGCGTCACCTGCCAAGAAGGATGGGGCCGCGAATGAAGCCCATGAGCGGTGCGTTCATCCGCGGGGGAAACGTCAGTTCATCACAAATGCGATACCGAGCAGCCCGATCATCGTCGGCCACTTCCAGAACAGGCGCACCATGTCCTCGGTGCGATAGCGGGGAAACACCATGGCGATGGTCATGGGGATCGCCGTCACGACGAAGACTTTGAACAGGAAGGTCAGCCAATTCTCCCCGCCGCCCAGAAACAGCGCCACGTAGAGCACGCCCGCCGTATACAGTTGGAAGCACTGCATCACGAAGAGCCCGCCCAGGAACTTGCCGCCCATCTCGACCATGGGACCGGTGGCGATCTCGGCCGGGGCGACATAGATCTCGAAGGGCTGCTTGCCCAACATGCCCTGGAGCGCGAAGAGCCCGGCCAGGGCCAGCAGCGGCATCTGGACGATGCCCCAGGTGGCGATACCGCCGGCCTGCTGGGCGGCGATCAGGTACACCAGATTCAGTGAGCCGAAGTGAAACGCCACGCCGAAGATCACGATGACCATCGGCACATCATAAGCCAGCATCGCGGTGAGCGCCCGCGAGATACCAATAGAGCCGTTGGGGTTGGCACACTGTCCCACGCCCAGGGCCAATCCCAGGGAGGGGATCATGGTCATGTACAGCAAGGCGATCAGGCCGCCCTGCGCCGCCAGACCGTTCATGCCCGGCACCGGCAGCAGGGTCACCGCGGCCACATAGCCGCCGATCGCCATGACGATGCCGATCTCGTGGATCAGCCCATGCGAGGTCTGCGTTTCCTTGGCGTGCAGCTTGATGATATCCCACAGCGGCTGCAACAGCGGCGGACCCACCCGGCGCTGAAGTCGTGCCGCGATCTTGCGCAACATCAGCACCAGGCCCAGGCCCACAACGAAAGCGATCAGCGGCATCAGGATCAGTTCCAGCACCAGGCCCAGCCAGCGGAAATCCACGGCTGCCAACCCATCCAGACTCACCGCGCTCAACCAGTCCATCATTCGCTCCGTACTACAAGACCCAAGCCAGCATGGCCACCGCGGCAGCCAGCATCAACAGCGTCGGCTGCGCCAGCCGGTACAGCCCCTCGGCCCCGAACGAGACCAGATCCAGGGTGGCGGCCAGGGAGCGCTCCAGCCACCGGAAGGAGCCGCGATACCAGGGGCCGATCAGATGCATCAGACCGGCATAGAAATTGTCGCTGTACTGGTAGTGCACATCGGCCGTCAGGAAATGGCCGCCCGCATAGTTGTCGAGCTGGTGGACGCGTCTGGATCGGCCGCCGAAACCATAGAACACCAAGGCGCCGACACCGAAGCCCGCCATCAGGATGCCGACCAGCCAGATCATATCCAGGCCGCCGCGGGGGTCGACGATGCCGCCCAGCACCCAGGGCACGACCGGCAACCCGAGTTGCCCCTGCACCTGGGCGACCCAGCTCAGCGCCGGTCCGGGAATGAAACCGGCCAGGAAGATGAGTGCCGACAGCCCGAGCATGGGGATCAGCATCGACAGCGGGGCTTCCGCGACCTCCTGGTGCTCTACCCGCAACTGGCCCAAGAAGATGTTGTGGATCAGCTTATAGACCGACAGGATGGTGCCCAGGGTGCCGACCACCGCGGCCACGAACAACAGCGGCATCCCTTCGGTGATCAATGAGCGGTAGACCATCCATTTGGAGACGAAGCCGGCCATGGGCGGCAGGCCCGCCAGGCTGATGATGCCGAACAGCAGCACCAGGAAGGTGAGCGGCATCCGGGTCACCAGACCGCCAAGCTGGTTGAGGTCCGCCGTCCCGGTGCGGTGAACCACGGCAAAGACCGCCATCAGCAGGGCCGCCTGGGTGATGGCGTAATTGAAGCAATGCAGCAGACCCCCGGCGGAGCCGACCGCGTCACCCACCATCAGACCGAGCAGCATATAGCCGCCCTGCCCGATCCCGTGCCAGGCCAGCAGATAACGCGCATCATGCTGCTGCAAGGCCGTATAGGTGGGCACGATGATGGTGAGCGCGGCGATCCAGGCGATCAGCTCGCGGCTGCTCATGAAGGTGTAGGGAATCTCCAGGGTCATCAAACGGCTGACCCCGATCATCCCGACGATGAAGACGATGATGCCGAAGAGCCCCATGCGCGCCGAGATCGCGCCCAGGAAGACCGATCCGGCGCCTGGTGCCTCGGCATAGGCCGCCGCCTGCCAGAGGTGGAACGGCAGGAGGCCCAGCTTCACCGCAAAACCCCCGCCAAGCAACAGGAGCAGGGTCCAGACCTGCGCATCGGTCATGCTGCGGATGGCGGCGACGACCGCATCGTATTCGAATGAGCCGCTGATACCGTAGATCAGGGCGATGGCCCCCAGGATCAGCATGGCCCCGCTGATGGCATAGGCCAGATATTTCAGCGCGGCCTGAGCAGCCGGACCGCCGACCAGGGCCATCAGCAGGAAGCTGGCCCAACTCACCAGTTCCCAGCCCAGGAACAAGGACAGCAGGTCCGCGCTGCCGACCAGCAGCAGCATGCCGAAACAATTCAGGGCCAGGGCGACATGGAAGGCACGCGCGCTCCGGCCCGCCTCGCGATACCGGCGCATCCAGGACCCGGCGGCATACCAGGCGGTCACGAACCCGGTCCCGATGGTGATCATGGCGAAGAACCAGGACAAGGCGTCGTAGGACCAGTGCAGCGACTGATCGGCGACCGTGATCCGGACCGCGGCGGCCAGCGGTGCGCCGAACAGCGTGTCGGTCGACAGCAGGGCGGCGAACTGGGCCCCATAGAGCAGGACCGCCAGCACCCCGGCGCTGCGCAGCCGACCCAGGAGCAGCATCAGCAACAGGGTGAGCGCGCTCAGCATGAAGAGCCGATCGACCGGGTTCATGCCGATCAGCCATTCCAGGGATTGCTGACCGTAGCGCGTCCAGATCGCGGAGTTGGTCACTTGGTCCAGGAACTCCCGGATTACGCCCGCGACGGCATCGAACCCGTCCGGCAGGTGCAGCCCGGCGAGTAGTTGATCCACCACGGTCGTCGGGCTCGTCGCCATGGTCATTCCTTGTAGGCCAAGGGTTGGGGAAAGACGGTGTCGATATAGAGCAGCACGTCACCGGTCTGCTGTGCCAGGACGCGCAGGGCCTCGGTCGTCGGGGTAATCGCGACGCTGATCACCACCAGACAGGCCCCCAGCAGATAGGCGACGCCGGTATCCCAGCGTGCCGGCGGGGCCAGGCGGAGCGCCCGATCCGGCACCGGCGGCTGATAGAGCCGCAGGGCGACGCGGAACAGGTAATGGGCCTCCACCGCGGTCGCCAGCAGGATCGCACCCAGCGCCAGCAGATCCAGCGGCGAGCCGCCCTGCACCAGCCCCACCATGATCAGCAGCTTGATCCAGAAACCCCAGAGCGGCGGCACGCCGATCAGCGACAGCGCGAAGAGCACAAAGAGTCCGGCCGCGCGGGGGGCGCCCTTAGCCGCCCCCGTCAACGCATCCAGCCCGCCGCTCCAGCGGTTCGCCAAGCCGAAGAGCGCGGACTTGACGATCAGATGGTGCAATGCGACCGCGGTGCCGGCCAGGATGCCGGTAGTCCCGTCGATCGAAAAAGCGATGGCGACCAGACCGAGCTGGCCGATCGAGGAGAAGGCGAGCAGGCGCGGAAAATCCTGCGCACGCCAAGCCGAGAACTCGCCGGTGAGCACCCCGAGCACGCCCAGCACCAGCAGCAACTGGCTCGCCTCCGGTTGCTGGAAGACCAGGATCAGCAGCCGCACGATGACCAAGATGGCGAGTTTCGACACCAGTCCGGCCAGCAGCGCGGAGACCCGTGCCGGCGCGGTGGCGTAGACCTCGGGCACCCAGGCGTTGAGCGGAAAAAGCTCCGCCTTGACCCCGAAACCGATCAGCAGCAGGGCGAAGGCAGCCAGACCGATCGGCCCCTGCAGCGTCTCGGGCGCCACCTGCGCAAGCTGGGCCAGATTCAGAGTGCCGGTCTGCAAATACAGGATCGCGATGCCGACCAAGGCCAGCACCGACCCGAATGCGCTGATGAAGAGATACCGCAGGGTAGCAATCCAGGCGCGCCCGCTGCCGTCGGCGCAGACCAGACCGAAGGAGGCCACCGCCGCCAACTCGTAGAAGACAAAAATGTTGAACAGGTCGCCGGAGAGTGCCAATCCAGTCGCAGCCGACGCCAACAGCAGCGCCAGCGCGTCGCGGCGCGGCGCCCGCTGCCGATCGGCCGCAACCTCAGACTTTGCGCCAGCACCCAGGCCGGGCCAGAACAGGAGCGTGAAAACCTGAACCGCCAGGGCGAACAGCAGCGCCAGTTGATCCGCGTAGAACACAATCCCCAGGGGCGCGGCGAAACCGCCGATGGCCACGCTGAAGGGTGCCGGACCCACCTCCAGCCAGGTGTTGAGGATGATCCAGGCGCCCAGCGTCAACACCAGCGGACCCAGCAGCCGGGCCAGGAAGCGCGACACCTGGGCCAGCGGCTGCATCAGAAAGGCGGCCAGCAGCGGCAGGACCACCGGCAGCACGATCGCGTTCGCGGTCATGACCCTGGTCAGATCAAGGTTTAAATCCAGGTTCAGACCAAAGAGCAGATCGACAGGCAGCTCAAGCGTCATGCGCCGCGCTCCCGAACGGGCGCGGAACGCCGCACCAATTCATAGTCCGGAACCGGCGGCAGCGGGCGCTGACCGAGCGGCGCCTGGGCGCTGCCGGGCGCCGCAATGCCCGCGGCGGCGGCGATCTCGCCCTCCATCCGCCGCCGCAACTCCCGCATATCCAAGGTCCCATAAGACCGGTAGACCCGCACCAGCACGGCGACCGCCAGCGCCTGCACGCCGACTCCGATGACGATGGCCGTCAACACCAACACCTGGGGCAAGGGGTCCACCAGCGGCGCCCCGGCCGGACCGTAGCCGATGATGGGCGCGATGGCCCCGTCGCGAAATCCGGTCAGGACCAGCAACAGATTCGCGCCCGACTCGGCCATCGCCAAGGCCAACAGCATGCGGAACAGATGGTTGCAGATCACCAGCCCGAGGCCGCCGATGACCACCAGGCCAATGGCTCCTGCATAGCTTACGGTTTCAAGGGACAAGGGAATCATCGGTCGGGCGCCTCCGTATCGGCCAGGTGAGCCAGGAGCCCGGCCAGTTCGGCGCCGACCTTGAGCCCGATCGCCACCGAGAGCAGCGGCAAGGTTCCGGCCGAGACCAGTTCGCCCATGGTCCCAAGCGGCAGCAAAGGGGTCAGGAAGTGACCATCCTCGACCAGAGCCCAGAGGCCGATCAGGATAAAGGCCGCGCCCGCCAGCCCTTCGATCCAGCCGAGCAAGGCATGGTTGAGCGTCCGCGCCGGATTGGCCAGGAGCGCCACGAAGAAGGCCGCGGCCAGAATGACGCCGCCCTGAAACCCGCCACCCGGTGTCAGATGTCCGTGCACCACGATGAAAATCCCGACCACCAGCAGCAGCGGAAACAGCAGATCGGCCCCGGCGCTCAGCACCAGCCCGCCGGGCGGATCGCGGCGGGCGTCCGCGCGCCGGTGCCCCAGCACCAGGCTGGCGGCGGTGGCCGCGGCGAACAGAATGGACAACTCACCCAGCGTATCGAAACCCCGATAGCCGGCCAGGATGGCGGTGACGATGTTGGCGGCGCCAAGCTCGGGGCCGGCGACCCGCAGATACTCGGCCCCGACCCGCATGTCCGGATGGCCGAGCGCCAGTTCGGCGCCGATCACCAGTAACAGGAAGAGCAGTCCGGCGCTGAAGACCAGTGAGGCAATGTCACGCATCGGCATCGCCCCCCGCCCCCGCGCGCCCTGAAGCGGGCTTCAGTACAACCGCGTCGCCGTCATCCAACTGCCACAAGCCGAGCCGACGCAAGGCCAGGGCCAGGATGACACCGCTCAGACCGGCGCCGACCGCCGCCTCGGTCATGGCCACATCCGGCGCCTGCAGCAGCACATAGAGCACCGACAGCGCGAGCCCGACGACCGCGGTGGCCGCCACCGCGGCGACGAAGCTGCGCAGCGTCAACACCAGCACCGCGGCGACGAGCATCACCACCACGATCACCAACGCAATCCAGGTGAGCATCGCCTTACCCCCGTCCGGTGCGATCGTCGGCCACGCCGGGCGCCGCCTGCCAGGGCCGCACACCGGAACGGTAGAGCGCGCGGGCGATGGTGGACGAGGACACCGGACTGGTGAACAGAATGAAACCCGCGATACAGACCAGCTTGGCCCACCACTGGGGCTGCAACAGACCGATACCGATCAGGACACCGATCGCCCCCAGGGTCGATGCCTTGGTGCCGGCCTGGATGCGGTTATAGACATCGGGCATGCGCAGAATGCCAAGCGCCCCGAGCAGGGTGAACACCGCCCCGGCCAGCAACACCAGATCGGCGATGTACCGGATCATGAGCGATCTCCGTCGGCGCCGTCCCGCTCGCCGCGCGACTCACCGGTGCCGTCGATGGCGCGGGCGATGGCGACGATCGCGATGAATGACAGCACCCCGTAGACCAGCGCCACATCCAGAAACAGCGGGTTGTCGAAGAGCAGTGCAAGCCCCGCGATCCCGGTGGTGGTGATCACCGTCAGAGTGTCGGAGGCCACCACCCGATCCGGCGCCCGCGGCCCCAGCACCAGCCGCACCAAGGCCAGCAGCAGCGCCAGCCCGAGCAGCACGAAGGCCGCCGTCTCCAGTGGATTCAGCGTGATGGCGTACAGGGTCATTTCAGAAACCCGCGGATGTGCCGTTCAAATGATTCGGAGATGGCCGCCGTCGCCGCGGCCAGATCGGTGCCGGGCGAGCAATCGATCCAATGGACCAGCAGCCGATCGCCGAGCACGTCGATCGTCAGCGTGCCGGGAGTCAGGGTGATGCTGTTGGCGAGCAACATGCGCCCGAGCGACGACCGCAGCCGCGTCTGCACCTCGACCACCCCGGGGCGGATCGGCAGCGACGGTGACAGCACCCGGCGGGCGACATCCAGATTGGCACGGACCAAGGCCGCGAAGAACACCCAGAGATACCGGAGCAGATGCACCGGCGCGAGCGGCGAGAGGCGCACGCCGCCGAGGATGGCGAGCCGCGGACCGGCGATCAGGGTGACCAGGACCGCCGTCACGCCGCCCGCGATCAGTTCATCCTGACGGAGAGTTCCCGCGAGCAGGACCCACAACAGAAAAAGCACGGCCATGGTAAAGAGATAATGGCCCAGTGTCGGACGCGGGTCGGCGCGGTGCTGTTCCACAGGGAGACCTCACAAGACCGGGCGAACCCCGGATCGGGCCACAACCATGGGGCGCCGGCGACTGCCAGGACCCCGACATGGCGGGGAGTATACCCGCGTCGGCCTAGATCGGCATCACGGCTGCCGACGGTCCGGCCATCCTGTTATCGCCACGAAAGCACACGGAAAGCGCGGACTCCAAAGAGCCACGCATCAGTCCACCAATGCTTTGAGCAACGCATCCCGCCCGTCCTGATAGAACTCGATGTCGAGCTTCGTCGCCATCTCGTCCGACAGGTCGAACAACTGCCGGCGACACGCCACGGGGAGCAACAGCGACTTTGCTCCTTTCTCAACCGCCAACTCGGCCAGTGTCACGGCGCTGTGTATCGGCTCGATGGTTCCGCCTAGGGTGACCTCGCCCACCACCACCAGCCCGCCGCGGACTGATTTCTTCAGCAGTGCGCTGGACAGCGCGATCAACGCCGCCACGGCCGTCTTGGCACCGGACCTGGCCGCGTCGAACCCCCGCAGTTGCACCGAGAACTCATGGGCGCGCGGGTCCCGGTCGCCGACCAGTTGCGGCGCGCGCGCGTAGAGGTTCTGCTCAGCACACCGGATCGATTCTTTGAACGCTGCCGGTACCGGGTTGTTCAGCACTCTGACGCCACTGCCCGGCCCTTCGGTGGCCTCCAGCCGGAAGAGGCCCGGATGCTCGTCCTGCCCGCCGGGGCTCAGGGTCCAGATCTGGCCGCACTCCAGGGGCTCGTCACCGATGCCGCTTTGGCTCTGCAACTCGGGCGGCAGCGGCCCGAACAGGTGGCCGATGCGTTGCTGATGCTCCACGTCCACCTCGAAGTTGCCCACCAGGACCACCGAGCCGTCGGCGCGAATACTCTCCTTGCCGCGCGAGAACTCGCCACTCTCCATATAGCCCTTCATGATGTTGACCCCGTCCTTCTGATCGAAGGAGACACCCGACACCTCGTCAAAGCACACCACGTCGTACTGGCACACCAGGCCGCGCTGGCCTGTGGCGTTGTTGACGAACATACGCGCCACGGTGGCCTTGCCGCCTGAGATCAGGTGGGCATAGGGCGACACCTGCTGGAACAGGTGCGATTTGCCGGTACCGCGAGGCCCAAGTTCAACCATGTTGTAGTTGCGCTCGACGAACGGCACCATGCGCAGCAGCAGCGCATCCTTGGCCCGGTCGGACAGGGTGCCAGGCTCGAAACCGACGCTGCGCAGCAACAGGTCGCGCCACTCGGAGGTGGAAAAGTCCTGTCGTCCCTTGGCCAGCACGTCCAGGACTTCGCGCTTGGACAACTGGATGGCCCGCAGGGAGTCGACACCAAAAGGTCGCCCGCCCTTTTCCTGCGCGATCGAGGCGTCATAACTCAGTGTCATCTCGGCGTAGAAACCGCCGGTGAGCATCCGCTCGTTGTCGGTGACCATCGCCGGGGTCAGTCGGACATCGGTCAGCCGCAGGCTGGGCAGGGTCGCGACGTACGAGTCGGTCCGCGCGTCCAGACGCGCCGTGATGATGTCGATGATCTTGACCGAGCCCGACTCGCGTGCGCCTTGAACAGCTCCTCCTCACCCGCCTTCACCGTGCGGGAGCCGAGTTGCCGCTGGACGATGTCCAGCCCCTCCTGGATCTCCGCACGGCGAATCCGTTCTAGCCCACCGTGGCTGGCCGTCCCCGCGGGCGGCGGCGGGAGTTTTCCGTCATGCCCAGGTAGTCGAACACCAGGCGGACGTTGCGTGCCAGGCGTTGGATGGTGGCGGCGACCGTGTCGCGGGATTTTGACTTGATGGCGCCGATGGCGAAGCGACGTAGCGCGGTGATGTTGGCGGGGCCGTGGCCGGTGCGGATGGTGCATCGGTCCTCGTCCCAGTTCCAGTCGAGGATGTAGTGGCAGCTGTTCTCGATGCTCCAGTGACAGCG
>NZ_KB902538.1 GCF_000379525.1 Lamprocystis purpurea DSM 4197 | reverse complement strand
GCACCAAGCGCAGCGTGGACTGGGTTGGCTACAAAGTTCACTTCACGGAGACCTGCGACCCGGGGACTGCGCATGTGATCGTGAACGTCGAGACCACGGTGGCGAGTGTTCCCGACGCCCACCTGCTCACGACCGTGCATGCGTCGCTCGTGCGCCGCGAACTCCTTCCCGCCGNGCATCTGGTCGACATGGGCTATACCTCCCCGCGCGTCCTGGTCGAGAGCGCGCGCCGCGACGGGGTGCGCATCGTCGGCCCCATCGCCGAGGACACCAGTTGGCAGGCGCGCGCCGACAACGGCTTCGCNAAGGCGGACTTCCACATCGATTGGGATGCGCAAATCGTGGCGTGTCCCGCCGGTCACCAAAGCNGCGCNTGGGTACCGAAAACCGGAGTTCCCGGGATCGTGGCGGAGGCGCGTTTTTCCCCTCAAGATTGCGTGCCCTGTCCGCACCGTGAGGACTGCACGAAATCAAAGAAAGCATTTCGTGTCATTCCCTTACAGCCACAAGACCAGTACGAAGCACTCCAAAACGCCCGCCTGGCGCAAACCACCGAGCCATTCCGTGATGCGTATGCCGCCCGCGCCGGGGTCGAAAGCACCCACGAGCAAGCTGTCCGCCGCTGCGGGCTGCGACGGTGCCGTTACATCGGACTGGCCAAGACCCGTCTGCAGCATGTCGTCACGGCCGTCGCCGTGAACCTGATACGCATCGGTGACTGGTTGACCGGTACACCCCTGGCCCCCACCCGTCGCTCCCGGTTTGTCGCCCTGCAAGCGGCCGCGTGAGGGGGCAGGGAATTCGCCACCAGTGTCCGTTCCTCACTGCATCCGACCCTGCGCGAGGCGTGCCCGCAGGGCCGCCAGGTCGTGCTCCAGGCGCTGCCGTGCCTGGGCCTCGGCGTCGGCCCGGTCCACGGCCTCGCGTTTGGCCCGGGCCTCGGCATCGGCCCGCTGCGCCTCGGTATCGGCCCGTTGCGCCTCGGCATTGGCCCGTTGCGCCTCGGCAGCGGCCCGGTCCAGGGCCTCGCGTTTGGCTTGCGCTTCGGCATCGGCCCGCCGCGCCTCCGCTGCGGCCCGCCGCGCCTGCGCCTCGGCCTGCCGCGCCGCGGCCGCCGCGCGCTCCCGATCGGCGCGCCAGCCGGGCAGGACGAAGCCGGCATAGACCGGATCGTCGCGTAACGTCTCCAGGTCCGGTCGGCGCGCCAGGTCGGTCGGGCGGAATTGCAGCCCCGGCAGCACCCGCGAGCAGATGACTCCGGCCTGCGGTGCGATGGGCGTATAGAACCCGGTGGGGGTGCGGGTGTAGAACGCCTGGTGGGCGGGGTTCTGGTGCAGGATGTAATACTCGGGTACGCCCCCGGCGGCGTATTCGGCCTTCTTGATGACGGTATCACGCTCGATGCCGCTACGCTCTTGGTCGGACAGAGCCTCGATACAGAGGTCGAAGACCCCGCGGTAGGAGCAATCCAAGGGCAGCAGCGGCTGGGGATTGTCGTTGCGCACCACCCCGAAATCGGGCTTGCGGATGACGGTGCCGCTCGGCAGCGGCAGTCGGAAACCCATCTCCAGGCCGACCAGCTGCGCGCAGGGGTGGGTGCGCAGGAAGTGCCGCACCAGTTCGCCGAACCAGGCATAGACCAGAAAGGTCTCGTAATCGGACACCGGTTTCTCCTCCAGGCGGCCGTTATTCCACTCGTAATGGTGGTCCGACTCCAGGTAATACTCAGTCCAATAGACCGCCTCCGAGACCAGGAGACCGTCCGCGGAGCCCGCCGCGGGCAGGCGTCTCGGCGGCGGGGCCGGGACCTGCGGTGCGGGTGCGAGTTGGGTGGCGGCGCTGGAGGACATGGGTGGCAGGTGTCCGGTCTTGGAATTGCAGGAATCAAGCCTAGCACGAAGCGGGCGGGATCGGTGTCGCTGCCGCCGGCAGCCTGTTGGCGGCGAGGCTGATGGTGGATGCGGCTGATGGGGGTTTGGGTGATGCGGTTCGAGTACTCACCGCATCCTACGGCGGGCGCGGTCAGCCGGAAAGGGTGAGGGCGGCGAGGATGGCCGCGCGGCCCCCGCCGCCGGTGACCTCGCGCAGCTAGCGCGCGGCCAGGAACTCCTGGAAGGCCAGATGGATGAAGCGATACACGCCGTTGCGCTCTTCGAGCACGCGCTGGCGGGCGTGCCGCAGAAAGTCGTCGATGCGTGGGATGAAATCCGCTTCCTGACGCAGGGCGGCCTTGAGGGCCGGCTCTTCGAGTGCGCGGCCCTGGTCGCGGCCCTGTTGGTGCAGATGGAAGTCGAGATGCTGCGCCATGTCGCCAAACAGCTTCCAATCGGTCGACAGTTCGCGGATATCGCCTTCCTCGCGCCCGTAGTCGACCTGCAGGAGGGCATTGATGGCCTTGTCGAGCAGATCGGCGCGCTCGTCCGGCAGCCGCCGGTTGTTGACATGCACGATCAGGAGCAGCCGCACCATCAGTGGGCTGTCCACCAGCGCCGACACCTCCTCGCCCTGACGCGCGCGGCGCCCGGCTTCCAGGCGTGTCATCCCGTCCACCAGGTCAGTGACCCGCTCGGCTTGCAAGGACGCATCCCGCGGGTGGATACAGGCATAGGCCTGCTGCACCATGGGGACGATGTGCTGCGTGAAGTCCAGCGGCTGCACGACGATCTCGCGAAAATCCGCGCCCAGCGCGGTGCGTCCACCGCGGTAGGCGATGGTGCGACAGGTGACCAGGACCCGCATGGCCGCGCGCCCGCCCACCAGGTCCTCCATCGACTGACGCACCTCGGCGCGCTCGTCCTCGTTTGCCACCTCATCGAGCCCGTCGAGCAGCAGCAGCACGTCGCGCCCGTCCTGGAGCAGTTGCACGAAGAAGTCCGCGGGCAAGTCGAAGTCCGCCTGCCGACTGATCAAATGGTGCGAGATGAAATGGGCAATGGTCCGCTCGCGCGCCGGGGCCTGGCCCGGCAGTTGGCGCCGATAGCGCGCGAAGGAGGCGAGCGGCACGACGATCGGCAGCGGCAGGGCGCTCGGGTCGCTGCTGAGGCCCAGCCATGCGCAGGCCGGTTCGGGCGTGCCGGTCAGCAGCGAGCAGGCCAGTGCCCAGGCCATGTGCAGCAGGACGGTGGTCTTGCCGGACCCCGGTCCGCCGATGATGACCAGGCGGGGGCCGAGCCCAAGCACCTGGTTGAGCGTGATGTCGCCTTCCGGTTCATCGGCAGCGGTGCCGTCGGGCCGCCCATCGGGGCCCCGCTCGTTCCCGCCTTGGTGCGGCAGCGCCGCGCCGACGCGCGGCAGCGGTCTGGCCCGCAGCGGGACATAGGCCGTCTCCAGCGGCAACAGCACCACCGGCGCCCCGCCTGCCCGCTCGATACCGCGCAATTCGATGGACTGGGTGCGGGTACGCAGCCAGCTCAGATAGCCGGCCACCTGGCGGGCGATCTGCTCCTTGGAGAGCGCGCCGCCCGCGGCGGCATGGTAGTGGGTGACGATTTGAGTGCCGGTGACGATGGTGCCGAAATTGTCGGCGGTCTTGACGCCGGCCGCCCCGATCGCATCGCCGCCGCTCTGGGCGATGGCGCCGGCGCCGGTCAGATTCGCCGATTGGGCGGCCTTCAGCTCGGCGATTCGCCGTTCGAGGCCCGCCCAGCCGCGAGGTCGACCGGCTAACGGCCGTGGAAGGAACATCCGCCACCCCGGACGATGCATGTCCCCCGTGGGAGCGGCGTCCCGCCGCGATGGGTGCCGCGGTGACCTCGAACGGTAGGGCGACGCGCCCGACCCCATCGCGGCGGGACGCCGCTCCCACGGGGTCGCTACGCGACTTTCACGATAAAGCCTCGACCTTCGGTGTTCTTGCGGCCGGTGCGACGATCGATGCCCCTTCCGACGAGTCGCGGGCGAATAGGGACACCGGGTAGGGGAATGATACCCCGGACCGCGATCATCGCGGCGATCGGGCTGAAGACTGACCAACGATACGCGAGCCGATGGTCGCAACACCTTGGTGCTCTTTGTGCCTTTGTGTGAGATTTTCTTCAACGATCTGTTTGGCGCCGGTGGCTCTTTCCAGGTGGAAGGACGTCAGCGTTCAGCTTTGGTCTTCACCCCAGCCGCGGGACAGGGCGCGTTTGCGCTGCTGCGCATCCAGCACGCGGCTGCAACTTTCCCAATCGACTCGCTCTACGCGATGGTAGCGAAGCTGAAACGGGTGCCGGCGCGGTACCGCGTCGATCGTTTTCCTGGCCGCATCGACTTCGCCCAAGGCCAGGTCGATCCACAGGTCTTCCAGGATGTCCGGTATCTGCCCGAATAAGGTCGCAATGTTCTCCAGCCGTTCGGACAGCAGTTCATGCACCCGATCCTCCACCGACCCCGCGTACCGCAGGTTGTATATGTCCACGGTGTCGCGTAATTGGCCAATCCGCTGGATGCGGCCTTTGCGTTGCTCCAGGCGGGAGGGATTCCACGGCAGGTCCAGATTGATCAGGGTCCCGAGCCGCTGGAGATTGAGCCCCTCCGACGCGGCGTCGGTCCCGATCAGCACCCGAATTTCCCCTTGCCCGACGCGCTCCTTGAGCACCTCGCGCGGCGTGCCGGTGAAGACCCCGTTGTGCATGACCCCGGAACGCCGGGCGCCCGCGTAGATGCCGATCTCCTCCCCCGGCATATCCGCCGTCAACTGCTCGGCAAGCCAGTAGACCGAATCGAAATACTGGCTGAAGACGATACAGCCCAGTTCCCGCCAACCCTGGTCCAGGAGCTGTGCCCGCACGATTTGGTACTTGGGGTCCCGCTCCTGGTTCGCCTCCAGGGCCTTGAGAAAGCGTTGCAGCACCGCCCGCTCGGCGATCGTCAGGGTGCGCAGTTGTCCAAGGGTCTCCTCGTCGTCCTCATCGTCATCCAGCGTCGTCCATTCGGTGAGCAGCTTCTCCACCGTCCGGCGGCCCGCCTCCATGGTGCTGCCGACGCGGCGCAGCAGCAGGGTCCGGAAGAAGCCGGACTTGGCGCGCTCGGCAAGCAGGCGGCAGAACTCCTCCGCCAGGCGATAGGCATCCTCCAGAAAGGGCGGCAGCGGGACGGCATCCGCGTTGCGCTCGCCGTGCAAGCGCACCTGTACGGGCTTGAGGAAGGGCTCGCCGGTCGCGGGATCGATGGTGGTCTCCAGGTACTCGCGCGTACGCAGTACGATATGCCGGATGAACGGGTTGGCCTGCTCCACGAAACGCGGGAAGACGCGGCGGATGCGGGTGAGGTCGGGTGGCTTCAGTTGGTCGAAGCTGCCTCCGGACGCGCTCAAGTCCTGGTCGGTCAGGCGCAGAAGCCGCCGCAGGGCGCTGTAATCGGGTCCCTCCGAGGCCGGCGGCAGCGGGTTACGCATCCACGCCCAGCGGGTGATGTCGTCGGTTGTCGCAGCGGACGCGCCGAGCAGCAACTCCAACGCTTGTTGGGGTTTACGCCAGAGACTGCCATACCCTCCGAGCACCGCGTCGGAGCCCCTGGCCAGGGCATCCAGCAGGTCCCAGGCTTCGATGGGGTGGATCTGGACCGGGGTCGCGGTCGCCAGAAGCAGGCTGCGTGTGCGTGGGGAGATGTCCCACAGGAAGCGCAGCAAGTTGTTCGGCTCGGCCGGATCGTATTCCTTGCCGGCCGTCAGATTGCGGCGCCGGGCGCGGTGCGCCTCGTCCAGGATGACGCACTCATAGCGCCCGTTGACCAGCCAGTCACGCGTCTGCGAGCCCGCGACGATCAAACCGGTGGAGACGATGCCGACCCGCCGGGGGCACTTGCGGATGGACTCGGGGCCGGCGCTCGGATGCTCGATGGCGTTCTCGTCCACCCAGTTCTGTCCGTCCCAGACCGCGCAGGGCATATCGAGCAGGGTCTTCAACTCCCCCTGCCACTGCCAGATCAGCGGCTTGGGTGCGAGGATGAGCACCGGCCGATCACCCGACAGGGCCATGAGCTGCGCCGCCATGGCGAGTTGGATGGTCTTGCCCAGGCCCACCTGGTCGGCGAGGACCAGGCGCGCACCGGGCGGCCTCCCGCCCGCCCCGAGGTGCGCGTCGAAGGCGAGCTTCACGAAGTGCTTCTGGTGTTCCCAGAGCCCCACCTCCTTGCGGTAGACGGGGGACTCGATGACCGGCGCCGCCGGATCGGGCCGCGCGCGCCAGTCCTTCAGGTCCGGGATGACCGAGCGGGCCGCGAGCCGGCCGATGTCCTGCACCACCGCGTCGGCCAGTTCCACCGCAAAGGGCGAATGCCACAGGGTGTCGAACTCCTCCTGCACCCAGCGCACGGCGTCTTGCGAGTCGTCTTCCCACAACAGCTCATAGTTCAGGCGCCAGGCGGTCAGGGACTCGTTGACGCTCCCGAGAAAGGCGGTCTGCCGACCGTCCGCCAGGGTCAGGACACCCGCCTTGCCGTGGATCAGACCGAAGTGGGCGTCCGGGACCACGCGCACCTGGAGCTTACCGCTGCGCAGGAAGTCGTAGAGGCGTTGAAAGCGGGGCCGCGCGGCTTCCGGAAACCGCTCCGGCTCCGCGTCGCACCACTCGCGCCGCATGGCCGCCTGGGCCGCCTGCTTTGCCGTGGCGATGTCTTCGGGATGGAGTCCGGAGTTGCAGACCAGCCGGACTTGACCTGCGAGTGCTTCCAGTTCCTCCCCGGCCACCTCCAGAATCGACGACGAGAAGAACCCGGCGATCCGGTCATAGCCGCGGGCACCGCGCAGCCGCTCGGCCAGAAAGCTGCGGTCCAGGCGTTCGCGGCGGGAGGAGAAGCGGTTGATCATGCCGATGCAACACCCAGACCGAGGGCCTCAGGCGGCGCGTTGCTCCGGTGTTGCGTCCGAAGGTTCGATACCGAGCTGCAGTGGGGCGCCGGAACCCTTGGCAGAAAGCGGTTCAAACTCGGGTGCCCCGCACACAACGAAGCCGACCGGCCAGGGTGCCGACAATCGGCATCGCAGGCGGTATTGCATCGGCGCATCCCGATTGACGGCATCGACTTGGACCCGAACCGGCTGCGCACCGGTGCTGTCAAGTAGCCGCAGCACGTCGTTTGCGTAGTACCGAGGTACATAGCCGACCAGTTGGACCGGTTCACCGGTCCGCATCATCAGCGCCATCGTATCGCGGTCGTTCTGAACATCCTGAACCAGAAACAGGGGTTGACCGACCTGCAATTGCTCGATGCTCGCCTGACACGCCGGCGAAAGGTGCCGCAAGCCGCGCGCGAAGAACAGAATCTCATAGCGCCGATCTTCGGTGGGCTCCGGACAGGGAATCAGCTCCAGAGCGTCCGTTGCGCGCACCCCGCCCGTTCGGCCGAGTTCGTCGAGGGCGTCATTGTCGTCCTGATTCAGACCGAGCCACTGCATATAGCGCCGATACTCGGGCCTTACCTTTGGCAGGATGCGATTGGCAAACAGCGGAAACAAATCCTCGGAGACATACTCCGCATCCAGATCAGTCAGACGACCGAACGCCTCGAAGTCCGGTACCTGACGGCAGCCCCGCGTGTAGACGAACCGATACAGGCCATTGCTCCTCGTCAAGCGCCCGACGGGCGCCCAGCGCCGAGAGCCTTGGTCCTGCATGGCGACGAAGAGGGTATTCATAACGCATTCACTCCGGTTCAAGCAGACGGGCGCGGTTCTCCAGCATGACCTGGAGGGCAAAGCGCCTGGCCGTCTCGGTTGCAATGGACTCTGGCAGGGCCTGGACGATGGCATCGAGCGCCTCCGGGCCAAGGGCGCCGAGCCTGGCACGCCAATACCCCGCCGCGTCCGGGTGCCAGGCCGCCGCCCGGCAATAGGCATCGAATGTCGTCATTGGCTTGGTACTGGCTTCGCGTCGTATCCGGCATGGGTCCGGGCCAAGAGTTCGTTGCCATGGATCAACTGCCCGCCGGTGGGCACGATGGTCGGGGAGACCACGCCTGGGCGTTGGTTCCAGACAGCCAGTTCGTAGTCGGCATGGGGAAGATTCAGGCCGCGTGCCACCTCGCAGGCCAGCTTTTCCGCCCAATGCTCGCCGCTGCCTGGATACCCTTCCTTGAACAGTGTGCGCGTGCCGTCTGCCGCGCGGAACCAAAACTTAGCCTTGGTGCCCAGTTGCTCCAACTGTGAGCCCGCATCCGAGGCGACAGTGACGATTCGGTATTCCATGGCGACCGTGCAACCTAGCTTAGAACCGCGGGTGGCTCAAAAGCTGAGCCTGCCCGAGGCCGACGCAGCACTTTCCGATGGATGGACTGCGGTCTGGTGCAAGCGACCTCCTGGCCCGCCGTCCGCGCGGCGGGTTACACATGGTCGTTCTCCAGTGTCCCCGCAAGCAGCCGGGCGGCCTCGGCGTCGGATCCCCAGTGCGGGATCGGCAGCCGACCGATGAAGCTGAGCATGCCGACCATGATCTCGCGCCGTGCCCAGTAATCCGGGATCTCGGTCTTGAGATAGGTCAGGCCGATCTTGGTGCTGTCCTGGTCCGCACTCTGGTAGACGGCGAACAGGCAGTGGCGCAGCAGCGATGAGCCGAAGCCCTCAGTACCCCAGTCCCGACGCTTGAACTCGGTGGCCGTCTTGAGCCGCGTCTGGTTGGCCTTGCCGCTCTCCAGCATGAAGCGGTAGTCCCGCACCCCGAAGCCGCGGGCGAACTCCTGGAAGACGCCACTGCGATAGTCGCCGTGGGACTCGACCTCCAGGCACTTGAGATAGAGCTTCTCCTCTGGTGAAAGGCGTTTCCAGATGTGGGACTCGACGCCCTCGGGCACCAGATAGTTGCTCGCGGTCTTCACCGCGTCCTCAATGATGCGCTCGATCGGCGAGACCTCGCCGCGCTTGCGTTCGCGAGCCAACTCGTAGGCCACGTCGATGTCCTCGATCCCCTGGTACTGGGTCAGCACCCGCAGCGCCGCGGCATAGGCGGCGAGTTGATAGTCGGCGTCTGAGAAGTTCGGGTCCTCCCGGTCGTCCAGCCCCAGCATGGATTTGAGTTGATGTTCGACCTCGATTTCCACCTGGGGGACGATCTCGTCGAGGAAGGCAACCGCCTCCGAGGTCTGCTTGCGCAGCACCATGAGCACGGTGCCCTGGACGTAGTTGCTGCCTTCCTTGCCGCCGTAGGGCGTCTCCGTCGCCACGGTCCAGGCGGCCGTCACCCGCAGGCCAGCCGCCCACAGGATTAAGGCCAGGTCGGCCCAGACACCTGCGTCCGTATGGGTGAACATGACGATCTGCATTCCATTGTCCGGCATGTGCCGGGCCAGGTTGCCGTATGCCTCCACCATCCCCTGGCGGAACGCTTTACCGGAGCCCCGGATGGCCAGCGCCCGTTTGCTGTCCGGGTACCAGTTCGGGAAGATCCGGGGCAAATGCCTTTCGTACCAGGCGAGGAAGAACTCCGACAGCTCGTGGTAGTTGATGGCGTCGGCATAGGGCGGATCGGTGATCCAGATGGCGCACTCGGCCGTGAGTGTGCGGACCTCACTGACCGCGACCACGGACTGACCGGCGATCATGGATGGCGTCACATCCAGGAACAGGCTATCTCGCAGCGTCGGCAGTGAGCGGGCGGCATAGTTGTTGAGCGTGTTGAGCGCCTGATTGCTAAAGGTCTGTACCACCTTCTCATGACCCGCGTCCGTCCACCAGCGACACAGGCGGGAATCCCAATCGCCGCAGCGTCCGGAACCCAGCAAATTGGCCGTTGCCAACAGGGAGTCGACGACCGGGGCTAATCCGCTTTCCGCCTGGATGAGCCCATGGATCAAGAGTTGTCGCGGCGTGAAGAGATGATGCCAATGCGTCCAGCCGCGGGTTCGCGGTGGCTCGTCGGTCTTGTCACCCGGCTCTATGCGACGGCTGGGGATGAAGCCGCGGGTCTGCCAGTCGGCGAAGCGTTCGCGTAACAGTGTGAGCGCCCGCACCTCCCGTTGCAGGTCCTGCGCATCGCATTCATGATAAAGGGCGCCGGGGATCTGATTTCCGAGCGTTTGCACATCCGCTAGGCGCTGGGTCTGGGCTAGGCGCAGATCAGTCAGGACGCGGCGCTGGGCGTCCAATTTTGCCTTCGGCGCCTTAGTCGCCTGCAGTTCCTTCAAGATGTCCTCGGCCGCGTCAAGCTGCGCATCCTCACTCAGCCAGTCCCGAGTGCGTAGATCATGCAGATCCAGGCGGTCACTGGCGTCCAGCAGTTCGGCCAGGGCCGCGATGGCGTCGTCCAGATTGACCCAATCCGGCACCGGCCGCGCAGCGGACTTGCCCGCCCGTTCATGCTGCTCGGCCCACAGTAGTGCATCCAAGGTCGGCAGGCGCCAGCGGATGCAGTAGAGACGTTCCTGAAAGACATCGTCCGGCCGCGGGATCAGGTCGGCGCTCTCCCATTGACGCAATCCGCGGGCACCGCCGCCACCGCGACCGTCGCCCCGGATGGCGCTCATCGCCGTCGACTCGCCGCAGTGCGGGCAGTGCAGGCGGGAATTGCGCACCGTGCCGATCCGCGCCGCCCGTAGCTCATCCGCGGTCACACCCTGATGGATTTCAATGCAAAAAGAATTCTCACACGGAGACACAAAGTCACAAAGATTCTTCTCTGTGTTCTTTGTGTCTCCGTGTGAGTCATTCTTTTCGACAGGTCGCGCAATCGTATAGGTCTTTTCGCCGATCACCCAAGACGGCGCCAGCGGCACCATCCAGCCGCAGTCCGGACAGGGGGTCTCGGTGCAATAGAGGTAAACGTCCGCACGCCAGCCAACCGCGTTGTGCTCGATGCGCCAGTCGGTGACTTGGCGGTCGACGGCGTGATAGACGGCCTCTTGGGCCTCGCGGACACGCTCGGCGACGCCGGAGCCGCCGCCGATGAGATTCAGACCCGCCCAGGTGAGCAGGGCGGCAACCGGATTCAGATCTGAGCCATAGGCATCGCAGCCCAGGCGGGCGGCCTCGAAGGGAACGCTGCCGCCGCCGCAGAAGGCGTCCCCGACCCTTGGCGTGTGGCCGAAGCGGCGCACACCCAACTCCCGGACCAAATCGGCCAGGCTTGCGGCGCTGGTACCAAGATGGGCATTGATGTCGGCCCATACCTCTGGCGAGGGACCGTCGATGTGCTCGGGACGGTCGCAGTAGACGAGCTTGTCGTCATAGTGGAGCCGCTCGAAGGCCAGCCGTTGGACTTCCTCCCGTCCCGTGCTGTCGATGCCCGCGCGCAGTCGCGGGCGCTCCGGGTCTGTTCCAGGCTTGAACCAGTCGTTGCGCTCCGCCGGTGTCAGGAGGGCGTAGGCGTCTTTGAGAGCGATGCTCTTGGACTTACGACGCCAAAGGCCGGCATCGTCCATCGTCAACAGCTTGAGAAAGACCGCACGGTCCGTCTTGGGATCTTTCGATGCGGGCATCAGGAGCCCGAGGATGGCCGCGCGAACCAGGATCAGGGGCTTGCGGCCCCACCACTTGCCGAGCCCGGTCAAGGTCTGGCTGCTGTTCCCCATGCGCTCCTTGTAGCTCTCCTTGGAGAGCTTGGAGACGGGGAACTGAGTCTCGATGAACGTAAGGTCATTGTCCATGCTCATGAGTCGTCAGATGGTCCAGACCGTGCGCAGATTCGGATAGAGCTGAATCGTTTCATCGGCTCCGGCAGTTTTCGGTTGAGCTTGGGGTGCAGCCAGCGTATCCAGGCATGGGTGTCCAACAGTATCACGGGTAGAGGTCTCCCCATTCCGCCGGCGAGAGCGCTGGGGCGATATCGTCGCCATGTAGCCGGGCGTCCTTATCGTATAGGCGCGGCGATGGCCGGTGCCGCCGCATGGCCATGGATCGGTCCGCCCGATCATTGTCGAACAGAACGATGACACGCGCGTGCCCCGCTTGGCGTGGCTCCGGAAGCTGGATCCGGATCTCGCCGTTTTGGTCGATTTCCGCTTCGATTTCTATGGCTTGCATGTGCGCGATCCGGTGATCTCGTTGACGGTTACATTGTTCAGGTGACTGTCGAACCCTGCTCGGCTCATCGCGCGGGGCCGCTCGAGAATGCGTTATGGCGTCGGTCCTCGACGTCGCGCAGGAAGTCCTGGAATGCCTCATCCGGCATGTCCGCCCAGATGCCCGCGAAGTCATTGGCTTGCGCGCTGCCGTCGGCAGGTGTGCTTTCCAGATCGACACGGTAGCGGTGGACGATGCTGAAGACCTCGGCGATTTTATCGTCCGGGATCGAGGCAATCTCTTCGGAAAGTTGTTGTCTGGAAATGGCCATGGCGGGGTCTCTTTAATCACGGCATCGCGGGTCTTGAAGGTTCCGCCCCACTCCAGCCCTCCCCCATGCGGGGGCGGCGGGTAGGAAGAAGGGCTTAGCGTTCGGGTTGGACTTCCTTCGTCTTGGCTCGACGCGGTGCGCGGACGGTCTTGCGTTCGGCTGGGGTCGGTGTAGGAACGGGCAGCGCCGGGGATGCCTGGTGTCGCTGCAATTCAAACACAGGCAGGGGTTCGTGCGACATGCCGGACACCGGGTTCTCGGTGAGTGCGTAGCGCACGGCCTTGCGCCAGCCCTTGCCGCGGCCCTGGATGGCATGGCCGGTGGCGGCGCTGGTCATGGTGTAGAGCCACCAGCGCTCCTCCGGGACCAAACCGAGCCAGTTCCTGATCGCGGCGGGGATCAGGGCCGGGTCAGCCTCCTCGATCGCCCAGGCGAGCAGCACCAGTTCCTTGCCCAACAGGCGGGAGACGGGGTTGGCCCCGGTCTTCCAGCTTCCGGACTTGATGCCGTCCTGTTTCAGGCGCTTGTTGATCTCAACCCGGACCTCATCGGCGATGGCGTCCCACTTGGCGCGGGGCAGCATGACGCGCAGTTTGCCCTCGGCCTCGCCCGGGGCGAAGGTCGGGCGACTGGCGGTCCCGTCCGCATCCCAGGTGAAATGCTCGGAAATCAGCACGTCCTCGCGGTTGCCGGCGGGGATGGTGACCAGGAAATGGTGCGCGGATTCCTCGGGGCAGAAGCCGAAACCAAGACACACCGGCTTTTTTGACATTGCCATTCAGGAAACACTCACACTAGGGCGTCAGAGTTAAGAATTCTCACACGGAGACACAAAGAACACAAAGATTAATAATGCATTTGAAGCCACTGTTTTCTCTTCTTGGTGTTCTTTGTGTCTTTGTGTGAGTCATTCTTTCCTTTAACGCGAGTCACTCGATCTGTCCGTTGATGATACGCTCGATCCCGTCTTTCATCAGGGCTTCGCCGAAATTGAGAAGATAACCCAGCTTCAGACCCGATAAACGGAGATAGGTAATGACCTGTTTGCTATGTGCTTTTGTGGTTTTCTCGACGGACTTCAACTCCAAGAGGACCTTTTCCTCAACGATTGCGTCTGCACGGAACCCTTCTTCGAATGTGATGCCGCGATAGACAATCGGGATAGGAACCTGTCGTGCGACCTTCAGACCCCTTTCGCGCAGCATTTCCGCGAGGACCACCTCATAGACGGATTCGAGCAGCCCCGGCCCAAGATCCCGGTGCAATTGAATTGCGCAGTCGATGACCAAGCGCCCGATTTCGTTTTCATTCATCGTTAGGAATTCTCACGCGGAGACACGAATCATTAAGAATTCTCACACGGAGACACAAAGAGCACAAAGATAAATAATGAATCTGCAACCATTTTTTCTCTTCTTAGTGTTCTTTGTGCCTTTGTGTGAGTCATTCTTTTCTCCCGTGCCTTTGTGTGAGTCATTCGCTCTCGCTTGATGCGGACGCGCACATTATGCTTGCTCGACCTCGCCACGGGGCAGCTCGACGGCGATGTCGTGAACATAGTCCAAAAGCTGTTGGCCGGTGGGGAACCAGAGGGCGGAGGCTTCGATGCTCACCTCGCCCTCGCTGACCAGGGAGCGCAGGTGCTCCACGGCGGCATGGATCTGGTCGGTGTCGAGCAGCATTTCGTCGGCGAGCGTCAATTCCGCCCATTGACCGTCGAGCACTGCAATCCGTTGGGCCGCCGCCTTGCCCCCGTGCTTTTTCAGTCGCTCGATGAATCCATACGCGCTAGGGGTCGTGCTGAAATGGAAGATCTTCTCGGGGCGACTCAAGGGGCGCCAGGTGGCGGGTTGGCTTGGGTCGATGGGCTTCTCGATGGCCGGGTCCGGCCCCGCTCCCCAGTCGACCGAAACCTTATGGGTATCGGAGACGATGCCCTTGTCCTCCGCGACGGCGAGCACGAACCGGCTGCCGCCGGGGACCGCGAAGGGGTCGTCATAGACACCGCCAGCCACCTTGGGATCCGATCCATCCGTGGTATAGCGCGTGGGGGCGGGCGGCGCAGTGCGCAACTCCACTCGCTTGTCCTCGCTGCTGCCGTAGACCCGGCTCTTGATGGTGATGCGGTTGTTCCAGGTGACTGGCTCGCCGGTCTCGTGTTTGCCGGTGGAGTCGGCGGCCAGGAAGGAGACGATCAACTCGTCGGTCTCGTAGTCGCGCCCCGATAGCTTTTGCGATGCGGCGGTGGCCGGTGCACCGATCTCCACATAGACGGTGTCGCCGTTGACCGGCGTGGCGCGCAGCTTCACGCAGCCGGTGTCGTCGTCGCGGGACAATTCTTGGATCTTGACCTGGGTGACGGGCTGGGGGAACGGGCCTTTCTCGACATAGCCGCCGTCCTCGCGCCAGACCTCCCGGTGCAGCGCGTCGGCCTTGAGCTTGTCCAGCGCGTCGGGCCGGTGCCATTGCCAGGCGGGGCTGGTGGCCGCGCGGCGTTTGATCTCGCTCCAGAGCATGACTTTTTGGGTAAAGAGACGCGCTTCGACTTTCTTGACGAAGGTGTCGCCGGTCACGTCCTCCGTGTATTTCATCTTGCCCTTGAGGGTGCGGACGATCTGGTCTTCGCCGTCGTACTTATTGGCGGTGAACTCCATGGGGAAGTCCGCGGACATGAGGCGCTGGGCGCTCGGGTAGTAGAGGGTGGCGAAGGTCTCGCGCAGCGCGCTGCCGAACTGGTTCTGGATGCGGTCGAGCAGGTCGCGGGCCTGAACGAGTTGGGGGTCGTTGTCCGGGGTGCCCTCGGACTTCAACTCGTCGATGATGTGGCGGATCGCCTTCAACTCCTTGGCAGCGTTGAGCAGCGAGTCGAAGCTGCGCTGGCCGGTCAGGAAGCAGATACGGTTCTTGAAATCGATGTTGTCGTAGAGCGTCGTCAGATCCGGGTTGAGCCCGCCGGGGTGGGGATTGGCGATGACGAGTACGGTCCGATCCTGGGTCACGTCGATCTCATCCACCGCGGGCAGGGCTTGGACCTTCTGGTAACAGTACCCGGTCTCGGGTTTGAACAACTCGGTGAGGCGTTCGCGCAGTTCCTTCAACGATTGGTCGTGCAGGTAGCTCTCGGCGGTGGTGCGCAGCCGGGCAACCAGATTCTGGACGTTCTTGACGAAGAGGCGTCCGTCGCGCCCCGCGTGCAAGTACCAGGCGGTGGTGACGAGGCGGTTGAGCACCTCGTTCTTGAGTTTGGAGATGTCGCGGCCGGGGGCGCAGAGGTTGGCGATGATCTCCGGCAGGGTGAGCCCCTTGGTTCCGCCCGCCACATTGCTCAAGGACGCGACCAGCAGGAGCTTCATCACGTCTTGGGCATCGCTGCCGCTCAGGTTGGTGTCCAGAACCTCGGCGACCGACTGACCGCCGGAGGCGATGTCGTACGACACCGCGTTTTCCAGACTGCTGTTGATCTGGTTGATCTCGGACAGGGTTTCGCGGTCGTTGAGGTCGATGTCGTGGGCGCTGATCAGGTAGGCCCGGTCCGCCGCGCCGTTCTCCCACAGACGGGAGGCGACGATGCGCATGAGCCGGATCAGGCCACGGGTCTGCTGGAAGCCGGGATTTTCCTTGAAGCGGGCGTAGAGGTCGCGGATCGCCGGGTGGAAGGGGTAGGACTCGGTCACCCGCGCGGCGAACTGCTCGGGCGAGGCGTTGGTGACATCCATCTGGCGGGCGTCGCGGACGGACTTGGCATAGCCTTGGGCCACATCGGCGATGGCCTCTCTGGACGGCAGTTCCGCGAAGAGGCGCCGGCGCAGGATCTGGTAGAACTCGTCCGTGTTCATGCGCACCGGCTCCAGGCTCATCGCCGAACGGCCGGTCTCTTTGTCCAGATCGCCCAAGGCCTGGATGATCTGCTGGCTGCCGCCCGCGTAGGTCGCCGTCAGGTCGGTGATGACGAGACAGACGTTGGACAACTCGTCCTTGCCGATGGCGACCAACAGGTTGGACAGCGCGGTGGCGGTGACCACCGAGAGGTCGGAGTTGCCGATGGTCTTGGATTTAGCGTACTCGAAGTAAGGGGGCAGCTCGTCCAACAGGATCAGGAGCGGGTCGCCCTTGAGCAGGTTGATCCAGGCGGTCTGGCCGGGGGCGGACAGCGGTGTGTAGTAATCCGCAAACTGCCCCTTCTTGCCGAGTTGGGTGGCGATGGCGCCCCAGATGCCCAGCGGGGTATCGCTCTCGCGGCCGGAGAAGGCAACGACGCGCACCGGCCCCATGTCCCCCGGGGTGTAGAAGCCGTCCATGACCGGGACGCGGTGCTCTGGGTGTTTGGCAAGCAGACCAAAGGCCACCAGGCTATGGGTCTTGCCGCCGCCCATGGCCTGAGTCAGTTTGAAGACACCCTGGGTCGTCTTGCCTTCCAGCCGCCGGAAACCCTCGGTCAGCAGGATCCGCATGCCCTCGGTGGTGTGGTTCTCGCTGAAAAAGGCCGCCGCGTCGATCCGGTCCTGGACCAGGTCGGAGAGGTCGAGGACGGTGTCGCGGCGCGTCTTGTCGAAGATGCTTTCGCGGGGTGTACAGGCTTTGGCGAGTGTCTTCATTGGTCCCTTTGCCATGGAGAGAGGCAACCCATGGATATTGTTTGTTGCAATGGTACAGCGTAAGGCGCTTGCCGGACCATGCTTTACGAGCAGCCTGTCGGGCTCCGGTGCGGCACCGCCGCCGACGACCGAGTATTCTGCCGGATCAACTCCGAATACGATGTTCGCGCGCGCTCTAAGTCACCGGACATCTGAATGCCCGCGACCGCGTTTAAGTGGCCAGTGCCTGCTATCGTCGACACCAATCGCGACAACCGATACTGCCAGTTTGCGCGCAGCAATTCGGTGGCCTACCTTTAACTCGCGCAACACCCCGCCAAAGCAGCGCCGGCCTGGGTTTTAGCGACGACGCCCGCTCCAGACCACAGCGCGAAGACAAGGAAAGTCAGATCAGCGGTGTTGCTCACCACAGTCGAACCCACGTAAGACGAGGAGAAGATTCCCATGCTCATGAAGGCGATCCCGGCGGCCGTCCTCACGGCCCTGCTGACCACCACCGCGGCCGCAGATTCGGCGATGGCGGTTGGCCAAGCGCGGCCCAACAGTTTCTGGTGGCCTGACCAGCTCGATCTGCAGCCCCTGCGCGACCAGGCTCCGGCGTCCAATCCCTATGGCACGGACTTCGATTATGCGAAGGCCTTCGCGAGCCTTGACCTCGCGGCCGTCAAGCAGGACCTCAGGGCGATGATGACCAAGTCCCAGGACTGGTGGCCCGCCGATTTCGGCCACTATGGCCCCCTGTTCATCCGCATGGCCTGGCACAGTGCCGGCACCTACCGCGTGGCTGACGGGCGCGGCGGCGCCGGCGGTGGTCAGCAGCGTTTCGACCCGCTCAACAGTTGGCCCGACAACGTCAATCTCGACAAGGCGCGGCGCCTGCTCTGGCCAATCAAGCAGAAATACGGCCGCAACATCTCGTGGGCCGATCTCATGGTGCTCGCCGGCACCGTCGCGATGGAGGACATGGGCTTCAAGACCGTCGGCTTCGCCGGCGGTCGGGCGGACGACTGGGAGCCCGACCTGGTTTACTGGGGTCCGGAGGCGGACATGCTCGGGCATGCGCGCACCGACGCCAAAGGCACCCTGGAGAATCCGCTCGCCGCCACGCAGATGGGCTTGATTTACGTGAATCCGGAAGGCCCTGGCGGCAATCCCGATCCGCTCGCGGCCGCTGAGCATATCCGCGTGGCATTCGGCCGTATGGCGATGAATGACGAGGAAACCGTCGCCCTGATCGCCGGTGGACACACCTTTGGCAAGACCCACGGGGCCGGCAAGCCGGCGGAGTGCGTGGGCGCCGAGCCCGCCGCTGCGCCGATCCAGCAACAAGGATTGGGCTGGGCCAACCGGTGCGGCAAGGGCAACGCCGAGGACACCATCGGCAGCGGCCTGGAAGGCGCGTGGACCGGCGCGCCGACGCGCTGGACCATGCTGTATCTGAGCAACCTTTTCAACTTCGACTGGGAGCAGACTCGCAGCCCGGCCGGCGCCATTCAGTGGAAGCCAAAGGATGGAGCGGGTGAGGGCACGGTCCCCGACGCCCATGTGAAGGGCGTCAGCCATGCGCCGATGATGTTCACGACGGACTTGGCGCTGAAGTTCGATCCAACCTATCGGGCGATCGCCAAGCGCTTCCTGGAGCAGCCGGAGGAGTTTGAACTCGCCTTTGCGAAGGCCTGGTTCAAGCTGACGCATCGCGACATGGGGCCGCGCGCCCTGTATCTCGGCGCCGAGGTGCCCGAGGCAGTGCTGCTCTGGCAGGATCCGGTGCCTGCGGTCGACCATCCGCTGATCGACGACAGCGACATCGCGACGCTCAAAAAGCGCATCCTGGCTTCCGGTCTCACGACAGGTGAATTGGTACGTACCGCCTGGGCGTCGGCATCCACCTTCCGCACGAGCGACAAGCGCGGCGGTGCCAATGGCGGGCGCATTCGCCTCGCGCCGCAGAAAGACTGGCCGGTCAATGATCCGGCAAGCCTGGCGAAGGCGTTGCAGACCCTGGAGGGCATCCGGACGACCTTCAACGACGGCGCCGCCGACGGCAAGCAGGTCTCGCTGGCCGATCTGATCGTCCTCGGCGGTGCCGCGGCCATCGAGCAGGCGGCCAGGGATGCCGGCTATAAGGTTGCCGTCCCCTTCCGGCCCGGGCGCACGGATGCCACCCAGGAACAGACCGATGTCGAGTCCTTTGCCGTCCTGGAGCCGACGGCCGATGGCTTCCGCAACTATTTTGCGGACGGTAACAGCCGGTCGCCGACCGCGATGCTGGTGGACCGTGCCGACCTGCTGGGGTTGACCGTTCCGGAGATGACGGCACTGGTTGGCGGGATGCGCGCCTTGGGTGCCAACAGCCGTGGCTCGAAGCATGGCGTGTTCACCAATCGCCCCGGCCCGCTGACCAATGACTTCTTCGTCAACCTGCTCGATATGAACACCCAGTGGTCGCCGGCGGCGGACGCTGCCGGTCTCTATGAGGGACGAGACCGGGCGACGGGCGCGCTGAAATGGACGGCGACGCCGGTGGACCTGATCTTTGGATCGAACGCCGAGTTGCGTGCCATCGCCGAGGTCTATGCGTCCGCGGATGGTGGTGAGGAGTTTGTCCGCGACTTTGTCGCCGCCTGGACTAAGGTGATGACGGCCGACCGCTTCGAGCCGCAGCGGGGCTAGGCAGCAGTCGCTCGGGCCGGGGTTGGCGTCAGCCCGGCCCGGGCCTCGCGCGTGCGTAGTCAGGGCTTCCAGCCCTGACTGTTCCAGCTCCGAGCCAGGCCAGGATGGCCTGACTACGCACTTTCACGGTAAACCCTCGATCTCCGGTTTTCTTATGGCCGGAACTCCGATCAAGGCCTACGACGCGACGGATGAACCCGGAGCAGACCTCCGACGTGACGACCAGGCGCCGACCTTCACGGATTCTATGCGGATACTTGTTTGCCGCGGGCGGCCACCGTCCGCAACCACCTGCCGGTCCGCTCGGGGTTAAGATAGCGGTCCAACCCGCTTCAACATTCAGGACAGACCCATGGCCCTCAAGGCGACCGTGTTCAAGGCCCAGGTACAGATCAGCGACATGGACCGTCACTATTACGGGTCGCACGCGCTCACGCTGGCGCGCCACCCTTCGGAGACCGACGAGCGGATGATGGTCCGGCTGCTCGCCTTCTGTTTGCTCGCCGATCCGCTGCTGACCTTCGCCAAGGGGTTGAGTACGGACGAGGAGCCGGATCTCTGGCAGCACAGTCTCAGCGGTGAGCTGGAACTCTGGGTCGAGGTCGGCCTGCCCGATGCGCGGCGCCTGCGCCAGGTGTGCGGGCGCGCCCGCCAGGTGGTGGTGATCAGCTATGGGGGCCGGACGGCCGCCCTGTGGTGGCAGCAGAACAGCGAGGCGCTGGCACGGCTGCAGAACCTGCGGGTGCTGGACCTCGAAAATGCCGACGAGGTCGATGCGCTGACGGCATTGGTCGCGCGGAGTATGGATCTGACCTGCACCATCGAGGGCGGCCATTGCTGGGTGAGGGACGATCAGACCACGGTGGAGCTGTCACCGCTGGTGCGGCAAGGGTAACAAAGATGCTGATCGGCGTACCCCGAGAGATCAAACCCCAGGAGTATCGCGTCGGCCTGACCCCCGAGTCGGTGGCCGAGTTGGTCCATCAGGGCCACGCGGTGCTGGTGGAGACGCAGGCCGGGGCGGGCATTGGGGCGGACGATGCGGCGTATCAGGCGGCGGGCGCGCGGATCGCACCGGACGCGGCGGCGGTCTTCGCCGCTGCGGAACTGATCGTCAAGGTGAAGGAACCGCAGGCGGCGGAGCGGGCGCGGCTGCGTCCGGATCAGGTGCTCTTCACCTATCTGCACCTGGCGCCCGATCCGGATCAGGCGCGCGATCTGTTGGCGTCCGGTGCCGTGTGCATCGCTTATGAGACTGTCACCGACGCTCAGGGCGGTCTGCCGCTGCTCAAGCCGATGAGCCAGGTGGCCGGGCGGCTCGCCGTCCAGGCCGGGGCCTGGGCGCTCCAGGCGGGTCAGGGCGGGCGCGGACTGCTGTTGGGCGGGGTGCCGGGCGTGGCGCCGGCGCGGGTGCTGATCCTGGGCGGCGGGGTGGTGGGTTTCAATGCCGCCCAGATGGCGGTCGGCATGCAGGCGGATGTGACCATCCTGGACCGTAACCCGGCCGTTCTGGAGCGGCTCGCCACGCATTTCGGCGTCGGTGCGCGGGTGCTGTATTCCAACCGCGCGGCCCTGGCCGCCGAACTGACGGGTGCCGATCTGGTGATCGGCGCCGTGCTGGTGCCGGGCGCTGCCGCGCCCCGGTTGGTGACCCGCGCCCAACTAGCGACCATGCGCCCCGGTGCGGTGCTGGTGGATGTGGCCATCGATCAGGGCGGCTGTTTCGAGACCTCCCGCCCCACGACCCATGCCCAGCCGCTCTACAGCGTCGACGGCATCCTGCACTATTGCGTCGCCAACATGCCGGGGGCGGTGCCGCGCACCTCGGCCATGGCACTGAACAACGCGACCCTGCCCTATGTCCTGGCCTTGGCGGCCAAGGGCTGGCGCCTCGCCTTGACCGAGGACCCGCACCTGCGTGCCGGGCTCAACTGTTGTGCGGGACGCGTGACCCATGCCGCGGTGGCCGCCGCCCTGGGGTATGACCTGACGCCGGCGGATGCCATGCCGGCGGGGACCCTTTAGGGCGTTCCATCTTATCGCCTTCGGACGTGATAACCGGACGTAGGGGCGGGTTTCAAACCCGCCCCTACACGAAGCTCTGTCTGGATATCAGGTGCGAACGCTATATCTTGCAGGTCCGTGCTTGCTGCGCGGTACCATCCATGCACCGGATTCCGGCATCCTGCCGGAATGACGCCGCAACTTCAGTTGAAGCGAGGTACTCGATGCGGAGTCTGCAATGAGTCGACCCACCCGCGCCCGTATCGATCTGGATGCGCTGCGCCATAATCTGCGCCATGCCAAGGCGCTGGCCGGAACGGCACGTGTCGTCGCCGTGGTCAAGGCGAACGCCTATGGTCACGGCGTGGTCCCGGTCGCCCGTGCGCTGGTCGGGCAGGCCGACGCCTTCGGGGTCGCCTGCGTGGAGGAGGCCGCCGAACTGCGGGAGTCCGGGATCAGCGATCCCATTCTGCTCCTGGAGGGGGTCTTCGCCCCGGACGAGATCCGGCTGGTCGATCAACTTGGCCTGTCGATGGTGGTTCACTGCCGGGAACAACTGGAGTGGGTGCGGGCGGCCCGTCCGGCCCGGCCGCTGAACTGTTGGCTCAAGCTGGATTCCGGGATGCATCGTCTGGGTCTGACACCGGAGGCTCTGGTGCCGGCGTATCGGGCGCTGACCGCACTGCCCCAGGTGGGCGAGGTGGTGCTGATGACCCACCTGGCCCGTGCCGACGAGCCGGATCAGCCCTATACCAGCCGTCAACTGGCCCTGTTCGGCGCGGTCTGCGGCGGTCTCAAGGTCCAGCGCAGCCTGGCCAGTTCGGCCGGTCTGCTGGCCTGGCCGGACGCGGTTGGCGACTGGGTGCGCCCCGGCATCATGCTCTATGGCGCCACCCCGCTGGGCGATGGACATCCATCGGCGGCCCGGCTGCGCCCGGTCATGACCCTGGAATCGGCCCTGATCGCCGTGCGCGACCTGGCCCCCGGCGAGCCGATCGGGTATGGCGGGCGCTTCGTCTGCGCGCGACCGACCCGGGTGGGTGTGGTCGCGGCTGGGTATGCGGACGGCTATCCCCGCCACGCGCGCGACGGTACCCCGGCGGCCGTCAACGGACACCTGACCCGGCTCATCGGCCGGGTTTCCATGGATATGCTCACGGTGGACCTGACTGAGGTGCCGCAGGCCCGCGTCGGGGATTCGGTGGAACTCTGGGGCGCCCGCGTCAGCGCCAACGCGGTCGCCGCCGCCGCCGACACCATTTCCTACCAACTGTTCACCGGCGTGACCAGCCGGGTGCCGCGGGTCTACGAGGCCATCCTTTAACGCTGGAACCAGCTAGACGCAAATCGACGACGACTCTTTAATTTGCGTTCAGGTGCGTTCATGTGCGGAAGAATCCACGTCTACCTTTCGCACCGAGCGCGGCCAGTTGCCGCCGCCGGGGCGTACAGCACTGGTTCCGTTTGCTGCTATGTCTGATAATCCACTGACGCATCACGAGATTCTGACCCTGGTCGAACCCTTCAGCCGCAGCGGCCGGCAACTGGATCTGGCGGCCAGCGACCGCCCGGAGCGGCGCCTGGTTTTCAAGCCGCGTGAGTATCCGCCCAAGACACTCTTCGGACCCACGTTGACTGAGACGCTGGTCCTGGAGAACCCGCGCTCCGATCTGTACCGACTCGTCCGGAACATGCACATCCCGTCGGGTGAAACCGCGACCTTGCGCATCGAGGGGTCGGACCCCGCAAACCTGGTCGAGCGGTTGGACCGCATCGCCACGCAGGTCCATTTCCAGGTATGCCGTGGCGTCACCATCGCCCGCAGCTACCGGTTGATCTACAACCCGAGCAGCGTCCGGGGCGTGCCGGGGCAAGACAATCTGGTCCTGAATGAGGCGAAGGCCGATTTGGGCAACATCGAGCTGACCCTGGACGCCGGGATCGGGACCCGCGGTCCGGCGGAAGTCCATCTGACGGCGAAACCCGAGCAGGTGTTTGCGCCGCCCGATGATTTGCTGGCGGTCCTGGGCTGGAGCTGGAGGCCGCTGCGGCCCATCAAGAACGGCTGGCGATCACTGCTGCGCCTGCCGGCGAGCGAACCCAAGCGCACGCCCGCGCTCGAACAGAAACTGGTGCAGACCGTGGACCATCTGGCGCTCACCCTGGCCGAGCCGCCGGCGCGTTTCCACCAACGTTTTCCGGTGGCACGCTGGATCTGTGTGACGCGGCGGTTGACCGGGATTCTGGTGGTCGTGGGTCTGGTGGCCGCGGGACCGCTGATCATGTTCATGGATCTGGCGCCGGGTTCCATCTGGCGCTTTCTGGCCTTTCACTCGCCGCCCTTTCTGATGATCGGCTTCTTCATGGTCAAGGAGCTGCCGCTCATGCGCCCGCCGCGGATTCCCAGCCCACCGCCAGCGACGGCCTGGGTGCCGACTAGGTCAAACTGAGGCGATCACCAAACAAAAAAACGGCGCGGCCCCATTCACCGGGACCGCGCCGTACGACTGCCTCGGGTTTGAGGCCTTTCCCCCCTAACGGGTTCTGACCGAGTCGAGCGCGGCCGTCAGGTCGGCCATCTCGATCAGGACCTTGACTGCTTCCGGGTCCGGCGCGTCGGGATTGCTTGCCACCGCGCGCCGCACCGCGGCCAGGGCGGCGCGGTTGCAGACGGCGGCGACTTCCGCACCGCTGAAGCCGGCACTGTCGCGCACCAGGGTATCGATATCGATGCCGGGGGTGACGGGCTTGCCGCGCAGATGAACGTTGAAGATTTCCTGGCGTCCTTCATCGTCCGGGACCGGGATGCGGATGATCTCGTCAAAGCGTCCGGGTCGGAGGATCGCCGGGTCGAGGATGTCCACCCGGTTGGTGGCCCCCAGGACCAGGACCCCGCGCAGATCTTCGATGCCGTCCATCTCGGCCAGGAACTGGCTCAGGACGCGCTCGCCGACCGGGTTGTCGCCGCCGCCGCCGCGGGCCGACACCAGGGCGTCGATCTCGTCGAAGAACATGATGCAGGGAGCGGCCTGCCGGGCCTTGTGGAACATCTCACGCACGGCGCGTTCGGACTCGCCGACATACTTGGACATCAGGGCCGGGCCCTTGATCGAGATGACGTTGACCTGGGTCTCATTGGCCACGGCCTTGGCGAGCATGGTCTTGCCGCAGCCGGGCGGGCCGTCGAGCAGGATGCCCTTGGGCGGGCGCACGCCGGCCTGTTCGAACAGGTGCGGGTATTTGAGCGGCCAGGCGACGGCTTCTTTCAGGAGTTCCTTGGTCTGATGCAGACCGCCGACGTCGTCCCAGCTCACGTCCGGGATTTCGACGAAGACCTCGCGGACCGCGGACGGCTCCACGTCGTGCAGGGCCTCGATGAAATCGTCGCCGCAGATTTCGAGTGTGACCAGGCGTTCGTAAGGAATCGTCTGCAGGCTGAGATCCAACTCCGGCATGACGCGCCGCAGACAGATCATGGCCGCCTCACGGCACAGGCCCTGCAAGTCCGCACCGACGAAGCCGTGCGTGACATCGGCCAGGTGGCGCATGTCGACGTCGGCCTTGAGCGGCATACCGCGGCTGTGGATCTCGAGGATCTCCAGCCGGCCGTTACGGTCCGGGATCGGGATCTCGATCTCGCGATCGAAGCGTCCGGGTCGACGCAGCGCCGGATCGATCAGATCCGGCATGTTGGTGGCGGCGATGACGATGACGTTGGCGCGGCGGTTGAGCCCGTCCATCAGGGCGAGCAACTGGGCCACCACCCGCTTCTCGACCTCGCCCAGCGTCCCCTCGCGCTTCGGGGCGATGGCATCGATCTCATCCAGGAAGATGATGCTGGGCCCCTTGGCCCCGGCCTCCTGGAAGATCTTGCGCAGATGCGCCTCGCTCTCGCCGTAGAACTTGTGGATGATTTCGGGGCCGCTCACCGAGAAGAAGTTGGCCTCCGCTTCGGCGGCGATGGTGCGGGCGATCAGCGTCTTGCCGCAGCCCGGCGGGCCCTTCATCAAGACGCCCTTGGGCGCATCAATCCCGAGCCGGTCGAAGAGCTCCGGATAGCGCAGCGGCAATTCGATCATCTCGCGGATGCGCTGGAGTTGGGGCTTGAGGCCGCCGATATCCTCGTAGGAGACCGGGTTGGGGACCGATGCCGCGGCCGCGGCCTTCTGGCCTTTAGGTCCGCTGATGACCAACTGCGTGGTCGGGTTGATGATGACGGTGCCGCGCGGGCTGGTGCCCGCCACCCGGAAGTCGGTCGCACGGCTGCCGAACAGGGTGACGCGGACGCGATCTCCCTCGCGGACGGGCAGTCCATCGAGCAGGCTGCCGATATAAGGCAGGTCCCGCTCGGTGGGGGTGACGGTGGTCGGCGCGAGGGTGATACGGTCCGCCGGGGCGTGTTCCGTCACCCGCAGGACGACGAACTCGTCAAGCCCGGCGCCGGCATTGTCGCGGCTGATGCCGTCCAACTGCACGCGACCCTGGCCGCGAATGTCCTTGAACGCGGGCAGCACCTTGCAGACCGCCGTGCGCTTGCCCTCCACCTCGACGATGTCGCCGATGGCCACGCCGAGGCGGGCCATGTCCGCCGGGTCCATCCGGGCAAAGGCGCGGCCCACGTCTTTGCTCAGGGCCTCGGTGACCTTCAATCTCAAATCGACCGTCTCGCTCATGGCCCTACTCCTTGTCTGCGGTCGGCGGAGTCTTGGCGCACTTGATTTCGACCACGCCGTTGTTGCAGGTAATGCTCAAGACACCGCTATTGCACGGGGCCGGAAGCATGATCTCCTTGTAGTAGGAGCGCTCTCCCTTGCCGGCGCGCAGGGTCAGGATGTCATCGGCGACTTCGGCCTGGACCTCCTCGACCGCGACGCCGGGCATTTCGGCCACGAGGACGATCTGCTCCGGCTCGTCAAAGATGTCGATCACCGGCTCCCGAACCTCTTGCACCACGGCATGGCCGGTCTTTTTGTCGCGCTTGATGTTGCCGAAGGGCTCCACCTTGACCTCGTCGCGGTCACCGCCGATGCCGGTACGCACGGTAAACCCGTAGACGCCCTTGAAGTTCTTGCCCTCGCTCTGGACGTCGAAGTTGCCCTCGCGTTTGAGTTGTTCGCCCTTTTCGGCCAAGTCCCCGAGTTTTTCGACCAAATTGGCGAGTCCGCCGAAAAGGCCCTCGACCGATCCTGCCTGACGTTTACGGTTGATCATCTTTCGTTACCTCGTTGTGAGCTGCGGTGCGCCACCCTGGTACATTGCGCCCTGGTGCTATCCCGCGGCGGTGGATAGCGGGGACTCCCCGTGGCCCCGTCAGGGATCGGTGTCGCCTTCGGCCGGTGCGCCGACCCCGTCGGCCCCTACCGGGGTACCCAAAGGGTAGGCGACCTGGATGTCCGGATCGAGCCAAGGGGTGACGTCATGGAGCATCCCGAGGAACAGGATGCCGACCTCGCCCGCGGCCAGGGTTGCGTTGATGCGCTCGGCAATGAAGCGGTCACGTGCCTTGAGCAGCATGCGCGCGTGCATCTGCAACGCGTCGCGGCCGTCCCCGTCGAGTTCTTCCATCTGTTCGGGGGCCAGGAGGCGTTTGGCCAGGTTGTATTCCTGGAGCAGCAATGGGGCTGACTCGGTCCCCATGATCGTTGCCCCTTTGGTATGCAGGCGCAGCAGTATCCGATGGTTACGGCTGCCTTTGTACGTCATCTCCTTGACAATATCGAGTTCGTGCTCGCAGATCGGCAAGCCGTCCTGATAGAGTCGGGTCCGTTCGGGATGCAGGTGCATGGCGTCGATCAGCCGTTCGATCTCGGTCCACATCTGATCGACCGTATGGACCCGCCGCCGCCAGGCCTCCGCACCCAAGGCGGTGCGGGTGGCGGACTGAACGGGTTTGCCCAAGGCCCCCAGGTCGACGACACTGTGGATGACCGGGCAATAGATCAGGGTGCGCGGCACCGCGAGACCAGTGTGACCGGTCTCCGGAAGGGGATGGGTCTGGTCTGACATGGCGGCTTGTCCTTAAGGCTGCGCGGCTCCCTCGGCGGGTCCCTGCTTGATCAGCAGGGACTCGATCCGGGCCAAACGGTCTTCGATGGAGGCTGTTGCGGCAGCGGTCGGCGGGGCTGTTAAGGCCAGTGCGGGCTCCTGCTTGGACAGACCCTTGAACATGGCGTTATCGGACCACCAGTCGATGCCCATTTCGCGGGCTTTGTCCACCGAGCAAATCACCAGGCGCAACTGGATGGTGAGCAGTTCGATGTCGACGAGTTTGATCCGGATGTCGCCGGCAATGACGATACCCTTGTCGAGCACCCGCTCCAGCAGGTCGGCGACGCTGGTGCTGTTGGTTGAATGCGTGAGGCTGGCGCGTTGCAGGGACATGATAGCGGCCTTAGAAAAGCTTGCCGAGCGGTCCCAGGTCGAGGTTCAGATCCTCTTCCTCGAGGCCGAGGATGCGGCGCAGGCGGTCGATTTCATCAGCCTGACGCATCAGTGTCAGACCCAATTGTTCGATATCGTCGTCGCCGAGATCGCCGCCGTCCATGCGGCGGATCGCCTGACGTTCCAGCAGGACGTGCAACAGCTTCACCAGGGTCAGCACCAGTTGGCCCAGACCCCGCTGTACGCGCTCGGCATCGATGTCGATCCGGCGGCTGGTGCCGGCGACCTTTGATTCGAGCAGTTCCGCGAGCAGACTCGCCTGGCGTAAGGGTGCATCGACGCCCGCGGGATCCGGCGAGGGAAGGGGTTGGTTGGTGACTTCGGCGGTGTCGGCGGCGCTAGACATGGAGGTGTTCCCGCCGCGCGGTTTCCACGGAGGTGAGGACCAGTTGCAGGCTGAGATACAGCAGGTCTACATTGGCCACCGCGATGGTCAACTCCCCGGAAATCACCGCGCCCTTGTTCAGGATGCGATCCAGCGCCTCGCACAGCGAGACACGCTGCAGCTCCTGGTGGGCTTCAGAGTCGTTCGGGGTGTCGCCGATCGCGAGCATCATGACGAGACGTTCTTCTTGGTCGGAATGGTGGATGGGCCGGGGCTCGCAGGCTCCGCAGCGATCGGGGTCTCGATCAGGGCGTTGCGCACACCGGGGTAGGCGTCGGCCACAACGACGGTCGATCCGGACTCCGAATCGTTGTCATCGTCATCGTCGTCGTCATCATCTTCGTCTTCATCCCCAGCCTCCGTGCGCGCGTCCAGGGCGTCGAGTTCGTCCAGCAGGGCCTGCTCGCGATCGTCGAAAACCTCTTCCGTGATGTCGCCTTGCTCCAGTGACACGTAGAGGGCGCTCAGTTCGGCCATGATCTGATCGCGGCGCTCCCGTTGCGCCTCGCTGGCCGCCTTGTGGATTTCTTTGAATACCCAAAGAATCCCCTTGATTGGCGCGCCCAATATGTCATCAACCAGCAACACGAGACACCTCCAATGCGTGCAGCCGACGGCAGGTCCGCGCCGACTCGATTGTTATCGCGACAGCGTCGTGCCGGTTACAGCTTGATATCCATCTCAACGAAATTGTGGGGTGCCCAGGGTCCATTGAAGTCGAACGCGAAGTTGTTGTCGAAGGGGCGCGCCGCTTGCAGCACCGCCTGTTCGAACCGCTCCTGATCGCCGCGCTTCACCAGGCAGGCGAGGTTCATGACCTCCTTCTCGGTCCGGCACTTGTTGCGCTTGATCTCACGGGAACAGGTCCGCATGATGGCTTCAACCTGATCGGTGAAGTCCTCGCGGTCCTGTTCGAGCAGGCGCTCGAAACTCCGTCCCAGGGTGATCATCTGGTCCTGCGTCAGGTTACCGCCATCGCGGAAGAAGTCGTCGCGTAATTCCTGCAATTCCGGATGGGCGCCGACGAAGTACTCGAAGATATTGGGCACGTCCCAGGTCATCCGCAGACCCATCTCCACGCCGTCACTCACCCGCTCGAGTTGGCCTAAAAAGGCATCCTGGTTGTCCTTGAGGATGCGGGCGATCGCCGCGTCGTCATCGGCCAACAGGCCGAAGGCGGCGGGCAGGGGGGTGACGTCGCGCAGGAGTTGTTTCAAAACTTCCTGGTGGGCGGCGAGATTGCGCCGCTGCGGGCGGATGCGTCCGCTGGCCAGGTCACTGACCACAGCGGCCACCCGTCCATTGCCGATGGTATAGACCAAGCCTTCATCAAGTCCGATATTCCCCAAGTCGTGTTGACCCTGATCGGGGACGATCGCGTAAATGTACCGCCCGACCCCCGCGGTCTCCTTTTCAACTTCTTTGTTTGGCTGTGGCATCGCTGGACCTCTGGCTCGGATCGCGGCCGGTTGCCGCGCTGGCCTTATGCAAAGGGGGGCTCAATCGGGCTGCAATTGGGCTTCACGTGTTATGGGCTTGGGACCGTTGCACCTTCGGTGCCGCTCCGGCCTGAGGGCTGGCGGCCATGGAACGCAGATGACCTTGTTCGACGCGGACCGTCATCAGGCTCTTGCACACCGAACAGCGCAGTGGACCCTCGTAATCATTATAGGCATCGCCCAGATCAATGGCATGACCGCAAAACATACAGTGAACGTTATTCATTTCGGACTCTGGAATGTCGCTTGCTCAATAGCGGATCTTCACGGCGTCGGAGACGCTGGTCTCGACCGGTGTGGATTGCGTGGTGAGGCGCCCCCGACGCCGCGGGTCGCCCGCCGGAGTCCTCATCGACCCCTTGGTCGCCGGGCTTCCGGCGGCTGACGGCGGCACCAGAGGGATGGTCTCGACACCCAGGAGTTGCAGCAACTGCTCTTTCTCCTGATCGATCTCAAGACAACGCGCATCGATATTCGTGACGCGCAGCATGGCGCTTTCACGCTCTTGCTGGCGGCGATGGCGCTCGGTTTCCAGGGCGAACAGCCGCATATACATCTTATGCGGTGTATGCAGGTCGTCCGCTTTGCCCGCCAGAGTCTTGATGTCGCGAACGGTGCGTGCCGGTTGGCTGAATTTGGGCATTTTTTAGATCCTCTGTTGACTCGAGGGACTCAGGCTATACCGGCTTCGGCTCAACCGCCTTGGGGCGCCGTGCTCTGCCGCTGATCCGCGCGACCACCTCATCGACCGGCGATTCATTCAGCGAACTACCGTCGCGGCGGACCTTGGCGACATCCATGTCGAGGATGTCGCGGCAGATATCGCGGAAGAACAGGTTGTCGGCGCGCGCACTGATCTTGCAATTCTGCAGGACGGTCGCGATGGCGATACAGGCGCGCAGGGTCGGGCGATGATGGTTGACGCTCTGCTCACGCAGTTCGCGGACGATGTCCACCACGATGGCCGCTTCGCTGGCCGGCAGTCCGGACTT
>NZ_KB902537.1 GCF_000379525.1 Lamprocystis purpurea DSM 4197 | reverse complement strand
TACCCCTGGTGTTCCGGTTGTCACGCCAGTGGCATTGCCGGGTAGCTATGTACGGACGGGATAACCGCTGAAAGCATCTAAGCGGGAAGCCCCTCCCAAGATGAGGTCTCCCTGGGCGCTTGACGCCCCTAAAGGTCCGTTGAAGACCACAACGTTGATAGGCGGGATGTGGAAGCGCGGTAACGCGTGCAGCTAACCCGTACTAATTGACCGTGCGGCTTGACCATATAACACCCAAGCACTGTAGGGTGTCCTTACCACGATCATCCTGGTGGCGCCGTAGGCGTTGCCGACGTTTTTCCTGGCGGCCATAGAGCATTGGAACCACCTGATCCCATCCCGAACTCAGAAGTGAAACGGTGTATCGCCGATGATAGTGTGGGGTCTCCCCATGCGAAAGTAGGTCACCGCCAGGGCCTTATCCCAAAAACCCCCGCTCCAACGAGCGGGGGTTTTTTTTGCTGCACGCCAATTCAGCGGCTAATCTGGACAGGTCCGACCCGCCGCCAACTTTTGCCTGGAGCTAGACGTGACCGCCAGCCTTCTCCCACCCGGCTTGATGCTCGTCCACGGTAATCGGCCGGAAACCTTGCGCAACCTGCTGGTGGCCTGGATGCGGCGCTATCCGCTCGCGCCGCTCGAATCGGAGATTATTCTGGCCCAGAGCAACGGGATTGCCCAATGGCTCAAGCTGGCGTTGGCCGCCGATGCCGGCTCGGGTGAGGGCGACGATCGGGAGGGAGGACTCGGGATCGCCGCGGCGCTGGAGGTTTCGCTGCCATCGCGCTTTCTCTGGCGGGTCTATCGGGCGGTGCTCGGACCCGGGCCGGTCCCAGAGACTTCGCCGTTTGATGAGTCACGCCTGGTGTGGCGCCTGATGCGGCTGCTGCCGCTGGTGACGGCAGACCCGGCGTATGACTCCATCCGGCGTTTTCTGACCGAGGATGCCGATCTGCGCAAGCGTTTTCAGCTCGCTGAGCGGTTGGCTGATCTCTTCGATCAATATCAGGTCTATCGCGCTGATTGGCTGACGGCCTGGGCCAAGGGTGAGGACGTGCTGATCGATGCCCGCGGTCGCCGCGCGCTCCTGCCCGTGGAGCAGCGCTGGCAGGCGTCGCTCTGGCGCACGCTGCTGGCCGATGTCGAGATCGGCCCGGGCGGTTTCCATGCTGGTCGGTCGGCCGTACACGCGGCCTTTCTGCGCGGCGCGGCCGACTGGCCGGCAGACAGTCGCCCCGCCGGTTTGCCGCGCCGGCTGATGGTGTTCGGCATTTCGAGCCTGCCGCGGCAGTCCCTGGAGGTGTTGGCCGCCATGGCGCGCTGGACGCAAGTCCTGATGTGCGTTCACAATCCGTGCGAGCATTACTGGGCCGACATCGTTGCCGACAAGGATCTGCTGCGTGCCAACAGCAGCCGTCAGCGCCGCCGTGGCGGCATGCCAACAGACCTGTCGGAGGAGCGGATGCACCTGCACGCTCACCCCTTGTTGGCGGCCTGGGGCAAACAGGGCCGCGACTTCATCGGTCTGCTCGACGAGCATGACGACGCGACGGCGCGCGGCGGTTATGAAGGCCAGTTCAGCGCGATCGGCCAGCGCATCGATTTCTTCGAGCCCCCAACTGAACCGGGCGACATCGGTACCCTGCTGGCGCAGTTGCAGGACGACATCCGCGATCTACGTCCCCTGCGCGAGAGCAGCGCGCACTGGCCGGCAGTCGACCCGGCGCTGGATCACTCCATCCGCTTCCACATCGCCCACGGTCCCCAGCGGGAAGTCGAGGTCGTCCACGACCAGTTGCTCGCCGCCTTCAATGCCGACCCGAGCCTGACGCCGCGCGACATCATCATCATGGTCCCGGACATCGATACCTACGCACCCTACATCCAAGCGGTGTTCGGACTGCTCGATCGAGATGATCCGCGGTTCATCCCTTACAGCGTCGCCGACCAAGGGCAGCGCGCCACCGATCCGCTGGTCCAGGCGCTGGAGACGCTGCTCGCGCTCCCCCAGTCCCGGATGGCGGTGAGCGACTTGCTCAACCTGCTTGAGGTTCCGGCCCTGCGGCGGCGCTTCGGAATCGCGGCGGAGGATCTGCCGCGGCTGCATCGCTGGGTCCGTGGCGCCAACATCCGCTGGGCCCTGCACGCCGAACAGCGGGCCAGCCTAGACCTGCCAACCCAACCTGAGGCGGCGACCCAACATACCTGGCGCTTCGGGCTGCGCCGGATGCTGCTCGGTTACGCCGTCGGCGCCGGCGCCGGCGCGTGGCGGGGCATCGAGCCCTTCGATGAAATCGGCGGGCTTGATGCCGCTCTGCTTGGCCCTCTGGTACGCCTCGTCGAGACGCTGGATGAAACCTGGCACCGGCTGCGCGAACCAGCCACGGTCGCCGATTGGTGCGCTCGTTTGCGGACCCTGATGGCGGATTTTCTGGACCCCGATGACAGTGGTGACGCCTATACCGTGCTCCGGCTCGAAACGGCTTTGGAGGATTGGCAGGCGGTTTGTGACGAGGCGGCACTCACCGCGGTGTTGCCCCCGTCGATTGTCGGCGAGTATTGGTTGTCGCGACTCGATGAGGGCGGACTCTCGCAGCGCTTCTTCGCCGGTGCAGTCACCTTCGCCACCCTCATGCCCATGCGCGCTATTCCCTTCCGTCATGTCTGTCTGCTGGGTATGAACGACGGCGACTATCCGCGTCAACGCAAACCCATGGACTTCGATCTGATGGGTCGGGACTATCGGCCGGGCGACCGGTCGCGGCGCGAGGACGACCGCTATCTGTTTCTCGAGGCAGTGCTGTCGGCCCGCGAATCGCTGCATCTTTCCTGGGTGGGACGCAGCATCACCGACAACAGCCCGCGTCCTCCCTCGGTGCTGGTAGGCCAACTGCGCGATCATCTGGCCGCCGGCTGGCGGCTGGCCGGGTACCAGGGGCCCGCTGACGAGGCCCCGAAGCACTTCCTTGCGGCCTTGACCCGCGAGCACCGCCTCCAGCCCTTCAGCCCTGACTATTTTCCGGATGCTTCGGCCGGCTCGTCCTGGTTCACCTATGCGATGGAGTGGCGGCCAACCCCGCGCGCAGGATGGGCCGAGCCCGGCAACACGCCGCAATCGCCCCTGCCGCCGCTCATCCACGCGGAGCCGCTGGGAGTCCGCGAGCTGGCTGATTTCCTGAAGGCGCCGGTGAAGGCGTTCTTCCGCCAGCGTCTCGGGGTGTTCTTTGAAGGCGAGGATGGGCCCGGCGAGGACCAGGAGCCGTTCGCCCTGGATGGCTTGGGCCGCTGGCACTTGCAGGACGAGCTGATTCGAGTCCAGGCCGCGGCGCTGGGGCGGGGCGAGGCGATCGAAGCAGCCCGCGCGGACCGTCTGGAGCGTATCCGCCGACGCGGGGATCTGACCCCGGCCGCCTTTGGCGAGGTCCTCGCCGAGGATCTGACCGACCCCATGGACGACCTGTTCAACCGCTATCAGCAGGCACTCGCGCGCTGGCCGTACGCAATCACGGCGGAGGAGCCGATCCGGTTTCAGGCCAGGATCGCCGACCAACTGATCGAGGTTGCGGATTGGTTTGCCGGTCTGCGCTTCGATGAGGCTGGTCAGCGGGGCCGGGTGGTGCTGGAGACCAGCGACCTCGTCAAGAACAAACAGTACCGCGGCGAGGTCCTGATCCGCCACTGGGTGGCACATCTCGCCGGGCATCTCGCCGGCGAACCGCTCAGCACTCACATCATCAGCAAGGCGGGCGATGTCGAGCTGAAGCCGCTCACCCTTGAGCTGGTCGAGCGCTACCTGACTGACCTGCTGGCAGCCTGGCAGGCGGGTATGCGTGAGCCGCTGCCGCTCGCTGCCAGGACCGCTTTCGAATGGCTGAAGGACGGCAACGCGGCGGCCGCCTGCAAGGTTTACGAAGGCGGTTACAACTACCCGGGCGAGGTACAGAGCGACGCCTACCTGGCGCGCGTCTATCCGGATTTTCACAGCCTCTCCGCCACCGGCGAATTTGCCTCTTGGGCCGCGACCCTGCTGCGATCCCTGTTCGACGCGATGCATGTGGAGAAAAACAAACCCGGACAACCGCAGCCCAACGGAGTTGCCGCATGACGATGACGACGTCCGCGATGCTTGCCTCCACCCGTGCCGGCCCCGCGCCGCTCGACCCGCTGCGTTTCCCCTTGTACGGCAGCCGACTGATCGAGGCCAGCGCCGGTACCGGTAAGACCTTCACCATTGCGACCCTCTACGTCCGCCTGGTCCTGGGTCATGGTCAGCCGGATCCGCAACCCCGTGCCTACACCCCGCCGGAGATCCTGGTCGTCACCTTCACTGACGCCGCCACCCAGGAATTGCGTGAGCGCATCCGCTCCCGCCTGAGCGAAGCCGCACGCTATTTTCGTGCCGATCCGCTCCGGGTCGCCGTGCATCCGATCGGCGCAGACCTCTTGCACGATTTGCGCGCCGAATACCCGCCGGAACACTGGCCGGGCTGCGCCCGCAAGCTGCAACTGGCCGCCGAATGGATGGACGAGGCGGCGGTTTCCACCATCCATGGCTGGTGCAACCGGATGCTGCGCGAGCATGCCTTCGACAGCGATAGCCTCTTTAGTCAGACCTTGGAGACCGACGAGAGCGAACTGCTGGCCGAGGTGGTTCGCGATTACTGGCGTTCGTTCATGGTGCCGCTGGATGCCGCGGCGGTTGCCGAGGTTTGCCAATGGTGGTCTGATCCGGCAGCGCTGCAGGGTGGTCTGCACGGCCTGGTCGATCATGCGGACCGGCTCGACGACGCGCCCGAACCAGCCCTGTCGATCGGCGCCGCGCGCGCGGAGCGCGGTCTTCGCCTGGCCGAGATCAAGGCTCCCTGGACCGGCTGGGTCGATGCGTTGCAGACCTTGCTCGATGATGCGGTTGCCGCGAAACGGGTGAATGGACGCAAATTACAGGCCCGCTTCTACGCTCCCTGGCTGCTGGCGCTGCGTGACTGGGCTGCAGATCCGCGGGCCGTTCGGCCGACGCTGGACGCGAACAGCGCGGCCTGGACACGCTTGACCCAGCCCGGTCTTCAAGAGGCCTGGAAGCAGGGTGAACCGCCTGCCCATCCGGCCCTGACGGCGATGCTGACGCTCCGCGACGCACTCAACGCGCTACCCGATGCGCGGGTCGCGATCCTGTGCCATGCCGCGCGCTGGGTCGCGGGGCGCTTCGCCGCCGAACAGGACCGTCGCGCCCAAATGGGCTTCAACGATCTCCTGACCCGGCTCGCCATCGCCCTGGACGGCCCGAATGGCGCGCGCCTGGCCGAGATCATCCGACGCCAATTTCCGGTCGCGCTGATTGACGAGTTTCAGGACACGGACCCGGTGCAGTACTGCATCTTCGATGCGGTGTATCGGATTGAGAGCGACGACCCCACGACCGCGCTCGTCCTGATCGGCGATCCCAAGCAGGCGATCTATGCCTTCCGGGGGGCGGATATCTTCACCTATCTCAAAGCACGCCGAGCCTGCACCGGCCGGCTCTATACCCTGAAGAAGAACTACCGCTCCACCGCGGCCATGGTCAGCGCCGTCAACCGGTGCTTCCAGGCCGCCGAGGACCGGGCGACCGGACACGGGGCCTTTCTCTTCCGCGGTGCGTCGGAGAACCCGGTCCCCTTTATTGCTGCAGACGCTCAAGGTCGCGCCGAAACTCTGTCCGCGGGGGGCCGGACCGTGCCCGCGCTCACCGCCTGGTGGCTACCCGCGCCGGACGGGGGCAAGCCGCTCGGCAAAGAGGCGTACCGCGCTCAGATCGCCGACGCCTGCGCGAGCGAGATCGTGCGTCTGCTCAACCTGGGTCAGGAGGGGCAAGCCGGGTTCGTCGCTGCTGAGGGTTCGGCGACACTCCGGCAACTGCGCCCGGCGGACCTGGCGGTGCTGGTCAACAAACGCACGGAGGCGGACAGCATCCGCGGCGCGCTGGCCCGGCGCGGCGTGCGCAGCGTCTATCTCTCCGACCAGGATTCGGTGTTCCAGAGCCTCCAGGCCGGCGAGATCCAGCATTGGCTTGCCGCCTGCGCCGAGCCCGACGACCCGCGTCTCCTGCGCACGGCCCTGGCGACCGCGACGCTCGGATTGCGCTGGGCCGAACTGGAGCAGCTCAATCAGAACGAGCTGGCCTGGGAGGCGCGTGTCCTCCAGTTTCGCGACTATCGCGACCGCTGGCGCGCTCGGGGCGTGCTGCCCATGCTGCGACGCCTGCTCAATGATTTCAACGTCCCAGTCCGACTGATCGGCGCGCGTCCGGAAACGCAGGCCGGGGTCGCACCGCTGGAAGGTGAGCGTATCCTCACCGATCTTCTGCACCTCGCCGAGTTGTTGCAACAGGCGAGTTCCCGGCTTGACGGCGAGCATGCGCTCATCCGCTATCTGGCCGAGCAGTGTCGGGATGCGTCACGCGGTGCCAAGGGCGACGCGCGCCAGATCCGCCTGGAGAGCGACGCCGACCTGGTGCAGGTGGTGACTGTTCACAAGTCCAAGGGACTTGAATACCCGTTGGTCTTTTTGCCCTTCGCCGCGGACCATCGGCCGGCCAAACTCACAGACCTGCCGCTCAAATGGCATGATGATGCGGGCCAACCGCAGCTTGCCCTCGCCGGCGACGCGCAGATCCTGGCGTTGGCCGACCGCGAGCGTCTGGGTGAGGACTTGCGCAAGCTCTATGTTGCGCTGACCCGGGCCCGCTATGCCACCTGGGTTGGACTGGCGCCGCTCGACAAACTGGAGAACAGTGCTTTCGGCTATCTGCTGGGCGGCGGGGAACCCCTGACGCCGGAGGGCTTGGCGCCCGCGCTGGCGGCTCTGTGTGGGGACAGCGCCGATCGCGTCGTCGTCCCGGCCCCCGCGCCGACCTCCGAGCACTTTTCGGCGGCGGACGCGGCGGTGACCCTGGGGGGCGCGCGCGCGTCACGTCGGGTGGTCCGCGAACCCTGGTGGATTGCCAGCTACTCCGCCTTGCGGACGGTCGCGGGTGATGCCGTTCCTGTTACTGAGCACATGCAGATCGACCCGGGACGACCTGACCCCACCCCCGAGACCCCGGCCGAGGACCGGTTCCAGGAGCTGCAGGCCGCACCGATGGCGGTGCCGACGGCCACCCGCCTGATCCCCGTCCCGCACACGCCGCATGCGTTCCCCCGCGGGTCCGAGGCGGGCTCCTTCCTCCACGATCTGCTCGAATGGGCCGCCACCCAGGGCTTTGCGGCGGTCGCGGCCGATCGCGAACGACTGCGCGAAACCGTTGCACGACGGTGTCGGCTGCGCGGTTGGGACACCTGGGTCGAACCCCTGACCGACTGGCTGCTCCGGCTGATCACCACGCCGTTGCGACTACCGCTCCGGGAAGCGGTGCCGCCCACCCCGTTCAAGCTCGCCGACTTGACCACTGCGGTCCCTGAGATGGAGTTCTGGCTGGCCGCGAGCCGCGTCGATACACTGGACATCGATCGGCTGGTCAGCGCCCACACCCTGGGGGCCGCGCCGCGCCCGGCGCTGGCGGCCGCCACGCTCAATGGGATGCTCAAGGGCTTCATGGATCTGGTCTTTGAGCATCAGGGCCGCTATTACGTCGCCGACTATAAGTCCAACTGGCTCGGTCCCGACGCCGCCGCCTACACCGCCGAGGCCATGCGCGCCGAGATTCTGCATGCCCGCTATGAGCTGCAGTACGTTCTTTATCTCTTCGCCCTGCACCGGTTGCTCAAGGCGCGACTGACTGACTATGACTACGACCGCCATGTCGGCGGCGCTGTCTATCTTTTTTTGCGCGGTATTGATGCACCGAGCCAGGGCCTGCATGTCGAATGTCCACCCCGCATCCTGATCGAGTCGCTCGACGCATGCTTTGCCGATGCGGCCGCGGAGGCCATGGTATGAGCGCCAATCGCAGGACAGGTACCGCGGTGCTCGGGGGTGCCAACGACGGCACTCGGTTACGAACCATCCTCGCGCGCTGGGCGGAGTGCGACTGGTTACGTCCACTCGATTTCGCCTTCGCCGAATTCCTGTGGCGCGAGGTCCCGGATGCGCCCCCTTTGCTGATTCTCGCGGCCGCGCTGGCGAGCCATCAACTTGGGCGCGGCCATGCCTGTCTCGACCTGCAAGCGACGCTCAAGGACCCGAGCTTTGCCCTCTCGCTGCCCCCCGAGGGGATGACGACGCCGGATAGCGAGCCGCCCCCGCGTCCCGCTGACGTGCTGAAGGGGCTGACCCTGCCCGACTGGCTGGCGGCAGTCACCCATCCTGAGCTGGTCGGCTCCGGTGCGGGTGCAACGCCGCTGGTCCTGATTGGCCCGCGCCTCTACCTGCGTCGCTATTGGGCCTATGAACAGGCCGTGCGCCATGGTATCCAGGCCCGGCTGGACGGGTCGGCGGGGCTCCAGGCGACCCTGCCGATGGAGGCGATCTGCTTGATCCTGAATCGTCTATTCCCTGACCAGTCGGCCACTCCAACCAATTGGCAGAAGCTCGCCTGCGCGTTGGCCGCCCGCAGTGCCTTCAGCATCATCACCGGGGGGCCCGGTACCGGCAAGACGACCACGGTGGTGCGGCTCCTCGCCTTGCTGCAGGCCCTGGCCCTCGCCGCACCGCCTGCCGGCAAGGTGCCCAGGCCGCTGCGTATCCGCCTGGCGGCCCCCACCGGTAAAGCGGCCGCGCGCCTGAACGCATCCATCGCCGGCACGGTCGCCGGCTTGCCGCTGGACGGGCTTGCCAACGCCGCGGCAGTGCGGGCCGCCATCCCGGTCACCGTCACCACGCTGCACCGCCTGCTCGGGAGTCGTTCCGATACCCGTCGTTTACGTCATCACGCCGATAATCCCCTGGCGCTTGACGTGCTGGTGATCGACGAGGCATCAATGATCGATCTGGAACTGATGGCCGCCGTCCTCGACGCGCTGCCGCCCAGGGCGCGCCTCATTCTGCTCGGCGACAAGGACCAACTCGCCTCGGTGGAGGCGGGGGCGGTCCTCGGTGAACTCTGCCGACGTGCGGGGGAGGGGCATTATCATCCTGCGACCCGTGACTGGCTTGCGACCGCGACCGGGGAGACGCTCGACCCGGCTCTGATCGATCCGGCCGGCACGGCTCTCGACCAAGCCATCGTTATGCTGCGCCACAGTCACCGCTTCGCTGCTGCCGGCGGTATTGGTCAACTCGCCGCGGCGGTCAACGCCGGCGACACCGCCGCCGCGCTGCGCATCTGGAACGGCCGCGCTGCCGACCTGGGCTTGGTCGAACTCGTTGACCAGGACGAGGGCGCCTTCCGCTCATTGGTCATCGACGGCAAGGTCACGGGTCACGGCGCAGTGTCTGCCGCGTCGGCGCGTCCCAACGCAACCTCGAACGCGACGACCGATGGATACCGTCATTACCTGGAGATGCTGCGTAACGGCCAACCGACCGGCACTGCCGACCCGAGCCTGTTCGACACCTGGGCTCGTGCCGTACTCGAGGCCCACGGTCAATTCCAGGTGCTCTGCGCGCTGCGCCGCGGTCCCTGGGGTGTGGAGGGACTCAACCAGCGCATCGCCGGCCTGCTCCACGCGGCGGGCCTGATTCCGGCCAGCGCCGGCTGGTATCTCGGCCGTCCGGTGCTGGTCACCCGCAACGATTACGGGCTGGGCCTGATGAACGGCGACATCGGCATCACGCTGGTCCGCCCCGACGGTGTCGCGGATCGGTTGCCGCTGCGGGTCGCCTTTCCCGCTGCCGACGGCAACAACGGCATCACCTGGGTCCTGCCGAGTCGTCTTCAGGCCGTGGAGACCGTTTATGCACTCACCGTGCACAAGTCCCAGGGTTCGGAATTCACCCACGCCGCGCTCGTGATGCCGGAGCAGCCGAGTCCGGTGCTGACCCGCGAACTCATCTATACCGGGATTACCCGCGCCCGCGTCCAACTGACCCTGGTCCGTCCCGGTGACAACCAAGTGCTGGCCGCAGCGATCGAGCGGCGCGTGTTACGCGCGAGCGGGCTGATGGGGGAGCATTGAGGCCAGTTGGGTGATCCACTGATCGCCGACGACGGTCTTGATCATCCTTGCGGCCGGCGGGGCTCGTCTGGCTTCGGGTGTCTCAGGCCCCCGTCTCCGGCGCCGGTTGCGGCGTGAACCAGCCAGTGATCCGCGCCTGGGCCGACTCATGCAGCGAGAGCAATGCCGGCGTGAAAATGAGCACCAGCACGGTGGCAAAGGTGATGCCGAAGGCGAGCGAGACCGCCATCGGAATGAGAAACTGCGCCTGGAGGCTGGTCTCGAAGATCAGCGGACCCAGGCCGACGACGGTGGTGGCGGAGGTCAAGAGCATGGCGCGCAGGCGCGAGCAGGCGGCTTCTTCCAGGGCGTGGTCGACGTCCAGACCGGTGGTGCGCAGTTCCTGGTACATGCTGACCAGGATGATGGCGTTGTTCACCACGATGCCGGCCAGGCCGAAGAGGCCGAACATCGACAGCAGGGTCAGGTCGATCCCCAGAATCCAGTGACCGAAGATGGCGCCGATCAGTCCCAACGGGATGGCGGTCATGACCACCAGCGGCCAGCCCCAGGAGGAGAAGACCGCGGCCAGGATGAGATAGATCAGCCCGAGGCCGATGTAGAGTCCCAGCCGCATGTCCCCGAGGGTCTCGCGCTGATCGGCGGCGCGGCCCTCGAAGCTGTAGCTGATCCCGTAACGTTCCACCAGATCCGGCAGCAGGTCGCGCTCCAGCGCCTGGTTGACCCCATCAGGGGTGTTGAGCGCCCGGTTGATGTCGGCCGAGACCTCAACCGCCAGGCGGCCATTGGCATGGCGCAGGGCCTCGAAGCCGCGTCGGCTCTCCCAGTCGGCCACCGTGTCCAGCGGCACGAATTCACCGCTCGGCACGCGGATGTTCAGTTGCTCCAGGGCGTCGAGACGGGTGCGCTCATGCCGCGGCAGCAGCACCCGTACTTCCAATTCGTCCTGACCGACCTGCACCAGTTGCGCAAGATAGCCGTCGAAGGCGGCGCGCAATTGCCGGCCCAGCAGTTCCGTGGTGACGCCCAGTGACTGACCGGCGGGGGAGACCCGGTAGATCAGTTGCTCGCGGCCGAAGGGCATGTCGTCCACCATGTCCGACACGCCGGGGATCGTTTCCAGTCCTTGAGCCAGGTCCAGGGCGGCGGACTTGAGCCGGTGGGCATCGTCGCCGACGAGCCGCACCGTGAGGTCCCGGCCGGGTGGGCCGGAGCGGCGCGAGGAAATGACCAGGCTTTCGATGCCGGCCGGCACCTTGAGTTGCGCGCGCCACGCGGCGAGGAGGGTCTCATTGCGCACCGTGCGGTCCTCGGACGGGACCAGTTGGACCAGCAGCGAGGCGAGTTGATCGCCGCGTGCCCCGGCGCCCACATCCACCGCCACGGTGGCGCCCAGGCGCGCGACCGCCGCCTCGACCAGGCCGCCGCCCAGTTCGCGCTCGGCCGCGCGCAGGCCATTCTCCATCTCCCGCAGGAACGCGGCGCTCTGGTCGCGCGGGGTCCCGGCGACAAAGGTGGCATTGGCGAAGACGATCTGCGCTTCCGGCGTGGGGAAGAAGACGAAGGCGATGCGCCCGCCCGCCAGCAATCCGACCGACAGGATCATCAGCACGGCCACCGCGCTGACCGTGGTCCAGCGCCAGCGCAGCGAGGCCACGACCACCGGTCGGTACAGGTGGTCGCGGAAGTAATCGAACCCCGCATCCACGCGCTTGCGCCACTGCGGCGTCACCTGCTGCACCTGATGGCTGAAGGCCGAGCGCAGATGCGCCGGCATGATCAGGAAGACCTCCATCAGCGAGGCCATCAGCACCATGATGGCAACGAACGGGATGTCTCCCAGGATGTTGCCCATGATCCCGCCGACCAACATCAGCGGCAGGAAGGCGGCGATGGTGGTCAGAGCGGAGCCGACCACCGGCCAGAACATCCGTTTGGCGCCGGCGATGGCGGCCTCCGCCGGGGGCAGGCCCATGCGGAAGCGCGACTCGGCGTATTCGCCGATGACGATGGCATCGTCGTCGATCACACCCAGGGTGAGCAGCAGCGCGAACAGACTCATCATGTTGATGGTGCCGCCGAAGGCCCACAGCAGCGTCAGTGCCAGCAGATAGGCGGTGGGGATGCCCATCGCGACCCAGAGCGCGACGCGGCCGGGCAGAAAGATGAACAGCAGGATCAGCACCAGGGTGAAGCCCTGCAGGCCGTTGTCGACCAGGAGGTCGATGCGGTCGCGGATGAGCTGCCAGGACTCGTCGAAGACCGTGAGCTGAATCGACGGCGGCAGCGTCGGACGGGTGTCCGCGAGCCAGGCGTTGAAGCGTTCGGCGGCGCGCAGCGAGTGGCCGGATTCGGCGCGCTGGATCAGCAGTTCCACCGTGACGGCGCCGTGGGAGCGGGCGCGTTCGGTCTCCACCTCGGTGAGGGTCAGGGCCGCGGGGCGAGCCTCGCGCACGATGGTTGCGACATCACCCAGGCGCACCAGACCGCGGTCGTCGCTGGCGATATTGAGATCCTCGAAGGCCAGCGGGTCGCGGCGTTGCTCCAGACCCCGCAGTTCGCGCGCCCCGTCCGCCTCGCCGGCGAGGCCGGAGGGCAGATCCTGGGCGAGACGGCCGACTTGCTGGCCGATGCCGTCCAGTGACAGCCCCAGCGTCTCGAGCGTGCGGCCGGGGACCTCGATGGCGATGCGTTCCTCCGGCAGACCGGAGATGTCGACCCGATCGATGCCGCGGGCCAGGAGTTCGCGTTCGAACTGGCGGACCCAGGGACGCACGTCGGCCAGACTCGGCCCCGAGACCAGGACGCGCGCCACTGGTTCATAGCGAGAGATGCGGCTGACCTGCGGGGTCTCGGCGTCCTTGGGCAGGTTGCGGAATTCGTCCACGCGCTGTCGCACCTGATCCAGGGCGAGCAGGGCGTCGGTGTTCTCCTTGAGTTCCAGGGACAGGTTGGCGATGCCCTGGGTGGCGGTCGAGGTCATCTTTTTCAGCCCATCGACCGTCTTCAGACGTTCCTCGAAAGGGATGATGATGCCGTTCTCGACATCCTCGGCGGAGGCGCCGCTCCACACCACCCGCACCGAAATGATGTCCAGTGCGAAGTTCGGGAAGAATTGGATGTTCATCCGTGTCAGGGCGATTGCGCCCAGCGCGAACACCAACACGGTCAGCAGGTTGGCGAGCAGTTTGTGGCGCGCGAAGACGGTGATCAGACCGCGCTTCATGGCATGTGCTCCGCGCGCTCGGCAGTCGCGCTGCCGATCGGGGGCTGGGCGGCGGCGGTCTTGCGCTCCGGCACTTCCTGGACTTTGAGTCCGTCCACCGCATTGGGCAGGTGGGTGATCATCACCCTGGTGCCGGGACCCAGACCCGCGGCGCGGACCAGGACCTCGCTGGCCCCGTGCTCCATGACTTCACCGACCCGCTCGACCGTGATGCCCTGCAACCGTCCCTCGTTGACCGCGAAGACCCGCGCCCCGCCGTTGAGGGCGGCGAAGGGCAGGGCGATGGTGTCCGGCATGGCCGGGCGCTGAAGGACCAGGTCGACGAAGGCCCCCAGCGGCAGGTCGGAACCGGGTTCCACTTTCAGCAGGGCATCGACCCCACGGGCGTCGGCCTCGCCGGCGAGGCGCGCCAAGACCGCCGAGAAGGGCCGACCCGCGTGGTTGGCGCGGGCGGTCAGGCGCTGCCCGGCTGCCAGCGCGGCGCGCAGTTCTTCGCCGCGGCTGCCCGGAATCTTGGCCCGCAGATACAGGCCATCCACCGGATAGAGCGTGAGGATGGTTTGGTTGGGTTGCAGTTGATCTCCGGCGCCCGCCTCGACCGTACCGATGCGAGCGTCGAACGGCGCCTTGATCTGCGCCCGGGCGGCGTCGCGTTCGGCCTCGGCCAGCTTGGCCTCGAGCGAGGCCAGGCGCGCCGGGTGTTCGGCGATCGCCTGCTCCCGTAAGGTCACCGCCAGCCGGGTGCGCGCGAGCTGCTCGCGCGCCAGATCCACGTCGCTGGCGGTGCCGAGCTTCTGGGACTGGACCTTCTCCGACCGTCCCAAGGCCGCCTCGGCCAGGGCCAGCAGCGCACGTTCCTGCTCCAGTGCCTGGCGGTCGTGGGTGAGTCGCAGTTGCTCTCTGGTCAGTTCGGCACGCGCCTGAGCCAGTCGCGGTTCCAGGTCCGCCGGGTCCAGCCGGGCGAGGAGGTCACCCTGGGCGACCAGATCGCCGTCGCGCACCCGCACTTCAAGCAAACGACCCGCCACCGGGGCGGCGGCCCGCACGCGGTCCGGCGCTTCCACCCGACCGAACAGATTGAGCACCGGACTGTGCACGGCGGGGGTCACGGTCACTGTCTCCACCCGCCAGACGCGCTCCTGGGGCACCACCGGATCGGGCTTGGGACGGGTCGCCTTCAGGGCGACAAAACCGCCAATGCCTAAGGCCAGAATCAGGAGAGGGAGGAGTTTTCGCAGCATGACGGGGACGAGGTTCCGGAAAGATAGCAGCAAGGTGGGGGGCGCGCGGCGGAGCGCAACCCGCGCGGCCCAGGATCGCCGTGGCAGGTGCGCTCACGGTCACAGAAAACAAATAAAATAGGTATATGATGATATAATGATATCGCGTGTTGTAACCAACGAGGAGCAGTCTGATGAACGAGATTGACGACTTTAGTTGTCTGCGCAAGTCACCCTTGAGCGAAGGATTGACCGACGTGCAGTTGCGTGCCCTGACCGGGATCACCTGCTGCCGCCGTCTGAAGGACCACGAGGTTCTGATCGAGGAAGGCAAGGTCGACAACAAGCTGCACGTCATCACCGAGGGCGCGGTGGCCGTGACTCGGGATCTCGGCAAGGGCGAGTACATCACCATCCACGTCCTGCACACGGGGGATATGGCGGGGGAGATGGGTTTCGTCAGCGGTCGACCGCACTCCGCGACGTTGCGCTCATTGGGCCAGACGCAGGTGTGCAGTTTCGAACGTGCGGCCTTCGAAGACTTGCTGCCGGAGCACCCGTGGATGGTCTATCGGGTGATGCAGAACATCGTCGAGGTCGGACATGACATCCTGCGGCGGATGAACGCCCAGTATGTCGAGCTCACCAAGTACGTGACCCGCTCTCACGGCTACTGAGCAGCGGCGATCGTGCCGCGCCGTCGGCCCGCCGCAGGTGGTGGATGGTGACCTCCGGCGGGCAATTGAAGCGCGCCGGGACGATGCTGCTCCCGGCCCCAGGCGAGGTGTAGCCGCGCAACTGCCGCCACCGCCAGGGGCCGTTGCGCAGGAAGCGGGGCACCTGCGTGTGCGAGATCAGTGCGAACCCGCCGGGCAGACAGATCTGGCCGCCGTGGGTATGGCCGCACAGCATCAGGTCGAAGCCCAGGCTGGCCGCGGCGCCATAGGGCTCCGGGGAGTGCGCCAGCAGAATCGAGGGAGCGTCCGGCGGCACCTGTGCCGTGGCCGCCTCCAGATTGTGGGTGGCGTAGCGGTTGGGGTCGTCGATGCCGGCCAGGTGCAGGTGTTGGCCGCCGCGCTCGATGATCAGGGACTCGTTCATCAGGACGCGGATGCCCAGTGACTCGATTCCGGGGACCATCTCGATCAGGTCATGGTTGCCGAGCGTGGCATAGACGGGTCCGCGCAGGTGGCGGCGCAGTTGCGCGAGGGCGGACAGCGCCGGTTCGCAGGGTCCGACCGCCCAGGCCCGATAGTCCCCGGTGAGGACGCACAGGTCGTACTCCAGGAGGCGGACGCGCGCGATGATGGCCGCGAGGATGGCCGCGTCCAGATCCAGATGCAGATCGGTGAGGTGCAGCAGGCGCAATCCCTCGAAGGGGGCCGGGAGACCGGCAATCGGCACCTCATGCTCGACCAGACGCATCCTGGTCGCGTTGCGCAGTCCGCGGGCACGCATGCCGCTGCCGCGCAGGCTGAGTTCGATGGCGATGTGGGTCCGGCGGTAACGCTCGATTCCAAGCATGCGGAAGCGGCGCTCGCCGATGCTATCCAGATAATCCTGCTCCAGGCCCCGACGCATCCGCAGCAGGGCCGACCCGACACGTCCGACCAGCGGATCGGCCGGCGCGGCGTCGTGCTGTACCGCCGCGCCGCCGCCTGCGAGCTCGGCGGCGGTATCGTCGGGAGAGTTTCTTACCTTCACTTCAATCCGCGCACTCCACCGCGTCAGGGGTCGGCCACCGCGGTTCGGTTTGGATCTGCCGGGCCACAGCCCAAGGGCGTAAACCTGTCGCGTTTCGCTTCACTTTACAGCGCGACCGGGCAAGCGGTCCATTCGTAAGCATCCTTACGCCGTCTGAATCTGCGGGGAAAGTGAGATCCTCGATCACGCCGAGGCGCCGGCCTCGCTCCGTTCGGGACCGCTGCCATAACCGTGCACCGCCCGTTGGCGAGCGTCGCCGCGGTTTGCGCGCCCCATGCCGCGCGTTACTATCCGCCACCAGACACCGCGAGCCTGACCGTGAGGGGCCTTCATGATCGAGACAGAAGACGACGCACCCGCCGACGGCGCGGAAGGTCTGGAGGGCTATGAGGCATCCCCGTCCGGCAGTCTGGACGGCTATCCACTCGACGAACTGGCGATTCGCGACGAGCGCCGCACGGCGGAGGACGTGGTTCGTCGCATCGAGCAGGGTCGCTTCGTCATGGACCCGGATTTTCAGCGCGGCTTCGTCTGGGATACGGGCAAACAGAGCCGTCTTATTGAATCCATCCTGATGCGCATCCCCTTGCCCGTGTTCTACGTGGCGGAGGATGCCAAAGGGCGCCTGATCGTCGTCGACGGCCGGCAGCGGCTGACCACCCTGCAGCGTTTTTTGAATGGGGAACTGAAGCTCGAGTTGAAGGGTCGTTCGGATCTCGATGGTAAGGCAATCTCTAATCTCGATGTGCGCTTGCAGAATCGCGTTCAAGACTGTCAGCTCCTCTTTTACATCATCGACCATGCGGTGCCGGAACGCGCGCGGCTGGATATTTTCGAGCGCGTCAACGGCGGCGAGGTGCTCACCCGCCAGCAGATGCGCAATGCCATCTATAACGGTCCAGCGACGCTGCTGTTACGCGAAGAGGCGGAGTCCGACCTGTTCCGCGAGGCGACTGGGGGCAGCCTCAAGCCCGGCAAGATGCAGGACCGGGAGCTGGTCAATCGCTTCTGCTCCTTCGACCTGTTGCCGTTGGAGACCTATCGCGGCGACATGGACGAATGGCTGGCGGCCAGTCTGAAACTGCTCAATCAAGCCGACGATGTGACGCGACACGGGGTCCGCCAGCGCTTGCGTCGTGGGCTTCGTAATAATCTATTGACTTTCAAGCAACATGCATTCCGCAAGTTGCCGAGGGCCGGCAGCAGTCGGCGCAGCCTGATCAACGCATCCTTGTTCGATGTAATGAGCACGGGCCTTGCGCGTTACGACGAAGACTTGGTCCGCTCACGCAAGGCGGCACTTAAGCAGGCGTTGCACGCGTGCTTGCAAGACGAAACCTTCCAGCGGGCCATTACCTACGGACCCAATACGCCAAAGGAGGTGCGTACGCGCTTTGAGATCGGCCACGGCATGCTGCAGGATGTGCTCGGTGCTCAGTAGTCTCGGGATTGATGGGTTCAAGTGTTTCGATCGGGTTAGGTTGCGCCTGGCCCCGCTGACGCTGCTCGCCGGGGTCAATGGCGGCGGCAAGTCATCGGTGATCCAGACCCTGGTGCTGCTTCACCAGAGCATGGTCTGCCGGGAGTGGAGCCGCGGTCTGCTGCTGGAAGGCCCGGAGCTGGCCTTAGGCACCGCGGCGGATGTGCTCAATCAGGTCGTGGGCGCACGCCACTTGCAGTTTCATCTGGAGACGGCGCGGGTCGATGGCGGGAGCGAGTCGGTGAGCTGGTCATTCGAGGCGACCGACCGCCGGGCGCTCGCCATCGCGTTGCACGCGGTCTTGTTGGATGGCGTCAAGCAATCCCTGGACGGCCCGATCCGTTGGCTGCTGCCGGAGCGAGTCGCCGGCGCGTCCGTGACCATCGACAAGCTCCGGCGGCTCGCCTGGCTGACCGCCGAGCGTAGCGGTCCGCGTGAGGTCTATCCACTGCGCGACGCCGACGGACATGCCGGCGTCGGCCACCGCGGCGAGCTCGCCGCCGGTCTAATGTACTGGCGGGAAACGGACGAGGTATCGCCGGTGCTGTGCGTACCCGAAGTGCCGCCGACCCTGTTCCACCAGACCCGGGCGCAGATGCAGCGGGTCTTCCCCGGCTGCGATTTCCGCGTCTCCGCCATCGACGGGGCGAGCGCACTGACCCTGCGCTTTCGCACCGACCCGCGGGCGGACTTTCAGCGACCACAGAACGTCGGCTTCGGCCTGACCCAGGTGTTTCCGATCGTCGTGGCCCTGCTGGCGGCTCGCCCGGGCGACCTGATCCTGGTCGAGAACCCCGAGGTGCATCTGCATCCGGCGGCCCAGCAGCAGCTTGGCGGCTTGGCGGCCCGGGTCGCGGCAAGCGGCGTGCAACTGATCGTGGAGACCCACTCCGACCATGTCCTGAACGGCGTGCGGCTGGCGGTGAAGCGGGGGGAAATCGAACCTGACGCGGTGGCGGTGCATTTCTTCGGCGCAAGCCCGCCCGGCGGCTCGGTTGCGCCGGTATCGCCGCAGATCGACCGGGACGGGCGTCTGGATCAATGGCCCGACGGGTTTTTCGATCAGCTCGACCTGGCACTCTCCGAGCTGCTGTAGGTCCGCACATGCCGGATGGCGCCTGTATTTCCGCCCGGAGCGCACGGAGACCGGCCCACTGGTGCTGATCGGCTATCTCGGTCCACACCTGCCAACCGTACACTTCGACGGATGAAGAAAGCGAATCCCCGCCGGAACACAGGGCCAGCGTCCCGGCCCAGCGGCGCTGCGGATAGGTGCTCGGTGTACGGGTGACGATGGGCAAACACAGGCTGAAGCAGCGGGGGGCACGATGGAATGGATTGCGACCTTGGGTACCTGGCTCACCGGGCGTTGGGCGGGCCTGCTCGACTGGCTGGATAGGCCGGAGGTGTTCGATGACCTGATGACCGGCCTGTTGGCCACTGTCGGCGGGGCTTGCGTGGTATGGCTCGGCGTGCAGTTGAGGCGCGGACTCGGCGGATTCCCGACAAGGCTGCGGAGCCTGCTCGGTTGGCGTCAGGCTGACGCCCTGGAGACCGCGCTTGTGGCCTACCGGCAACGCCTCGTCGCGGATGCACTGACCATCCGTCACGCCTGGATGAAGCAGGATCAGTGCCTTGGCGACATCCTGGTGCCGGTCGCGGTCGAGACTGCGGCGGACACCGGCATCGAGCAGTTGCCGACGGCGCTCCGGGCGCTGTTCGCAATGTCGCGCGATGACCCGCAGGCCCCGGCGCCGCGCGTGGTGGTGCTCGGCGGCCCCGGCACGGGCAAGAGCGTCGCGCTGCGCCTCATCGCCCGCGACGCCTGGGATTTGCCCCGCCGCGAACCGATTGGGACCGACCGCGGCGGCTGGGTGCCGGTGCGTTTCAGCTTCGCGGATCTGCGCGATGTGGGCTTCGACCTCCCCGCGGCAGTGGCCGCGGGGCTCGACCGTGGCGGGCTGGTGTTGCCGGCCCCATCTGGAACGGTGCCCACTGACACCTTCGCGGCCTGGGCGAGGACCGCGCTGGCGGAGGGCCGTCTGCTGGTGCTGATCGACGGACTCGACGCGCTCGACCGGGACGCCCGGGCCCAGGCCGCCCGCGCGGTGAATCAGGCCATCGCCGCCTGGCCGCACAGCGCCTTCGTCGTCAGTTGTCGCACCGCCGCCTGGCACGACCAGCTCGAGACCCCGCACCGTGCCGTGCTGCGCATGGCCCCACTGCACGCGGCGGCGGTGCGCCAGTTTGTGCGCCGCTGGCGGTTCGATGCGCCCAAGTCGGCCGAGGAACTGCAGGGCGTCATCAACCGCCAGCCCCACGTCGCCGCGCTGGCCGTCAACCCGCTGATGCTCACCATTGTTATTGTTGCTGACGCTCCTGCTTGGGAACTCCCTGGCGACCCGTTCGTTGGGATGGGGCGATCTCGGCGTACCCTGGTCTTCGATGGTAATCGTGACTTGGCTCGTGCTGGGTGCTGTGGCCGGCTTTGTGCTCGCCCGCATTACGCACCAAGTTATCGGCGGCACCCTTGAACTTACTGCACTGGGTGCAGCGTTTCCGATAGCTGCACTCGATTTCATCGCAGACGAGCTTTTCAGGAAGGTGAGGGGATCTAATGGCAACAAAGTGATAGCCACAAGCGACACGGCCATCTACATTACCCTGTTCGTCGTCACCCCCGCAGGTAACTTGACGCATCTCCTGCTGGGACTGCTGCCTATTGTGGCTCTTCTGGTGTTGTTGCAGACGATTCAGTCCCTGACCCATCCCGCCGTGCCCAGCAGGGCCACCGGAGAACTCGTCAGATGGCTGCACGAGTCAGGTAAGATCCGCCGCGCCGTCTCGCTAGCCCGGAAGCGAGAGCGCAATCCGGGATAGATCTGGCCTCGGGGCGACAGGCAGCGGGCATCGATCCGTCTCGACCCGACGCGTGGGGCGCCCGACCCGGCAGTGCAGCGAGGCGACCTCCCATGCCGTACCGCCGCCACCTTCTCCTTACGGCGGCGGTCGCGTCCGGTCCGGGACGCGAGCCATGCTATGGTCGAGACTTTAGCCGGACCAGGGCCGCGCAGACGCGATGTCGACCGGCTAAAGCCTCGACCTCCAGTTTTCTTGATGTCGACCGGCTTCGGGCGACGCGGCGGCGGGACTCAAGCCCCCGCCCGTCGCGATGCCGGAGCTGGACCTGATGCGCGAGATGTTGTGCCGCGGCGCCGACGGACCGATCCGGTTTGTCATGCCGAGTGGTCTTTGTTACTCTGCGTGCCGAGCGCGGGGTGACCCGCAGACTCGGTCCGACTCGGCGGTCCGCGCGCTTGATCAATGGTGGTCGGCGTCGGTCCCCCCGCGACGCAAAACCGTGAACCCGGTCAGGCCTGGAAGGGAGCAGCCGCAGCGGTGGAAGCGGGCGCCGGGGTGTGGCTGGCGCAGGCCGCCGCCCCTCATGCGGGTTCGGCCATTCGCCGATCCCGACGGATCAATGCCGAACGGTTGCGGCAGGCTTGCCGTGCTGTCGCGGCGTTGGATCATAGTCCCCGCGGTACGCGCCGGTCACGCATCGGTTAAACTGCGCCCCAATCACCGTTCAACCCGGCTTTGCCCCTACCGCGCATGACCTATCAGGTGCTCGCCCGTAAATGGCGCCCCAAGTCGTTCGCCGACATGGTGGGGCAGCAGCATGTGGTGCGCGCGCTCAGCAACGCGCTGGATCGGGATCAACTCCACCACGCCTATTTGTTCACCGGCACCCGCGGGGTCGGCAAGACCACCTTGGCGCGGATTCTCTCCAAGGCGCTCAACTGCGAACAGGGTGTGAGTTCGACGCCCTGCGGAGTCTGCGCGTCCTGCCGGGAGGTCGATGAGGGACGCTTCGTCGACCTGCTGGAAGTGGATGCGGCCTCCCGCACCAAGGTGGATCAGACCCGCGAACTGCTGGAGAACGTTCCTTACGCGCCGGCCTGCGGCCGCTACAAGGTGTATCTCATCGACGAGGTGCACATGTTCTCCAACAGCAGTTTCAACGCGCTGCTGAAGACCCTGGAGGAGCCGCCGCCCCATGTGAAGTTCCTCCTCGCCACCACGGACCCGCAGAAGGTACCGGCCACGGTGTTGTCGCGCTGTCTCCAGTTCAATCTGCGGCGGCTGCTGCCCGAGGAGATACGCGCCCGTCTTCAGTTCGTGCTCGAGACCGAGGGTCTCGCGTTCGAGACCGGCGCACTCGCGCTCCTGGCACGGGCCGCGGACGGCAGTATGCGCGATGGCTTGAGCCTGCTCGATCAGGCGATCGCCTACGGCGGCGGCCGGGTGATCGAGACCGAGGTGCGCGCCATGCTCGGGAGCGTGGGCGGCGATCTGGCCTTCAACCTGCTGGAGGCCCTGGCCGACGCCGACGGGGAGCGCGTGTTGGCGGAGGTGGAGCGGTTCGGCGCCCTGACCCCCGATTTCAGCGAGGTGCTGCGCGAGTTGATCGGCCTGCTGCACCGCCTGGCCCTGTTCCAGCAGGTCCCGGCGACGGTTCCGGCGGATGACCCGGAGCGTGCGCGCATCGCGGACTTGGCCGAGCGTCTCGCGCCGGCCGACTTGCAGCTCTACTACCAGGTCGCACTGACCGGTCAGCCGGATCTGGCCTTGGCCCCGGACCCGCGCGCCGGACTGGAGATGGTCTTGCTGCGGGCCCTGGCGTTCCGGCCGGCCGAGGGCGCGCTGCAGCCGCCGGCCGCCGGAGCCGACCGTTCCGCGGCGGTGCGTGCGGCGCCGGCACGTCCGACCGGGTCGGCCGCCGGGCCGGCCCGTGGCCCTGAATCGGGCGGATCTTCAGCGATCGGTGGTGACCCTGCCGCCGGTGCGCCCGCGGAGCCGCCGGTGCGCGATCGGAGCGGTCCGCAACCGACCGGTCCGCGCCCGGCGCAGCAAATGAATTCTCCCGTGAGACCGGGTCCGGCGCCGCTCCTGACCGGCACGGCCGACTGGCACGCGCTGGTGGATCGACTGGGGGTCGGCGGTATCGCCAGCCAGCTTGCCCATCATTGCGGATTCATCGGGTTGGGTGAGGGTCGGCTGACCCTGAACCTGGACCCGACCGCTGAGCAACTGCGCTCCCCGGGAACGGAAGAACGCCTGCGCGCCGCGCTCGAGTCCGTCCTGGGCGGTCCGCTCCGACTGGAGATTCAGGTCGTCCGGCCCAATGACGAGACCCCGGCGCAGCGGCGTACGCGCGAACAGGACGAACGTGTGCAGTCAGCCCAGACGGCGCTGGCAGCCGACCCGGCGGCGACGCGTCTGCGTGATCAATTCGACGGCCAGTGGGTGCCGGGCTCGATCGAGCCCCTTGACTGACTGGTCTTTTTTGCGTCAACCCGGCGAGCTGGCCGCAGGGCTGCCACCGCCACTGCTGGAGGTACGATTGTGAAGATGGGACTCGGCGATCTCATGAAGAAGGCCCAGAAGATGCAGGAGGACATGAAGCAGGCCCAGGAGCGGCTGGCACAGGAGGAGGTGGTTGGTGAGTCCGGCGGCGGTATGGTCAAGATCACCCTGAACGGCAAATACGAGGTCAGGCGGGTGGAGATCGACCCGTCACTGATGAGTGACGACAAGGAAATGCTGGAGGACCTGATCGCCGCTGCCTTCAATGGGGCGGCTCAGCGCGTCGCTGAGAAAGCAAAGGAAAATATGGCTGAATTGACCGCCGGCTTGCCTTTGCCCCCAGGCTTCAAGCTGCCGTTCTAGGCGCCGGCGCGTGCTCCCAGCCGATTCACCCAACCTGATCTGACTACCGGGCACGACCATGGCCGAGCGTACCCTGCTCAATCAACTGATCGACGCCCTGCGCTGTCAGCCGGGGGTCGGCCCCAAGTCAGCGCAACGCATCGCGTTTCACCTGTTGGAACGCGACCGGGAGGGCGGGAGCCGGCTGGCGCGGATCATGGCGGAAGCCATGACCCGCATCCAGCGCTGCGGTCGCTGCCGGACCTTGAGCGAGCACGCGTTATGCGGGCTCTGTGCCAACCCGAACCGCGATCCCGGCGTATTGTGCGTGGTCGAGCAGCCCGCGGAGATCGTTGCCATCGAGCAGGCCACCGATTACTGCGGCCTCTATTACGTTCTTGGTGGTCGGCTCTCCCCGTTGAGCGGGATCGGTCCTGAGGAGTTGGGGCTGGATGACCTGGAGGCGCGGTTGCGCGAGGGCGAGATCAAAGAAGTGATTCTGGCCATCAGTCCCACGGTGGAAGGCAGCGTCACCGCCCAGTACATCGCCGAATCCGCCCGCGGGATCGACGTCAAGGTGACGCGGATCGCACACGGGGTCCCGTTGGGCGGCGAGTTGGAGCACGTGGACGGCGGCACCCTGGCACTGGCGTTCTCCGGGCGGCGCGGGCTCTAAGCCGCGCGGCCAGGCACAATCGGCCGGCCGCTCAAGATTAACCGAGTCTCACTCACACGGAGATCATCTGATCAATGACCGACACCATCTTCGGCAAAATTGCCCGGGGTGAGATCCCCGCCGACCTGATCTACGAGGATGAGGACTGCGTCGCTTTCCGCGACATCAGCCCGCAGGCACCGGTCCATATCCTCATCATCCCGCGCAAGTCGATTCCGACGCTCGATCATGCGCAACCGCAAGACGCTGAGTTGATCGGCAAGCTGTTCCTGGCCGCCGCCGCGGTGGCGCGGCAGGTCGGGATCGCCGACAACGGTTACCGCACGGTTGTCAACTGTAACGCGGCGGGGGGGCAGACCGTGTTTCATCTCCATGTGCACCTCCTGGGCGGACGGTCTCTGGGGTGGCCGCCCGGATGAGGCGAAGAATCTTTGCGGTTGTAAGCGCATCGGCACTATCCCGTTGCCGGCTAAGCGGTTAGCATTGCGACCCTACCAGTGCCGTTGCTTCGGCCGCCGCCAGGTCCCAAGTGCGGCCAGCCTCGCAGAGACCGGACTTTAACCGACGCCGACAAGAACAGGAGAGCGAGGGGGTCATCGACCTCCGTGCCCAGATCCATGGCAGTGAATTCCAGATCGTCAGGGGGCGAGGCGTCCCCCGCATTCGAACTCAAAGCGGCGGGTTTCACCCTGCCGATCATCCGTTTGCTGGACGGCAATATGGAGGCGGTCGCCGAACAGCTCGGCGTCAAGGTCGAGCAGGCGCCGGACTTCTTTCGTAATGCCCCGGTCGTGATCGACTTGACGGTCTATCCGGACGGTGCCGGGGAGGTCGAGTTCCCGTCGCTGGTCGGCCTGCTGCGCGGTTACGGGATGATCCCGTTTGGCGTGCGCGGCGGGACCAAGGCACAAAACGTCGCGGCGGAGGGCATGGAGTTGGCCATCCTCGGCGATGCCTTCATCCGCTCGCCCAAACCCGCCGGCGGAGCGGCCAATCAGTCCGTCAGCGGCGGCGCGGACCCCGGTGCCGGGGGGCAAGACCCTGGCCATGGGAGTACGATCAACGGCACGCTGGTGACCCGGCCGGTGCGCTCGGGGCAGCGCGTCTACGCGGCCGGAGGCGATCTGTCCGTGATTGCTTCCGTGAGTTCAGGTGCCGAGGTGATGGCCGATGGCAACATTCATTGTTACGGCCCCCTGCGCGGACGCGCGCTGGCGGGCGCCCGGGGTAATACCGAGGCACGGATTTTCTGCTCTGACCTCCAGGCCGAGTTGGTCTCGGTGGCTGGTCACTATCGCGTCAGTGAGAACATTCCCGCCGACCTGCGCGGCGTGCCGGTGCAAGTTTACCTGGACCAGAAAATTCTGCGGATCGAGAAGATTTGATGCGCAAACGGCGGGCCATCGGTCCGGCCGGTCCCCGCAATACCCGAAGAGGAGATTCGTAACTTGGCGAGAATTATCGTAATCACGTCGGGCAAGGGCGGGGTCGGCAAGACGACGACCGCCGCCGCCCTCGCCATGGGTCTGGCCCAGCGGGGCAGCCGCACCGCCGTCATCGACTTCGACGTCGGACTGCGTAACCTGGATTTGATCATGGGTTGCGAGCGGCGGGTGGTCTACGACTTCGTCAACGTGATCAACCATGAGGCCAATCTCAATCAGGCCCTGATCCGCGACAAGCGCTGCGACAATCTGTATGTGCTGCCCGCCTCCCAAACCCGCGACAAAGATGCCCTGACCAAGGAGGGGGTCGGACGGGTGCTCGATGAGCTGTCCCAGGGCTTCGACTTCATCGTCTGCGACTCGCCGGCCGGCATCGAGCACGGTGCCACCATGGCCATGTACTATGCGGATGATGCGGTCGTGGTGACCAATCCGGAGGTCTCGTCGGTGCGTGATTCGGACCGGATGCTCGGCATTCTCGCCAGCAAATCCAGGCGTGCCGAGTCCAATGAGGAGCCGATCCGCGAGTTCCTGCTGCTGACCCGCTATGACGCGACGCGGGTCGACAATGGCGAGATGCTGAGCGTCAAGGACGTGCAGGACATCCTGTCGCTCAATCTGTTGGGTGTGATTCCCGAGTCCAAGGCAGTGCTCAACGCCTCCAACGCCGGTGTCCCGGTGATCCTGGACCGGGAGAGTGACGCGGGCTTGGCCTATGGTGACGCGGTGGGTCGGTACCTCGGGGAAGACCTGCCGCACCGCTTTGTCAACGCGGAGAAAAAGGGCTTCTTCAGCCGCTTGTTCGGAGGATAAGCCATGGGTCTTCTCGACTATTTCCGCAGCTCTCAGCCCAAGGGCTCGGCGAACGTGGCCAAGGAACGGCTGCAGATTCTGGTCGCCCATGACCGGGCGGAGCGCCATCGCCCGTCGTATCTGCCCAATCTCCAGCGGGAGATTCTGGAAGTCATTCGCAAGTACGTGGATGTGGATATGAATGCGGTCTCGGTCAATTACGAGCAGGAAGAGACCCACGAGGTGTTGGAGCTGAATATCGTGCTGCCGGACACGGTGCGCAACCGGGCCTGAAATGGCCCGATCGACCTGCATCAGGCGTTCAGCACTGGTCGTCGGGTCAATCCTGGCAGGAATAACCGTGGGCGATCAGCCCCTCTTCCAGGTCGTCCGAGACCATGGGGTGGGCGAGCAGGTAGGCGGCGGCCCGTACCGAGTAGTCACCGATGGCGTCGTCGACCGCGCTTTCCCAGTCCTCCAGAGCGTAGTCGCCGCGTCCGATCCACATCAGCGCCACCAGCTCCGCCCGCTGCCGCTGATTCATCTGGCCGATGGACTCGATGAGTTCGATGAGGGTGTAGTCACCGCTGTGGTCTGCCAGGACTTGCAGTGCCCAGTCCTCCGTAGGGCTTGAGGGCGTCTCCGGGATCACCACCTCCTCTTTGGCCTGGAACTCGCGGGCCTTGGCGATGATGTAGCAGATCGAATCGAGCGGGATGTGCAACATGGTCTGGATGCTCCTCAATAATTCCCAAGGATTCCAAGGGACTCCCAGGAGTCGGCCGGCGCGTGGCCGTCGCGGACCCAGGTCTGAATTCCGGACTGACAGTGTACTCCAGCGTACTGCGATCGTCGCCTGGCCGGCGGCCGGAGACGCCACTCGGGCCGCTGTCCGCGGCAGCGGCGGCGGCGGCGGGCGGAACCGATGACAGGATGTTCCTGCCATCGCCTGAGGCGATTTCCGACAATTTGGATACCGGTCAGTGTAGGCGCGACTTCAGTCGCACCTGCATCCGAGCCGATGGCGGGTGGTATGCGGTGTTCCGGAAATCACCTAAGATGACCAATCGGGGTAATTTATTGGGTCCAGGAGTCCAGTATGTTCAAGTGCACCCTTCTTTACGGTGTCGCACTCCTGGTGACGGTCCTGGTGCTTCAGGGCTGCGCCTCGGCTCCCGAGACCGGGCGGCGACAGTTGTTGATGATCGACTCGGCCCGGGAGGCGCAACTGGGTTTGAGCGCATTCGAGAAGACCAAGCGCGAGACGCCCATCGCGCGGAACCGGCAGGCGAATGCGCAACTCCAAAGCGTCGGTCGTCGGATCGCGCGGGTGGCGAAGGTGCCGAACGCCCGCTGGGAGTTCGTCCTGTTCGATGACAAGGCGCCCAACGCCTTCGCCCTGCCCGGCGGCAAGGTTGGGGTCAATACCGGCATCCTGCCCATCACGCGGGACGAGACCGGTCTGGCGACCGTAGTGGCGCATGAGATCGCCCATGTCAGCGCCCGTCACGGTGCTGAGCGAATGTCACAAGGCATGGCGATGCAGGTGGGCGGTGCGATCCTGTCCGCGGCGCTGGGTGCCTCCGGCTACGGGGGAGCGACTCAGGATCTGGCGATGCAGGCCTATGGCGTGGTTGGTCAGGTGGGGGTGCTGCTGCCCTATTCGCGGACCCAGGAGTCCGAGGCGGACCGCATCGGTCTGCTGTACATGGCCCGGGCCGGATATGATCCGCGCGAGGCGGTCGCCTTCTGGCAGCGCTTTCAAGCCTACAACAGTCGCCGGGGCGGCGGCGGTTCGCTGGAGTTTCTGAGCACGCACCCGCTGGATGCGAAACGCATTGCCCAACTCAAGGCACATCTGCCGCAGGCGCTGGCCGAGTATCGGAAGGCCGGGGGTCAGGGTTGAGCGACTGATGATGGCGCTGTCGCAGCGTTGCGCGGACGCAAGCGCTTGACCGCGGCTGATCCGCGCCCCAGCTCCAGCGCGATGCGTCCGTACCCAGGTCCGTCACCGGCCCAGGCTCCCCGGCGGTGGCGGCCGGCCGTGCTGCTGGCGTCCCTGGTTCTTCTCGGTTGTGATTCCGGCGACCCTGAAACCGCGTCGGTCGCGGGGCAAACCGTCTATCGGTCCGCGGTGGGTCCGGTGCCCGCTTACCCGCAACGTCCGGGTGACCCGGCCAAGGGCTACGATGCGCTGCTCAATCGCGCGGTGGTGACCTGCGGCTTCCCTTACAGCGGTTATGTGAAGGCGATCGGCTCCGTCAAGCGGGATGGCGGCCCCCAATTTCCGGGGCGCACCGGGCGCAATGCGGCATTGCCCTATATGCTGACCGCGTATCAGTCGGCTGCCGGGGTCGAGTTGGTCACCTCCAACTGTCTCACCTGTCACGCCGCGATCTTCGACGGTCAACTGGTCATGGGTCTGGGTAATGCCTTCCTGGACATGACTCAGGACCCGCTGGTCGCGGTCGAGTCCGCCGGGTCCTACGTGACGGGTCGGGCCGCACGGGCCGAGTGGCGGCGCTGGGCGGATCGTCTCGGCACGCTGTCCGACTACATGATGACCGACACCATCGGCGTGAACTCAGCCGGCAATCTGACAGCCGCGCTGATGGCGCATCGCGATCCCGAGACCCTGGCTTGGTCGGATCGCCCGCTGATCGAACCGCCGCCCAGGCAACCCCTGCCGGTCGCCGTGCCGCCCTGGTGGACACTGCGCAAGAAGCACGCGCTGTTCTACAGCGGGGAAGGGCGCGGGGATCATGCGCGTTTCATGATGCTGGTCGCAGCGATCTGTACCGACACGGTTGGGGAGGCCCGGGCAATCGACGCCTGGGCGCCCGATGTACGTGCTTACCTGGCCGGATTACCGTCGCCCAAGTACCCCTATGCGATCGATCGGTCGCTGGCTGAACGGGGTTACCCGGTCTTCCGTTCGCACTGCAAGCGCTGTCATGGGACCTACGCAGAGGATTGGCGCTACCCGAATCAGGTGGTTGCCCTGGGCAAGGTGGGGACGGATCCGGAGTTGGCGCGGGCCGGCTATGCCGACTCCGCGCGCTTGCGCGCCTGGTTTCAGCAGTCCTTCTACGGCGCCTTGTCCCAGGCCGCGCCGGCCTTGGGCTATGCGGCCCCGCCGTTGGATGCTGTCTGGGTCACCGCGCCCTATCTGCACAATGACTCGGTGCCGACCCTGGCGGCCTTGCTCGACAGCCGCGCGCGGCCGACTTACTGGCGCTTCAAGCGGACCGCCGGGGACCAACCGATCTACGACCGCGTGCAGGTCGGGTGGGATCATGAGGTCCTGACCGCGGGCAAGGCCGCGGCCATGAGTTGGGACGAGCGCAACCGCATCTACGACACTACCGGCAAAGGATACGGCAACCGGGGACATGCGTTCGGCGATGTCCTGTCGGCCGAACAACGGCGGGCACTGGTTGAGTATTTGAAGACCTTGTAGCGCGTATCGCGAAATAAAAGTTGCAGCACTGGGTGAGTTTCGCTATAGTGGGCGTCTCAGATGCGGGGTGGAGCAGTCTGGCAGCTCGTCGGGCTCATAACCCGAAGGTCGTAGGTTCAAATCCTGCCCCCGCTACCAAAACAGAACAAGGGCTTATCGGTGATTCCGGTAAGCCCTTTTTCTTTGCCCGGCATTTGCGGATGCGGATACCGACTGGGCTGCACACCGCCTGAAACCTTTGCCGCTAAATCCGCTTGGCGACCTGGGGTTCTATGGTACGCCGGCGCCGTCCGCCAGCGGCGGCAGTGTGGTCGGGGAAGCCCGCGGGTGGCTGGGGATGTGAGCGTCGGGCCGCTCATGGTCGCGCGCGCGGGGCGTCCGGCGCCGTGGCCTTACCGCTGCCGCGCCAGATCCCGGAGGTGTCCTGCTGCCAGGACTGCCCGCGGTTGGTCCCGGTGCCGCGCCAGATCCCGGAGGCGTCCTGTTGCCAGGACTGCCCGCGGTTGGTCCCGGTGCCGCGCCAAATGCCGGACGTGTCCTGTTGCCAGGACTGCCCGCGGTTGGTCCCGGTGCCGCGCCAAATGCCGGACGTGTCCTGTTGCCAGGACTGCCCGTGGTTGGCCCCGGTACCGCGCCAAATGCCGGACGTGTCCTGTTGCCAGGACCGGCCATGGGCCTCGTCCGGCAACCAGGGCGTTCGATCGGCCGCGGCTGCGGCGGCTGTCAGTACCGTGAGCAGGAGCCAACAACAGCGTTTCATCGCGTCCTCCCGGTGATGCAAAGATGGTCCGTGCGTTTCTTTCCGCAACAATTCATGCCCGGTTTCCCGTTAGACGAAAGTTGATGCGGCCGGCCAGTACCCCTGGCGCAGACCGCCGCGACATCCAAGACCAGTGCGAGCGTGCGCAACGCGACCACGCTCAGCCTCAGCCTGCCGGGTAACCCGCTCCTGGCGGCCGAGACGCCGACGGAACTGGCGGGTGTTGACCCGGCGATTGATGGGCGGTGGGTGGTGACCTCCTGCCTTCACGCGCTCAGTGATCAGGGCTGTAGCTGCACGGTCGATGCTGAGCAGACGCCAACGGTGCAGACGATGACGGCATGATCGGTATCGCAGTGTGAGGCCCGTCGCGGCGCCTTCGCCGCGGCAGGCGCGCGATTAGCGTGAAGTCAGCCCCAGCGTCCGTGGCTTGCTTTGGGTTGTTGCCGTATATACAATAACGCTGATGGACATCACTTTCGATCCTGCCAAAGACCGTCTGAACATCGCCAATCATGGGGTGTCGCTGGCCGTGGCAGCGGATCTGGAATGGAAGTTGATCCTGGTGAACGAAGACACGCGCGCGGCTTATGGCGAACGGCGGTTTGTCGGTTATGCGCCGATCGGCCAAACGATCTAGGCTCAATATAGGTTCCGGACTGTCCCCGAGTTGTTATGACACGAGCAATGCCAACAGCGGAGTCAGCAACCCTTTTCCGCGAATCCGTGTATTGTGGACGAACTGAAAGAAGCCCAAGTAGAGCGGTAATTTCTCCTGCGAGATCCCGCGATGGGGTCGCAGCCAGGAACGCAGCAATGACCAGAAGCCTTCCATCGTGTTGACATGGATCTCATGGAAGCCGTCACCGTCCTCGTCACGGGCATACTCCCCGCGGCTGTGGCAGACGGTTTTGTGTTCGTACCCCCACTCTGTC
>NZ_KB902536.1 GCF_000379525.1 Lamprocystis purpurea DSM 4197 | reverse complement strand
TGGGTGGCCTCGTAACCGGCAAATTCGTTCATCGTCGTATCTGCTGTCCAACCAACCAGCGCCAATGGTCGCAGGAGGATCTCGGTTTTTCAAGTGAATGGCGGCCGTGCGCGTGGTTCCGGCCAGCCGAGGCGCCGGCCGACTGGAGTCCAAGGCTTCAGCCTTGGATCGGCCAAGGCTGAAGCCTTGAACTCCAAATGCGCATCAATGGCCGCCACCAGACAGAGGCCGCCTGAGATAGAATGAGTAACTTGTTAGTGAACCTTCACTTACCGTTGCTTCATCGCCGCATTTATCTATCGCCTTAGCCATCTTTTTTGGCAGTAGTTGATACCTGGCCGTCGGGGTTATGTAAACTTGACCGGCAGGTTCGCCCAACAGCTCTGAAAAGCCACCCACCAGGTCACACTGGGCCAGCTTAAGTATGATGTCGTTATCCGCAAGAAGGATCAAGCCCCATCCTCTCCCATCAGGCGCTTAAGGACCCCCAGATCGTCCTCAGACATGGCTTCCAAATCCAGGGCGGCCAACAGCGATCGGACCAATAGGTGCTGGTCGGCCGGCTCATTATTGGCAATCGTTTTGACCGCTTGAGAGGCTACAGCCCATTGCTGAGAGGTGTGTCCGTAATTCAGCACAATATGCAACGGATCAATTTTCTTTGCTTCCCCAAGACGCATTGCAGCATTAACGAGTTGCTGCTGGTACAATTGCCGCCCGACGGGAACAATCTTGCAGTCGGGGATTCCGGTCAACAACTCCAGAGCTGAAGTTTCCTGTTTTCTGTTACGCCACGAGCCGCATCACCGCGGCAATTAGGGGATTTTGCGTCGGTTTGTTAGCCCCCCCGCAATCAATACCAAAACCCTCCCCGCCGAGGTCCTGTGCGAGCTGGCGCCGCAGGTCGGCGAAGGCATATTCGGTGCGCTTCGTGGTCGAATACCGGCGCGGCGGCGCGTGCTCCAGATGCGCACCATAGATCCACGTGATGGCGGTCGCCGCCATGCAGAAATTCAGATGATTGGTCACGGCATCGGGGTTGCGGGTTTGCGTCTCGGCACTGCCGATCTCCTGCTTGATTTCTCGAACTCCGGCTTCAATCTTCCAACGCGCGCCATAATATTCAATAATTTGCGCGACGGAGAGGTCCAGGTCCGTGGTGACCAAGGCGACCCATTGGGTGGTGCGGAAGACCCACACCACGCGCACCCGGCAGCGCAGGGTCTTGAGCATCACCACGCGGTCGGCCGCCATGACCGTGCGCAGCTTGCCATACAGGTTCACGGTATACGCCTGCGCATTCGGCTTCAGCGTGGTGGCCAACGACTCCGCGTTGCCCAAGCGCTCCCCATAGGTGCGCGGACGCCCGGTGCGCCCGGGCGTGGGGGTCGGCAGGTCATAGAGTGCGGCATTGGTGCGCAGGCGCGACAGCAACTGCGCGCGCGGTCCCAACGCCTGCCGCAATGGCTTGAGCAATCCATTGTTCCCGAACCAACTGTCGCAGACCACCAGCACCGGGACGGTGGCGAAGACCGCCCCGATCCGCTCGATCAGCGCGACCGCCTGGGCCAACTTGGTCTGAAAACGCACGGCGTCGCCGCGCACGCGAATACAGTGAGCGCGCAGCGTGATCCGGCGCAAATAGAACGCGAAGGCCAACGGCACGCCACTCCAGCGGCCGTGAATCACCTTCAGCAGGACCACCGTCACAATGGTCTGTGCCCACGGGTACCGACTCTGGTTGGCCTTGGCCGCGTGGTCAAAGGTGGTCTGGCAACCAAACACCTTGCGCCCCGTCTTCGGGTTGAGCGAATCATCCAGCGCCAGCAGCAAGCGCCCCGCGGTCAGCGGGTCAGGGATGGCCCGCCACAGCGTCTCCCAGACCCGCGTCCAGGGCAGCTTCACCGACGCCATGAAGGTGTAGTAGCGCGACTGGGCGATCACCACGCCAAACAAGGTGGCAATCGCCCGCAGCAGGTTGGAGGTGCGCGAGGCGGTGATTGGCACCAGGATCGCCTGGAGCGTCAGGATGAACCAGCGACTGCGCCGCTGGCCATGCGCGGTCGCCGGAAAGAGGGCTTGGAACTGCACGGCAAGAGCGGGTAAGATCGACATGGAATGCGGGCTCGTTTAGTTTTTAATCAACGGTTTAGGCACCTTCGATTATACCCTGAATAGAGTCCGCATTCACCGTTAAGTCGCTGAAATGTAATCGCAATAGGCCGCTATTCCGCACCACCAGCGAGGCCGTTGAGCGGCTGATATAGAATATTAGCTAGCACTAATGGAAGGAACGATACGTATACGCTTTTTCGCGTCGCATACTGTGTATTTCTCATTAATTAAAAGTAGGAAACTTCAGTTCATTATGTTACCAGGGTCCGTTAGATCTGGATGATCCAATTCTTGCGGCATTGGGGCTCGGGGTTAAATACTGCGATCTGAAGACTCCCGTGGCAAAGACGGCCTCCGCAGTTGGAGCGGCCGAACGAGGACTGTAGGCTAGGGTGACGCAGGAACCCCAGCATCCTCCAGGGTAACCACGCAGTTCCGGGGACACTATACTTAATTCAGCTTGAGGCCAGTCTCGATTGATCAAACTTTTCCCGGAATTCCCGGAGTAAACTGGCCTTAGAATTCCGTCTCCTATTTCCCGCGGTAGCCGGTCCAGTCAGAGGTCCTGTGCATGCACGTCAACGCTCGGCAGTTCGCGCTTTCATTTCAGTACGCCTTCGCCCGCGAGTCCTCCCTCGTTCAATTCGGAGAGATCGCACAATTTCGCGCCATGATGCGCGCGTTTGCGGTCCTGAGTCCACAATTTTACTTGGAGGAGTATCACGGGTCGAAGCGACAGGTCTACTTCAATACTTCTCAGCCTTGGCTTCGCGCGCTTGCTCGCTGCGAGCTCTGCGACGTGCTGTTTGTCGTTTTCTCAAAGGACGGTGGACTCAGAGTTAAGATGACTTTGCTTCAAGCCAAGTTGTCCAGGTCCTTACACTGTACGGATCTTGCTTCCTTTAATGGTTTAATTGAACCACAGATGTTCAAGGCGAACTTTGAGCAGTGGGATCTACTTAGCGCAAGGCCGACGATCTCGCCAACGACGGTGTTCTCACCACCGCCTGATCTTCTCAGCAGTGCAGTCGCTCCGTCGGTCGGTTCCTTCGGTATCTTTCATCGAACCTCTGCCGGTAAAGTCGATTTTTTTTATGCGTCGGCTGATTGTTTGTCGCCGAATGGTATGCCCACGGGTCCAAAGGGGCAGCTGCGCACGCATCAGGGGGTTTCTGTCAGGCGGTCGTTCGCAGGCTCAAGCGATGCGGCGTACTGCGCAACGTCGCTTATCTTTGCCCAATCGCTCTACAGTCTTGAGATCGGGACGCCAGTTGTGATTACTCAACCAAATGGCACACGATCCGATTTTCCGCCAATAGCGAAGTGGTTAAAATCAGTGCTGACAGCGCACATTAGGACGGCAGATGCGGACTCACCTGTTGCGCGTTCGTTGCTCGACGAACTTCAAGATGTTGGCGAAGACCCAGATCCGAATGACACATTTCCAAACCTCTTGGTACTCCGCAGTGAGCTTTCGATCGACCCCGACTTCTCTGAACGCGATGACAGCTAAATCGCGGACACCAGGGACAGACCACGGAATAGCAAAACGTCCGACTACTCGCTACAGCCCCACGAGGCGCATGAGCCGGTGCAGAACGATCTCGATCTCGGACTCGGTCAATCGAGCGATCGGGGGCCGCAGAGTCGGGTACAGCTGATGGCGCGGCAGTGCTCCACCAGCGCGAAACTCTCTGCCTTCAGGTCGTCGCGCGGCGGCAAGGCGACATGCAGTGGATACCAGGGACAGACCACGGAATAGCAAAACGTCCGACTACTCGCTACAGCCCCACGAGGCGCATAAGGCGGTGCAGAACGATCTCGATCTCGGGCTCGGTCAACCGAGCGATCGGAGGGCCGCAGAGTCGGGTACGGCTGATGGCGCGGCAGTGCTCCACCAGCGCGAAACTCTCTGCCTTCAGGTCGTCGCGCGGCGGCAAGGCTACATGCAGGGACGCATAGCGGGGCTCGGATCGGCTGCTTAAGGGGCAGACGAACAACAGCGGGGAGTCGATCTCCAGGATCTCCGGCGCGGACAGCAAGGCCACCGGACGGAGCTTCCCGATCTCCGCGCCCTTGGCCGGGTCGAGCCGCGCCAGGTAGATGCCGCCGCGGATCAGGCTTTCCACCAGGCTTCCCGCTCCGGCGGCAGCGGTTCGCCAAGCGCCGCGTCGAGGTCTTGCGCGAAACGGCAGGCCACGGGGTCGCAACCCATGGCCCGCAAGTCCTCGGCCATGGTGCGGCGCTCCGCCGCCGCGCGGGCTTGTGCGATCTCGTGTTCCAACGCCCGGCGGATCAACTCGGACCTGGACACGCCTAGCCCGCGCGCGACATCCAGGCTTGCAGCCGCCAACTCCTCGGGCAATTCGATGGAAAGGGCTACCACTGGAATCTCCGGTTATATCGCCGATCAGGCTACAATATAGCCCGTCGATCCTTCGCGAACAAATCCGCGATGGTGTGATCACAGGTCATCAAGCAGCCACTCCTGCTCCCGCAGCGCCCGGTCCAAGTCTCACAGCAAGGGCCGATACCCGCCGCGATAGGCGTTCCGGGCGGACCATTTTTTGCCCTCAGCCGTCCGCGGGCCGGTTGCGTGCTGCCATGGTTGCCAGGTCCGAATCAGCGCGGCCTCCCGCCGCCGCCGCTCCGCAGCCCGTGTAGGGCAGAACGAGATCCTATTCAGAAAACCGGGCAAGCCGGTCAATCCCGCGGGCCAGCGACGGTGACGCCTTCGCGGCTCGCCCGGTTTCCCAATGGTCACGGACGGACCGGCACCATTGGTCGTTGTAGCCGAGCCCACCGGGAAGGACACGCCGGGCCTGGGCAGGATCTCGTGCCGCAGTTCCCGGCGTTTGGACTTTCGTACCAAATCCAGCAAGGCGGCCTTCGGATCTCTCAGCGCGTCCTCCGTGGCGACAGCGAATGCGGTCACTGGAACAGGCCAAGCCCATCTATACCCTGCGGGCGCGCGTTGGGTAACAAGACTTCGGCGGGGGATAGCCCGGTTTCGAGCATCGCCACTTCCTCGCCGGTCGCGCCGCGGATCTGGGAACCGTCGTCGGTGGGTATGACCAGCAGGATGGCGTTCGCGTCGATGGCGTTACTCAGCATTGCCTCGCTGTGGGTGGTGATCAAGGTCTGTCGGCGATACTTTGCCTGACGCTTGATGCGATCGATCATCAGCGGGATCTGTCGCACGATCTCATCGTTCAGCGACAACTCCGGCTCTTCCAACAGCAACAGGGAGTCCCCCTCCAGCAGTGACCAGAGCAGGGCGATGAGGCGCAGGGTTCCGTCAGAGAATTGATCCTCCCGGTGCCAGGCGCCCTGAGGGCGCCAGTGGGCGTACCGCGCCTCCATGTGGGGCAGTCCGGTCATCTCGTCCCGGTTGAAACGCAGTTCTTGGAATTGCGGCACGGCCTTGGTCAGTACCTGCTGGATCTTGCGCAGACGCGCGGTCAGTGTGTTCTTCGGCGTGCGGGCCAAACTGTCCAGAAAGCCCTGACCGAAGGGGTCCTCCTCTAACCGGTTGCTGCTCAGCCGGTCGGCGAACTTCAGGAGTTGGGGAACCAGGTGCAGATAGGTGGTCGACCGCAAGAAGTTCGCCAGCGCCCGGAATTCGACATTGGCATTGACCTGCTCCAGGTGGCTCTGGGTCAAGCGTTCCTTGTCCCCGCGGTCGTGCTCGTCCGGACGGCTCAAGAGACAGATGCCGTCGCGTTCGACCCGCTCCTCACGGACCATCGGGCGCTGTCGTCCTGTGCCCTCGCTCTTGAATCTGAGCACATAAAGCCAAACGCCGCGCTCGTCTTCTGCCGTGCCCCCGGAAAGCCGGACCTCGATCCGTACCTCGGTGTCTTGCCGCGCCTGAAGACAGCGCAGCTTCTTGATCCCGCCCCGCTCTGCGACCGCCCGTTGCATGCCGCCGCCGGAACTGTCCGCCACGGTACGCAGAAAGCGAAATACGTCCAGGAAATTGGACTTGCCGGAGGCATTCGGGCCGATCAGGTACGTGGTTTCGGCCAGCGCGGCGTCGACTTTGCGGAAGTTCAGCCAGTTCTTGAGGCGGACGCGGTCGATACGCATGGTCTTGATTGTTCTCAATCGGCTGCGCCGGCGTCTCGATCAGTCGCAAGTCATTGGCGGAAGGGCGTGGGAGTCGAACCCACCCAGGACCGCCTGACGGCCCCAACCGGATTTGAAGTCCGGCCGCCTCACCGGATAGCGACGCCCTTCCAGAAGCACTGTTGTCCGGAGCGCCGCGGCGACCCGGTCATCGAAGAAATGCCACAGGATGGGGCGTAGTGCAAGGGCAGAACAGCAATTCCAAATTTGGGCGGAATCGCGCGGCCCTTGGTGGATGCGGCGCGTGCGACCGACGTGCCGAATCCCTGACACCGAGCAGCGCGCCTTATCCACCCTACAGCGGAGCCGGTTTCGTAGGGTGGATAAGCGCAGCGCATCCACCATCAGCCTCGCTGCCGGCATGCTGTTGGTGGGCGGCCAGCCAAATTTGGAACTGCTGAGGGCAGAATGGGCCGCTGCCTGGCGGCTGCCGTCGTTATAGAATGGTAAACCGCGCCGGCTCCGGCAATGGTCGAGTCGGCCGGGGCTGATCTCATCGAAAAACATCGCGTACCGCGCTGGGTGCGGTTTAGCGCAACCGCGCAAAGGGGGTCCCAGCTAAACCGCCAAGCGCCGATGCAGTCCCTCGTCCCAGTCCGCGGTCAGGGAGCGGAAGATCCAGTTCCGGCGACGACGCAGGTGGTTGTAGGCGGCTTTCAGGTCCAGGATCAGGGTGATGCGGCGGCTCTTGCAGTGCAATTCGCCGTGTTCGTGGGTCGCAACGGGGGCGAACCCCATGACCCGTGTATGAAAGCCGTAGGGGCTGTGGGCGTCGTCTTCGAAGACGTCGGTGATGTAGTGGGTGAAGCCCCGTTCCACCGTCTCACGGGTGGCCGCACGCATCAGGGCCACTGAAATCAGTAGGCTGCGGCGGTAGTGCGGGCAGATGGCGAAGCGCCCGATCTCAGCGATGCGGTTGGTGGACAGAAAACGATCCACGTCCAGTTCGCGATTCAACAGCGTGACGTTGTAGGCGCGATACTGGGCGACCGGTGGGTCGTAATAGACGCGCAGCACTCCGGCGGGCTCCCGCCCGCGGTAAACGATAAACCAGGAGACCTGCTGGCTGGTGAGATCCGACTCCGGCAGTTGGGACTCGGCCTGTTCCACCCACCCCTTTTCGTCCCGATAGGTGGCGCGCAGGACGGCGAGCGCATCCTGACGGGTCTGGGCATCGTCGACGCGAATGACCTTGGGCTTTTTCAGCACGGGGGGCCCCTCCTGGGCCGATGGCGCGAGGTTCGATGGTTGGGAAGGTGACGGGTCCGCCGGCGGGCCGAGCCGTCGGGGGCGTGGTCGGTGACCAGGTCTTGCCGCACAGTGTGCCGATGGCCGCCATGACCTCGGCGTGCCAGGCGCGCACGTCGGCGAGCGATGCCTTGCGGGTTGCGCTGTTCGTTCCAGCGTGGAGCGGGGGGATCAGCGGGGCACCGAGATGGATGCTCATGGGCTGCCCGGAAGCGCCGCGGCCGGTCCCTTCGGAACTGCCGAGGAAGCGTATGCCCACCGGGAGGATCGGCGCACCGGTCTCCAGCGACAGGCGCGCCGCACCGCAGCGCCCGCGCAGTAACCGGCGCGGATCGCGGTTGATGGTGCCCTCCGGGAACAGGGCGAGCGAATCGCCGGCCAGGAGCCGCGCCCGGGCCTGCTCCAGGGCGGGTGTCTCATCGAGAAACAAGGGCTTGAGCCGGTTCATGACGCGCGGGCGGGCATCCTTGCGTGTCACCGTGATGGCCCCGGTGCGGGCGTAGAGGTAGCCGACCCCTGGGATCAGCCGGAAATTCCAGTCCGCCAGGAAGTGCACCGGGCGTCCGCCGCGGGCCAGCATCAGGGCCGCGGTCAGATAGACGGTCTCGCGGCGCGAGCCGTGATTGGCGACGAGGATGAAGGGGTCGCGGTCCGGCAGCACCCGCTCCCAATGCGCGATGGTGCGAACCTGGCGCCGCGCCAGGGCCGCCGCCGCACGCAAGGTGACCCGATCCAGGGGGCGCGCCAAGGCGTCCAGCGGCCAGCGCCACAGGTCGCGCGGGCGCAGGTCCTGCCAGGCAGGGAGGCTGGAGTGCAGCGCTGAGCTGTGCTCGAGTGACATGGGGGAGGGCGAGCGCCGAACACTTGACGGTCAGGATGCGCGATCATCGCACGCCGGTGTTGCGGTACCGGGACCGTAGCGTTTCAGTTCGGCGAAGGGGCTCGAAACCTCACCGGCACAAGTCGCTTCCGACACGCCTCGTGGGGCACCGGTTGGAAGGCGGGCGCAGTGGACGACCGCGCCCTCGTCCCGCCGGGCCATGCGTATTTTGGTCGGTCAAGGGCGGTTGCGAAAGGTCAGGGTGCGATCTCACCATGTGGGGCGTTCTACCTTATCTTGCAGGTCCGTGCGCGCTGCGAGCTACCATCCATGGCGACTTCCTTCCGGCATCCTGCCGGAATGACGCCGCAACTTAAGTTGGAGTGGGGTACTAGACACACCAGGATCCGGCAGTCACAGGCGCTCGACGTAGATGGAATCTCCGTAGGTCTCGATCCCCAACTTCTCGGCGACCTTGCGCGCCCGCGGGTCGATCATTGGTGAGATGACGATGAGCCGGTTGGCGGTGCGCTGGTGGAGCTGCTCATAGAAACGCGCCTTGCGCTCGAAAATGTACATGCCGGCCTTGTCGATGGACGATTTCAGCTCACAGAGGATCAGCAGGCCGTTCTTGATGATGACGTCCAACTCCACTTGTTCCGGCCGGCCAAAGACGGTTCCTTGGTCGTCGAACTCGTTGACGTTGAGTACCTGGACATCGAAATTCTTCTCCAGGATGCCGGCCAGGGCGTCCCGGAAGGCCTGCTCCGACTGCATCCCCCAACGCGCACCCAGGGCGCCGATGCTGCGCTCGTGCTTGTCGTTTTGGGCCTTGAGCTCGGCGTGGACCCGGAGGAACTCCTCGCGCATCTCCGCCAGCATGGCGTCAGATTTACGATTTTGCTCGTCCCACTTGCGGTTTTGCTCCTCCCACCTGTGGTCTTGCTTGTCCCACTTGCGGTTATTCTCATCCCACTTGCGGTTCTGCTCTTCCCACTTGCGGTTCTGGTCCTCGCGATCCCGGCGTAACTCAGCCAATAGCCGGTCGAACCGGTCCTCGGTCTGAGCGCGGTCGGCAGACTGCTGTCGCGTCAGGTCCAGGACATAGGCGCGAAAATCCGCGTCCTGCCGCAGCCACTCGGGTAACTCGCGCTTGAGGGTGTCTTTCAGTGATTCGATGTTCATGGTCGTTTGCGTCTTCTGCGTCGATGCAAGGCGAGTCCTTAGGATCGTCGTGAACGTAGATTTCTATCCGCAGACTATAATCCAACCCGGCTGTTTGACAACGGTTCGACGGGCGCTGCGCAGCAATTCCAAATATGGGCAGCATCGCGCAGCCCCTGGTGGATGCGGCGCGCGCGACCACCGTGTCGGGTCCCGGACACCGAGCGGCGCGCCTTATCCACCCTACAGCGGAGCCGGTTCTGTAGGGTGGATAAGCGCAGCGCATCCACCATCAGCCTCGCTGCCGGGGGCAGCCACCCAAAACTGGAACTGCTGGGCGCTGCGCCAACGTGTCTGCCATAGTTCTCAGCGCTAACGGGCCAACAAGCTATCGCGGAAGACCCGGTGACCGTCACCGATGCGGCGCGAGTACCCGATCCGGTCGAAATATTCCAGGATCTGGATGGCGAGCTTGCGGCCGGTTCCAATGGCGTCCCGGAACTCCGCGGCGCGCGCCTCACCGGCGCTCTCGCTCAAACGCAGGGCAATGGCCGCAAGGTCGGCCACCGCGGCGCTGGTGAAATAATGGTCATGGGCGACCCGCTCGACTTCGCCCATGGCGGCCAGGCGCTTGAGCAGTTGGCGGATGCTGTCTTCGTCCTGATCCAGGGCGCGAGCCAGGTCCCGGACTCGGGGCGGGTCGAAGGGTTTGGTGTTCAGCAAGGGGCTGATTCCGTCCCGCCACAGTTGCTCATCGCGCTCCGCGAGCCGTACCGCATGGCCCGGCAGGTGAATCCAGGGGCCGGCACGCACGATCTCTCCATGAGCGGCCAAGGTGTCGAGCAAGGCGCCAAAGGCCGGTCGGGTCATGGCCGGGCCGGCGATGCGGCGCAGGCGTTCCCGGTCTGGACCGAGTTGGTCCGGATGCTCCTGATGGGCGGCGCGGAGCGCGTCGATCACCCGTTGCGCGAGGGCCTGCCAATGCTGGGGAGCGAACAGCAGCGGCCCGGCAGCCGTGTCGATCCGCACGCAACCGGGCCGATCCGTAAGGGCCGAGGTGGTTGCCTGGTCCAGGTTCCACTGGCGCCTCAACCGATCCAGGTCCAGGCCCTGTGCCGCCAGTTCGAGTGCCGCAACGGCCGCGGTCAAGGTGTCCGGTTCAGCCAGCGCGGCCAACAGGGCGAGCCGGGCCGGTCGGCGCCGGCCGCGCGCGGGCGGCTCCGGGTCCAGCACCCACCCGCCGCCGAGGGTGCGGCGGGCGGACTGGTCGCGCAGGATGAAGCGATCACCGCGTACGGCCGCCAGGTCCGCGTCCAGCACCAGTTGGGCCAGACCCGTGGCGCCGGGCGCGATGGTCTCCCCGTCCAGCACGGCCAGCCGACCGGTGCCATGGGCGGCGCCCAGGTGGCAGTGGACCGGGGTCCAGTGCTTGAGCGGCCCGGCCTCGGTGCCCAGGACCCGCACCTGGACGTCCAGTCGGCGGGTGGGCAGATGCAGATCGGGGTCGAGTACCAGGTCGCCGCGGCCGACCGCTTCCCGATGCAGATCGGCCAGGTTCAGCGCGCACCGTTGACCGGCCAAGCCCTGCTGTGCCGGCTGATTCTGGGCATGGATGCCGCGTACTCGCGCGGCCAGGCCCGCGGGTGAGACCAGCAGGCGATCACCCACCTGCACCCGGCCGTCCAGCACCAGGCCGGTCACCACGGTGCCGGCGCCGGCGATGCTGAAGCTGCGGTCGACCGCGAGCCGGAAGCGTCCGCCGTTGCGCCGGGGCGGAAGCCGGGCCGCGATGGTCTCAAGGTGCCGCTGCAGCGCCGGGATGCCGTCACCGCTCAAGGCATTGACCGGAAAAATGGGCGCCGCCGCCAGCCCGGTCCCGTGCAGCAGGGCGCGGATCTGGCTCTCGACCTGGGCGACACGCTCGGATGACACCCGGTCGATCTTAGTCAGGGCCACTAGGCCGTGGTCCAGGCTCAACAAGTCCAGCACCTGGAGGTGCTCGCGGGTCTGGGGCATGGGTCCGTCGTCCGCCGTGACCACCAGGATGACGCAATCGATTCCGGCGGCCCCGGCGACCATGGTGTGCACCAGGCGCTCGTGACCCGGCACATCCACGAAGCCCAGGATGGCGCCGGACGCGATGGTTTGGTAGGCATAGCCCAGGTCCAGGGTGATGCCGCGGGCCTTTTCCTCCGGCAGACGGTCGGTATCTACCCCGGTGAGCGCGCGGACCAGGGCGGTCTTGCCGTGGTCGATATGACCGGCGGTGCCGATGATCACGCGGGCACTGCGCGGTGCGCAAGGATGGCGAGTTGGCCGCGGAAGGTCTCCGGGTCTTCCAGGCACCGCAGGTCGAGCCACAGTGCGCCATCGGCGGTGCGGCCGATGATCGGTATGGGGAGTTGCCGCAGGGCCGTCTCCAGATCGCGCAGCAGGCCGCCGCGTCTGCCATTGGGCCGTATCACCAGGGCCTGGCTGGGCAACCGGTCGACCGGCAGTGAGCCGCTGCCGATCTGGCTCTGCACCGGTGCGGTGTCGACCGTCACCGGCCAGTCCGCCAGGGCCTGCGCCAGGGCGGGCAGCAGGCTGGTTGTCAGGGCCGCGATCTCAGCGGCCGGGCGGGTGAGGAGACGCAGGGTCGGCAGACGCTCAGCCAGTCGCTCCGGGTCCCGATACAGGCGCAGCACCGCCTCCAGGGCGGCCAGGGTGAGCTTGCCTAGGCGCAGCGCGCGCTTCAAAGGGTTCTTCTTGATGCGGGCGATCAGGTCGGCACGGCCCGCCAGGATGCCGGCCTGGGGTCCGCCCAGGAGTTTGTCCCCGCTGAAGGTCACCAAATCCGCCCCGTTGGCCAGGGTCTCCTGGGGCGTGGGTTCGTGGGGCAGGCCGTACGGGGCCAGGTCCACCAGGGTGCCGCTGCCCAGGTCCACCACCAGGGGTAACCCGCGGTCATGGGCGAGCCCCGCCAGCTCCCGCTCCGGGACCGCGGCGGTGAAGCCCTGGATCGCATAGTTGCTGGTGTGGACCTTCATGACCAGCCCCGTGCGCGGTCCTATGGCCTCCGCGAAGTCACGGGCATGCGTGCGGTTGGTGGTGCCGACCTCCTTCAGGCGTGCGCCGGCCCGCGACATGATGTCCGGGACCCGGAAGGCGCCGCCGATCTCCACCAGTTCGCCCCGGGAGACCAGCACCTCCTTGCGCAGGGCCAGCGTGTTGAGCAGCAGGAAGACCGCGGCGGCGTTGTTGTTCACCACGGTCGCGGCTTGCGCCCCGGTCAGATCCTTGATCCAGCCCTCCACCAGGCTGTCCCGGTCGCCGCGGGCGCCGCTCGCCAGGTCATATTCCAGGGCGCAGGGCTCCCGGGCGGCCAGGGTGAGGGCAGCCACGGCCTCCTCCGGCAGGGGGGCGCGGCCCAAGTTGGTGTGCAGGACGGTGCCGGTCAGGTTGAAGACGCGCCGCAGTCGGGGCGCCTCGGATCGGGCCAGACGTTCGGCGAGACCGGCGGCGATGCGGGATTCGGCGAATGGGTCACCGATCTCCTCGCCGGCTGCGAGCCGCCCCCGCAGGTCATCGAGCAGTCCGCGCACCGCGGCGAGCACCGGCTGGCGGCCATACTCGAGCAACAGCGGCGCCAGGGCCGGCCATCCGAGGAGACGATCGACCGACGGTGGTCGGTGTGGGGAGAGGACGCTATGCACGATAGACAATCCTTATGGTGTTCGTTGCGGGGTTCGGGAACTGGAATCAGCGCACGGATGCGCTGCCCTGCCATTATCCGGGCGTCGCCGCCTCCCCTTGTAGCAGCAGGAAGTTGAGTCCAGCCCGCTCGAACCCCTCCTGATCCACCAGCAGGTCCAGGGCCAGGGTCGCCAGGTCATCGGCCCAGGGATCGAGGTGTGGGTCCCGATCCAGTCGGCAGAGCTTGAGGTAGCCGCGGCATTCCGGGCAGGTCTCGGCCTGCACCGCGGGCTGGGGGCCCTGAGTGGCGTCCGCGGCGTCGCGTGCGGTCAGGCTGAGATAAGCCAGGCCGCGGCTGTTGTCGCACAGGCTGCATTTGGCTCTGACCACATGCCATTCGCTTGCGCAGAGTCCGCAGTGCAGATAGCGCAGTCCGTCCACCGCTCCGCCGATGCGCTGGACGGCGGCCACCGGCGGCGAGCCGCAGACCGGGCAGACCCCTGGTTGGGTTTGGCCCAGGCCGGGCGGGGCGATGACCTCCGAGTCGAGCCGGGCCGCGGCGGCCGTCCAGCAGACTTGCAGCGCGGCACCGATCAGCGGGGCGGCGCCCAGGTCCAGCCCGCTGCCGTCGCCGGTCAGGAGTGCGCGGGCCTGGGCCTCCAGCCAGTCGTTTTCAGCCCCGGTTAGCCGGCTGAAGGCCGCGGGGTCCGGTGCCTGGGGCGCCAGTTCCGCGGCGAGCCGACGCACCAACTCACGCCAGGCGGGACTGGGCCACCAGGAAGGCGCGGCCAGCGGCGGCATGGCCGCCTCCCGGCAGTGCGCGAGCAGTGCGTCCGCCGGTAGCGGTTCGGGTGCCAGTCCTTCCCACAGGCGTTCCTGGCACTCCGCCAGGTCGGCCGCAAAGCGCAGGAAGGGCTCCAGGGCGTGGTCGGGCGCCAAGGTGCGGAGGCGGTGCGCACGGCCGGCAAATAGTCCCGGCGCGGGCAGACGCAGCGTCGGGAAGACCCCGGCCGCGGGTTCGAGTTGGCCGGGTTGGAGGATAGTGCTGGGCATGGGTGATATTTGTGATCCTGGAAAAAGCAGTTATCACACAAAGACACAAAGATCACAAAGACTTCGACGCGAACGCAACTGCTTGACAGTTGCGCCCGCATCTGATCGACTCTCGCCCGCCTGGCGGTTTGTCTGGCGCTTGAGTCGTCGACGTCGAGCTTACCACTCTCCGAGAAGGAGGCGTTGTTATAGCCATCGGACGTGATAACCGGACGTAGGGGCGGGTTTCAAACCCGCCCCCACGCCAAGGGTCTGTCCGGATATCCGGTTGGAAGGCTATATGAGGCCGGAAGAGATCAAAAAGAGATCAGCGAATTGAGCCTGTCCGAAAAACTGCTGCTGGTTGAAGACATCTGGGATTCGATCGCGGCAAGCAGTCCCGATCTTCCTCTGCCTGAGTGGCAGAAAAAAGAATTGGATAAGCGCTACAGCGATTACCAGCGGGGGGCTGGAACTCCATGACTGGCAAGCGGTTCATGAAGGACTTCGCGATAAGTATAAATGAGATTGTCGTGCACTCCGTCTTCGACAATCGTCAGAATCCAAGCAAGAGACCGTCTTAGATTCGGCAGATCCGCCATCCCTGGCTTCGTCGATATAGCCTTCGTACCTGATATCCGGACAGAGCCTTGGTGTAGGGGCGGGTTTGAAACCCGCCCCTACGTCCGGTTATCACGTCCGATGGCTATATCTCGCATCCTGGCCTTGATCGTAATCCCGGCCAGTGGCGTGCGTAGTCAGGGCTTCTAACCCTGACGGTGTCAGGCCAGGATGGCCTGACTACGCACCCGGCGAGCCCAAGTGGCCGGAATCTTGATCGAGGCCCGCATCCTCTCCTCACCCCTCTTTCGTCGCCTCCTTATACCAAGCCCGATGGTGCTGTTTGGCCCAGGCGCGGGTCACGGTGCCGTACCACATGGCGCGGATGGTGCCTTTGGTCCAGATGGCGGCATAGACGTGGACCATGATCAGGCCGATCATCACCGCGGCACTGCCGGAATGGACCACGGCGGCCAGCCGCACCCACTCCACCGGGAAGCTGAACCAGGTGCGCCATAAGGGGATGCCGGAGAGGATGAGCAGGAGCATGCACCAGAAGAGCAGCCAGAAAAGGATTTTTTGGCCGCCGTTGTACTTGCCCTGCTCGGGCATGTTGTGGTCATCCCCGTCCACCATCTCGCGGACGCGCCTGATCCATTGCCAGTCGGTGGCGGTCATCAGGTTCAGGCGGGTGAAGCGGATCAGCATCACCACATAGGCCAGGGCCATTAACACCCCCAGATAGGGGTGGATGATGCGCGTCCAGGTCCCCCCGCCGAAGAGCAGGGTGAAGGGCCAGAAGGCCGGATGGAACAGGGCGAGCCCCGAGAGCCCCAGCAAAATGAAGCTGATACCGACAATCCAGTGGTTTAGTCGCTCGCTCGGGGTGTAACGGATCAGATCGCGCGGATCGCGTTGCATTATTCGACCTCCTTCTCGGTCTCTTTGGAGACCTCATTGGGACCTTTGGTGATGTAGTGGAAGAGTCCGGCCAGACTCACCGCCGCGAAGGCGGCGATGGCCAAGGGCTTGGTGATGCCCTTCCAGACACTGACCAAGGGGTCGATTTGCGGGTCTTGCGGCAGGTTGGCATAGAGCCCCGGCTGGTCCGCGTGCTGGAGCACATACATCACATGGGTTCCGCCCACTCCCGGCGGATCATAGAGCCCGGCCTGCGCGAACCCGCGTTCATTGAGGTCACGCACCCGGATGGCCGCGTGCTGCACCATATCGTCCTTGGCGCCGTAGGTGATGGCGCCGGTGGGGCAGGTCTTGACACAAGCCGGCTCCAGGCCCACCGCCACCCGATCCGAGCACAGCGTGCACTTATACGCCTTGCCGTCCTTCTGGGCTATTCGCGGGATATTGAAAGGGCAGCCGGTGATGCAGTAGCCGCAACCGATGCAATGCTCCTGGTTGAAGTCGACAATGCCATTGCCGTATTTGACAATGGCGCCGGGGGCCGGGCACGCCTTGAGGCAGCCGGGGTCCGCGCAGTGCATACAGCCGTCTTTGCGGATCAGCCATTCCAGGTGGCCGTTCGGCTCCACCTCGGAGAAGCGCATGACCGTCCAGGATTGATCCGTGAGGTCCATCGGATTGTCATAGACGCCATGGTTGATGCCCACTTCATCGCGCAGGTCGTTCCATTCCATGCAGGCGACCTGGCAGGCCTTGCAGCCGATGCATTTCGAGATGTCGATGAGCTTGGCGACCTCGAACCCCTGACGGGCCGAGGGCGAGGGCGTGGTGGTGGCGGAACGGGCCGCGATATCGAGTGATTGCAGTGCCATGGTCGCCTCCTCACGCCTTTGCCTGGAGTCGGGTCGGGAGCTTTTCGATGTCCACCAGGAAGGCCTTGAACTCCGGCGTCTGGGTATTGGCATCGCCCACGAAGGGGGTCAGGGTATTGGTGATATAGCCATTCCTGGCCACCCCCTTGAAGCCCCAATGGATCGGGATGCCCACCGTATGCACCGACCGGCCATCGATGGTCAGGGTCTTGAGGCGCTTGGTGACCACGGCCACGGCGACGATGAAGCCCCGTTTGGAACGCACGCGCACATGGTCTCCCGCGGTAATGCCCTTGGCCGCCGCCAATTCCTCGCCGATCTCAACGAACTGCTCCGGCTGCACGATGGCATTGAGCCGGACGTGCTTACTCCAGGTATGGAAGTGCTCGGTCAGCCGGTAGGTGGTCGCCACATAGGGGAACTCAGCCGGGCTGCCGAAGCTCTCCCAATCACCTTTGAAGACCCGTGCCGCCGGATTGGCCCGGGCGAGCGGGTTATCCGGATGCATAGGATTGTTGGCGAGCGGCGACTCCATGGGCTCGTAGTGTTCCGGGAAGGGACCTTCCGCCATCATGTCCCGGGCAAAGAAGCGGGCCACGCCCTCCGGATTCATAATGAACGGCCCCATGCCGTCCGCCGGGGCGCTGTCGGCCTTGAAGTCCGGGATGTCCGAGCCCGTCCACTTGCCGGCCGCTGCATCCCAGCCAACCAGTTTGCGGCTGGGATCGAAGGGCGCGCCATCCGCATCGCAGGACGCGCGGTTGTAGAGCACCCGCCGGTTGGCCGGCCAGGCATAGGACCAGTTGAGGTTCTGGCCGATGCCGTACGGGTCCGCGTTGTCGCGGCGGGCCATCAGGTTGCCCTTCTCGGACCAGGCGCCGGCGAAAATCCAGCAGCCGCAGGCGGTGGACCCGTCGTCGCGCAACTCGGCAAAGCCGTTGAGTTGCTCGCCGGCTTTCACCAGGACCTTGGCGGGGTCCTTCGGGTCAGTCACGTCCTTGAGCGCCCGGCCGGAAAACTCTTTCGCCAGTTCTTCCGGTGCCGGATGGGTGGGCTGTTTGTGCTTCCAGGTCAGGTTCAAGACCGGGTCCGGGAAGGCGCCGCCGTCCTTTTTGTACATCGCCTTCAGTTTCAGAAAGATTCCGGCAATGATCTCCTGGTCGTTCAATGCTTCACCGGGCGGCTCAGCACCCTTCCAATGCCATTGCAGCCAGCGCGTGGAGTTGACCAGTGAACCGTCTTCCTCCGCAAAGCAACTGGAGGGCAGCCGGAAGACTTCGGTTTGGATCTGCGTCGGGTCCACGTCATTGAATTCGCCGTGGTTCTGCCAGAACTCCGAGGTCTCGGTCGCCAGCGGGTCGATCACCACCAGATACTTGAGCTTGGCCAGTGCCCCGGACAGTTTGATCTTGCACGGCGCCGAGGCCAGCGGATTGAAGCCCTGGCAGAAGTACCCGTTCATCTTGCCGTTGTTCATGTCCTCGAACACTTGCAGGATGTCGTGGGTTTTATCGAGCTTGGGCAGCCAGTCGTAGCACCAGTTGTTCTCCGGTGTCGCGGCGTCCCCATACCAGGCTTTCATGGTGCTCACGAAGAACTTGGGATAGTTCTGCCAGTAGCTCAATTGTCCGGGCCGCAGAGGCTTGGGTGAGCGTTTGGTCAAATACGCCTGGAAGTCCTTCTCGGCCTCACCCGGCAATGTCATATAACCGGGCAACAGGTTGGACAGCAGTCCGAGATCCGTGAGTCCCTGGATATTGGAGTGACCGCGCAGGGCATTCATACCGCCGCCGGCCACGCCGATATTGCCGAGCAGCAATTGCACCATGGCTCCGGTGCGGATCATCTGCGAGCCCTGTGAGTGTTGGGTCCAGCCCAGGGCATACATGACGGTCATGGTCCGATCGGGGGCCGCGGTCTCCGCGATCATGCCGGCCACCTTGAGGAAGGCATCCTGCGGCGTGCCGCAGATCCGCTCCACCAGTTCCGGCGTATAGCGGGCGTAATGGGCCTTCAGCAACTGATAGACACAGCGCGGGTCCTGTAGGCTGGGATCGGTCTTGACGTAGCCGTCCTCGCCCATCTGGTAACCCCAGGTGGCCTTGTCGTACTTGCGCTTGTCCGGGTCATAGCCCGAGAAGATGCCGTCCGTGAAGGTGAACTCATCCTTCACCAGGTAGCTCATGTCCGTATAGTCCCGGACATACTGATGATGGATCTTGTCGTTGCTCAGCAGATAGTTGATGAGCCCGCCCAGGAAGGCGATATCGGACCCGGCACGGATCGGCGCATAATAGTCCGCCACCGCCGCGGAGCGGGTAAAGCGCGGGTCGACGACGATCAGCCGGGCCTTGCGATGGGCCTTGGCCTCAGTCACCCATTTGAAGCCGCACGGATGGGCTTCGGCGGCATTGCCGCCCATGATGAGAACAAGGTCGGTATTCTTGATATCGACCCAATGATTGGTCATGGCGCCGCGGCCGAACGTCGGGGCAAGACTTGCCACCGTCGGGCCGTGTCAAACGCGCGCTTGATTATCGAATGCGAGCATCCCCAGGCTGCGCACGACCTTGTGGGTCAGGTAGCCGGTTTCATTGCTGGAAGCCGAGGCGGCCAGGAAGCCGGTGCTGTTCCACCGGTTGACGGTCGAGCCGTCCTGGTTGACGGCCTCGAAGTTGGCGTCCCGGTCCGCCTTCATGAGGGCGGCGATGCGCGTAAAGGCGTCATCCCAGGCGATGGGCTGCCATTCGCGGCTGCCGGGGGCGCGGTACTCGGGTTGCGTCAGGCGCGTGTCGCTGTGGATGAAGTCCAAGAGTCCCGCGCCCTTGGGGCACAGGGTGCCGCGATTGACCGGGTGATCCGGGTCGCCCTCGATATGGAAGATGCGGCCCTGCACATTCTTGGCCCCGGCCCCCAGACCGTACATCAGGATGCCGCAGCCGACCGAGCAGTAGGGGCAGGTGTTGCGGGTTTCGGTGGCCCGCGCCAGTTTGAAGCTGCGCATCTCCGCGAGCGCGGTGTCGGGCGCGAAGCCCAACAGGGTCAGGCTGGAGGTGCCTACCCCGGTGGCGCAGACCTTCAGGAAGGTCCGACGTGTGACTTGCATCTGCTTGCGGTTCCTCTGGTTGGTGGTGTTCGCGCCTTGGACATCGGGTCTGGCACCCGCGGCAGGCGGCGTTCTTGTTATTGGGTTTCGCGGGCTTTGGCAGCCAGGAGACGCCTGAGGTGATTTCCGGGACAGGATCTACCAACATGTAGGGGCGATTGTGGTTGCGACTGAAGTCGCACCAACATCCCCCTATCGCCACCTGCGCAGTCGGAATCGCCTTTACTGCGAGTGTAAGACATGCACTCGTTGCAGGTACAGAGGCGCGTTGTAAAGATTTGGCCGCGCCAGGCCCGGCAAGCGGGCCGTGACCTCGATTCCGCTCGGATGCCTGGCGGTTTTCAGAATACGCGAATGTAAGTTATTACTGATATTCTTTTTTCTCTTCTTCGTGTCTTTGTGTCTCCGTGAGAGCATCGTTTTTCGTCTTCTGCGGCACGGAAGAAATAGAATCCTCTCACAGAGACACGAAGACACAAAGAAGAAAAGAATAGGATTGTCGCCGTCGAGCGTGATAACCGGACCTAGCAGCCTGTCGGACTTTAGGCGATTTCCGAATAAGACGCTATCAAGAATCAAGCTCCGTAGGAGCCCGCTTGCGGGCGACGTGACCTGCCGGAATCGCGTCATTGTGCCCCACCCGTCGCCCGCAAGCGGGCTCCTACGGGTTGGACTGCGGCTCGCGCTTGTCCACCCTACGGCCGGAACACCGATCAAGGATGGGTTGCCGCTTCTTGAGTCTTCGTGCCTATCCCAACCGCAGCGCCTTCTTGTAGAACCGCGGCACCTCATCCGGATCGGCGGTCATCAGGATGTTGTCCAGCAATGACGTCGGCATGCGCCCCGCGCGTGCCATGCGGGTAAACTGATCTTTGAGACCCTGCCAGTAGAAGTCTCCGCCCGAACTGTCCAGGAAGACGATGGGACTGGACTCGATGACCCCGAGCTTCATGTCGGTGAGTGTGAGCCCGATCTCTTCCAGGGTGCCGACACCGCCGATCAGAAACAGGTGGAAGCTCGCGATCTCGAACCAGCGTTGTCGCGACTGGCGGCTGCGTGCCTGGAAGGTCTGGTAGAAATCGGCACTCTTGTTGGTCTCCTGGTCCATGGTCTCGATGAAGCTGGAGCCGACCATCAGGCCGAGTCGGTGGGCGGTGGCGGTGACCTGCTGCATGGACCCGGGTCCGCCGCCGGTGAGAATGCCGATGTCGCTGCCGAAGAGTCCCCGCAGGTTGGTGATCAGCCGCTCGGTGCAGGCGATCTCGGGTTCACTCAGCGGCTTGATCGAGCCATAGATGGCGAATACCAGGGTGGAGCGGAAGCGGTCCACCATGTCCGGCGCGGTGAAATAGCCGCGCAAACCGCGGAAGACATGCCGCACCACATGGCCGCGCGCCTCGTTGCACCAGTAGACCTCGACACCCAGGCCCTCGTAGTCCGCCAGGCGGCCGTGGTCACGGTCGGACAGGAAGACCCCGTGCTCGAAGGAGGCGCGGCGGAAGACGATGCGCGCGATCTGGCGGCGCAGCGCGGCGGCGCAAATCTCGGTGTGTTCGATCAGGTTGGGGAAGTAGCCGAGCAGCAGGGTCGCTCCGGCACCGTCCGGCAGGTCGGCGAGCGGCCCGGTTCCGGCACAGTCGATCGGCTCATCGAGCACGGACGATGGGTCGGCGTCGCTCTGGGGATCCGGCTGCACCCGCGGGTTCCCCGGGTTATCCGACCGGCCGCAGAGCAACTCCGGCATGCCGCCCGCGAGCAGGGCGGCCGGGTCGGTGGTCGCGGCCATCAGGCGGTGGCAGCCCGGCACCAACAACGGCGAGCCCTCCAGCCGGTCGAAGACCTGCGAGAGTGATCGGTACTCCGGTTCCGCGGCAGCCGGCAGCGGCTTGGGTCCGCCGTGCCAATAGTGGCGCTGCGGCTCCGAATGCACGGCCTCGTGCACGGTGGCGGCGACTGTGGGGTTGACGATGAGCTGATCGGAGCGGTTGATGAACTCCAGATAGATGTTGGTGCCGCGGGTGGAGACCGGGTCCAGCACCGTGGCCTGGAGGTGAAAGCCGAGTGAGTCGTCCAGGTTCTGGAGCACCACGTAATGCCGATGCAGGAACATGGAGCAGGCCGTCACCAGCCCGTCATTGGGCGGCAGCTCGATGTTGTCCACCATGGTGCGAACCTGGAGGCGGTTGAGCAGTTCCTTGCCGTCCGCGTGGTAGGCGACGGCGTTCACTTCTTGAAACGTCAGTGGTTTGCGGAAGCGGAAGAGCTGCTGCTGCGGGCGCAGGATGAGATAACCATGCGCGTCCAAGGAGAAGCCGGCGGGTACCTGGATTTGGTTGTCCTGGATCAGGCCGTGAATCTCGGTCGAGGAGAGCCGCGTATCGCGCGGGCAGTAGACCAGCCGCCCCACCCGCAGTCCGGGCGTGATCAGCCGTTCCAGATGCTCGGCCATACCGTAGGCGCGGATGGCGGCGACGACGCTCAGCCGCAGGTCACAGACGCGTCCGTTGAACACCGGTTCACCCAAGGGGGTGATGTTGATGCCGAGCCTTGCCAGGCGGCTGCGCGCCGCGAACACCAGTTCGGATTCGCGTCCGCGGACCAGATCGCGGAAGCGGCGCGGTAGGGCGAAGCGCGCCTCCACCACCAGGGTCTCGCCGTCCGGTTCGCGGATCGCCGTGATCCAGCCATCGTCGGTCTCGGGGGTTGCGTACATGCGGGTATCGGTCCGTTTGGTTTGCGGAAGCGCGCAACGCCCTTGGTTACTTCCGAGGGCCTTGACCGTAATCCCGGCCAGCGGCGTGCGTCGTCAGGGCATCCAGCCCTGACGGTGTCAGGCCAGGATGGCCTGACTACGCACCCGGCGAGCCCAAGTGGCCGGAATCTTGATCGAGGCCCTTCCGGGCATCATCCCACCCCGCTTGCGGCGGCAATCAGGACGGCACCGGGAGCCTGGTCGGGCGGTCAACGCCAACTGAGCGGTCGCAGGATGCTACCATCACGGGGCCGCGACTGCACCGCATGGCGCAGCCTGAGGCGGGATCCAGTCGCGGACATAGGCCGCGAACTCCGCTGCCGGGAGCGCGCTGCTGAACAGGTAACCCTGAACGATCCGACAGCCCTCGCGTTGGAGAAAGTCCGCCTGGGCCTGGGTCTCGACGCCCTCGGCGACCACCTTGAGCCCCAAAGCCTGGCCGAGGGCGATGACCGCGCGGGCGATGGCGCAACCCTCGGCGTCGTCGGGGAGCCCGGCCACGAACGATCGATCGATCTTGATGACCCGCACCGCCAGGCGCTTCAGCGAGGTCAGGGACGAATAACCGACGCCGAAATCGTCGATGCCCACGTCGATTCCCAAGGTCTGGAGGTGCAGGATATTGAAGGCTGCCGACTCGGGCCGGGCCATGATCCAGGTCTCGGTGATCTCGACCGCGAGGGCGTGGGGGTCCAGCCCGACCTCGTCGAGGATATCGACGACGGTCTCGGCCAGGTTCGGGCTTTGAATGTCACGGCTCGACAGATTGACCGAGACCGCTCCATGCGCCAGCAGTCCTTGCGCACGCCAGGTCTTCATTTGGGTCGCCGCAGTGCGCACCACCCAGGTGCTGATCGGGATGATCAGTCCGGTTGACTCCGCCAAGTGAATGAAATCATTTGGCTCGACGATCCCCAACACCGGGTGGTGCCAGCGGATCAGGGCCTCGCAGCCGATGATGCGGCCGGTCTCCAGGTCATGTTGCGGCTGGTAAGAGAGGCTGAACTCCTCCTTGGCGAGGGCCTGGCGCAGCGCCGTCTCCAGTGAGACCTGGGCCAGCGCGTTGGTGGTCATGTCGGCGGTGTAGAAGCGGAAGGTGTCGCGCCCCTGTTCCTTGGCCTGATACATGGCCGCGTCGGCATTGCGCACCAGGGTTTCCACATCGGCGCCATCTTGTGGATAGAGACTGATGCCGATGCTCGCCGTCACATAGAGCACACGGTCGTTCACCTCGAGCGGTTGTTTGAAGGCTTCGACCAACTTGTGGGCGACCGGTCCGGCATCGCCGCCCTGTGCCAGATCGCCCAGAATGATCGTGAATTCATCGCCGCCCAGACGCGCGACCGTGTCCCCGTCGCGCACCAGGGTCCGCATGCGGGCGGCCGCCAGGCGCAGGACCGCATCCCCGATGGGGTGACCCAGGCTGTCGTTGATGTCCTTGAAACGGTCCAGGTCGAGAAACAGCAGCGCGACCAGATGCTGTTCCCGCTGCGCCCGGCGCAGGGCCTGGCGCAGGCGATCATTGAACAACAAGCGATTAGGCAATCCGGTCAGGGGGTCCTGCTCGGCCAGTCGTGTCAGCTGAAGCTCATTTTCCTTAAGCTGTTCAGTTAGTTGTAAGTGCCTAGTGATGTCGTGTGCGGACTCGATCAGCCCCAGTATCCGGCCCCGCGCGTCGCGCAGGGGCGAGCCGATCAGCTCGATCCATTGCGTCTGCCCGGCGGGCGTCTGATGCCGATGAAGGACCTTCGACACCGCCCCGCCCGTCAGCACGTCGGGCATCGGGCAGGGGTAGTCCGGGCCCTCGCAGGGGGTGTCGCGGCCATGGGTGGCGCCGTAGCACCGCAGGGCCGTGTTGGGTCGGGCCGCACTGCCGGCCAACCCGCGCGCCGCCGCGTTCATCAACAGCACCCGGTAATCGGTGCCGATGACCCGAATGGGATCGGCGACGCCGTCGATGATGGATTGCAGGAAGTCTTGCTGGGCGAGCAGCGCGGCCCGTGCCTTGGTCTCGGTGATGTCCAGGAGTGCGGCCCGGCAGGCCACGGGGGCGTCGCTGTCCGCGCCGGGGCGTTCGCGGCGCAGCAGCAGTCGCAGGTCGCGTCGCGGGTGCGGCGGGCGTCCGAATTCCACCTCGAGGGATTCCTCCTGACCGGTATTCAGCACGCGTCCAAGGCTGCTGAGCAGGGCCCGTGCATCCGCCGGGGCGAGGTGACGCCGCAGGAACGGGTGCGCCTGTTCCCGCTCGATCCCCAGCAATTGCGCGGCGGTCAGGTTCATTTGTAGGATCCGGCCGCGGCAGTCGAGCGTGACATAGGCGACCGGGGCAAAGTCGTAGAGGTCGGCGTAGCGGTCGCGCGACTCCTCGAGTGCCTGCTGCGCGGCGCGCAACTCGCGGTTCTGCAATTCCAACTCGATCTGGTGGGTTTGCAGTTCCTGCACCACGCGCGTGTGCTCATGCGCGTTCTGGGCCTCGCGGCGCAAGGCGTCGAGCAGGTCGTTGAGCGCGCGGCTCGAAAGGTCCCTGAAACTGGTCATCGGGGCTCCGAGCGCAGGGTTGTCCAGGCGGTGGAGGGGCGCATGGTCGTTGATCGTTCGCTTGCCCTGAGATGACGATTCGCCTTGGTCGTGACAGCGAGGTCAAGTTCCGCGGCTTGGCTCGGCCCTTCAGCAGTTCCAAATTTGGCTGACCGCCGTCGGCAGCGTGCCGGCGGCGAGGCTGATGGTGGATGCGCTGCGCTTATCCACCCTACGAAACTGATATCACGGGGCCACGACTGCACCGCATGGCGTGGCCGGGGGTGCGATCAAAACTGATGTGTTGACGCAAATCCGTAGGGTACGCATCGCGTACCCACCAGGCCGAAGCGACTGCCGACATTGGGTACGCGATGCGTACCCTACACTGGCTATTGTAGTCCCGGGCGAAAACTCCTGTTGGTACCCGCGTCACTGAATTGCGGGAAGCAGTCGGTACGTCGCGGGCATGCAGGCTGCCCTGAAGCGTTACTAAGCCGCGGCTTGGTTCCGGACATACGCTTCGAACTCCGCTGCCGGGAGCGCACGACTGAACAGGTAACCCTGCGCAATCCGGCATCCCTCACGATGGAGAAAGTCCGCCTGGGCTTGGGTCTCAACGCCCTCGGCGACCACCTTAAGCCCCAGCGCCTGGCCGAGGGCAAGGACCGCACGGGTGATGGCGCAACCCGCGGCATCGTCCGGAAGTCCGGCCACCAATGACCGATCGATCTTGATCACGCGCACCGCCAGGCGCTTGAGCGCGGTCAGGGACGAGTAGCCGACGCCGAAGTCGTCGATGCCGACATCGATGCCCAAGGTCTGGAGGCGCTGGATGTTGAAGGCGGCCGACTCGGGTCGGGCCATGACCCAGGTTTCGGTGATCTCGACTGCCAGGGCGTGGGGGTCCAGCCCGACCGCGTCGAGGATCGCGACGACGGTCTCGGCCAGGTTCGGGCTTTGGATGTCACGGCTCGACAGATTGACCGAGACCGCCGCGCGTGGCAGCAGTCCTTGCGCACGCCAGGTCTTCATCTGGGTGACCGCCGTGCGCAGCACCCAGGCACTGATCGGGATAATCAGTCCGGTTGACTCCGCCACATGGATGAAATCATCCGGCTCGACGATCCCCAGCACCGGGCGGTGCCAGCGGATCAGGGCTTCACAGCCGAGGATGCGGCCGGTCTCCAGGTCGTGTTGCGGCTGGTAATGGAGGTTGAACTCCCCTTTGACGAGGGCCTGGCGCAGGGCGGTCTCCAGCGAGACCTGGGCCAACGCGCGGGCCGTTAGATCCTCGGTGTAGAAGCGGAAGGTGGCGCGCCCCTGCTCCTTGGCTCGATACATGGCCGCGTCGGCGTTGCGCAGCAGGGTGTCGACGTCGGTGCCGTCCTGGGGGTAGAGGCTGATCCCCACGCTGGCCGTCACATAGAGTGTCTGACCATCCACCGCGAAGGGCTGATCGCAGGCTTCGACCAATTTGTGGGCGACCAGTCCGGCATCGCTGCCGTGCGCCAGATCGCCCAGCACGATCGTGAACTCATCGCCGCCGAGGCGCGCGACCGTGTCGCCCTCGCGCACTTGGGCGCGCAGGCGCTGGGTCACCTGCCGCAAGATTTCGTCCCCGACCGCGTGCCCCAGGCTGTCGTTGATGTCTTTGAAGCGGTCCAGGTCGAGGAAAAACAGGGCCAACTCGCGGTGCTCGCGACGGGCACGCTGCATAGCCTGACTCAGCCGATCGGTGAACAACAGCCGGTTGGGCAGCCCGGTCAGCACGTCGTGTCCGGCCTGCTGCTCCAGTTGCGACTCGCGCTCTTGCAGTCGCTGCGTCAGGTGCCACTGCTCGGTGACGTCCAGGAGTGCCGCGCGGCAGGTAGCGGGGGCGGTCCCGTCCGCGTCCGGCCGCCCGCATTGCAGTAACACGCGCAGCCTGCATTCCGGTCGCGGCGGGCGTCCCAGTGTCGCTTCCAGGGACTCTTCCCGGCCGGTCGCCAGCACCCGCCCGATCGCGCTGAGGAGGGTACGGTTCTGCCCCGGGGCGAGCCGCAGGCCCAGGAAAGGCTCGACCGTCCGGCCGCGCTCGATCCCCAGCAATCGGGCCGCGGTCAGGTTCATTTCGACCATCCGGCCCTGGCGGTCGAGTGTGGCATAGGCCACCGGGGCGAAGTCGTAGAGGTCCGCGTAGCGGTCGCGGGACTCCTCCAGCGCCTGCTGCGCGGCGCGCAGCTCACGGTTCTGCATTTCCAATTCGATCTGGTGAACTTGCAGCTCATGGAGTACGCGTGCTTGGTCGGAGGGATAGCGCGCCTCGCGGCGCAGCGCGTCGAGCAAGTCCGCCAGTGAGCGGTTCGTGAGTTGGGTGAGGGTCGGCATGGGCGATTCGGGGTCAGACGCCGCGGGGGGGGGGGGGGGAGTGGTTCATGATGCTCGACGCTCCGCCAAGTCTCTGATTGCATGGATGCCTTGAGTCGTCACCCCCGGGGTTGCCGGATCGTGCACTTGCCCAAGGTGCGACGCGCGCTGCCCCCAACCGCTCTATTAGTGGCGGGTTTGAAACCCGCCCCTAGCAGCCTGTCGGACTTTAGGCGATTTCCGAATAAGACGCTATCAAGAATCAAGCTCCGTAGGAGCCCGCTTGCGGGCGACGTGACCTGCCGGAATCGCGTCATTGTGCCCCACCCGTCGCCCGCAAGCGGGCTCCTACGGGTTGGATTTTTCGCGGCAAGCCCGGATGTTTCGATCGGAATCAATCGGGTGTGGTCGCAGCGTGGGCCGCGCTCTGATTCCGGACATAGGCCGCGAACTCCGTCGCCGGGAGCGGCCGGCTGAACAGGTAACCCTGAGCCATCCGGCACCCCTCGCGCTCGAGGAAATCCGCCTGAGCCTGGGTCTCGACGCCCTCGGCGACCACCTTGAGCCCCAGCGCCTGGCCGAGCGCGAGGATTGCGCGGGCGATGGCGCAGCCCTCGGCGTCCGCGGGGAGCCCGGCCACGAATGACCGATCGATCTTGAGTTCCTGCACCGCCAGCCGCTTGAGTGCCGCCAGCGAGGAGTACCCGGTCCCGAAGTCGTCGATGCCGACCGCGATCCCCAAGGCCTGGAGGCCCCGGATGTTGTCTGACGCCGACTCCGGATTGGCCATGATCCAGGTCTCGGTGATCTCGACCGCCAGGGCGCCGGGTTCGAGCTCGACCGCGCGGATGATGTCCCCGATCTCCTCGGCCAGACCCCGGTTCTGCATGTCGCGGTTGGACAGATTGATCCAGACCGCCACCCCCGCCAGCAGTCCCTGCCGGCGCCAGAGCTTCATCTGCGTGGCGGCGGTGCGCACCACCCAGGCGCTGATCGGCACGATCAGTCCGGTGGACTCGGCGAGCGGGATGAATTCATCGGGTCCGATCAGGCCCCCTTCCGGGCGCTGCCAACGGATCAGGGCCTCCAGGCCGGCGATCCGGCCGGTCGCCAGGTCGAGCAGCGGCTGGTAATGGAGCACGAACTCACCGTTCACCAGCGCCCGGCGCAAGGCGCTCTCCAGTGAGACCTGGGCGAGGGCACGCGTGGTCATGTCCTCGGTGTAGAAGCGGAAGGTGTCGCGGCCCTGATCCTTGGCCCGGTACATGGCGGCGTCGGCGTTGCGGATCAGGGTATCGACATCGCTGCCGTCCAGGGGGTAGAGGCTGATGCCGATGCTGGCGGTGACATAGAGCGCCCGGTCTTCCACCAGGAAGGGTTGGCGGAAGGCCGCGACCAGTTTATGCGCGATCAGCCCGGTGGCGTCGGTCTGCTCCAAGTCCCCGATGGCGACGGTGAACTCATCCCCGCCCAGGCGGGCGACGGTATCGCTCTCCCGCACCAGGGCGCGCATGCGCGCGGCGGCCTGCCGCAGGATCAGATCGCCGGTGGGGTGCCCCAGGCTGTCATTGATCGCTTTGAAGCGGTCCAGATCAACGAAGAGCAGGGCGACGCCGCGGTGCTCGCGATGGGCCTGATGGATCGCCTGCTGCAGGCGGTCGCTGAACAAGAGCCGGTTCGGCAGTCCGGTGAGCGGGTCATGCTGGGCCAGGTGCTCCAGTTGCTGTTCACGCTCCCTGAGTGCTTCGGTCAGCCGCAGATGTGCGGTGATGTCGTGCGCCGCCTCGATGATCCCGATGATCTCGCCCGCGGGACCGTGCAGCGGCGAGCCGACCAGCTCGACCCAGCGGGACGCCCCGTCGGCGCCCTGATGCCGGTGGATCACCGTCACCGCCGTCCCGCCCGCCAGCACCTGGTGCACCGGGCACGGATGGTCCGGGCTGTCGCAGGGGGCGTCGCGGCCATGGGTGGCACGGTAGCAGGTCAACCCGGCGCCGTCCGGGTCCGATGCACCGGCCGCCGCGCGTGCCGCCGCGTTCATCAGCAGGATGCGATAGTCGGTGCCGATGACCAGGATGGGATCTGCAACCCCGTCGATAACCGCTTGCAGGAAGCGCTGCTGAGCGGCAACGGCGGCCTGCGCCTGCCGGTTCTCGGTGACATCGAACAGGGCACAGCGGCAGTGCGCCGGATCCTCCGCGGCGGGGCGCGGGCGCTCGCGGCGGAGGATCAGACGCAATGCGCGCGGTGGTTGCGGCGGGCGCCCCAGGGTGACCTCGAGCGATTCCTCCTGATCCGACTCCAGCACCCGCGCGAGACCGGCGAGCAGGGTGCGCCCATGGCCGGGGGCGAGCCGCGCCGTCAGAAACCGGTACCCTGCGTGTCCCCGCTCGACCCCGAGCAACTGGGCCGCGGTGAGGTTCATCCGCGTGATCCGGCCCTCACGCGTCAGGGTGGCATAGGCAACCGGGGCGAAATCATACAGGTCGGCGTAGAGGTCGCGGGACTCCTCCAGCGCTTGCTGGGCCTCGCGCAGGTCGCGGTTCTGCATCTCCAACTCGATCTGGTGGATTTGCAGATCCTGGACCACGCGGCCAAGATCGGCCGGGTCCAGTGTCGCGCGGCGCAGGGCGGCGAGCAGCTCGGCGAGTGCGCGGCGCGAGAGATCCCTGAACTCAGCCACGGGGGTCACGGGGTCGGGCGGCGCGGGGGGGGGGGGGGGGGGGGGCGCGCGGGGGGGGGGGGGGGGGGGGGGGGGGGGGGGGGGGGGGGGGGGGGGGGGGGGCGGTTGGCTCATGGTGAACGATGATCCCTAACGCCGCGGAGACTGATATTTTTTGCGTATAACCGTTCTTTAATCGCTTAGTCTATACGATGGAATCCTGACTTGCTCAGGCCTTGCCCCGACCCGGAAACTCAGGAGCCGGAATATGTCAAAAAAGGTTAACACGATTGGGCCGGAATCGGAATCGGAATCGGCGGCGGCGAGTGCGGCGCCACCGCAGGAGCCTCAGGAGACGGTTGCATCCCCTGAGGGCGATCAGTCTCACGACCTGACGGCTGCGCCAGGCGCCGCGCCCACCATCGGCGAGGACTTCCCGGTGGTTGGCATCGGCGCCTCCGCCGGTGGTCTGGAAGCCTATCGACTGCTGTTCGAGGACCTGCCGGCCAACACCGGCATGGCCTTCGTCTTGGTCCAGCACCTGGACCCGCAGCACCCGAGCCTGCTGGCTGAACTGATCGGGCGCGCCACCCGGATGCCGGTCCTGGAGGCCATCAATGGAGTGCCCGTGGCGCCGAATCGTGTCTATACGATCCCGCCCAATGTGACGCTGGGGATTCTGCACGGACGGCTGCAGGTGCTGGATCGGGTGGTCGATCGCGGGCGTCACCTGCCGGTGGATGAGTTTCTGCGCAGTCTGGCGCAGGACCGCGGCAGCCAGGCGATCGGCGTGGTGCTCTCCGGAACGGCTTCGGACGGGACCGCGGGGCTCGCCGCCATCAAGGCGGCCGGCGGTGTCACCTTCGCGCAGGATCAGGCGAGCGCCGCCTACTGGGGCATGCCGGGGAGCGCGGTGGCGGCCGGCTGCGCCGATTTGGTGATGTCCCCGCCGGAGATCGCGCGTGAGCTGGCGCGCATGGCCGCCCACCCCTTGCTGCGCCAGCGCCAGCCGCCCGAGCCCGACCTCGGGGAGGAGACCAGCCAGGCACTCGACAAGGTCTATCTGTTGCTGCGCGCGCGCACCGGCAATGACTTCGCGCTCTACAAACAGTCCACCATCCGGCGGCGCATCCGCCGGCGGATGTTGGTCCACAAGCTGGAACGACTGGGCGACTATGTGCGTTATCTCCAGAACACACCGGCGGAGTTGGACGCGCTTTTTCACGACCTGCTGATCAACGTGACCGGCTTTTTTCGCGATCCGGAAACCTTCGAGGTGCTGCGTGCGCTGGCTCTGCCGCGCATCTTCGCCGCGCGGGCGACGCCGGCCGCGGCCGGGGAGAACGGCACCGCGCAGGCCGTGCCCCTGCCCCAGGTGCGTATCTGGGTCCCCGGTTGCTCGACCGGGGAGGAGGCGTATTCGCTGGCGATGACCCTGATCGAGGGCGCCGATGAGCGGGAGTGCGACGCGGGGCTGATCGGTCCTTTCCAGATTTTCGCTACCGACATCGATGAACAGGCGATCAGTGTGGCACGTCGCGGCGTCTACCCGGAACGTATTCAGGCGGAGGTCTCCCCGGAGCGGCTGCGGCGCTTCTTTGTGAAGGTCACCGGCGGCTGGCAGGTCAACAAGGTCCTGCGCGATCTCTGTGTGTTTGCCGTGCAGAATGTGGTGAAAGACCCGCCGTTCTCCCGGCTGGATCTGGTGTGTTGTCGCAATGTATTGATTTATCTTGGTCCGATGCTGCAGAAGCGGGTCTTGCAGATGTTCCACTATGCCCTGGAGCCGGAGGGTTACCTGATGCTCGGACCCTCCGAGAGCATCGGTGGTCAGGCCGATCTGTTTGCCCTGGTGGATCAGCCGGCCAAGCTCTACACCAAGAAATCCGTGGCGTCTCGCGAGGGTTACAGCTTCAAGGCGCGGACCCCCTACCAGGACGCGCTGGTGGAACTGCCCCCGCCGCGGTTGGGAACGCCGGGCCGCAGTCCGCAACAGGAAGCCGAGGAGTTGATCCTGGACCGTTTCAGCCCGGCCGGGGTGATCCTCACCGCCGACTGGGACATTCTGCACTTTCGCGGTCAGACCGGACGCTACCTGGAACCGGCACCGGGGGCGGCGAGTCTCAACGTGCTCAAGATGGTGCGCCGCGGGCTGTTCGTTGCGTTGCGTGGCGCGCTCCTGCAGGCGCGTGACTCCGGCGTCCCGGTCCGCAAGGCCGGGCTCCGCTATCGCAGCAACGGCAGCGAAGCGCAGGTCGATCTCCAGGTGTTGCCATTGCGCGCGATGGCCGGCGGGGCGCCGTGCTTTCTGGTGCTGTTCGAAGAAGCCGTGGCACCGGTCGCCGCGGAACCGGCCGGGCCCGCACCCGGTGTCGCCGAGGGCGCGGCCAATCCGGAGCGGGACGACTATCTTGCGACCCTGGAGCATGAACTGGCGAGCACCCGCGATTACATGCAGTCGGCGATTGCCGAGCAGGAAGGAACCAACGAGGAACTGCGCTCCATGAACGAGGAGATCCAGTCCGCCAACGAGGAGTTGCAAAGCACCAACGAGGAGTTGGAGACCGCCAAGGAGGAACTCCAGTCCACCAACGAGGAACTGGCCACGGTCAATGAGGAACTGGAGAGCCGTAACGCCGAGCTGGCCGCCGCCAACAACGACATCAATAATATGCTGGCCAGTATCAATCTACCGATCCTGATGCTGGACAACCGGCTGCGCATCCGCCAGTTCACCCCGCAGGCGGAGCGGCTGTTGAACCTGATCGGCACCGACCTGGGCCGGCCGATCAGCAATATCAAACCCAACATCGAGGTGCCGAACCTGGAGGACTTGGTGCGGCGGGTGATCAACAGCCTGGAGGTCGAGTCGCTCGAGTTGCAGGACAACGCCGGTCACTGGTACGCGGTGCGGCTGCGGCCCTACAAGACGCTGGATCACCGCATCGACGGGGCGGTGATCACCTTCATGGAGATCGACGAGATCAAGGAGGCGCGGCGCCTGCGCGTGACCCTGGCGGAGGAGCGGCGGCTGGCGGCCCTGGTGCGCGACGCGGCGGACGCCATCACCGCGCAAGGGTATAGTGGACCCTGAAAACCGGACAGTAATTTAAGCTCGCGTCGAACCAAAAGGGGCATATCATAATGGGCGAAGCGAAGCGCAAGACGTACACGGCATCCTTCAAGGCCAAAGTCGGCCTGGAGGCGATCCGCGGGGTCAAAACGACGAACGAGATCGGACAGGAGCATGGAGTCCATCCGGTCCAGGTGGGGCAGTGGAAAAAGGAGATCCTGGAGCAGGCCGGGACGCTGTTTGAAACCAAGCGTGGACGTCAGAAA